>SYGP01000008.1 GCA_005799495.1 Planctomycetia bacterium
ATAGTCGACGCGCTTTCCGAGCAGGGTCTCGCGGAACCGGCCTTGCTTGCCCTTGCTCATGTCGGTGATCGACTTCAAGGGGCGGTTGCTCGAGCCAAGCACCGGTCGGCGGCAGCGACCATTGTCGAACAGCGCGTCGACTATTCGGCACGATCCGTCATCGTGGTTGGCCCCGAACTGAAGCTCTGGCAGTGCGGACTCCCGAAGAAGATCGCACTCGAACTCTTCCAGCCCTTCATCATCCGCAAGTTGAAGGAGCAGGGACTGGCGGACACCATCAAGAGCGCGAAGCGCATGCTCGAGCGGCGCGACAGCCAGGTGTGGGACATCCTCGATCAGGTCACGCGGAATCACCCCGTGCTCCTCAACCGCGCTCCCACGCTCCACCGCATGGGCATCCAGGCCTTCGAGCCGGTGCTCGTGGAAGGCAATGCCATCAAGGTGCATCCTCTCGTCTGCACCGCCTACAACGCGGACTTCGACGGCGATCAGATGGCGGTGCATTTGCCGCTCTCCGTCGAGGCACAGGTGGAGGCGCAGGTGCTCATGATGAGCACGCACAACATCTTCTCCCCCGCGAATGGCAACCCCATCGTGAGTCCATCGCAGGACATCGTGATGGGCGTGTACTTCCTCACCGCTGCCCCGATCGACAAGCCCGCTGCGGGCGAGAAGGTCCCCACCTTCGCCAGCGTGCACGAGATGCTCCTCGCGCATGACCTCGGCAAGATCGGCATCCATGAGTGGGTCGAGGTCCGACTCGAACGCTTCAGCGAAGTGATCCAGGCCGCGGGCGATGCTCCAGTGGCGACCCCCGCGAACCGCAGGCTCCGCACGACGGTCGGTCGCGTGGTGTTCTCGCAGATCCTCTCGGACGGCATGCCCTTCTACAACTGCGCCCTCGGCAAGAAGGGTGCGGCGCGCGTCATCGACGACACCTTCGCGCGACTGGGCAAGGGTGCCACCATCGAACTGCTCGATGCGCTCAAGGAAACGGGGTTCAAGGCGAGCACCACGAGTGGACTCTCCTTCGGCATCACCGACCTCAGCATTCCTGCGGACAAGGAACGGCTCATCGAGGCGAGCCAGCGCAAGGTGGATGTGGCTCGGGCGGCATACGAGGATGGCAATACCACCGACGACGAGCGACGAAACCGCGTGATGGATGCCTGGGCGCAGTGCCGCGATGCGCTGTCGGCCATGGTGCTCGAGTCGCTGAAGAACGACCGTCGCACTTCGTCCGCATCGAGCACGCTCGTCGCGGGCAATGTGCCGGGCAAGCCCTCGGGCGCAGCGAGAAACGCCCGCTACATGAACCCTGTCTACATGTTCATGGACTCGGGCGCGCGAGGCAACAAGACTCAGATGCAGCAGCTCGCAGGCATGCGCGGACAGATGGCGAAGCCGAGCGGCGAGATCATGGAAACGCCGATCAAGTCCAACTTCCGCGAAGGGCTGTCGGTGATCGAGTACTTCTCCTCCACGCACGGCGCCCGCAAGGGACTCTCCGACACGGCTCTCAAGACCGCCGACTCGGGATACCTCACGCGAAAGTTGTGTGATGTGGCCCAGTCGGTCGTGGTGATCGAGCACGACTGCGGTCAGAACAAGGGCATCGCGAAGGAAGCGATCTACAAGGGCGAGGAGATCGATGTTCCGCTGCGTGACATCATCAAGGGTCGAACGAGTTGCGAGAGCATCGTGGATCCGCGAACCGACAAGACCATCGTTGCGAAGAACGAAATCATCACGCTCGAAAAGGCGCGTCAGATCGAGGACATGGGCGTTCGAACGGTGTATGTGCGAAGCCCGCTCACCTGTCTCACCCCCCGCGGCGTGTGCGCCACTTGCTACGGCATGGACATGTCGACGGGGCGCATGGTCGAGGAAGGGCTGGCGGTCGGCATCATTGCGGCTCAGTCCATCGGAGAACCCGGCACGCAGTTGACGATGCGAACCTTCCACACGGGCGGCATCGCCGTCAGTGCCACCACCGAGAATCAGTGGAAAGTCACCCAAGCGGGTCGCGCCGAGTTCGTGGACTGCGGCGATGTCCCAGTCCACGGCGATGCCACGAAACGGATCGCCTTGCGAAAGACGGGTGAAGTACGCGTGCTCGACGCCAAGGGGCGCGAACTCGAGAAGTACAAGGTGCCTTACGGCGCCCAACTTCTTGTCGCGTCAGGAAGCGACGTGAAGAAGGGTCAGGCGGTTCTCGAATGGGATGTGCATGTTGCGCCCATCCTCGCCGAGAAGAGCGGAAAGATCCATTTCCGCGACATCGAAGAGGGCGAGACCGTCCGCATCGAGCGCAAGGCCAACAAGGAAGAAATGGTCGTCATCGAGCACAAGGGTGAAATGCACCCGCGCATCACGATTGAGGATGCGAGCGGCAAGGTGCTCGATCTCCACCATCTCCCGGCCAAGGCCCACATCGAGGTTCGGGACGGGCAGCAGATCGAAGCCGGTCAGCGCATCGCGTTCACCCCCAAGGGTGCAGCCCGCTCGGCGGACATCGTGGGTGGTTTGCCCCGCGTGACGGAGATCTTCGAGGCGCGCATTCCCCGCGACCCTGCGGTGTTGGCGCGAATCTCCGGGCGTGTGGAACTCCTGCCGAACGAGCGTCGTGGCAAGATGACCATCCGCGTGCACGCCGAAGGCGCGAAGGAGGAGTTGGCTGAAGACCACTTCGTCCTGCAAGGCAAGCGCCTGTTGGTGCACTCGGGCGACGCGATCGAGGCTGGCGATCCACTGACGGAAGGTGCACTGACGCCCTCCGAGATCCTTGCCATCAAGGGCGAGGACGAGCTCTATCGCTACATGCTCACCGAAGTGCAGAATGTGTACCGGGCGCAGGGCGTGCCGATCTCCGACAAGCACATCGAAGTCGTCCTGCGACAGATGCTGGCGAAGGTGCGCGTGGTGGATGTCGGCGACAGCGATCTGCTGCCCAACGATGTGGTCGAGCGTTATGTGTTCCGCGAGGTCAATGATCGCCTCGCGCAGTGTCTCCGAGTGGAGGACGGTGGCGGCACCACCCTCGTCAAGGGAACGCTTGTCACCAAGGACGAGGCGAAGCAGGCGAATGCCGAAGCGGAACTCGCGGGCAAGCCGCTGGCGAAGACCCGCAGGCCAAAGCCGGCGCGCGCGCGAACTCTTCTGCTCGGCATCACCAAGGCGTCGCTGCAGTCGGAGAGCTTCCTCTCGGGAGCAAGTTTCCAGGAAACCACCAAGGTTCTCACCGAAGCCGCGCTCAAGGGTGCGGTCGACACGCTCGTCGGTCTGAAGGAGAACGTGCTGCTCGGACACCTCATCCCTGCAGGAACGGGCTTCGATGCCTACACAAGCATGGTGGTCAAGCCGCTCGTCGAAGGTCAGGAGTACGACTACTCCGAGGCCACCGAAATGGCCTCCGCCGCCCGGATGGCGGAGGAACTCGGAGCGGATCGCCGCGGTTCGGCACCCACCATTCAGGAGGCTGCCGTCGCCGTGGAGATGGATGAACTCGTTGCTGAGGATTCGGAGTCTTCGGACGACGAAAGCAGCAGCGACGACGAGTGATCCACCCGCATCGGACCCCCGTGCCATGGCCGAATCACCGCGGCAATCGGCCCAGGCTCCCTGGTACCAGGATGGGCTGCGTTTTTCCTGTACGCAGTGCGGCAACTGCTGCACCGGCGGACCTGGCGCGGTGTGGCATACGGACGCTGAGGCGGCCGCCATGGCCGAGGCGCTTGGGCTGAGCACCGACGAGTTCCTCGAGCGCCACTCCCGCGTGATCGAAGGTCGCCGCTCGTTGAACGAGCACGAAACCGAGCATGGCTTCGACTGCGAGTTTCTCGATCGCACCTCGCAGCCGGGCAAGGCGCTGTGCCGCGTGTATCTCGCTCGCCCGACGCAATGCCGTACCTGGCCCTTCTGGAGCGACAACATCCGAAGCGCACAGGCATGGCGCGCCGCAAAGCAACGGACGCCTTGCCCCGGCATGGACTGCGGAACCTTGATCCCTGTGGAACGCATTCGCATCCTCCGAGGACAGGATGATGCGGACAACGCCACTGCGCCGTGGTGAGGCGCGCTGTGCATCCCCTGATTCCAACCGATCATCCATCGGACGAGTGGATCGACCGATGGGCGATCGCAGCCGCTCGCAGCGATGTGGATGATTGCCTGCGCGCACTCCATGTCCACATCGATGACGTCACGGCTGTGCACCGCCCGATCTGCGTTGCTTCGGGGCGTTGCTGTCGCTTTGGCGAACATGGGCATCTGCTGGCCGTCACGGGACTCGAAGCGCTCTGGATGCTGCAGCGAGCTGGGCGAACGCTGCGCGCGGATGAAGCTGCACGCGCACTCGACCGCGCCGCGTGTGTGTTCCTCGGCGGAAACATGTGCACCGTTCACGATGCGCGACCCACGGGCTGTCGAACCTATCACTGCGACAGCACGGCGCGCCCATGGCAGGAACCGCTCGCAGAGTCGGTGCACACGGCGGTGCGCACACTGCATGAGAGCGTGGGAGTTCCCTACCTGCTCGCCGAGTGGACCTGGTTGCTCCATGCAGTCGAGCAAGCGCGTC
This sequence comes from Planctomycetia bacterium, assembly GCA_005799495.1. Taxonomy (GTDB): domain Bacteria; phylum Planctomycetota; class Phycisphaerae; order Phycisphaerales; family SM1A02; genus F1-60-MAGs104. Next base: position 4,580 of record SYGP01000008.1, read on the forward strand.
TTCGAGGACTTCTTGGCGGAAGGCATGGGGCGTACCATGCCGCCGATGCGGGAGTATGAGCTGCGCAGCGATCTGACTCGCTCGGAAGTCGAGGGCTACAAGTTCCCGCTTGGGATCGAACCGATCTCGCTGCCTGCGCCGCAACAGGGCTACACGCTGGAGTACTGCCCCGGGGAAGACGGCGATCCAGATACCTATGCGTTCCATGTGGTCATCAGTCACGATCGCCTCGGCGATCTCGTTCGTGATGCGTTCGGCTTCCTCCCCGCGGAGGTGGTGCCGATCGTGGAGATTGGTTCGCGCGATGCATACCGAGCGCTCGACATCTATCTCGGCACCGAGCCGATCGGACGCGAACAGTTCCTGCGCGTGTGGGACCACTACGAGCAACTGCTGCTCGAGGACGGATCGATCGGTGCAGGCGCGAATGCGGAGCAGCCATTCGTGGAGGTCTTCCTCGATACCTGGAAGGGGCTGCTGATCAACGTGCCAATCGCCATGCGGCGGCAGGTCGAGTCGTTGCTTTCCCGCCATGGCTTGCGTGAAGTGCTGGAAACATGGCCGCACGACCTCGAGCACTCCGAGGAGCCGCCCTCCCAACTTCGCGAGGTCTTGCAGGTGCTGGACGATCAGAGCCCCGATCTCGATGAGATCCTGCTGCAGCTGCGCGACGCATGGCGGCTTGAACTCGATGTGGATCCCGATGTGAACGTCGACGACAACGGGCGGAAGCTCGGGCTCGTGCTGTGGCATGCCATCGTGCTGGCAACCCGTCAGGACCGCCCCAACAAGGGTGGGTATGTGACGATCTGGGCAACGGCGGGGAGCTTGAGCCAGATGGAACGGCTCGTGAACGACCACTTTGACCAGCACCTGCCGTCGTGGCGTTGTGATGGCTTCTACTCGGTGGACCGCGTTGCCTATGACGATCGCCCCGAGGAACTCGGTGATTTGCCACCGCGCCGAACGGCCGCCGAGGTGCACCAGAGCGGCATCGAGGAGTGGTGAACGCGCGGCGCGTCACGCACCGCCGAGATAGGCGCTCGCGATTCGCGCATCGTGGAGCAGTTCGCTCCCCGCACCGGTGATCGTGGTGCGCCCGTTCTCGACGACGAATGCGCGGCTCGAGAGGCGAAGTGCGGCGCGCGCAGTCTGCTCGACGAGCAGCACCGTCAGCCCCTGCCTGTTCAACTCGCGGATCGCCTCGAAGATGCGCGCGACCAACATCGGCGCGATGCCCATGCTCGGCTCGTCCATCATCAGGAGTCGCGGGCGACCCATGAGCGCTCGTCCGATGGCGAGCATTTGCTGTTCGCCGCCCGAGAGTGTTCCCGCCAGTTGCTTCGCACGCTCCTGCAAGACGGGAAAGAGCGCGTGAACACGGTCCAGATCCGCGACGATCGGCCCCCGCTGCAGGAATGCGCCCATCTCGAGATTCTCGCGCACGGAGAGCCGCGGAAACACGCGGCGTCCCTCGGGGACTTGCGCCAGCCCTCGCGCGACGATCTCGTGGGCAGGGCGGCCGAGGATGCTCTGCCCCTCGAATGCGATGTCGCCCGCATTCGCGCGCACGATGCCGGAGATGGCCATCAGGGTCGAACTCTTTCCTGCGCCGTTGGTGCCGATGAGCGACACGATTTCCCCCTGTCGCACGTCAAGCGAAACACACCGCAGGGCCTGCACCGCACCGTAGCGCACTTCGAGAGCTCTGACTTCGAGCATGGCCTCGCTCACAGTTCGTCCTCCGCGCCGAGGTACGCCTCGATGCAACGGCGATCCGCCTGAATCTCCTGCGGGGTTCCCTCCCCGATCTTTCTCCCATACTGCAGCACGACGATTCGGTCGCTGATGCCCATCACGAGCTTCATGTGGTGTTCGATGAGAATCACCGTGACGCCGCGCTCCCGCACGCGTTGAATGAGCTGCATGAGCGATGTGACCTCCGAGGGGTTCATGCCTGCTGCAGGTTCATCGAGCAGCAGCACGGTGGGATTGCTCGCGAGTGCCCGAGCGATTTCGAGGCGTCGCCGGTGTCCATAGGGCAAGCTGCCGGCGGCTGCATGCGCCCGATCGGCGAGCCCGACGAATGCGAGCAGCTCCATCGCCTCCGCTGTGCTCCTCGACCGCTCGCGCGAAAACGCAGGAAGGCGCAGCACATTGGTCCAGTAGCCGCACCGCAAGCGGCTGTCCATGCCGACGAGGACATTCTCGATCAGGCTGAGATCCGTGAAAAGCCGGATGTTCTGGAAGGTGCGGGCGAGCCCCGCTCGTGCGATCAGATCCGGCGTTCGCCGCAGGCGTTGCCAGAGCGCGAGCACGGTGGCGGCACCAAGCACGCCTCCCACCATCGCCGGGATGATCCCCCAGACGAGCGGCGCAGCACGCGCGGTGGCCCAAGCATCCGCCAGCGCCTTGTGCCACGGGAATGGTTTGTCGAGCAGGTAATTCGCGTCGATTGCCGCCGTCCAGATCTCCTGCGCATTCAGCGCCATGAAGGTGCTGATGGCTCCGAGGATGCCGACCACTGCCGTGCGAACGGCGAGCTTCAGATCGGGACTTCGCCTCACCTCCGCACCACGGAACTTCACGCTGCCCTGCGTGGGCTGGTACACGCCCGTGATCGCGTTGAACAGCGTCGTCGTCCCAGCGCCGTTGGGACCGATCACGGCAAGGATCTCTCCCTGATGCAGGTCAAAGGTGACACCATCCACTGCAGTCAGCCCACCGAAACGCATCGTGATGTCCCGCACTTCGAGCAGACTCATGCGCCAGCCCCCTGCGCGGCGGCACCAGACTGCGACTTCGGAGGGGCGGGCGGCTGAGCGCCCGATTCACCCTCGAGACGAGGCGGCACAAGCCCTTCGGGCTTCACACGCACGACGAGAATCAGCGCGAGCCCGAAGATCAGGAACTTCCAGTTGTTGGGGCTTGCCAAGACATTGGACGATGCCCCCTGCTCGCGCGAGCCGAACAAGTCTGCGAGTTTGACCAGCACGATGGCGTTCATGCCGACCATCACCGCAGCGCCCACGAGCGTGCCGGCGACGCTTCCCATGCCACCCACGATGATGATGCACAGCACCAGGATCGACACTTGGAAGTCGTACGAGTTCGGTTCTCCCGTGGAACTGAGCAGGGCTGCGAACAGTGCGCCTCCGACCGCAGCCACGGCACTGCCCGTGGCAAAGGCGATCATCCGAGTCCGCTTGGGCGGGATGCCCATGCACTGGCTCGCGAGCGCGTCTTCGCGAATGGACAGCCACGCCCTCCCCGTTCGGCTGCGTTCGAGACGACGCACGAACAGCACCGCCACTCCAAGAATCAGCAGCAGCAGGTAGTACCAACTCCGCTCATCCTGCAGTTCGATGGTCCACCCGCCGATCGTCGGTCGCGGCAGCGGATTGATTCCCTGCGTTCCCTTGGTGATCGCCTCAAGATTCTTCAGCACATCGAGCGTGATTTCGCCGAAGCCCATCGTGACGATCGCGAGATAGTCGCCGCTCAACCCCAGGGTCGGCGCACCAATCAGGAATCCCGCGAGCGCGCCAATGAATCCCGAAAGCAGGAGTCCCGACCAGAATCCGACCTGGAATGGATAGATGTCGCAGGTGAGGATGGCGAACGCGTATGCGCCGATGGCCATGAATGCCGCCATGCCGAGATTGAGCATCCCAGTGAAACCCGTGATGATGTTCAGTCCAAGCCCCACGAGCGCGAACACGAAAATCGACTGGAACGCGTCGTAGAAGAGTCCCGTGGCGCCGAAAAACATCGGCAGCGCGGCGGCGACTGCAAAGAAGATCAGGATCGGGTTCATGCGCGGGCGCATCACACCTTCTCCTTCGCGCGCGACCCCAACAGACCACTCGGACGAAAGATGAGGATCAACACCAGGATCCCGAAGACGATCGTGTTCGTCCAGCGCGTCTCGAGGTATCCATCGCTCATCGCACGCACGAGTCCGATGACGAGCGCACCGGCAACCGCACCTGGCATGCTGCCGATGCCTCCGAGCACGGCGGCAGTGAACGCATCCATCCCCGCGCGGTATCCCATCTGGAACGAGATCGTGTTGTTGTAGAGCGCGTAGATGACGCTCGCGAATCCTCCCAGGGCGCCGCCGAGCAGGAAGGTCGCACCGATGACGCGGTCCGTGTCGATCCCCATCAGTCGGGCGGCGATCGGATTCTGTGCGGTCGCGCGCATCGCCTTCCCCAATCGCGTGCGAGTGACGATCCAGGTGAGTCCGACCATCAGAGGCAGCGTGACCCCAACCACCAGGAGATCCTTGGGCGTCACTTGTACGAGCGAATCCTCGCCCAGCAGATTCGTGTTGGGAACCAAGGGCGGAAAGTCCTTCGGCGCAGCGGCTGCCACGCCGCCCGCAAAAACCTCCATCGGAAGACCACCCCAAAAAAGCCCGAGATTCACGAGGATGAAGCTGGCGCCGATGGCGCTCACGAGCAGCGACAGTTTCCCCGACGCGCGGAGCGGTCGATAGGCCACGCGCTCAATGGTCCAGTTCAATCCCGCACAGAACACGGCGGAGCAGAACAGCAACAGCAGCACCCCAAACCAAGTGCTGCCCCCCGTCCATGCGTCGATCCCGAGCGCGCCGAGAATCGTGAGCGCGAGGAAGGAGCCGAGCATGAACAAGTCGCCATGGGCGAAGTTGATCAGCTCGATGATTCCATACACCATCGTGTAGCCGATGGCGATCAGCGCAATGATCATGCCGTTGGACAGCCCCGTGATCAGCTGCTGCAGGAAAAAGTCGAGTTCCATGCTGTTGCGCCGATTCCTCGCGCAGCCCCGCGCCACTGGGCGCGCGGACCATCACACTCAACGCGCCTGGGCATCCGCCGGCGCCACTGAACCTCCAGCGGAAACCTTGCCGGCACCTTCGACTGCCGTATCGCCCGCGCGCTTGACGAAAACGAACTTGCCGTCCTTCACGGCATTGATGCTCATCACACGATTCGTGGTGTCGCCATTGGCATCGAAACTCCAGGTGCCGAGCGCCCCATCGAAATCCTTCGTCTGCGCAACCGCCTGCAGGACACCTGCGCGATCCTTCGTTGCAGCGCGGCGGATGGCATCGAGCAGCACGCGACCGCACTCGTACCCGTACACCGCATACGCCTCGGGGTCCGCGTTGTACATCTTGCGATATCCATCGCGGAACTGGGCTCCGCGCCCCGTCAGTTGCGCGGGCGGAAGCCCACCGAAAGTGACGAAGGTGTTTCCTTCCAAATTCTTGGCTCCCGCAGCCTGGATGAACGCCTCCTCGCAGCACCCGTCCGGCACCACCAACATTCCCGCGAATCCTGCGCTCCGCAGATCCTTCGCGACCTGCCCGGCGTTGGTCTGCGTGGTGCCGCCAAAGAAAGCGGCATCGCTCTTGGAGAACTTGACCTTCTGCGCGAGCGACTTGTAGTTCGCCGCTTTGGTGTCGATCCCCTCCACGGCAACCACATCCATCCCGAGTTCCTTCGCGCGCCGCTCGAACACCTCCGCAATTCCCTTGCCGTACAACTCTCGGTCGTGCAGCACGAAGACGCGCTTGGCTCCTGATGCCGCGACGAACTCTGCGGCCACTGCTCCCTGCAGGTCATCCGTCGGAACGACCCGGAAGTAACTGATCTTGCCCGAAGGTCGGTAGATCGCGGGCTCGTTCGCCTCGCCAAGACCCGGCTTCGTGAGACCCGAGTAGGTATTCGCTGGACTGATCATGACCAGCCCAGCACGGTTCAGTTCCGGCATCGAGATCTTGGCGGCACCACTGTTGAAGGTGCCGATGTAGCCCACGATTGTCGCGTCGGTCACTGCCTTGTTGGCGTTCTGCGCCTCGACGGTCGGATCCCAGTTGCCGCGCTGGGGGCTCGCGTCATCCCAGTCCTCATACGCGATCTCGTATCCGTCGATCTTGCCGCCCACCTCGGCGATCGCCATCTTGATGCCATTCACGATCGTTCCCGTCTGCGCATTCGCACTGCCCGTTCGGGGCAGGCTGCTGACGATCTTGATGGTGCCGTTCTGGGCGGAAGAGGATGCTGCGATCACCAGCGAAACGCACGCAGCGACAATCGTGGAGAGTGTGGTCATGGGTCTTCCTTCCGATGCTACGGCGAAGCCATGCGTGCCGCCGTGGTCTGCGAGGCGCGCGCGGCGGGAACCACCGAGTCGAGTGCTCCTACCTCGGTTCCGCCGCCTCGCCGCACATGGTCGATGAACGCCGCCGCCTCGAACCCTGAGTCATGACCAGCGAAACGCTGCACGACTGCGCGGAGTGCCGAACGCGCCTCGGCCGCGGCGACCGAATCGCGAATCAGCGCGTCTGCGGCCCCTGCGAATGCTTCCGATCCGGCCGCCGTGGGAACGAACTCCGGCACCACCCGGCGCCCAGCGATGATGTTCGGCAGCAATCGAACGGGAGACCGCAGCAGCAGGCGAGAGGCAACGAGCGACGGCGCAGAGACTCGGTAGACGCCGACCATCGGCTTGGCGTGAAGCGCGACATCGAGCGACACCGTCCCAGACACATTGAGCGCCACATCGCACCAGTGGAGGACTGCATCGAGTCCACCGACCTGCGTGTGCAGTCCGCTCGGCATCGAAGGCATGAGCTGGTGTGCGAGTTGCTGGAGGTTGGCATTCGCCGCCACGAGCACGCACTCCGCCTGCGGATGCGCTTGGCGCAGCAGCGTGAACGTCCCAACGAGCGAACGGAGATTCGCATGCAACTCCTGACTGCGGCTGCCGGGCAACATCGCGATCCGCGGCGAACCACTCGGCAGGCGCACCGCCTCCGCGTTGAGCCCTGCCACATCGAGCCGCCGCTCCATCACGGGATGCCCGATGAAGACCGCAGGCACGCCGCGCGAGCGGAACCATTCCTGCTCAAACGGAAGCAAGCACAGCACGAGATCCGTGCGCCGCCGCAGCTTTCGGATGCGCCACCCACCCCACGCCCACAGCTGCGGCGCAACAAGGTGGACGGTCTTCACCCCAAGCGGTCGAAGCGCGCGCACGACGGGAAAGTTCGCGGCCGGGCTGTCCACGGGCACATGCACGGCAACGCTGTGCTCGCGCGCCCAGGCCACCGCCGCGGCACGCACTCGGCGCACGAGTCCGATCTTGGCCAGACCCGCAAGCCCCATCGCGCCATCCTCCGCAGTGATGCCGAGCATCTCCGCGCCCGCCGCACGCATGCGAGGACCTCCCCACGCGGCAATGCGGATCGTTGGATCGCGCTGCAAGAGCGCTGCAATCACGGGTGCGGCGTGTGCATCACCAGACGGCTCGAACGCCGTGAACAGCACGGTGGTTCGCCTGTCGGACGCCGTCTGCGCCATCGTGGGCGAAGGGTAGCTCTTGGTCGCCATGCCGTGTCGGTAGCATTCCGCACCTTCCGATGTGCACGGACAGGACGAAACACCCATGATCAAGCGAACCCACTTCTGCGGACAACTGCGAGCCTCGGATGCCGGCAAGCCTGCCGCGCTCTGCGGGTGGGTCAACACATACCGTGAGCAGGGCAAGGGACTGTTCTTCGTCGACTTGCGGGACAAGGAAGGGCTGGCGCAGGTGGTCTTCGAGGGCGCGCCCGAAGAGTTGATGGAGCGCGCACGCGCCGTGCGCCGCGAAGACGTGATCGGTGTGCGCGGTCGGATCCGCATCCGCACCGGTGGCGCGAATCCCAAGCTCGCGAGCGGCGAGGTGGAGCTCGTCGCCGAGGAACTCGAGGTGTTCAACAAGGCCGAAACCCCGCCGATCCTGCCGGACGAACATGATGCGGACCGCATCAACGAGGAGACTCGACTGCAGTACCGTTACATCGACCTGCGCCGCCCACGCATGCAATCGATCCTGCGGACGCGTTCACGAATCACGAAGTTCACGCGCGACTACTTCACGTCGCAGGGATTCCTCGAGATCGAAACGCCGCTGCTGATCAAGTCGACGCCGGAGGGCGCACGCGACTTCGTGGTGCCAAGCCGCCTGCATCCAGGCAGTTGGTACGCGCTGCCACAGAGCCCGCAGTTGTTCAAGCAGATCCTGATGGTCGCGGGGTGTGATCGCTACCTGCAGATTTGCCGCTGCCTGCGCGATGAGGATCCGCGCGCGGATCGGCAGGCGGAGTTCAGTCAGATTGACCTTGAAATGTCCTTCGTGGACCGCGACGATGTGATCCACATGATGAGCGGCTTCACGCGCGGCTTGTGGCTGGAACTCTTCCAGCACGACATCGGGGAGATTCCCCGCATGACATGGACCGAGGCGATGGAGCGATATGGCATCGATCGACCGGACACGCGCTTCGGACTGCCGATCGAGGACATCAGCGATCTCGCTGCACACTGCGACTTCAAGGTCTTCCAAGAAGCGCTCGCGAAGAAGAGTCCCGCAGGGCGCAGCGGCGTGGTCAAGTGCATTCGCGTCCCGGGCGGCGCGGAGAAGCTGACGCGCAAGCTCACCGATGGCTACTCCGAGTGGGTTCGCACATTCCGTGCGGGAGGCGTGCCGGTGGTCAAGCGCACCGCCGCAGGACTGGAAACAGGCATCGCGAAGTTCCTCGAACCGATCCGGGATGCGCTCATCGCACGCGTCGGGCTTGAAGTTGGTGATGCGCTGCTGTTCGCATGCGATACCTGGGAAATCGCCACCAAGACGATGGGCGAAGTGCGACTGCGCGTCGCAGCGGACCTCGGCCTGATCCCGAAGGATGGCTGGAACTTCCTCTGGGTGGTTGACTTCCCGATGTTCGACTGGGACCACGAGAACCGCCGCTGGGTCGCGCTGCATCATCCCTTCACGAGCCCGAACCCAGATCAGTTCCCGATCCTCGAGAGCGATCCGGGTGCCTGTCTCAGCGCTGGGTACGACCTCGTCCTCAATGGCAGCGAGATTGCAGGCGGCTCGATCCGCATTCACCGCATGGATGTGCAGCAGCGCGTCTTCAACCTCATTGGCCTCAGCAACGAGGAGGCGCAGGCGAAGTTCGGATTCCTGCTGTCCGCACTGCGGCATGGCGCGCCGCCGCATGGCGGCATGGCGTTCGGACTCGACCGCCTCGTGATGCATGTCGTCGGCACGGACAACATCCGCGATGTGATTGCATTCCCCAAGACGCAGTCCGGCGCGGACCTGATGATCGAGGCGCCGAGCCCGATCAGCGACGAGCAACTGCGCGAACTCAGCGTGCGGAGTGCGCTGCCCGCTCCAGCTGCGCACTAGCGGCGCTCGGCGAATCGCCCTCCGGCGAACCGCGTTTCAGTGCACGCCCGATGCAGCGAGCCAACGCTCGCACTCGAGCGCAGCTTGGCATCCCATGCCCGCGGCGGTGATCGCCTGCCGATAGTGCGGATCCGCGACATCGCCGGCGGCAAAAACCCCCTCGATGTTCGTCGCGCTCGACCGAGTCCGCAGCGCGACGTATCCCTTGTCATCGAGTTCCACGCCGCTCGACTTCAGGAAGGTGGTGGCCGGCGAGTGACCGATGGCGATGAAAAGGCCACCGAGCGGAAGGGTTCGCCGCGCGCCCGTCACCGTGTCCTCGAGCACGACGCCCTCGATGCGATCACCGCCGAGGACTTCCACTACGCGACTGTTCCAGACCGCGACGGCATTCGGCATCGACAGCAGCCGATCCTGCATCGCCTTCGATGCGCGGAAGGAGTCCCGCCGATGGATGATGTGGACCTTCGACGCGAACTTGGTGAGATAGATCGCTTCCTCCATCGCGGTGTCCCCGCCACCCACGACGCCAAGTTCCTTCCCTCGGTACACGGGGAGGGCGCCATCGCACACGGCGCATGCGCTGACTCCACCTCCGCTTTGCGCAAGACGCAGTTCATTGGGCACACCGAGCCAGTTGGCGACCGCGCCCGTTGCGATGATGACGCCGAGCGCCTCCACCTGCTGACCACCCGCGAGGGTCAGGCGGAACGGCCGTTTCGAGAAGTCGCACGATGCCACATCCTCGTCGAGCACCCGCGCGCCAAAGCGAACCGCCTGCGCCCGGAAATGCTCCATCAGTTCTGGCCCCGTGATGCCGCTCGGGAAGCCGGGGTAGTTCTCCACTTCCGTCGTCAGCATGAGTTGACCGCCCGGCAGCACGGGAGCGGGATCCGTGCGAGGCACGCCAACGATGCACAGCGGATTCAGGTTCGCACGCGCCGCGTAGATGGCGGCGGTCCAGCCAGCTGGCCCGGACCCGATGATCAGGATGCGTTCAGCCGACGGTGCGCTCACTTCAGCAGCCCCTCTTTCCGCGCCAGTGCGCGCACGGGCGGCCACAGGACGATATCCCCCACGCTGCCATCGGTGGAGTGCGTCGAACCGCCGTCATCCTCCGCGTTCTTCCCGACCGAGAGCAGGAGGCAGCCCGTTGCCCAGACGCGCCCGTACGGCGAGTCGATCGCCATCCGCTGCGCCAGCGTGCGGTACTCAAGCGGATAGGACCGCTTCACGCCCTCGATGATCTTCGCGAAGGGATCGAAGTTCGATCGCTTGGGCATGGAGGTCGCGTAGGCGCGCTGCACATCCTTGGGCCATGTGTTCTTCGAGTCTCGATAGGACGCGCAGATGCCAGCGGACACGACAGTGCCGTTGATCTCCGCGATCGTCACATTCCGCCAGGTGAACGCCACCGTGACGTCGCCGACGAGATCCACGACCACGCGGTATTTCAGCGGATTGGTTGCGGACAACTGCGTCTTGACCTTCTGCATCGGCGAATTGGCGCGCAACTTCCAGCGGCGCCACCAGTCGTCATAGATGTCCGCGAGGCGGTCCTTGCTCGCGTCAAAGGAACCGTGGACTTCGCCCACGCGCCGCCACAACTCGCGGCTCCCGAAGGAGCTCAAGTCGTCGCCGCCGGCATCCTGCGACGCCATGAGATCCGCGAAGCGCTCACTATCGATCGCCCCGCTTCCCAGGACCTTTTCGAGCACTCGCGCCACCACGATGCGGTCACCCTCGGGCAGCTGCAATCGCCGCATGCGCTCATTGTCCGATGGCTTGAGGAACACATATTCCTTCATCGCCACGCGCTGCAGGACCGCCGCCGGAATTTGGTCGAGGAATGTCCACATGAAGTCTCGGTGCACCGTCATGCACTCGGACAGATACTGCAGACCAAAGACCTTCTCCTGCAACATCGACTGCTCGCAGACTTGCCGAAGGAAGCGCGCGTAGGCGATGCCAATGTTGAACGCACCATCGAAGTCCTTCTCTTCGCCGAGTCGGTACATCTCCGCCGTGGCGTACGCACCGATGGTGCGCACGACTCGGAAGTAACTGAACTGCACGGGAGGTCCGCCCTCGAGATCGCTGACCTCGATGACCGCGCCCGACTGCACCCACTTGGGATCGGACTTCTTGGTGCCATACGGCAGTCCGAGCAGACCCGCCGACTGCGCCTTCATGAGTGCCTCGCCGAGCGGCGCATTGGCCTTTGCCCACGCGGAGACCTCCTTCCACCCATCCATGGATGGCCACACCGTGGCCTGCGAAAGCTCCTCGCCCGCGATCGGCGGCGGTGTCGTCATGCGCGTGAACGCGGCAAACACCACGGGCGCACTGCGGTCCTTCTCCGCAGTGTCCGCGAGCGGCTTGTTGAGTTGGTCCACCAGCGCGGCGTCCTCCGCGGCGGCCGTTGCCGACGCACACACGCAGACCAACACGGCACCTGCGCGCAGCGTCCAACGGGAGACTGCGCAAGTCAGAAACGGCATCATGGGAAGGAAAGGGTAGCAAGTCATCTGCCGAGCGATCGCTACACTCGCACCTTCCCTGCGCACGCAGAACTCGCACTCGAATCAGGAGTCTCGAACATGATTGTCGGCGTTCCAACGGAAGTCAAGACGGATGAGTTTCGTGTCGGCATGCGCCCTGTTGGCGTCGAGCTGCTGGTCCGCGATGGACACTCGGTGTTCGTGCAGTCGGGCGCCGGCCTCGGCAGCGGATTCACGGACGAGCAGTACAGCGCCGCGGGTGCCACATTGCTCCCGAAGGCTGCGGAGGTCTGGGAACGATCTCAGATGATCGTGAAGGTCAAGGAGCCGCAGCCCGCCGAGATCCCGATGATCAAGGCGGATCAGATTGTGTTCACCTACTTCCACTTCGCGGCAGACCGCGAGCTCACGATCGGATGCCTTGAGTCCAAGTGCATCGCATGCGCCTATGAAACGCTCACCGATGACGAGGGCCGCCTGCCGCTGCTGACGCCGATGAGCGAGGTCGCCGGCAAGCTCTCGATCCAGGAGGGAGCGAAGTACCTCGAACGCCCGTGGGGTGGTTCGGGCGTCCTGCTCGGTGGCGTTCCAGGCGTCGCGCCTGGCAATGTGCTGGTGATCGGCGGCGGTGTCGTGGGCACATGCGCCGCTCGCATGGCGGCTGGTCTTGGCGCGGATGTCGTGATCGCCGACATCAACCTCGATCGCCTGCGCGCGCTCGATGAGTTCATGCCGGAGAATGTCCACACGATCTATTCCGATCCGCAGGCGATCCGCGAGCGACTTGCCTGGGCCGACCTGATCGTCGGCGCCGTACTGCTGCCGGGTGCCCGCGCACCGAAGCTGATCCGCCGCGACGATCTCCGGCACATTCGCCCGGGCTCCGTGATCGTCGATGTGGCAATCGATCAGGGTGGCTGCGTGGAGACGGCGAAAGTCACCACGCATCGGAACCCCGTGTACACGGTCGATGGCGTCGTGCACTACTGCGTCGGCAACATGCCGGGCGCGGTGGCTCGAACTTCGACGCAGGCGCTCACGAACGCGACGCTGCCGTGGGCGCTGAAGCTTGCGAAGTTCGGCGCGGATCAACTCGCGCGCATGGATCACCACTTCGCCAACTGCATCAACACCACGCGGGGCACGCTCGTGAACAAGCCCGTTGCCGAGGCGCACGATCTCGAATTCGCTGCACTCAGCACATGACGGACACGCCTTCGCAACCCATCCCGCCTCGCCTGAACGTCCTCCTGATCGGCTCAGGCGGACGCGAACATGCGCTCGCGTGGCGCCTGTCGCAGTCGCCGCGGCTGGGCAAGCTCTTCGTCGAACCGAGCGCGCATCCAGGCTTGCTTGCCCTCGGGACGCCCTGCCCCGAAGACCTCGGTCCTCGCAAGATGTTCCAACTCGAGCGCTGGTTCGAGCGGGAGGAGATCGGCTTCGTGATTGTCGGACCTGAGGTGCCCCTTGCCGAGGGAATCGCGGATCGACTCGCCGCGCCGAACCGACCTGTCTTCGGTCCCGTCCAGGCTGCGGCGCGAATCGAGTCGGACAAGGCGTTCGCCAAGACGCTGATGCGCCAGACATCGATCCCTACCGCGGAGGGACGCACCTTCACATCGCTCGACGCGGCACTCGCCTATGTGACCGAGCGCGATGAGCCATGCGTGGTGAAGGCAGCCGGACTCTGTGCGGGCAAAGGGGTCAGCGTGTGCGAGACGCGCGCACAAGCGATCGCCGCGGTTCGCGCCTGCATGGATGCGAGGCAGTTCGGCGAGGCGGGGCAAACGGTGGTCATCGAGGAGCGACTGGAGGGGCAGGAAATCTCCGTGCTTGCGCTCGTCGACGGTCGCACCATCACAGTGCTCGACACGGTGCAGGATCACAAGCAAGTCGGCGAAGGGGACAAGGGGCCCAACACGGGCGGCATGGGGACGATTTGCCCGACACCTCTGCTGAGCGATGAGGAACTGAAGGCTGTTGCACGCGATGTGTTCGTTCCAGCCGTCGACGGGCTTCGCCGACAGGGGATTGAATACCGTGGCGTGTTGTTCGCGGGATTGATGCTGACCCCCGCCGGTCCGAAGGTTCTCGAATTCAACTGCAGGTTCGGCGATCCAGAGACGCAAGTCTTGATGGCGCGGTTCGAAGGCGATCTTCTCGAAACTCTTTGGCTGACTGCGCAAGGTCGACTCGCGGAGGCTCGGTTCTCCTTCGATCCCCGCCCCGCCTGCTGTGTGGTGGTGTGCAGTCGTGGGTACCCCTCGGCATCGAGCAAGGGAGACCCCATCGAGGGGCTGTCCAATGCCCTCCCCCAAGTGGCCGATCACGGCATCGTGTTTCAGGCTGGCACGCAGGCAAACAAGTCGGGGCAAATCATCACCGCCGGGGGGCGCGTGGCTGGCGCGACATGCCTTGGGGACGACTTGGCAGATGCCTGCACTCGAGCGACCGCGCTTGCAGAATCCGTCCGTTTTCACGGCGCGTTCTTCCGCCGCGACATCGGATCTCGGCTGCTTCGGAACGCGAAATCTGGTGGATAATTGTGGCGGTTGCGGGGCGCGTTCCGAGTGCAACTCGTATGTGGATTGGTATGCTTTTCGCCTGATCGAATTTCTCTGGCAGCGGTTGCGGAGACCGTGGCAACGCCAGTGTCGTTTGAGATTGGGTCTTGAGATCATCCATGAGAAAGTTCTCCCGTCTTTTGTTGTGCACCCTCGTGGTTGCGCTGTTCACCGCGATGACTTCGACTGTGTGGGCACAGCAGACACGGTCTGGAAAGGCAGCCTCCCCCCAAGCTGCGCCCACAGCTGCTTCAAAGAGTGCTGCCAAGGTTGATGCCACAACGGAGCAGGAACTTCGTGAATCGGCCGCCAAGCGACTTGCCGCACAGCCGACCACACCCACCAAGACCCCGACGAAGGATCCAGGACTGCTGCAGTTGCCGCTCAACCCGCGTACTGGGCAGCCAGTCCACACGGGGCGCCTCATCGTCATGTTCAAGGAGTCGGCTGGCATTCGAGCCCCGCGCACCGCGGGGCTGGATGTGTCCTCGCTCGGCAAGTCCGACCTTGCCCAGGTTCAGGCCACCATCGTTCGATATGGAGCCACCATCCGGCAAGCGATCAATGCCGATCCCGGGCAACTGGCTGAACTCCGCGCGCGAGGGCTCGCGCGTTCAGGAAAGCTTTCGCCCGACCTGGCGTCGATGATGATGATCGAAGGCGTGCCGCCGAGCCAACTCCTCGCCGCGGGCAGGGATTTTCTGGCGATGACGGAAGTCGAGTGGGTGGAAGTCGAAGGCAAGGTATCGCTCTGCGCACCACAGGGGGGCGGTTGCGGCACTCCTGCACCCACCTGCGGCTTCGGCAGTACGGGCAACGCTTGGACTGCCTGCCCACAGTGCGGAGTCTGTCAAGACGGTATTGCTTTGCCGTGCGTGTATCCGCACCCGGGCACTGTCGATGACTCAACGCCACCGAACCTGGTGGGCAATTGCAGCGATGCACTGACCTGCGAAATCGTCAACGGCGTTCGTCCGACTTGCGCGGTGTGCTGGGATGAAGTGTGTGCAACCTTGGCAAATCTGCTGGGACCGTCGGGCTTCGGCGGCGATGGCATTTATGACACTTGTTTGCAGACCATCCAAGCTGGCACGACTCCCCCGCCTGGCTACCCGCCACCATTTCCCTTCGACTGTGACTGGGATCCGATCGAAGAGTCGATTGTCATCACCAACTCTCCGTTTGAGATTCATGGGCTTGCTGGGAGTTCCAATCCAGACTGCTGCCGAGAGGTGTGCTTCCGCGATGTGTCATGCTGCACTGTGAACTGGGACGAGAACTGCGCATCCATCGCGATTGGACTTTACGACTCGTGCTACTCGACACCTGGATTGCTGATCAACGGCGGTTCTCCGCAGACTCCGAGCGCCCAAGATCCATCGCCGCTGTTCGACCCCCAAATGTTGGAGGTCCCGCCGCCCGTTGCAACGGCCGACAGCTTTGCGCTCAGTCTCTACACCACGGCGCAGAAGTTCCCCGACCCCTATGTCGGGCCCAATCCACCGCCGCCCACTCCTCCGGGCGCTTTCGCACCGTTCATCAATGCCACAGGATTCCGTGGCGGAGGACTCGACCTCGCTGGCTTCCGAAGTTTGCTGAACCAGTTTCCTGGCGACAATGGACCGCAACTGCCCACCATCAAGATTGCGGTTGTTGAACCTTCCGCGCTTGTGAGTCACGAGGATCTGATCAGTCCGATTACGGGGCTGTCCAAGGTGGTCGTCGAACCAGGCCAGACACCCCTCGTGATCAACGATCAATCCGACCCGCCGCCCACCTTCGAGGGCAGTTTCTACACAGCGCCAATGCATGGAACTGCGACGCTCGGCATCCTTGCGGCGGAGGACAACACCATCGGCGTCACTGGAATTGTGCCAGAAGTCACGACACTGTTCTTCCCGACCGAGTCCTTTGAGGAGCAGGGGCGTCTGCTGACGGCAATGACCAATGCTGCCATCCGGCTCTCCGACATTTCGACCGCGGATCCAAACCCGGGCAATGTCATGGTCCTGCCAATCGACATCGCTGGACAGCCCTTGAATGCATTCGCTGCAACCGCAGCGATCATCACCTCCGCCATGAACAGCGGCGTCACCGTGGTGTTGGCTGCTGGGAACGCTTCGCAAGCGATCGCAGATCCGATCGCCGGCTCGGAAGCGGCTGTGATTGCAGGCGGAGTGAATCCGGGCTTTCAGTTCACAACGGCTCCCAATGATTTTCGCGTGTACCCTGGGTTGAACTACTGCCGATCTGGCATCAGCAACTTCAGCGGAACCGCAACCGTCGACATTTCTGGATGGGGGCGCGGTGTTGCAACCCTCGGATACGGCGACCTGTTCTGTGGACAGAACGCGGGCATTTCGCCAATTCCAGCAGTCCAGGAGTACGAGCAGAATCGCCTTCGCTCTTACACGGCAACATGGGGTGGCACGAGCGCAGGGGCAGCTCAGATTGCTGGAGTTGTTGCACTGATGCAAGCCCTGTCCAAGCAGGTGTATGACGGACTGCCGCTGACGAGCGCCAATGTCAAAGCATCGTTCCAAGCGCCAGACAGCGCTTCCCCTCAGTGCGGCTTGGCTCCTGGAGGGGCGATCGCGTTCCCCACCCAGAACGGCGCGCCTGGCGTCCAGATCGGAGACTTGATCGCTGACGGCAGCGAAGATCTGGCGCTTGTCGGCGGATTCCCTGCGATGCGTCGGCTTGGAACCAATGTCATCACAGGCAACTTCTTCACGAACAATCAGTGCGAGTTCCAGATTGTCACTGGAACGCTCATCAGCGGTTCACAGTTGAGCATTCGTGAGATTGACAACAAGTTCGTCAAGACAATCACGGCTCGGCCGAGCGGCGCCGCCTCCTCGGGTCTTGGGCCCCCGCTGTTCTATCCGACCTCCAAGCGGGTACTTGACATGCAGGTCGTGCGGACGACCCCGCTGAACGATGTCAACGATCTCACGCAGGTCTCCGTGCGCGTGGTCGGCCAAACAGTCTCAGCACCCAGCGGGCTCGTGATGGTCTTCATCTACAACGCCGTGACCAATCGCTGGGTGGTGATGCCTCCTTATGTCGGACAGATGACATCGGGTGGCGCGCCCATTGGGCAGTTCATCCTTCCTGCGTGCATCGAGCCCTCGTATGTGGGCATTCCAAACGGAGCGGGCGTTGATATTGCCACGCGTGTTGTTGTGCTGCCTATCAGCGGATTTGGACAGACCCAGATTTGGATCGACCAGATCGAGATTCTGTTCAACGATCCCCTTGGCGATGTTGGGCAGCCTTGTGGCGGCGGAAATGGCGGCTGATTCATCCGATGGAACGGCGAAATCCGACAGTCTCACTTGACTTTCCTGGCACTCAAGCCATCTTGACTCCGTTGATCTGCGGGGCGTCGCAGGTTCAGCTCCCCCAAGCCGCAACGAATCACCGTGCTTTGGCGCGGCGTTTCAGGGCGGCGAGGGCGGTGTCTGGATCTCCGCTTGGCATGGACCCTTCACACCTTCGATTGGAACGGCATCACCATTTGCGTGGTGGGTTCGGACGGTCGGTGACTTGGTCAGTTTCGGCGACAAAGCCCTCTGCGCATCGCGAACAACCCTGGAATGGACTTCAATGAGGACTCAGAACACCATGCGACTCACCCGCTCCATGTGCTCCGCTCTCGTGCTCGCCTCCTTTGCAGTCACGGCGCTCTCGGTCGCGAGCGACAAGAGTTCGTTGCCTCTGCGCGCACCTTCTCTCGATGCCACGGGGAGATCTCCTGCAGCGGTTTCGAAGGAGGATCGTGTGAATGGCCTCAACTTGAACGAGATCAAGGTGAAGGCACTTCAAGGGGCGATGCCTCAGCCTGGACCCTCGAGACCAGACCTTGCATCGATGGGCGTGTCCGGGGCTGGCATGCCGAACCTGACTGCCGAACAGGTGCGCCGCTGGAAGATTGGTGATGAGATTTCACTTGCCACGCCGGAGGGGCAGACCATTGACTTGCGCGTGACGCGGCGCGCGTGGACGGCTGCAGATGAGGCGCAGGTGTACCTCGGTCGCACCGATACTGCCAACTCGATCTACGGCATTGTCTGCCAGATTGGGCCGCGACTCGCGGGCTATGTACTCGCCCGATCTGGTGCGGCGTATGCCATTACTGCGGCTGATGGTGGCACCTACCGCCTGACTCGCCGTCCCGACTATGGACAACTCGAGTGTGGTGTCGGTCGTGAACTCAAACGGCACCCCGATCAGGGGATGTACGGGGGCTCCAAGGGCCCATTCATGGGTGGCGAACTCGCCGGTTTGGCGGGTGAAGGGGCGAATGAAGGCGGCGTTGCTGGCGCCGTGACCCCCTGCCCCCCTGAAGTGGCCCCCATTGGCATTCCGGCAGGGTTGGTGAAGGACAGCGGGATCATCATTGATGTGTTGTTTGTTTTCTCCGTGGATGCTGACGAGTTCATCCGAGAAGGCGGATCGACTCCGTATGACCAAGCCGTTGCAACGGTCGCCCAGGCAAATCTTGCGCTGTTCACGTCAACTGAGCAAGGCGGCGCTGAATTCAACGGAGCCGATCTCAACAATAACCTCAATAACAACTGTGGTTACGGGTCATATCCCGAGCCTGGCACCGTGACCAATCCCCCTGCGGTCGGTCCGCCCGCTCCACAACCCCCCGCTTCATGCGTTGGTACCGAACAACTGGCTTACCACGAAGCTCGTCCAGGCGTGACGCCTGCGGAGGAAGAGGTCTGTTTGCCTCGCCTGCGACTGGTGGGCGCGCTGGTGTGCGATGGGTTCTTTGGTCAGGAGGAACCGTTCGTCAGTACGGGATATGGCATTGACCTTGACCGTCTGCAAACGAATGGTGACGGTTATCTCGACTATGTCCTGGACTGGCGAGACGCGCTCGGTGCAGACGAAGTCGCCCTCGTTGGCACGAACTATGGATCGGATAGTGCATTCGTTGGATTGGCAAGCGTCATGGTGGATGCGAACAACGTGGCACAAGGGCTCGCTGGGCTCAGCGTCCCTGCAAATCCGCACCCAATCGTTGATTCCACGAATCCCCTGTCCGCGCCCGCGGGTGGGATCGTGGGGCCATCCGATGTTTCCACGCTGCAGGCGTTCTCCGAGAGGCCATTTTGCCTGCTCGACGCGACCATCCTGGGGGATCTTGTTTACGCGCATGAACTGGGCCACAACTTTGGCTGCCAACACAACCACGAAGCACCCTCTGCCGAGCCTGGTGATGCTCTGTTCCCGGATTCCTTTGGGTTTGGCGACGATGATTGGCGAACTGTGATGGCCTACGCGGCCGGGGCGAATGTGCGACTGCCAGGATTCAGCAATCCGACCAAGACTTGGGCGGACTACGGCGGCGATCCCGACGATAATCAGGAAGCGGGAGTGGAGTTCGATTTCGAGTGCACCCAACTCGATGGAGATGGCACAGACGCCGAGTACATCGAAGAGTCGGGCGTCACACTCCCTGGAGAAGATCCCTGCACAAACACGACCGATGACGCGCCCCATGACCCTGCCGCAATGGTTGTCGCGTCTGACGCGCGAATCGAGGACGCTGCAGAGGACCGCGCGAACAATGCGAGGTCGATCTCGCAGGTGAAGTTCGACTTTGCGAAGTTCCGCTGCAGCATTTTTCCCGTCGTCGATTGCAATGACAATGAGATCGATGACTATGTGGAAGCGGTCGATGGGCAGATTGGGGGCGGCACCTCGAGTGGGGCCGACTGCAACGGCGACGGGATTCCGGATGCATGCCAAGTTGCTGTGGAAGATCCTGGCATCCCCAGTCCGCTCGATTGCAACCAGAACGAGGTGCCAGACTCCTGCGATATCGCGAATGGCGACAGTCAGGACTTGAACAACAACGGCGTGCCCGACGAGTGCGAAGACTCCCTCCTGGCATTCTTTGAAGGCTTCGAAACTCAGGTGTACGGCGCCCAGGATGGCCAGCTCGAGATCGCGCGGGTCAGTGCGACGGCCCTCGCTGAACTGCGAGTCGATGACCCGAAGTTTCCTGAGTTCTTCGCCACCATCGAGACGCAAGATCAGAACGAAGACACGGTCACCGGAGGCTTCATCTACACCGACAACATTCCATCGATCTTCCAGTACGGGCTCGGGGAAAACGGCTCATTCGGTCAGTGGGGAGGCATCCTTGGCCAAGGCTTCGCGACTGCATTTGGTTCGCGCGGCTATGGGCAGCGCTTGGTCTTCAACGGAACCACTGGCGAGTTCCCTTCAGGCGACAGCGCGACGAACGCGAGCGGCGTCACGATCATCCGCACCTATCGGCCTGTGAAGGAGGCGCGCTTCTTCATGAACGCGTTCGATTTCAAGACCTACTTTGACCTTGAGAACCTGTACCCAGGAACTTTCCCCGGTCTGGCAGACCATCCATACCTCGAAGCAAATGCAATTGTCGTGGAGGGGCTGTTGAACACTCCCGCAGGGCTCGAGCAGAAGTTTGTGCAGGTGTATGACATGCGAGCGATCCAGACACCGTTGTATTCGACTGGCTTCCCCAGCACGACAATCGAGGGTGGACCCGTACGAGTCGCTCAGCCCTTCGGATCGGAAATCGATCCAGACTTCGAGTTTGATGAGATCCGTATCAGTGGCGCATTTGTGGTCATTGACAATGTGTCATTTGACCTTGGGCAAGAGTTTGCTTCATGCCCTGCAGACATCGCTGGTGGCATCCCTCAAGCAGGTCTTCCAACACCTGATGGACGGGTGGCAGCGGATGACCTTGTATTCGTTCTTGGTGTGTTCGGCAACGATCCAAACGACAATCCCCTGGCTGAGATCGCAGATCTTGACAGCGATGGCGATGTGGATTCTGCCGACCTGCTTGAGATTCTCGCTGCCTGGGGCAGTTGCCCTGGTGGATCTGGAGGTTGATTCGTTCTCGTGACTTCCCTGCGCATCCCACGCAATCGCTGATCTGAATTGAAAGACTACATATGCTGATCTCCGCAACACTTGCCACAGAACTGCTCCTGCTCACAGCGGCTTCGGACCAACTCACGGCTGCTCCCCGCCAAGACGCCGTCCTCGTCAGTTACGACCGGGTTGCCCGCGGATCCCAAACAACACTGACGGTCTCAACGCCGATCGCCGGTGAGGGCGCCCCTGTCAGCTTGGGTGAACTGCGAAACATGGTGGCGGTGACTGAGCAGGCCGTTCGCTCTCCGCGCTTCGAGTTGATGGTGGACAACACCATCGGTGGCATCTCGTGGGAAGAGCACCAGAAGGCGGCCGCAGGTTCAGCAGAGGGAGGCATTGCGGGCGGACCAGTCGAGCCATTCAATCTTCGGCTGCTTCTCACAAGTGCATCCATCGTTCCTCCCACGCAAGTCGAAGGACTCGCCTCGGCGCTTGCTGCAGTTGAGCAGTACATGGAGCAGCACATTCAATCGTTCGACATCACGGTGACCTTGCGTGTTGCCTATGTGCCCATCACCGCCGGACGGCTCGGATTCACGACAGCTCGGTATTCCATTGAAAAGTACTCCGATGTCGCCGATGCAATCGATCGAGCTAGCCTGAACGAACTCGAAAACACACCGGTGCCCGTTCGCGCCTCCGTTCCCATTCGGTACAGCGGCGTATCGACTGCGGCAACGCAGGAGAACCGAGTGTTTGTGACGCGGCCACTCAAGGTGGCTCTCGGGCTGCCTGAGGCGGGCGGCATCAGTGCGCCAGCCGATGATGGCACCGTCTCGCTCAACTCCGCGATTCAGTGGGACTTTGATCCGCAGGACGGGCTGCGCTTCGGCACGGGCTATCTGTACTCGTTCCAAGACCACCTGATTCGAGAGATTGTTCAGGCCATGGGCTTTGTTGCGGGCGCTGACTTTCTCGTCCGCGACTGCACAGTCATGGACTTGTTCCGCTTTCAGGCAGACGCCATCGCTCCCACCTACTTGATCGCATCCAACACAAATGTCTTTGGAGGTGCGCCGCCTGTGACGTGTGCCCAGTTTTCTACGCTCCACGAGCAAGGCTTGGTCGGTGGCGAATCAGTCCTCGGGGCGCTCGACTACAACCCTGGCCTCAACAAGACTCTCATCGCCAATTGGATTCAACTCAATCCCGCCAACACGGCAGAACAGCTTCTCGGGGCGGCAACCGCAGCGGTGGGAGATACTCCGAACTCACTCGAGTTTCTTCAGCATCAGATCGCGGGAAACCCTGGTTCCAACACCAACGTCTTTGACGACGCCGAGATTCTTCCCGCCATTCCTGCCGCACAGCGGACAGTCGGGTACCCGGATGGTGCGGTGCAGACCATCGCGACGGTTGGGGCTGGTGCCGGAGCTCGATGCGCCATTGTTGATTTCCGTGCAAGGGTCCCGGCAGTGGCTGGACCCCCCGCCGTTGCTCAGTTGAACCGCGACTTCCGAGGAGCGATGCCGCGAACCGTTGCACGAAACACGGTGGCCAACACTTCAATCCTGAATTTCATGGTCGACACATCAGGTTCTTCGGACGACTTTGAGATGGAGATGTACGACGGGTCGCCTGTCCGCGGCGCATTCATCAAGCAGAATGAGCTGGGCGACCTTGGTACTCGGTGTCTGCTGGGCAAGGAGATTGGGCGTGGAGTCACCTATTTCAGCCGAGATCCTTGCTCATACATCTCCTCCCCGCTCGATCTCACCCCGCTCGGGAAACTTCCAGACTTTCTCTCGGCGCGCGAGTGGCTCGCGCTCGATATGTTTGGGTGGAGTATCGACCTGAGCACGCTTGATGAGACCGACGAGGGCGATACTTCCGTAGATCTCAATTGCGAACCGTAAGGCGCGCACTGTCTTGAGCGCCTCAAGGGTTGGCGACCGACGATCGGTGACCGCTCCGTGCGGTTGGTTGTCTCCGCTCCTGCTATCGCGCTCGGTACCGCACTGGTGTGGTGTCTGCGTCGGATTGTCCGATGCCTCACTTGCAAGCGAACTCGGCGGTCCCACCGCTCAGCTTTGCCGTGCGAAACAAGTTCATGGATCGCGGTGGATCCACGCCAACCGTTGCCTTGGCGCTCGCTCCGAGGCCGATGCAGTCGTGAGTGCGGACACCACGCTTGTTGCGGCAGTGTCCACCGCAGACTGCTGCCCTGTGTTGGTGGCGTGCCTTGCATCAGGATGCGTTGCAGCCATTCACGCGGGGTGGCGAGGACTCGCCTCGGATGTGATCGGTGCGACAGTGGGCGGCATGACGCTGGAGTACGGAGCCCAGCCAAGCCACATGGTGGCAGCCATCGGACCGTGTGCGTCCGGACAGCTCTATGAGGTCGGCACGGATGTCATCCGCGCATTTGAATCGCGCGGGCTGTCGAGCGCTCTCAGCGTTCCTGAGGGAACGCGATCGGGACACGCGTTTGCCGACTGCTCTCAGGCTGCTCGCATCCTCCTGCAGCGAGCGGGAGTGCCAGCTGAATCGGTCGAGAACGAGGCACCCTGCACCATCAGCGACCCTCGGTTTCCCAGCTACCGACGGGAGCCATCGAATCCTGCGCGCATGACGAGCGCCATTGCATGCCGACGGTGACTGGGATCGCTGTACTGCTACACTTCCTCCGCGCTGGACAGGTGGCCGAGTGGCTGAAGGCGTCGGTTTGCTAAACCGGTATAGGGACTTCAATCCCTATCGCGGGTTCGAATCCCGCCCTGTCCGTTTTCCCTTCTCTCGATGCACATCGGGGAATCCCCTCCTGCGTGGCTCGGCTTCGCTAGACTGCGAGTCTCCATGAAAATCCACGAATATCAGGCGCGGAAGTTGCTCTCCGATGCAGGGATTCCCGTTCCAAAGGGCCGCATGGTGCAGTCGACCGAAGAGGCGTTGGACGCAGCGCGTGAACTCTTCACGAGCGGTTCCACACAAGCCGTCGTGAAGGCACAGGTGCATGCGGGTGGGCGAGGCAAGGCGGGGTTCGTGAAGGTTGTTCGGTCGATCGACGATGTGGTTGCCGCAGCACGATTCATGCTCGGCAACCGGATGCAGAGTCCGCAGACTCCACCCGAGGGGCTGGAGGTGAAGCGCTTGCTCGTGGCCGATGCAGTCGACATCGCGCACGAGTACTACGCCGCCGTTCTTGTGGACCGTGAACGGCGGACCAATACGCTGATTGCGAGTGCCGAGGGTGGCGTCGAAATCGAACGGGTTGCTGAGGAGCGCCCCGACGCGATTGTCCGCGTTCCGCTTGATCCGTTTGCCGGGCTGCTCCCCTTCCAGGCACGGCGTGTGGCGCTCGCGCTCGGCTTCCGTGGAAAGGCTGCATCGCAGGCAGCGACGGTGCTGACTCGCCTGAGCAGCCTTCAGCAGAAGCTCGATGCAAGTTTGGTGGAAGTGAATCCCCTGGTCCTGACACCGCCAACCACCGCCCATCCCGATGGGCAGGTCTTGGCAATCGATGCCAAGTTCGCTTTCGATGACAACGCGCTGTTTCGGCATGCGGAGATCGAGGCTTTGCACGATCCCGCCGAGGAGAACGCAGCCGAGATTCGTGCGCAGTCCTTCGGTCTTTCCTATGTGGCACTCGATGGCAACATTGGCTGTCTGGTCAATGGTGCGGGGCTTGCCATGAGCACCATGGACATCATC
Source organism: Planctomycetia bacterium (assembly GCA_005799495.1). Classification (GTDB taxonomy): domain Bacteria; phylum Planctomycetota; class Phycisphaerae; order Phycisphaerales; family SM1A02; genus F1-60-MAGs104. The sequence goes on from SYGP01000008.1 coordinate 29,487, forward strand.
AAGTTGCATGGTGGGGAGCCCGCAAACTTCCTCGATGTGGGTGGCAGCGCGAGCGAGGAGGCTGTCACGGAAGCGTTCCGGATCATCCTCAGTGACGGCCGCGTCGAAGGCGTGCTCGTGAACATTTTTGGTGGCATCATGCAGTGTGATCGCATCGCCCGCGCGATCGTCGGTGCTGCGTCGACGATTGGCTTCGATGTGCCGCTCGTGGTGCGTCTCGAGGGCACCAATGTGCAGGAGGCGCGTGCCATCCTGGAGGAGGCGCGTTCACGCATTCCAACGATGCAATCGGCTTCGGACCTGGCGGACGCAGCGGCAAAGGTCGTTGCTGCCGTGGGCGCACCAGCCTGAGTTCGTCTGGCGTCGATCCGCCCCTGACTGGAAGGCACGCACGCGTCTCTTCCATCCCCTGCGAACTTCCTTGGAGAAATCATCCCGTGCTGGTCCTCTTCGACATCGACGCCACGCTGCTGCGAACGGAGGGCGCGGGGATCCGTGCCATGTTGTCGGCCGCACAGGAGTTGTTTCCTGACCGCACCTTTTCCTTCGCGGGGATCGAGGTCTCTGGTCGCCTCGACACGCTGATCTGGCGCGAGTTCATGCAGCGCCATGGCATCCATCCAACGGCTGACCTGCATGGACCATTCCGCCAGTTGTACGGCGAGCATCTGAAGCGGGGCTTCGCCGCAGCATGCCGATCCGACGCGCTGCCTGGTGCTCGTGCACTTGTGGGAGCGCTCGATGCGATGGATGGGATCGATTTGGGGATCGTGACGGGCAACTACGAGCACACGGGACAACTGAAGATTGCGAAGGCTGGCTTCGCACCCGAAGTCTTCCGATTCAATGGCTGGGCGGACGACGGCGAACATCGCCGCGATCTCCCCAAGGTCGCGATGGATCGCCACGGAGCCGCACGCGGCAGTCGCCTGCCTGCTGAACACGTGATCGTGATCGGAGACACGCCCCATGACATCGACTGTGCGCGACACAATTGCTGTTGGTCGATCGCCGTGGCAACGGGAATTCATACGGAAGCGGAACTGGCGGAACACAAGCCGGATCTGCTCCTTCGGGACCTCCGCGACGGGCAGACCGTGCTCTCGTGGATTGCCTGTCGATGATTCCTTCGAGGATCGCCGCTGGCGATAGCCTGCGGGGGTGGAAGAGCCCACGGAACTGTGCAACGACTTTTGCGTCAACCAGCGCATTGCGCTGAAGATGGATCTGCCCGACACACGCGAACCGACGCTCGAACTGTTCGACCGACTTCGCAAGGTCTTCCCTGCGCTCACGCGCGTTCGTCGCGATGAGGCTGAAGTCGCGCTGGAAAGCGACGAGGCGCAGGATGACTTCCTGTGGGTTTCGCTCCGGCGCACATCGATTCGCAGTGGTCATTCGAGCCCCACATCGCTGCAGGACGCCTACCGCATTCACCGTGCCGTGCTCGAGACCGCGCCGTGGTTCCTGTCGATCAGCCCGCTGGACATCGAGCACATCGATCTGACATTCGGTTTCGACTTGGAGACCGATCAGCCGCGCGACAGCGTCGTGTTTGATGCGCTGCTCGCCCATTCGCCGCTCGCCCGACTGGTCGACGGTGAAATGGACAAACCCGTGGATGTGCAGCCGTTCCTTGGCATGTCGCTCTCCCCATCGGGCAACCTGATGGCCACCTTCGAGGTCAAGACTCGTCCGCGCAACAGCGATGGCATCCGGATGGGGTTCCCAGAGCCCATCAGCGTCTATCTCACGGTCCGGCGGAACGGTCCGCTCGGATCGCTTGAGGAACTGCCCGGGATCTTTGCCACGCTGTGCGGTCATGCCGAGCGGCTTGCGGAGGAACGCGCGATTCCGCACCTGGTGATGCCGATCCGCGAGGCGATTTCTGCGCGCTGAGAGCAGCGCAGCAGTCATCCCTGACCAGAGTCGACCAACGCCCTGGCAGCCCACATGGGCAGCGTCACAAGCGCATTGTGAACGCCATGCGCAAGCATTGCGGTCCAGAGCCTCCCCGTCCTCCAATAGACCCAGCACAGCAGCGAACCCGTGACCGTCACCGCAATCGTTCCCTCCAGTCCATAGCCGTGGACCGCGGCAAACACCACACTCGAGATGACGGCCGCGGCCGTGAAGCCCATGCTTCGCACGAGTGCGCCGAAGAGCAGCCCGCGGAAGATGATCTCCTCCACGATGGGTGCTCCGACAACGGCATCCAGTGTGTCCACGAACGCAAGCGGAAGCGGGCCGAATGCCAAGATCTCGTCGACTCCCTCCCACCATGCGCCTGCCGCGAACAGATCGGGCAGCAGGAAACTGATGACAGCGAGAATGATCTCCTGCAACCCAAGCAAGAACAGCACGGTCCCAACACACTGCAGCGTGTTGGCGCGTGAAGCGCCTGCGGTCAGCCCCAGCGCAGGCAACACTCCGCCGTTTCTCCACGCTGCACACAACCACATGAGAAACAGCGTTGGCACGATCCAGAGCAGGAGTGCGCTCGCCGACAGATACGACGCGAGTGGCGCTGGCATCGGGAGGAACTGCACAACACTGCCGAGCAGCAGCGTCCAGGCACTCAGACTCCCCATCACGATGACGGCCGCTGAGATGCCGCTTGCGCCATCCGCAATCGGCAGTGACAGCCCCGATGGGCAGGGACGGATCACCTCGGCTCGGCGCCACAGCAGCCAGAGCAGTGCGAGGATCGGCAGCGCCCAGATGCTCGCCGAGATCGCTCCCAAAGTGATGCGCCACAGGATTGGCAGCTCGGGTGGCGCGACCCCCCGATCGAAGACCGCGATCGTTTCATCGCGCATCTCATCGATGATCGATGGGTCGTCGACGATCGAAAGCTCAATCGCCTCATCACGAAGATCGTTCCACTGCACGGCTGCGTCTTCGCCCGCCAACACCAAGTCAGCGGCTGGAAGCGGCTGATACCCCGAGGCGATGTCGTCACGCATCACGGCTGCGTCAAGCCGCTGCACCACAGAGAGCGCCCGTGGTGGATCTTCCAGGATGTCCCACGGACCCGCGTCCACGGACATCAGCACGATGAGTCCCGCATCGACAACGCACAACAGCGCGCAGATCACGGTCGCAATCAGGGTGGCAGGGTGCTTCGGATCGATGGGGCATCGAATGGCGGAAGGCACCCCATCCGCAGCCGCGCGTGTGTCGATTGCCACACGACGATCCTACGAGACATCTGACGAATTGCATCGGACTCGATCGCCAAATGCCTATGCTCCCACGCCATGCGGACACGAATCATCGTGGGCGCGCTGCTCATTGCTGCGCTGATCGGACTTGCTGCGACGGACGCATGGGTGCCGTCCGTGCAGATCGGAGGTCTCACCTTCGGTCCAGGCATCGTGCTCACGCTCGTGAGCCTGCTGCTGTTCACGCCGCTGTTGGCTCTTGAGTTTTCATCGATGGTGACGCCGCGCGGGGAGAGTCGGCGTCCGCTGCTGCATTGGATCTCCATCGCTGGTGGAACGATGCTCGTTCTCGCCTCGTCGGGCGCACTGCCACAGTCCATCGCTGCCGCAGCAGCCCTGACTGCGCCCTTTGCGGCAGCGTGCATTGCCGGAGGGCTGCAGGTGATCAGCCGTCACAACGATGGCTTCGCTCGCGCGAGTGGATCCATCCTGCTGGGGTTTGCACTCATCGGAGTACCGCTTGGATTCTGGCTGCTGCTGCGTCGTGACACCGATCCGTGGACACTTGCGGCCGCAATCCTGTGCGTCAAGAGCGCGGACATCGGCGCCTACTTCACGGGCGTCGCCGTTGGCCGCAACAAGATGTGCCCGTGGCTGAGTCCAGGGAAGACCTGGGAGGGGTTTGCGGGTGGCGTGGTGCTCTCGGCGCTCGTGGGCACTCTTGCGAGTGTGATCAGCGGCCGTGATGCCGCTGTGCGCCTGGGCGTGGAGGCGGTCGATCCGCTTCGGGGCGCTTGGGTTGCGGTGCTGCTTGGCATGATTGGAACGCTTGGAGATCTCCTCGAGAGCTTGCTGAAGCGCGGGGCGGGAATCAAGGATTCGGGACGGGTGTTGCCCGGCATGGGCGGCTTGTACGACGTCTTTGACTCGCTGCTCTTGGCGGGACCTTTGGCATGGTGGCTTCTTGCTCGCCCAAGCTGATTTTCCATGGATGGGCGGCACGCCCTTCCTGCTACCCTTGATCATCCATGACCCTGATTGCCGATCTCGTCAGCCTCCACCAAGTGGACAGCCAGGCACGCGCACTCCGCTCACGCCTCGAGGGGGCCCAGCGGCACAAGGCGATTCAGGAACGGCAGGGCGCGCAGTTGCAGACGCGCATGGATGAGGTTCGTGCGCAGATCCGCCACCACCAGTCCACCGCGGCGAATCACGAAGCAGAGAGTGGCTCGGTGGACTCGAGGATTGAGTCGCTTCGCCAGCAGTTGAACGCAAGCACCAATCCTCGTCAGTACTCCGCGATCCTTGCGGAGATGAAGACACTGCAGTCGAAACGCGACGAGATCGATGAACTCGCTCTCGCTCAGATGCAGAAGGCGGAAGAGCTGCAGACGAAACTCACCGAGATCGAGCAGCAGGCGGCGGAACGGGCGAAGGTCGTCGATGTTGCCAAGGCCGAGTTCGAGACCTGCCGATCGGAAGTGGCTGAACGCCTCGCGTCACTCGAGCAGGAACGCGCTGCTGCCGCTGCGCGCGTTCCGCGCAGTGAGCTCGATGCGTTCACCCGCGCTGCAGATCTGTACGAGGGCGAAGCCATGGCGGAGTTGGTGACGATCGACTTGCGTCGACGGGAGTATGTCTGCGGAGCGTGCAACATGGAAGTGCCCGCGGAGAAGTACGCCTCGCTCGCGTCGAACCCGAATGTTGCCGTGACATGCACATCCTGTCAGCGGATTCTCTTCCTTCCGCAGGTGGCAGCCACTCACTCGTAACCAAGACGCCGCAGGTCATCCTCTTCGAGTCCGAAGTGGTGACCGATCTCGTGAAGCAGGGTGATTCGAATCTCGCGCGCCACGGCATCCTCTCCACCCTGAAGCGCCCCAGCCTCATCCGTCCACGCCTCCCAGCCCCCCGCCTCATCAATGACACCACGGCGAAAGAGCTGGATCGTGTCGGGAAGTTGCCCAGAATCCACCACGCTTCGATCGGTCCGTGCCACGCCCGAGTGAAGTCCGCACAGGTCATCCACATCCGGATCCAACCCCAACTCGAGCAGCAGTTCGGGGGACGCCGCATCGTCGACGACCAGCGGAGACTCATCGAGCATGCCAAGGATTCGAGGCGGCAGCTGCGCCAAGACGCGCTCGAGGAGCATGTCAAAGCGTGCGCGTTCCGCCGCACTCACCCTCGCACTCATGTCTGCACAGCACCCACGAGTTCCCCGATGGACTGCACCCCCTGCTCACCACACCAGCGATCGAGTCCTCGCACGATTCGCCGGACAGCGCCGTGGTCGATGAAGAGCAGCGTTCCAATGCCGACGCCCGTTGCGCCCGCGAGCAACAGTTCGGCTGCATCCTCCCAGTGCATGACGCCCCCCGTGCCGATGATCGGCACTCGTGCATCCCGCGCGATGCCGCGATGGACCTCGTGAACGACGCGGACTGCAATCGGATGGATCGCTGGTCCTGACAACCCACCGCTGCCGCGCGAAAGTCTCGGGCGCCGTGTTCGGACATCGATGGCAAGCGCTGGCATCGTGTTGCAGAGGGTCAGCCCTTCTGCGCCGCCTTCGATCGCCGCGGCGCAGGTTGCGACGGGGTCCGCAAGATCCGGCGCAAGTTTGACAAAGAGCTTGCTGCGACTCACCGCGGGGCGAACGGCAGCGAGAATCGCACGCACCGACGCAGCGTCCGAACCGAAGTGACGCCCCGTCCCGGTATTCGGGCAGGAGAGGTTCAGTTCGAGGATGGGGAACTCACCCGTGGCATCGAGTGCGCCCGCGACCGCCACATAGTCCGCCTCGCTGTGACCGGCGATAGAAGCGAAGGCCTTGCACGGCAGGGCTCGAACGCGCGGCAGTTCTTCTTCGAGGAATCGCGCGAGCCCCTTGTTGGCCAGTCCGATCGCGTTCAACATTCCGCCGCGTGCCGGGATGAGCCGCCAGGGCGCGTTGCCATCGCGCGCCTCATGCGTGATGCTCTTGGTGGTGATCGCACCAAACAGGCGCAGATCCATCACGTCGCCCAGTTCATCCACGGTGCCCGCGGTTCCCGCCGCCGCCACGAGTGGGGTCTGCAGAGGAACCCCAGCGAGAATCGTCGTCAGCGGTGGTGTCAGCACTCGATGGTTGTAACACATCTACAATGATCCAACATGAGTACTCCAGAGCGCATCGCACAGTTTGAGAAGATGGCTTCGGCGGATCCGACCAACGAGATGGCGCATTTCAGCCTCGGGAACGCCCTGCTGCAGGCGGGGCGTCACGCGGAAGCCGCGCGCAGCCTGCAGCGCGTGATCGAGTTGAGCCCAGGCATGAGCAAGGCCTATCAGCTGTGTGGGCAAGCGCAGATCGGTGCAGGCTGGGCCGATCAGGCCGTCGTGACGCTCGAACGCGGCTTCATGCTTGCCGCCGAACGCGGAGACCGCATGGTCGAGCAGGCGATTGCGAAGGCGCTCGAGTCCATTGGTCGCGAGCCACCGCGGATGGAACGCGCCACACGCCCCGTTGCCGCCGTGGACGGGAGTTTCATCTGCAGGCGAACGGGTCAGCCAGGAACGCGGCTTGCGGGAGCACCTTTCAAGGGTCCTGTTGGAGCATGGATCGGCGAGAACATCTCGGCGGAAACATGGCGGAACTGGATCGGTCAAGGCACGAAGGTGATCAATGAGATGCGCCTCGACTTTTCGCGCGACAAGGATCAGGAAACCTACGACCAGCACATGCGCGAGTACCTCGGCATCGATGATGAGGTGATGGCTTCGATCGCTGCCGCGAAGTCAGGTGTCTGACCGCCTTCAGGTCCGCCGAAGCCAGACCCACCACTCGAGCAGCAGGACCCCGACTGCGGCAAGCAGCAACCATGGCCACATGGACTGCGATGCAGCTCGGCTCGGTTGCGCTGCGATGCTGTTGGTGGCCAGTTGCAGTTGATCCGCCGCGTCGAGGCGCCCCTCCGTTTGGCAGTCCATGTTCACGGCAAAGGCGAGCGATGTTGGTGTGGCACTCTTCGATCCGATCTGCCATTCAAGGGTGGCCGTGCCGGCACGCCGAAGCGGTCCCAGCGTGAAGCGACCGCCCTCGAGCAGCGAGAGCGGTGGCGTCATTCCAGTTGAGCTGCGCGCGCTCGGCGCCTGCGCCCCCGCGGGCAGTCGCCCGGACGCAACGGCACCAGGACTCAGCGGCTCCTCTGCGGCGGGCAGTCCACCCGCAGCGAGCCACGCCAGTGCATTCGCGGTGAAGTTCACGAAACTGCGCTGAAAAGGCCAGTCGCTGTCGAGCGGATCGAAGGAGACATACACGAGCGTGAGTGGCCCTCGGCTGAGCGTCAAGATCATCGGTCCCTCGCTCGCTTCGACCACAACATCGCTGTCGCTGCCGGGGGCGACAGCTGTCATGGATGCCACGAAAAGGTCATCGAGATTGACATACTGCAGCAGCGGATGTTCGCTGCGGATGCTGCGAGGCAGCACCTGCTGCTTCGTGCCGAACGGAACGATCGATGTGCCCGTCGGTGCTGCCCCGAACATCAGGTAGCGCCCGCGAGCCATCGACTGGGGAGCCACCTGCTCCAGCACGACGACATCGAACGCATCGGGCGCGCTTGGATCCTTGGCAAGCCGCGCATTCCATGCATCGAGCGTGAAGGACTCGAAGGATGCTGGCGACATTCCCTCGATCACGGACCGAAGCACGAACGAGCCGCGACCGACAAGCGCGATCTTCAAACCCCCCAGCCGCGGTGCGACAACGCGTGCGGCGTTGTCGGCAGGCAGCCGATCCTCCGCCGTCACACGGACTTCCACCACCGCTCCCGCAGGGACCTGCACTCCGGGAAACACCGCTTGCGTTTGCGCCGGAAGCAGAGCGCCCGTGGCAGCATCGGGCGATGCGGCGGCCAGTTCCATGGGCGCTGGAGTGACCGCCAGAAGCCGTCCATCCACACGAAGTTCAAGGTCCGTCTGCCGAGGACTCTTGCTCCAGGAAACGACCCGTGCAAACACCCGAACCTCACCGGGGCTCTCTGGCATCCGCGTGACGGCTATGGCTCCCACTCCGACATTCGGCGAGTCCTGACCCCCGATTCGGTGAAAGACCACACGCTCACCATCACGAAGGGACAGTCCCTCGAGATCAGCGATGCGTCCATCCGAATAGACCTCCAGAACGGCAGGAACCGACAGATTCGCGGTCCCATCTTCGCCTCCTCTCGCCGCGAACGAGCGGGCCAACTCGATGCCGCCGCCGATTGCGGTCGACTCATCCGTTGCTTCAATCGACTCGATGGCCGTGATCGCCTGAACAGCGCTGTCGGTGAATGGACAGAGCACCGTTGCTTCCGAGGCGAAGGCGATCACCATGATCGATGGAGCCGGCCCAGCGAACAGACCCCCGCCGTGCAGGGCACGCACGCGTTCGACCGCTTGCTCCTTTGCTTGGGCGAGTCGCGTACCGTCGGCTTCGCCGTCCAATGCGCCCATCGAACCGGAGCGATCGATGAGGATCGCGATCTTCTCGGCACCACCCAGTCCAAGATCCACCTGCGGCTGGGCAATCCCAAGTGCAACAAGCCCGAGCGCGATCAACTGGAGGAGGAGAAGGAGCGACAGTCGCAAGCGCTGAAAGGGTGCATTGGCACGAACATCTTCCGCTGCCCTGCGCCAGTGCATGGTGGCAGCGACCACTCGCCGAGATCTGCGCAGGCGGAGGAAGTACAGCGCAAGCAGAGGCGGGATCGTGGACGCCGCAATCACCGCCCCGGCGAGGGGCGCAATCCAGTCCAGAGCGAGCATCGCCGGGTTCCCCACCATCATGCGAGCAGTCCCCGCCTTCGCAGGTAGTCCACGAGGAGTGTTTCCAACTGCAGTGATGTCTCGACCACTTGATGGGCGATGTTTCGCCGGACGCAGTACTCGCGGAGTGATGCGATGTGCGCATCAAGCCGCTCGCGGTACTGTCCGACCACCGCACTCGACGCGGTCACCTCGACTTCGGCGGCGCTCTCGGAGTCGACAAGCCGCAGATCACCGAGCACACCATGGCGTGCAGGATCGATCTCGTCTGGGGCCAGCAGCTGCAGCGCATAGACATCGAATCCTCGTCCAGCGATCGAGCGCAGGCCCTTCTCGAAGCCATCAGGGAAGAGGAAATCACTGAGGAGCAGCAGCACACCGCGCCCCTGCCCACCGAGCGCAATCGCGCGACATGCCGCCGCGAAGTCAGCCGTCCCACCTGGCTGCAAGTTGAGCAGCCACTGCCCCATCTCGCGAGTGCGCCTGCGACCGCGCAACCCTGTGAGTCGCTCGATGCGGTCATCCGAGAATGAAAAGAGGCTGACACGATTGTTGTTGACGAGCCCGATGTAACCGAGCGCCATGGCCAGTCGACGCGCATAGTGCATCTTGTTGGGCGTTCCAAAGTCCATGGACGCGCTCGCATCCACGGCGATCACCATCGACAGGTCCTCCTCTTCCAGAAACATCTTGAGAAAGAGCCGATCGAGCCGCGCATAGATGTTCCAATCGACGAACCGAAGATCATCGCCATGCGAGTAGTTCCGAAAATCGGCGAACTCCACCGACTGTCCACGGCGTCGGCTTCGACGCTCGCCGTGGATCTTGCCGGAAAAGATTTTCTTGCTCACCACATCGAGTCGATCGAGGTGCGCCATGAGACGCGAGTCGAGCAGATCATCGATCGTGCCAGGCTCGTTCACTCCGCCTCCCCAATCGCCTGGAATTCGGCGGGCGTGGCCTCGATGAGCTGTTGCACGAGGGCATCGGTCGTGATGCCTCCCGCCTCCGCCTCGAAACTGCGCATCACGCGGTGGCGAAGTGCCGGCACTGCCACAGCGGCGATGTCTTGGGTACTCACGGCGGTGCGACCACCCATCAGCGCCATCACCTTCGCGCAGGCGATGATCGACTGCGCTCCACGCGGGCTCGAGCCCACGGCGATCAGGTGCTCGCACTGCGCGGGGGAAAATGCACCACCGGGTTGCGTGGCAAGCGTCAGGCGCACCGCGTAGTCCTGCACATGAGGTGCAACCACGACCAAGCGCGCGAGACCCTGCGCCCATGCAATCTGCGCGGGTGTCAGGACAGGCTTGACTTCCGCTGCGGCCGATGGAACGCCCGTCGTGCGCTCGATGATCTCCTGCAGTGCCTCACGATCCGCGGACGGCACGATCACCTTGATCAGGAATCGATCGAGCTGCGCCTCGGGGAGTGGATAGGTTCCCTCCTGCTCGATAGGATTCTGGGTGGCGGCGACCATAAAGAGAGGTGGCAGCCGCCAGCTCTTTTTGCCCACTGTGATCTGGTGTTCGGCCATGGCTTCCAGCAGCGCTGATTGTACCTTGGCTGGCGCCCGGTTGATCTCGTCTGCCAGCACCAGATGGTTGAAGAGGGGGCCTGGCTGGAAAACATAACTGGCATC
>SYGP01000009.1 GCA_005799495.1 Planctomycetia bacterium
GCCGTTCTTCACGGGCTACAAGCCGCAGTTCTACTTCCGCACGACGGACATCACCGGCAAGCTCTCGCTCGTCGGAGCCGAGATGTGCATGCCCGGCGACAATGTGAAGCTGCAGGTCGATCTCGAAGGCAAGGGCGTCGCCATGGAAGAAGGCGTTCGCTTCGCCGTGCGTGAAGGCGGCAAGACCGTCGGTTCGGGCGTCGTCAGCAAAATTCTGGAATGATCCCATGGCGAAGAAGAGTCTGGACCGCGAGTATGTGTGGCTTCAGTGCACCGAAACCGGTGACATGAACTACCGAACCGAGATCCGCGTCAAAGGCGGCATCGCGGAGAAGGTGAAGCAGGGCTTTCAGAAGTTCAGCCCTCGGCTTCGAAGGCACACGCTCCACAAGATCAAGCGGAAGTGACCGTTGCGTTTCTTCCGCATGGACGCCGATAGCTCAGCTGGTAGAGCAGCGGATTCCAAATCCGCAGGTCGTGGGTTCGATCCCCTCTCGGCGTGTTGCAGCGCTGCGGTTTGCGTGTGAAGTGGCTTGAGTTTCGGAAGGTTTGACCCCATGTACAAGTCAGGACAGGGCTATTGGACTCGCGTTCTCACGGCAACGGCCGGTGGGCTCGTCGCTGTCCTCGGTGGCTGGTGGCTGCAGTCGATCTTCACGGGCGTCGATTGGGGCATCAACCCGATTTATCTCTCGTGGGGCATTGCTGGCATCTTTGTCGCGGTGTGCTGCCCATTCATCTATCTCGCGACGGCGAAGCATGTCGGAAGCGTGGACTTCCTCTGTGCGACCGAGTCGGAGATGAAGAAGGTCTCGTGGCCCACACGCCGCGAGGTCACGGGCTCCACCATGGTGGTGATCTTCACGGGTGCGATCATCGCACTCTGCTGTTTCGTCTTCGATCAGGCGTTCTTTCTGCTGTTCGTTCAGCTGCGAGTTCTCGAGCCTGGCATGTGAGCAACACGGACATGAACCTCGATCAACATTCGGAACACGAGCACGCAGACGCAGCGGACTTCAGCGGCGAGTCGACTGGCGCTCATCAGGCGGCAACAGGTGGCGACGCGGACTCCAAGCCCGTCAAGCCGAAGTCGCGCCGCAAGCCAAAGGCAGCAGTGGTTGCTGAAGAGCCCGCCGCGCCCCGGAACCTTCGTGCCCTTCGTGGTGGTGAGTCCAATCCCCGCGCGACCGCGCGGAGCCTCGGCGTCGAGACGACGCGCGTGAGCACGCCGACGCAGGTGCGCCCACAGGAGGAGGTCGCCGAAGGTGAACTTCCGATGTTCCGCGATGGCATGGACTGGTTCGTGCTGCGCGTGGCGAGCAACAAGGAAGACTCGGTGCGCAGCACGCTGCTTCGAAAGGTGCAGATCGAAGGCATGGAGAATCTCGTCGGGCGCATCATGGTGCCGACCGAGAAGGTCAAGGTGCTCGGCAAGCAGGGGAAGCAGACCGTCACCGAATCAAAGCTGTATCCCGGTTATGTGTTCGTCGAAATGCGGCTCGAGCCGGATGGACGCATCCCTCAGGATGTCTTCTTCCTCATCAAGGAGACGACGGGCGTTGGCGACTTTGTTGGTACGGCAGGTCGACCGACCCCGATGTCGGTGAGCGAAGTCGAGAAGATGCTGTTCGATTCGAAGCCCGCGGAGGAAGCGCCGCAGCTTCGCATGGATCTCCACAAGGGAGACAATGTCACGATCAAGGAAGGCGCGTTCCAAGGCTACGAAGGCACCATCGACGAAGTGTTCCCCGACAAGGGCCAGGTTCGCGTGCTGGTCACGATCTTTGGTCGCCAGGCACCGATCGATATGGAGTATTGGTTCGTTCAGCGGGCTGAGAAGTGAAGTCCGCGCGCGGCGGCTGCGCAGCCGTCGTCGCTGGTCTGATGTTCCGCACCCTTCGAGCGCTTGGATGCGCGACGGAAGGATTCGAATGATGCGATCAACACTCGCTGAGACCCGCAGATGTGAGATGGATGTCACCCGTGATCGGCTCGGGGCGCCCCGCGCTTGTTCCCGCATTCGCTTCGCAGCGGCACTTCTGTCAGTGCTGTGTGCGTGCGTTTCGCTTCAGATGGTCGGCTGCTCAGCTGCGATGACATATCCGGAGTACCCCGGTGCGCCGAAGGCGGATCCGAGCCTTCCTCCCCTGCCCAACCTGATGGCCGATGCGATCACATTCGTGCACGGCCGAGTGTGTGCGGGCAGCGAGGTGGTGTTTGATCTGCCGCCCAATACCCCGAAGCAGGTATGGCGCGTGGTGGCAAAGCGGCTTGGCACTGGGCGCGTGATGCGGGAGGGCGACAAGAGCGTTCTCTATGTCCGGCAGGTGCGTCTGTCGGGCGGTCGCGCCGAAGTCGATGTGGTGTATCCAAGCGACGGCATCTACCAGTTGGCGACGGTGCACTTCACCGGCGCGACTGGGCAGCCCTTCTACCCGAAGATGCTCCAACTCTGGCTGGTGCCGACGGACACGCCAGTATGCAATACGCCACCCGAAGTCGTGGCGGATCCGAATCCGCAACCGTAAGTGACGCGCCCCGATTTGGGAGCGATGTTGGGGCGAAAGATGACGCTGAATACCCAAGCAGAACGGCTGACGACGACGCTGAAAGTCGGCGATGCGCTCGAAGCCGTCACGCGGCGAAGGCAGAAGTCGGCGGCCACTGATCTGAAGGTTCCTGCGCCGCGGGGTGGCAGTGCGCTTCGACTGGATCTTCCCGTGGTGGTTGCTGCGCGGCTCGTCCTCGATCAGGAGTACGCGGTCGTCGAAGAGGGGCTGCGCGATGCGGCGGATGAACGACTCGCGATGCTGGACCGGCTCGAAGGCGTACACCAGGCGCGCCGTGCGCTCAAGCGGATTCAGTCGCTGAACGATCTCTTCCGAAGCGCCTGGCGCTTTGGTCAGATGCGTTCGAAGGCAAGCCTTCGCCGGGCGAAGGCGCATCTCTCGGAGGTTCGTCAGCGCGACGCGCTTGGCTCGCTGCTCGAGGAACTTTGTGCGCTCAAGGGTCAGCCGTTGACGGCGGTGACCGATGCGACACCAACGCTGTCGACGCTTTCACCATCCGCCTCGCCCCTCCGTGGCGCGCGTGATGCCGCCGCGATGGCTCGTCGAGCGATGCGTCTCCCGTCGGGAGCACCCCTCGATTGGCATGAGATCGCGCGGAGTTTCCAGCGTTCGTGGGCGCGCGGTCGCCGCTTCGCGGCGCGATCGTGGATTGGTCTTGGTGAGCGCGATCTGCACGATGCGCGGAAGGCGTTCCAACGCCTTTCCGATCATCTCGTGGTGCTCGGTGATGCCGCAGGGGAGCGCGCGGCAATCACGCGGCGCCGACTGCGCGATGCGGCTCAGGCACTTGGGCGCGCGCGCGACTTGGCCATCTTGGTCGATGCAATCGAGGGCACCACTCCCGAGGGTCGCGCGATTGCCGCACGCGCACTGCGACTGCGCACTGCCGCAGTTCGAGAGGCTCGCTCTCTTTCGCGCGCGGCGCTTCGGCGCAGTGCGGGCTCGGTCGCTCGGCGCATGTGCCGGCGCGTGGCGCGTCAGTGATCTTCACTCGGGATACTCTCCCGACATGCCTCCTGCACCGACCGCGATCACACCCACCCGCGCCGAGAACTACTCCGAGTGGTACCAACAGGTCGTTCGCGCGGCTGATCTCGCCGAGACATCGCCGGTGCGTGGCTGCATGGTGATCAAGCCGTGGGGCTACTCGATCTGGGAGAACATGCAGCGGGTCCTCGACGGCATGTTCAAGGACACGGGGCATGTGAACGCCTACTTCCCGCTGTTCATTCCCGTGTCGTTCCTCGAGAAGGAAGCGACACATGTGGACGGGTTTGCCAAGGAGTGCGCAGTCGTGACGCATCATCGGCTGGAAGCGGGACCGGACGGAAAGTTGCATCCCTCGGGTGAACTCGAGGAGCCGCTGGTGGTTCGGCCCACATCCGAGACGATCATCGGCGCGACCTATGCGAAGTGGGTTCAGAGTTACCGCGACCTTCCGCTGTTGATCAATCAGTGGGCGAATGTCGTTCGATGGGAAATGCGCACGCGGCTTTTTCTGCGTACCGCGGAGTTCCTCTGGCAGGAGGGACACACGGCACATGCCACACGCGAAGAGGCGGTCGAAGAAACCATGCGGATGCTTGGGGTGTATGCAACCTTTGCGGAGGGCTTCATGGCAATGCCCGTGATCTGCGGGCGCAAGACCGATGGCGAACGTTTCCCTGGTGCAGTCGATACCTACAGCATCGAAGCGATGATGCAGGATCGCAAGGCGCTGCAAGCCGGAACGAGCCACTTCCTCGGACAGAACTTTGCGAAGGCGAGCGAGATTCAATTCCTCGCGGCGAGTGGTGAGAGGCAGTTCGCCTGGACGACATCCTGGGGTGTCAGCACGCGGCTGGTCGGCGGACTCATCATGACTCATTCGGATGACGATGGGCTGGTCCTTCCGCCGCGGCTTGCTCCTGTGCATGTGGTGATCATTCCCGTCGTTCATAAGCCCGAAGATGCTGCCACCGTGAAGGCGTGGACTCAGGCGCTCGCCGCGGATCTGCGTGGACGGACATTCGATGGGCGTGCCGTGCAGGTGTCCGTCGATGAGCGTGACATGCGGGGCGGCGACAAGGCGTGGAGCTGGATCAAGAAGGGCGTGCCTCTTCGCGCGGAGGTCGGTCCTCGCGACATCGCGGGCGATAGTGTGTTCGTGGCGAGGCGTGATCGTGGACACAAGGAGAAAGTGTCGATGAAGCGTGCGGAGTTCATCGCCAATGTTCCTGCGATGTTGCAGGAGATTCAGGACGGTCTCTTCGCACGAGCGCGGAGCCTTCGTGAGCAGCACACCAAACGGATCGATTCCAAGGCGGACTTTGAGGCGTTCTTCGAAGCACCATCGGTGGCCGAAGGTCATCCCACGCCGATCCACGCAGGCTTCGCGCTCTCGCACTTCTGTGGCGATGCAAAGGTCGAAGCGGAGATCAAGGAACGGCTCGGTGTGACGATTCGCTGTGTGCCGCTCGAGCATGATGGCGAGCAGGGGGCATGTGTCATCACGGGAGCCCCAAGTGCCCAGCGGGTGGTGTGGGCGAAGGCTTATTGACACACCCAGGGATTTCTTCGCAAAAGATCTGCGAATCGCCTTGACATAGTCTCGTTCGCCCCCATGTTGTGAAGGGTGAGGGCAAGCCGTTTGCCCTCGACATGAGGAGTTGGAGAAAGGGTGTTTTATGTTGTTGCAAGGGCGAAAGGGACCGTGTGCTGTTGTTGGTCTCGCCTTGACGGTCCTTGGATCGCAGGCTGCAGCAGACTTCGTCAACCCGATGGTTCCTGCCTGGCGCGGCGCTGCAAACGCAGACTTCTATGGTTGGGAGATATTCAACAGCGCGTTTGGCGGCCCAAACATTCCAAACTACGCAGGCACTGAATCTGGGGCTGCGCTCTTCAACTTTGGCTTCGGAGCATCGATCAACTCGCAAGGCAACCTGCAGGCGAGCGGCGGACCGCTGTCGTTGACCGTGTACGCGGGTGCCTCGGAGCAGGTTGTCGAAGTGATTGTCAATGTGGCCACGATTGGCACGATTATCAATGACAACAGCGCCATTCTTGGGCTCTACAACAACTCGGGGGGTGGACTGACCGTCTCACCCTCATCGGTCGAGATTCGCTCCAACGAGACTGCCCCGGATGGTCAAGGTCAGATTCAGACGCGGACCTACAGGTGGATCGTGCCTCCGACGGGCAGCGTCCTGCCGCGCTTCGAACTGAACCTCGGCAGCGCTTCAGGCAACATCACACTCGACACTCTCAGCGTCGACATTCGCTACATCCCAGCTCCGGGCGCGATGGCACTGCTCGCCTTCGCCGGCACGCTGGCGCTCGGCCACCGCCGTCGCGGTTGATTGCTCGAACAAGTCATTTCCCATCCTGGGACCCACTTCCAAGCCCGCACGCGCGGGCTTGGTTGTTTTTTGGCGCTTCAGGAATTCGTGTGGGCTGCGATGGGCCCCGAGGAAAGGTGCAGTCCGCCGAGGTGGACGCAGTCGAGGTGGACGCAGCCGAGGTGGACCCCTCCCATTCGAGGGCACTTCTCAGTCGATTCGGCTGCGGAGTCCGGCTGAAACCGCGCGATTCGCCTTGCTCGCGGTAAGAATTGTCCCAAGTCGGGACAGTTTTTACCCGGAGCAGCGTTTCGATCGGTCATCGAGCGAAACGGCCAGGCCTCGAAGGGCGCGGATCAGCCTGCGGCAGCAGAGCGACCCACATGGATTCCCGAAGACCCCTTTCTCGATGGGGGCGTTTCGCACAGCCTCCTCCAGCGGTCCATCAACCGACGGGCAACTTGCCGATCGGTTCAAGCCGAGGGAAGAGCGCGAGCTTGGTGACCGCGCATCCTGCCGGCATGTGACCGTAGGCGCTTCTGACCTCCCACGGGGAGGCCCGACATGCGTCTCCACCAAATCCATCGGCGAGTGCGCTCATCTTGGAAGGCATGAATGGTTCGAGCAGAACCCCTGCGATGCGCACCGTCTGCGCGCACTGGTTGAGGATCGAAGCCAACCGAGGCAAGTTCGCTGGATCCTTCGCGAGCTTGAAGGGTTCGGTCTCGTTGATCATGGCGTCGATCTGGCGCAGGAGATCGATGCCGCACCGCGCGGCAGCGGCGAGCTCAAACGCATCCATGTGCTCGATCCACTGGCGTGTCGCGCTCGTGCATCGCTCAGGCCAAGGACCGCCGCGCTCGGCATCTTCGGGGAGCATTCCCCCGAAGTACTTGCCGATCATCGCACCAACGCGACTCGCACAATTGCCGACGGTGTTGACGAGGTCGTTCGTGTATGTCTCATGGAAGTGACGCGCGCTGAAGTCTGCGTCCGTCGTCGTGAGCGGTCCCTGTGTCGCCATGTACCAGCGCCAGGCATCCAGCCCGTAATGCGCGAAGTATCCCTCAATCGTCGGAAGATCGATGAAGTTGTTCAGCGACTTCGACATCTTCTGACCATCCGCGATCCAGAAACTGTGTGCATGAATCCGCTTGGGCAGCGGCATCTCGAGCGCCATCAGGAGGGCGGGCCAGATGACCGCATGGAACCACAGGATTTCCTTGCCGATCACATGGAAGTCGGCGGGCCAATGACACGCGCGATCGCGTGCGGCGTCGCCATCGGGTTCGCCGAGCCCAAGCGCGGTGATGTAGTTGAACAGTGCATCGATCCAGACATAGATCACATGCTGTGGGTTGTCTGGGAACGGAATGCCCCAGGTGAAGTTGGTGCGCGTGATCGGTACATCCTGCAGCCCCTCGCGCAGGCGCCCGAGTACTTCATTCTGCCGCGCGGATGGCTGTACGAATTTCGGGTGGTCGGCGAAGTGCTGCTGCAGACGATCTTGGAAGGCACTCAGGCGGAAGTAGTAGTTCTGCTCGGTGGCTCGCACGAGCGGGCGCCCGGTCATCGGGCTTTGGTAGTTCAGTTCCTTCGCCTTGGTCTCGGTGTAGTACTCCTCTTGTCCCTCGTCGTACCAGCCCTCAAAGGTGCCGAGATAGACGCTCCCACCCTCGTGCAGCCGCTTCACCAATGCCTGCACCTGACGCTCATGTCGCGGTTCGGTGGTGCGGATGAAGTCGTCGTTCGAAAGTCCGAAGAGACTCATGACGCGCTTGAACTCGGCTGCATTCTCGTCCGCAAGCGCACGCGGAGTGATTCCCCGTGCAGCGGCGCTCTTCTCGACCTTCACGCCATGTTCATCCGTGCCTGTCAGGAAGAACACGCATTGCCCGCGCAAGCGCATGGCGCGCGCCCAGACATCGCACAGCGTTGTTGTGTAGGCGTGCCCGATGTGCGGGCGATCGTTCACGTAGTAAATCGGCGTCGTGATGGTTGCATGCTTCGCGGACATGGGCGGGCGCGATGGTAGGAAGAGCGCGCGTTCCGCGCGGCTGAATCAGGGTGCACCAAGCGTGTTGCGAAGCTGCTCAAGCACTTCGGCGCTCGCCGCACGGTAGATGACCAGCATCTCGCCATTCGAGTAGGCCAGCGTCGCGGCGGACGCAGGATCGGTTTCATCATCCACTTCCGCGAAGGTCTGCGATGACATCAATGATTCGGCGCGACCGTAGGTATCGAATGTCACAAAGCGCCCATGATCTGGCGTGAAAAACAGCAGCAGGAACCGATCCGCCTGATCGCCGTCGCGCTCGTAGAGCAACCCGCCTCCGCCCGCGCATCCAGGCAGATCAATCGGCCCTCCGATGACGGGGACGAACCCGCTCGGAGCGAGATCGGGAGGTCGCCACGAACCGCCCGTCGTCGACCGCACGAGTTCCGCGATGTCCGACGATGTTGGGCCTGCCGCATCCGGTGAGCGGTGGATCGCATCGAGCTGCATGGCGACTTGCATCTGCCGAAGGGCATCGAGCACCTCGCCGAGCGGGACCAGATTGCCCGAGGGGCGTTCATCGAGACGCCGTCCATAAATACCCACAAGAATCGCCGCGCAGACAAGCAGGATCGCCACGGAAAGCGCCACGGGATGGAACGACTTTCGTTCATCACCGATGCGGACTCGCATGCATGCAGTTGTACACTTTGTGGCATGTTTGTTCTTGTTCTGCTTTCTGCGGTCGTTGCACAGCAAGCGCTCGATGGGAATCTCCAGCGCGGCGGTGGTTCCGTGCTCGACTCTCGGGTCAACCCTGGTGGCAATCAGCGTGTGGCACAGCAGGACTACCGTTCGCGCAATCTCATCGTCACGGGCGATGTCACCGCTGGAAGGGGCTTCCGAGGTTCGGTGGGCTATGTCGCCGAGGATGATTTTCGCGGGGCGACATCGGGCGTCGCCACGCGGGATTTTCGCGCCTATACCGCGAATACGAGCGCGTCAGCCCTCGCATCGATCCCGGTGAACGATCGCTACAGTCTCGCGACGGCCATCAGCGCTCAGCCATACCTGCGGGACTACTGGAGTACCAATCCCACGGGCGTGACGGGGCGCGTGGGTGATGCCCGCGCAAACACAGTGGGACCCCAGACGCAGCTGGTCACCTTTGACCGCAACTTTGCATCGACCATCTCGCGTGCCGAGGCGGCAGATCAACGCATTGATCGCGACATGAAGACGCGTCGCGGTTCGATTGTTGCCGACATCGGGTCGATCTACAGTCCCGCCACCATCTCGATGACGCGTGATGCGCAGCAACGGCCTGTGCGTCTCGTGTCGAGCCCGTTTACGGGTGTCCTTGGTGTTCCCGATGGAGACCTGATCGAGTCGCTTCAGTACGGCGTCTACGGCAGTGCTCTGCTGCGTGATGATCTGCGGTCGGGTCGGACGGATGGGCGCAAGATGGTTCGGTCGTATCTCTCTGGAATCGTTCCTGAGCAAACACGCGTGCCATCGCAGGCGCCAGACACTCGCCTCGACACGCGCACTCAGCCGAGCGGAGCATCCGCAATCCGCGCTGCGGAGCAGCAGCCATCGTCTGGCGTGCAGCAGCAATCGACGCTGACGACATCCGCTGGAGCAGGGCGGCAGCGACTCATCCTCGAGCAACGCACCCCATATGACCGCGTGCTCGCGAGCAGCACGCGACGCACGCTCCGTGCGCAGGGGAAACAGGTCGCGGACAGCGGCGACATTTCCCTGGAAGAGTTGCAACAACTCGGGACGGTGAGTGTGGCGGTACGGCAGGGGCTTGATCTCAAGCCGCCGATGCCCGTGGATGCAACGGAACAACTGCTTGGCAAGACCGGTGCGACCAAGGATGCGACGACGCTCCTGCCGAGCAATGCCACAAGCGGAGGCGCGGCGGGCGAATCGACTCCAGACGGTGCCGCCACGGGGCTTGGGGATGGGACGGGCAAGAAGAGCAAGGGCGATGCGGCACAATCGGATCGGCCGTTGACACCTGAGGAGGCGTACTTGATTCTTGCGCACGGCGAGACCATCAGCCAACTGGATGGCGGTTCAAAGGAGGCGCTCGATTGCTTGCTTCGCCTGGGCGATGATTCGATGCGGAAAGGTCGCTTCTTCTCGGCGGAAAAGGAGTTCATTGCCGCATCGCAGATCGCGCCCGCGAATGTGTTGCCGCTCGCGGGCGTGGTGAATGCGCAGGTCGCAGCTGGACTGCAGATGTCCGCGTCCGTCACGATGCGACGCCTGTTCATCAACTGGCCCGAGATGATTGATACGCGGTACGCGCTGGATCTTCTGGGCGGTGAAGCTCGACTCCGCACCATCGCTTCGGAGTGCGTCACGCGCAGCGAGGGGTCGCGTAGTGCGGGCGATTACGGTTTGGTCGCCGCATGGATCGGTCACCAGTTGTCAGACCGAGAGCTTGTGAAGAATGGGCTTGAGATTCTTGCGCGGAGCCCCAATGACGCTGAGCTCTTGCGCGCACTTCGCACCATCTGGCTTCGAACCACGAACGATGTGCCGATCTTGCCGCAACCGGCGCCGCCCGCGCCAGTCGCGCCGCCCGCGCCGGAAGTAACGCCAGCCGCTGCACCTCCAGCGGCGCCCTGAATCCGCGCTTTATTTCCGCAGCGCGTCGGTCGTCGAGACCCCAAGATTCTCGTAGATACGCCGCGTCGCGTCGCTTTTGTTGAGCGTGTAGAAGTGGATGCCGCGCACACCGCTGTCGAGCAGTTGCCTGCACTGCTCCGTTGCCCAGTGAATGCCAACACGCGCGACCGCTTCTTCATCACCCTCCGCGCGGCGGATCGCCCGCAGAAGCGGCGCAGGAAAACGAGTCCCCGCCGCCAAGTCGGCCATGCGCCGCAAACCTGTCACGGAAGTGATCGGCATGATGCCCGCAAGCAGCGGGACTTTGATGCCTGCAATCTCGCAACGCTCCCGCCAGTCCATGAACGCATGGTTGTCAAAGAAGAGCTGTGAGATCACCAGGTCTGCACCGGCCTCGCACTTTGCCTTCAGGTGATCCATCTGCGTCAATGTGTTGGGTGTCTGTGGGTGTCCCTCGGGATATCCGGCAACGGCAATTCCGAAGCCCTTGCCGCCCTGGACGCGAGAAGCTGGGAACTCCTTCACGCGCCTCACAAGATCCGACGCATATCGAAAGTCCCCGCCAAAATCGCTGGTGCCAGCGGGCGGATCGCCGCGCAGCGCAAGGATGTTTGCGACACCCGACACCGCATATCGCTCCAAGATGCTTTGGATGTCGTGGGCGGTGTGATTGACGCAGGTCAGGTGGGGCATCGCCTCAAGCCCTGTCTCATGCTTGATTCGCACGACCAGATCATGCGTGAACTGCCGAGTCGAACCCCCTGCGCCATAGGTGACGGACACGAAGGATGGCTTCAGCTTGCCGAAGTCGGCGATCGTGCCGAAGAGGGCGTTCCAACCGCCTTCAGATTTGGGTGGGAAAAACTCGAAACTCGCGGTGAAAGAGTCGCGCGCGAGCACATCGCTCAGGTGCATGGCGAGAGGCTATCAGCGCGCTGTCTGACCTAGACTTTCACGGGGTAGCCATGGACCGCGTGATTCCCAAGCCGACCGCCAAGCGTCTGAACATCTATGCACGCGAAGTGCAGTTGATGATCGATCAGGGCAAGCAGAAGGTCAGTTCGACCGATCTGGGAAATCGTGTCGGCGTCAAGAGCAATCAAGTCCGCAAGGATCTCGCGTATCTCGCCCGTGACGAGGTTGCGGGCGACCATGGGCGAGCGGGCATCGGGTATGACTGCGAGAGGCTGCTGGGAGGGCTCGAGAAGCTTGTCGGTGCGCAGAAACGCTGGTCGCTGGCGCTCGTTGGCGTTGGCAACATTGGACGCGCACTCCTGTCCTACGCATCCTTCGATGAAGAGGGCTATCCCATCGCGGCGGTCTTCGATGCCAACGAGAAGATGGTCGGCAAGCGGATAGGGCGCTGGGAAGTTCAGCCGATTGCGCAGCTCACTCGAACCGTGAAGTCCCGCAGGATTCCCATTGGGATCCTCGCGGTGCCTCGGGAAGCGGCGCAAGGATTGGCGGATCAACTGTGTGCCGTCGGGGTCGTCGGTCTTCTAAACTTTGCGCCCATGCAGCTCACCGTCCCGTCGCATGTTGTCGTTGCGAACATTGATCTCACCATCACCCTGAAGCAACTGTCGATGGACATCGCAGCAAGGGATGGCAGCGATCGCACGAACCCTCGCCGCCGCAGGGAGCGCCCTTGAAAGTCGCGCGTCCAATCGGGCTCGGGGCTGCGGTGGGTGCTGCGGTGTGGGCTGCGATCACGATCGGCTGTTCATCGGCGCGCGTGATGATGCCGACGGACAATGATGGACTTCGCCGCGAGGTGCAGGGGCTCCGTGAACAGGTGTCGGCGCTCGAAGCGCAGCGAATGGAGTTGCAGCAGCAGTTGGCGGCTGCGACGAAACCCGTGGCCGAAGCCGGGTCGATCGATGCGCAAGTGGCCGAGGCAACGCCACAACTCGTCTCTCTCACCGTGGAGGCGGGAAGCCACTTTCTGTCGAAGCCCTCGGCGAATGGGGGGCCAACTTGTGAGGCGGTGATCTATCTGAAGCCGACGGATGGACGCGGTCGATTCATGCAGATTGTTGGACGCGCGCGCGCGAGTGCGTTCCAGTTGCATGCAGACGGGCGGGTGGTGAATCTGGGAACGGCACAGTGGGATCCGATTGAGGTACGCGACGCATGGCGCGACGGGATCTTTGGCGCCCACTACACCCTTCGGCTGCCCCTGACGGCGGAGGGGTGGAGTTGCGGCGGGGCGCCCGTGACCGTTCGGGTCGAGTTCACCAGCCAGCCGGATGGTCGTACCTTCTCGGCGCAGCGTGAAATGCCCTTCCAGCAATGACATCGAACCCGTCCCAACTGAACGAAAGCGCGGCCCGTGAAGCGTGGCGGGTGACCACAAGCAGTAGTGGTCGCCGCGTGTGCCTACCGCGATTGGTCGTGGCCATTGGACTCACGGCGACACTCGCAGGTTGTCAGCGACCACTCTTCAATGACAAGGATCCGCGCTCACAGTTCGACACCTACGACAAACTTCGACAGCAGAATCAATCGCTGCTCGTGCCGGATGAGTTCGGCAATCCGCAGCCAGCGCTCCGCGCGCGACTCTCTCCGCAGTCCTGAATTCTGCGCGGTTTCCTTCACATCTTGAGTGCGGTCATCCGATAGAGAGAGTCGAAAGGACTCTCTGTGCCGAACGCATCCACGATGTCATCGATCAAGTCGCCGCGCAACACGAAGTCATCCAAGAGGGGCGTGCAGCGCCGTCTCACCGTGTGGGCGAGTTTCGCCGCAGCGATGACAGCCGTGGCAGGGATCCTGGTGATCGCTGACGCCGGTGCGCCGAACATCGAGGCGGCGGTCAGCCCGACCCTCGTCGGTCATGGGGCGAACTCTCAGGCGATGCCGCTGATCGTTCCGCGCGAGGCGAGCGAGGTTGCGGGTCGTTGGCAAGCGATTGTGATTCACCACTCGGGTACTCCAGCGGGCGATGCGGTGACGCTTGGGCGCCAGCATGTGTCGGCTGGTCTGAGCGGACTCGGCTATCACTTTGTTATCGGAAACGGGCAGGGTTTGGGCGATGGGCTCGTCGATGTTGGCTATCGCTGGTCTCAGCAGTTGCCGGGCGCCCATGTGGCATCGGCGCCTGCAAGCACAAGCGGGGACCCTACGCGTGTCGGGCTCTCGAAGTCCGATGCGGAGCGTTACAACCGCCATGCCATCGGTATCTGTTTGATCGGCAACGGAAACCGCCGCGAGTTCACCGACCGACAGCTGAACGAGCTGGTGAACCTCGTCCGCGCGCTTCAGGAGCGGCACGGCATCCCCGCTTCGGCCATCCACCTTCACTCGGATCTCGCGAGTGTTCCAAGTCCAGGAACGCACTTCCCAACGGCGCGATTCGAGTCGCAGATTCGGCGCTGAGGGGTTTCTGCGAGCGAGTGGGGGGGCGATGAAAATCGCGGAGAATCTTCGAATCCTTCGGCTCGACTTTGCTTTCTTCCGGCTGCGGCAAGTTTGTACACTCCTTTTTGGCGTGACCTCGGGGTTGAGGCTTTCCGCGCAGGACTCGGTTCGATCCACTACTTGTTGACTGTTTTCTTCATGAGCTCGAAAACCGCTTCAGAGGAGTTGTTTGGCTACAAGGTGATCGCGCTGCTCGGTGAAGGAGCGCGAAGCAAGTTGTATGCGGTCAAGGACAGGCAGTCTGGTGCCACCTACGCGCTGAAGCATGTCATTTTCGAGGAGGGTCGAGATAAGGACGACCGGTTCATTCGGCAGGTGGAGACCGAGTGGACCGCACTCAAGGAACTGAATCACCCCGCGATCCGCCGCGGCATCACCCTGAAGCGTGAACGCCCAATCGTCAAGACAACCGAGATTGGCCTCGTCCTCGAACTCATCGACTCATCGACGCTCGAGGAAGCGCCGCCTCGGCATCTGCGCGACTATGTGCGCATCTTCGCCGAAGTGGCGGAGGGCATGGCGCACATGCACGAAAAGGGCTTCGTGCACGCTGACATGAAGACGGGCAACATCATGATGCCGGAGGGGCGCGCGCGGTCGGCGCACGCGAAGATCATCGACCTCGGACAGTCATGCAAGACCAACACCGTGAAGCCTCGCACGCAGGGCTCGCCTGGATACATGGCGCCCGAGCAGGCTGCGAAGGAAGCGATCGTGGAGGCAACGGATGTCTACAACTTTGGTTGCACCATGTACCGCGCATTGACGCGCGATTATGCCGAGACCGTGCTCGTGCCAGGGGAAAACAAGGCGCGTGCGGTTGAAGAAGTACCGGCAACGGTTCCCGTGGCGCAGCGCATCCCGTCCGTCGGTGCGCCTCTCTCCGACCTCGTATCGGAGTGCATTCGCTTGCCCATTGGCAAGCGAGTCTCGTCGATGCAGAAGGTCGCGCAGCGACTGCGCACCATCGAGTCACAAGTCGGCGACGCGACCCTCTGAAGACCGTGGGATCGCCCCCGACATTTCCTGATCATTGGCATCAGCGTTTCCTCGCACTCGCAGCACAGATCGCATCCTGGAGCAAGGACCCGTCGCGCGGTGTGGGCGCCGTGATCGTCTCGCCACGCAAGCAGATTCTCAGCACGGGGTTCAATGGCCTACCCGTCGGCATCGAGGATCGACCTGACCGCCTCGTGCGCCCCGTGAAGTACGACCTCATCTGCCACGCGGAACTCAACGCGATCGTCCAGTGCGCGCGCAACGGTGTCAGTCCGCTTGGGTGCACGATCTACACCACATTCAGCCCTTGTGTGCAGTGCTCGCTCGCAATCATTCAGGCGGGGCTTGCGGAGGTGATCACGTTCGAGCACGCCGTCTCCGGTGATGAGCATTGGCAGCGTTCCACGGACTTGGCGCGGTCGCTTCTGGATGAGGCGGGGGTTCGGTACCGCATGATGGTTGGATCGGTACGCTCATCGACATGACATCACACTGGAGATCTTGTGCGCTCTGCTGCGCGCTTGGCGCGCTGCTCGGTGGCGCGGCGTTGCCGACCTTCGGATGGGCGCAAGCGCCCCAGGCATCAGCGCCCACGCAGGCGCCACCAGCCGCTTCCGCACCCGAACCCGCGGTGATCAGCGATGCGAAGGCGCGTGCGCTGCTCAGCCTGTTCGTCGGCAGTTGGGAAGTGCGCGGTACGACCGTTCAAGCCGGCGGTGCCAGCACAGGGCCGTTTCAGGGTCAGTGCCACTTCAACTGGACTCTCGGCGGAACTTTCCTCGCTGGGGATCATGTGCTCTACAACCAAGAGGGCGCTGCACTGCAAGTGATGGATGTGATGGGGTTCACGCCTGGGGTCGGATTCACTCGAAGCGAGATCACCAACGGAGATCGCAGCATGTTCCTGTCGACCGGCATGTACGACGACGCTCCGAATGCGCTGGTGTTCGCATCATCCAATCCGATGATCACGACCGATGGCAAGCGACGATCGCTGGATACATCGTTCCTGTTTCGCCCCGATGGGACGATCGTCTGGAATACCACCTTCGAGGAGGACGACACACCTGCAGGCACCGTGAAGTTGGTCCTGACGCGGATGGAAACGCCTCCTTCGATGCAGCCGCCAGCAACGCCATTCGGTGCCCCGATGATCGCGCAGGGGGGAGCCGGCCAAGCAACATCCCAGCAGCCAAGCGCCGCGGGCGGCGGGAACTTCATCGTGCAGACACAGCAGGGACTGGCCGTGACCCGCGCGCCACAGAACATGGAGGAAAACAAGCAACTCCTGTCGGCGATGCTCCAGCAGCGACAGCAGTTGCAGGCGCAGATGAACGCGATGCAGGGACAGGTTCAGGACATGTCGCGGATGATGACAGCCGCGACGGGGCCCTGAACGCACACTATTCATGAGCATGACGGCACCACGTACCGCGCGCGTTGGCGCAGCACGAGTCGCCTGCTTTGCATGGATCGGCGGAGCGTGGGTGATGGCACTCGTCTGCGCGGGTGTCTCGGCAGGATGGGTGTTTGTCGCATTGCGTGCCGCAGGTCTCGTACGCGTCGCCGATGCATCGCTTGCCGCCATTCCGCCTGAACGCCTGTCTGTCTTCGTTGGCGGACAGATCACCCGCGCCATGTTCGATGTCGTACTGTGGATCAGCGTGCTGATGCCCGCTGTGCTCGCGTCCATTCTCGGCGGTTGGTCCGGGAGGCGATTGGGGTGGCTTCCCGCACGAAACGCGATCTGGCTGCAGCGCGTTGCAGTCATTGCTCTCGCCGCATCGCTTTGTGCCGCGATCATCTCGCTGCAGTTGTCGCACACGCTGGCGGCCGAGTCGCAGTTGCACTGGGAAGCCGCAGCGAGTGGGGATGCGGCCAAGACTGCAACGACTCGCGCGGTACTCGATGCCACACATCGATCTGCGGAACGCACATTTGGGGCGCTGACGCTGCTCGCGTGCATCGGAACGGCCTGCGGTTGCGCGGCTCTTGTTCGGCGAAGCGCGCTACCCTCCACCGCATGAGCGATCACGATGATCTCTTCTCCCTGCGCGGTCGCCGAGCGCTGGTCGGTGGCTCGACGCAGGGAATCGGACGCGCGTGCGCGTTGGCGTTCGCGGGCGCAGGCGCGTCGGTGGTCCTGCTTGGAAGGAATGGCGCGGGGCTTCAGAAGGTTCTTGCAGAGTTGCCCACCGCTGCGGGCGCGAGCCACTCGACCGTCGAAGCGGATTTCGCAGACTGGAAGCGAGTGCAGGCCGCGGTTTCAGGCGAGGTAGAACGAGGTGGGCCCCTCCACATCGTTCTCCACAACACCGGCGGCCCGCCCGCGGGCAGCGCGATCGAGGCTGCACCCGAGGACTTTGCGCGTGCGTTCGAGATGCACCTCCTGACGGGACAGGCAATCGTGCAGGCGTGCGCGCCCGGGATGCGCGGAGCGAACTATGGTCGCATCATCAATGTCACCAGCACATCGGTGCTGACGCCGATTCGGGGACTCGGGGTTTCGAACAGCGTGCGTGCCGCGGTCGCGAACTGGGCGAAGACGCTCGCGGGCGAACTGGCTCCGTACGGCATCACCGTCAACACGATTCTGCCGGGATCGATCCAGACAACGCGGCTTGATGCGATCTTCCAAGGGCGTGCCACCCGCGGAGGACTGACGGTGGATGAAGTGCGTGCCGCCGCGATTGCGCAGATCCCTGCGGGCAGACTTGGTCACGCATCGGAGATCGCCGCGGCTGCACTGTTCCTCGCATCGCCCGCCGCGTCGTATGTCACGGGAGTCAACCTCGCCGTCGACGGTGGGCGGACTGCCGTTCA
Organism: Planctomycetia bacterium; assembly: GCA_005799495.1. Classification (GTDB taxonomy): domain Bacteria; phylum Planctomycetota; class Phycisphaerae; order Phycisphaerales; family SM1A02; genus F1-60-MAGs104. The sequence goes on from SYGP01000009.1 coordinate 17,769, forward strand.
ATCCTGATCGATGCAACGCATGCCACCTGATGGATCGTCGGACATCATCGATATCTCGCCGCTTCTTTCGCCGCGGCTCGCGGTGTTTCCGGGTGACTCGCCGATCGTGCGCGAAGTCAAGCTCGACATGAAGCGCGGTGACAACATCACACTCAGTGCCCTGCACACGACGGTGCATCTTGGGTCACACGCTGACGCGCCGAGCCACTACGGGCGGGAAGGACGCGCGATGCACGAGCAGCCGATCGCGCTGTATTGGGGTCCATGCGAAGTGGTGGAGGTGCGCGCAGGAACGCGACCGGCGACGGGACGGGTGGGGCGCGAGGATCTCCATGTGGCCGCGGACTGGCACCCGCGCTTCGAGCGTCTCCTGATTGCCACGCGGTCCTACGCGAACCCAGAGCAGTGGGATGGATCCTTTCTTGGTCTGGAGCCGGCGCTCGTGGATGCGCTTGCCGATCAGGGGGTACGGCTGATCGGCATCGATACGCCGAGCGTCGACACCGCAGACTCGAAGGATCTGCCGACGCATGGGCGGTTCCTTGCGCGCGATGTCGCCATCGTCGAAGGGCTTGTGCTTCGTTCGGTGGCGCGGGGTGATTACGAATTCTGCGGTCTTCCGCTGCGGCTCGAGGGGTTCGATGGCAGTCCGATTCGCGCTGCGCTGCGACCGATCACGGCGCGAAGCACACAGCCTTGACTTCGACGGCAATCGGCGTCGGGAGCGCAACGATCTGCAGTGTGGTCCGTGCTGGATTTGGATTCCCGTTCCCGCCGAAGAACTCTGCGTAGATCCGGTTGTAGGTGGGGAAGTCGCGCTTCATGTCGACCAGATACACGGTCACATCCACCACGCTCGTCCAGGGCAGTCCTGCATCGGCCACGACCGCTTGCACATTTCGGAAGCAGCTCCGACACTGCGCGTCGAAGTCGAATGGATCGACGCCGGGAATCTCGCGCGATCCGCGCACGCGGGGACCGATTCCGCTGAGGAACACGAAGGGACCTGCGCGGCGCGCGTGCGGGTACGCGCCGAGCGGTTCGGGTGCGCTGCCTGAATGAATCTCTCCAGTCTTCGAGTCGTTCATTCAGCCTCCTGTGCGTCGGACGACCACCATGGGTTCAGCGAAGAAGTGCAATGCATCCATTCCCCCCTCGCGCCCGATACCACTGCAGCGGAATCCGCCGATCGGGACGCGCAAATCGCGCATCATCCAGCCATTGATCCACACGGTGCCGACGGTCAGCGCACGCGAGAGTCGCATGGCTCGCTCGTCGTCGCGTGTCCAGACGGTCGCCGACAGTCCGTACTTCGTTCCATTGGCGATGCGGATGGCTTCGGCATCTGTCGAGAAGGGGATGAGCGTCGCGACGGGACCGAAGATTTCCTCCTGATTCGCGTTGGAATCGACCGACACATCCTGCAGGAGCGTGGGCGCATAGAACGCGCCGCTTCGAACGCGTTCTGGAAGCGCATCCGCCGGGATGCGTTCACCACCACAGAGCACCCGCGCACCGTCACCGACGGCAGCGTTCACCATGGAAGCCACTCGCAGCAGGTGGGCCGCCGAGATGAGCGATCCGAAATCCGTCGTGGCATCGAGCGGATCGCCGATGCGCAGCGCTCGTGTGCGTTCGACGAGCGCAGGCACGAGGCGATCCCAGCAGGAGCGCTCGATGAGAATGCGGGATGCACAGTGGCAGACCTGTCCCTGGTTGGTGAACATGGCTCGCACGAGAGCATCCACCGTTGCCGGCAGATGCGCGTCATTCGCTGCATCGGCGCAGACGATTGCTGCATTGCTGCCACCGAGTTCGAGTGCGGTGCGCTTGAACGATCCAGCGGCAGAGCGCGCAATCGATTCGCCGGTCAGCGTTCCGCCAGTGAAGGTGATGCAGGCGACATCGGGCTGTGCAACGAGCGCAGCGCCTGCAAGCGGTCCGCGACCATGCACCACATTGCACACGCCTGCAGGAAAGCCAGCATCCACCATCCGCTGCGAAAGCATCCACGCGGTCACGGGCGTCACTTCACTCGGCTTGCCGACGACGGTGCAACCCGCTGCAAGCGCAGGCGCAATTTTCCATGTGAAGAGGTACAGCGGGAGATTCCACGGCGAGATGCATGCGGCAACGCCGAGGGGTTTGCGCAGGACGGTGGACTGCATGGAGCCTTGGGGCAGCTCTTGTTCGAACAGCCTCGTCCGATCCTCCATCACCGCATGGGCGAAGTGTCGGAGGTTTGCGATCGAACGCGGCACATCGAGTGAGCGCGCGAGTGCCAACGGCTTGCCGGTGTTCTCACTCTCTGCGAGCGCAAAGGCATCGAGATCGCGCTCCACCAGATCTGCCAGACGCATCAGCAGTGCGGCGCGCTCGTCGGCGGGGCGGGCCGACCATTCGGGGAATGCTCGACTCGCGGCGGCAACAGCCTCGTTGACATCATGCGCCGTGCTGTCCGGGACGGTCGCAATCATCTGATTCGTCGCTGGATTCTGCGCGACGGTGGTTGCACCGCCGCGCGCAGGACGGAAGCACCCATCAATCAGGTTGCAGATCACCGCGGGCTGCACGCGCGCAGGATAGGACGCAGGCAATGGCGGCGCGGCCGATGACATCAGTCCGCTCCCTCCGAGCTCGCAATGCCGACTTGACGCGCGCCGGGACCGGTGCAGGTCAGCATCAGGAATGCTCCGAGGACGGCGATCAACCCAGATGCCCACTGCCACCATGCGAATCGTTCGCCGTAGATGAACGCGCTTGCGATGCCGACAAAGAACGGCTGCAATTGCAGCACACCGCTCGTGATGACGATGCCGATGCGTGCGATGCTGATGTAGTACAGGATGTGACCAAGTGCAATGCCGATGATCGCACTGACGAACAACTGCAGCAGGACCAAGCCCGGAAGGTCGGGAACGCCGCTGCCGCCCGCATCACCGAAGAGCAGCATGAGAGCGATCAAGCCGATCGCCGTCATCTGGCAGATCGCTGCGAACGCGGTGATGGGGTGGTACGAGCCCATGCACCGCCGCACGCCGAGTCCGTACATCCCGTAGCTGAACGCACAGAAGATGCTGAGCGCGGTACCCCACGCATTGAATCCGCCGAGCGATGCGTCCCCTCCGAGCAGCACGGGGAAGAGTCCGCCAAGCAGGATTGCGGCACCGATGAGATAGCGAGGGCTGCGGATGATGGATCGCTCGCTCGGGACGAACATGTACGCGCCGATCGCAACCCAGATCAGTTGCGTTCGGAGGCCGAAGGTCACGAGACCCGGGTTCATCTCGTGAAATGCCGCAGTGAATGCAGCCTGTCCGGCGATGTTGAACAGCGATGGGATGAGCGCGTCACGCCAGATGCGCATGGGCAGTCGCCCACGCCGCCACGCAAGCACGAGAGCCGGCAGCCAGATCACCGCGCTGACGCCATATCGCCACCCGTTGTTGCTCCAGTGATCGACCTCCGAAGCAAGATCGCGCAGAAAGAGTGGAACGGTCGACCAACATGCGAGCGTCAACAGCATGCACGTGATGCCGAGCGTGGCCTTCGAGGGCGGTGCAGCGGGTTTGTCTTCCGCCATGCTCACCGGTGTCGTCACCGAAAGGTCGCGTGGTTGCCTCGTGTGATTCATGCACTGCCTGACATCAAAGCGCGCACAAGCAGAACGCCTCCCACGACGATAACGCCGAGCGCGGCAACGGCGACTGCCGTCAGCACCGCATCCTGTCGCTGTGACTTCGCAAGGGCATCGGCGTAGGGGATCGTGTCGAAACTCACCATGTCGTAGCGGGGCGTGAAGAGCGCAGGCACAAAGCGGTGCAGCAGGTGTTCGATGGACTTGCGGGTGAGGAAGAGCCGCGATGCGGTGCGGTCGCGCATCTCGATGAAGTTCTGCAGTGCCATCTCGGCGATCGCATCCGCGTTGGGCTTGCGTGTGCGTTCGTAGTCGTGGATCGCCCTCGCGACATTCGTTGGATGGCGTTCGAGCGAATCCACCAACGCTTCGCAGTCCTCGAAACTGGCGTTCGCTCCCTGACCGAAGAACGGAACGATCGCATGCGCCGCATCGCCCACGAGCACTGCGCGTCCACCCGAGGACCAGGGGCGGCAACGGATCGTGAGCATCCAACCAACGGGATTCGCCGCGAAGTCGGCATCGAATGTCGGCATCATCGAGAGCGCATCGGCGTAGTTGCGTTCGAAGTGGCGGCGCCCAAGGACTGGATCAGCAATCACGTCGAAGCCATCCGCGGCTCCATCGACACTTCGATGCGGCCAGAAGAGCGTGCAAGTGAACGAGCCGTCTGGATTTGGGAGTGCAATCATCATCGAGCTCCCGCGCGGCCAGATGTGCAGCGCATTCGGTTCCATGGCAAAGGGCGCATGAGGCCCCGAGGGAACTGGCGCGATCGTCATCTCCTTGTAGCCATGCCCAAGCCAGGACTGCTCAAAGTCGAATCCTTCGCGCCGCTGCATGGCGCTGCGCACGGCGCTGTATGCCCCATCCGCTCCGACGATGAGATCGGCCTCCACGCGCTCTTCGCCCCCGCCCGTGCCATTCACAAATGTGGCACGCCCCCGTTCTCCATCGAGATCGCTGCAGCGCTGATCGAACGAGATGCGGACATTCGGCTCCGCGGCGGCAGCGTTCAGGAGAACCAGATTGAGCGCACTTCGGGAGATGCTCAGGATCGCGTGGTCCGGATTGCTGCTGTACTGCTGAAAGGTGAGCGCGCCCGACCGCGCATGCATCATGCGGCCAGGCATGCGTATTGCATCGCGCAAGATGTGCGTTTCCAGCCCGGCGCGCCGCAGCGCCTTGATGCCGCGCGCACTGATCGCCAGATTGATGGAGCGGCCTTGCACAAAGTTGCGGCTGCGAGGATCGCCGCGCCGTTCGCGCAGATCAACCTGCCATCCCGCGCGCGCGAGATAGATCGCGAGCAGCGAACCTGCGAGCCCTGCTCCAGCAATGACAACTCGCTTCGGCACCACGAAAGTGTACGACTGAGCGATCCTTGCGGCGCGGCGGAACGCCATCCGCGTTCATGGGTGCAGCGCTTCGATCAGTCGCCAGCAATCGCTGAAAGAACAGTAGAGCGGGGCGGGTGCCGCGCGGATGACACGCGGGTGACGGAAATCGCAGACCACGCCTTGCGGAAGGAGCCGATCAAACCGTGCTCGTGCCTGCGCCGTGGATCCTTGCACTTCGATCGACAGCTGACAGCCGCGCTGCCCCGTGGCACTTGGCGTGATGACGCGGAGATCGCTCTCGCGCACGCGAAGCGCCATCTCCAGGAATGCAGTCATCACGCGCGCCTTCGCCGCGAGTCGTTCCATCCCTGCCTCGGCAAACAGCTCGAAACTCGCGAGCAGTGGCGCCAACGAAAGCACGGGTGGATTCGACAACTGCCACGCATCCGCACCCGGACCGGCGGCAAAGTCTGGTCCCATCGCAAAGCGTGTTGCGGGGTCCGTACCCCACCACCCTTCCAGTCGCGGCGGAGGATTCGCATGGTGCCGCTCATGCACGAATGCTCCGGCAACGGCCCCTGGGCCACCGTTGAGATACTTGTAGGAGCACCAGCATGCGAAATCGACACCCCAGTCGTGAAGTGCCAGCGGCACATTGCCAACCGCGTGCGCAAGATCCCAGCCGCAGAGCGCACCCACCGCATGTGCAGCGCGCGTGATGCGCGGCATGTCAAGCACCTGCCCCGTGTAGTACTGAACGCCACCGAGGATCACCAGCGCAAGCGAATCTCCTGCATCGGCGATCGCGCGCTCGATGTCCTGCGTCTGGAGGCACGACTCGCCGCCGCGCGGGCCGACCTCGATCACATCCTTGTCCGCATCGCCACCAGTCGCCGCCACGAATGACCGAACGGCGAAGCGGTCGCTCGGAAATGCGCCCTGTTCGATGAGCACCTTGCGCCGCAAGCCTTGCATGCGCGAAGTGGGCAGAAAACTCATCAGCAGCAGATGCAGATTCACCGTCAGCGTGTTCATCGCGATGACTTCCGACGGCAGACCGCCTGTGAGCAGCGACAATCCACTGCGAAAGTGTTGGTGGTAGTCGATCCACGGACGACGCCCGTGGACATGCCCCTCTGCCCCGAGTCGCGCCCAGTCGTCCAGCTCCTCCTGCACGCGCGTCCTTGCAGCCTTCGGCATCAGCCCGAGCGAGTTGCCCACGAGGTACGCCATCTCGCGTCCCGATGCATCCTTCGGAATCTCGAAGCGACTGCGCAGCGCAGCGAGCGGATCACATGCATCCGCCCATGCGGCGAACGCGGTGGTGGGCTCGATGTCGCTTGCCGAGATATCCAAGATGCTCCGTGCAACTGTCATGCGTTCACCTCGACAAGACCGAGAAACTCGAGCGCGGTGCCGCGAAGCATGCGCGTGCGCTGCGCATCGGTCAGCCACTCCGCGGCGCGCACGAGTCGACCCGGCGGGATTTCCCCGAGCGGAAATGGATAGTCCGATCCCAATGCGATGCGTGATGCACCCACCGTGTCCACGAGGTACCGCAGCGCACCCATGTCGTGCACGATGCTGTCGAAGTAGAGCCGCTGCAGATGTGCACGAGGCGGCGTGGTCGAATGGGTCGCACAGAGATCGGGGCGTGCCGCAAAACCATGCTCGATGCGACCAAGCGTGTAGGGAAACGCACCGCCGCCGTGCGCGAAGCAGATCCGAAGTCTTGGGTGCCGATCGAGGACTCCACCGAACGCGAGCGCACAGAATGCGCGCGCGCTCTCCGCGGGCATTCCCACGAGCCACGGCATCCAAAAGCGAGGGATTTCGGCGCGGCCGAACATCTCCCAAGGATGCACAAACACCGCCGCACCGAGTTCCTCCGCAGCGGCGAAAAAGGGCGCGGTCGCAGGGTCGTCGAGATCGCGCCCCGCCACATTCGTGCCGATCTGCACGCCGGCGAGACCCAGATCCCGAATGCAGCGCTCCAGCTCGCGCGTGGCACGCGAAGCGTCCTGCAGCGGCACGCTCCCAAGCCCCACAAAGCGCGACGGATTGCCGCGCACGACGCCCGCCAGATGGTCGTTCAAGAGTTGCGCAAGGTCATGTGCGTGGTCCGCTCGCGCTCCATAGGAAAACATCACGGGTACGGTGGAGAGCACCTGAACGCCGATGCCATCCCGGTCGCAGTCGCTCATCCGCCGCTGCGCATCCCAGAGATCTGACTCGACTTCACGAAACAGCGTGCCATCGATCATCATGCGAGCGCGGCATGCCCCGCAGTGCTCGAGCGCAACCCAACCACCGCACCCGAAACGCTCGCGCAGGTCCGGCCAGCGTTCGGGGAGGATGTGCGTGTGCAGATCGATCGCACCAGGCGCAAGCATCAGGAAGTCCGCGGGGCGGGCTTGGAAACGCGCGTGCCGCACTTGGGGCAGGTGCATGCCGCGGGATCAGCCCAGAACTCCTCCATCCGCTCGCGGAAGTGTTTCACGATATCGATGCAGTCGAACTCGATGTCGCGGACAAGCGTGTCGCATGCATCGCAGAAGAACATGATGTGCTCGGTTTCCGTTGGAGGTCGGCGTCGTTCCACGACAAGCCCAAGCGTGTTCGGTCCACGCTGCGGTCGGTGCGGAACGCCACCAGGCACAAACAGGACCTCTCCCTCGCGCAGCGGAATGTCGCGTAAACCGTGCGCATCCCGCACACGAATGCTGACATCGCCTTGCAACTGCATGAAGAACTCCTCGGAGTTCGTCATGTGAAAGTCATTGCGCGCATTGGGTCCCGCAATCAGCATGACGAAGAAATCCTGTCCGCTGTAGAGGTACTTGTTGGAGACGGGAGGCACCATCAGATGCCTGTTCTGCTTCGCCCATTCAGCCAAGTGCACGGTGTTTGCGACGCCACCGATGCCATCCCATCCTGTGGGATCGCCGAGCGCGTCGTGCGCTGGCTTCGGAGCGGCAACGACTGCAGTGGTCTTGAAGGTGCTCATGCCGACAGTCTATGGCGTGCACAGGCACTTCCGACGGCACGCCGACCTCCCTACGCTGCGCGGGTGATGGCAGCGACCACTGGACGCACATGGTCCTCGCACCCCGCACGGGAGCGACCGCTCGCCGCATGCGTCGCCATCGCAGTCGTTGGGGCGATGGCAGTTCTGGTTTGGCGCATTGCAGGGGATTGGATGTGGGGTGCGCTTGCGGCAATCGGACTCCTGATCGCGATTCTGCGATTCCTGTTGCCCACACGCTGTGGCATCGATGCACGCGGAGTCGTGATTCACCGACCGTTGTCATCCCAGCGTGTCGCGTGGGCCGAGATTGCAGCCGCCGAGGTCAGCGCCGATGCGATGGCGATCACACTTCAGCACTTCAATGCTCGCGTGCATTCGATCACCATTCCGCTCAGCGGACTCACGGCCGAACAGCGCAGAGGCGTACGCGATGAGATCGCCGCCGCAGTCGGATACCCCATCACGGAATCGCGTACCGGCAATGCGGGGAGGAGCGAAAGGCGATGAAGGGATCGAACTCGCCTTGGCAGCGCATCACATCCGCGTTGCGATACGCGTTCCATGTGCAGCCGCCAGGGCCCGCGAAACCGTCGGCGGAAGAGGCGGCGGTGGTGGAACGTATCGCTGAAGAGATCGTGCGCCGGCGGATGGCGGTCGCTGCGCTCGTCTTCCTGGAATCCAGTCGCCCGCTCTCTGGCGTGGGTGCGGCTGCGATGCACTTCCTGGCGCCATTCGCGACGACGGTCATCAAGCCTGATCTCTGGTCGCTGCTCACGCGCTTTCTCGAGCGCGCGGGCTCGGTCGAGTACCTCTGCCTGCGCATCGAGGATCTCGAACGCCATTCCGCGGGAAAGGCTTCCGCCTCTGCGGCCTCAGCCGATCCAGCCGGCGACGACGGGCCAGAGCACCGCAGTCCAGACCGCGGCTGAAATCACGAGCGAAAGCAGCACGGCTGCGCTTCCCATGTCCTTCGCGCGCTGCGCGAGAGGATGCTCATCCATCGTGATGTGATCGGTGTTCGCCTCGATCGCGGAGTTGATCAACTCGACGATGAGTATCACTTGCAGGACGGCGAACAGCAGCGCGCGTTCCAGCAGCGGCACTGGAACGAACCACGCCACGATCGACAGAGGAAGAACGAGCGCCAGCTCTTGGCGGAACGCAGCCTCGTGCTGTGCCGCTGCGCGAAATCCATACCAGCTGTACTGAAGCGCCCGCAGCAGGCGCGTCAGCCCTGGTTTCGACTTCATTGACTTTCCGAAGGAATCGCCTCCCATGGAGCGCAGGAGTTTAGGGGGCGCAGGTTGGTGTTGGGTTCGTGCGGGGCGCCGAGGGCACGCGCACCATTGCACTTGGCGTAGGCTTTCCGACCTCCATGCGGATCGTGGCCACCGACTGCGGCAGCACGACCACCAAAGCGATCCTCATCGAAGAGATCGACGGTGTGTTCCGCCAGACATTCCGCGCGGAGGCGCCGACCACGGTGGAGGAGCCACTCGCCGACGTCACCATCGGCGTGACGAACTCGATCACGGAACTGCAGGAACTTTCGGGCTACCGATTGGTCGCGGATGATGGCACGATCATCCGCCGAGCAGCAGGTTCGAAAGGCGACGGCTGTGATGTGTACATCTCCACATCCAGTGCGGGCGGTGGACTGCAGATGATGGTCGCGGGAGTCGTGCGGGAGATGACGGCAGAGAGCGCCAAGCGTGCGGCGCTCGGAGCAGGTGCGATCGTCATGGACACGATCGCGAGCAATGACCGTCGTCGACCGCATGAACAGATCCAGCGCATCCGCGAACTGCGACCCGACATGGTGCTCATCTCCGGCGGTACCGATGGCGGCGATGGGAAGAAGGTCGTGGAACTCGCAGAATTGATCGCGCCCGCGCGCCCCCGGCCGCGCTTCGGCGGCGAGTATCGGCTGCCGCTGATCTTTGCGGGGAACAAGGCAGTGCGCGGCGACATCGAGCGCATCTTTTCTTCGGAAGGATTCGCACTGTCCGTCGTCGACAATCTCCGTCCCACGCTTGAACAGGAGAACCTCGGGCCAGCACGCGAGCGGATCCATGATGTGTTTCTCGAACATGTCATGGCGCATGCGCCGGGCTATGACAAGCTGATCGAGTGGACGAATGCACCGATCATGCCGACCCCAGGAGCGGTTGGCGACATCCTGCAGGCCATCGCGCGTGAACGCAAGATCAATGTCGTCGGCGTTGACATCGGTGGGGCAACCACGGATCTCTTCAGCGTATTCGGCGGGATCTTCAATCGCACGGTGAGCGCCAATCTCGGCATGAGTTACTCCGTCTCGAATGTCTGCGCCGAAGCGGGCATGGAACAGGTCCTGCGGTGGGTTCACCTGGACATGGATGAACGCGAACTCCGAAATCGCGTGAAGAACAAGATGATTCGTCCAACGACGATCCCACAGACGCACGACGCGCTGGTGTTCGAGCAGGCAGTCGCGCGCGAAGCCCTGCGGTTGGCCTACGCGCAGCACCGTGCGTTCGCGACCAAGCTGAAAGGCGTCCAACAGCAGCGCACAGTCGGAGACACATTCCGTCAGGATGAGGGGGCGGGGTCGATCGTCGATCCGATGCTGCTCGACCTGCTCGTTGCATCGGGCGGTGTGCTCAGCCATGCGCCGCGCTTCGAGCAGACATTCCTGCTGATGATCGACTCCTTCGAGCCGACGGGATTCACGGCGATCGCGAAGGATTCGATCTTCATGATGCCGCACCTCGGCGTGCTTGCATCGATCAACACTCGCGCGGCGATGGAAGTATTCGAACGCGACTGCCTCGTGCCGCTCGGTTGGTGTGCAGCGCCCAAGGGCGAAGTGCGCATCGGAAAGCCTGCGCTCTCCTTCGAATTGCGCGGCGAACGCGGCGTGATCGCCAAGGGCGCGTTGAATGGCGGGGAGTTTCGCCTCGTTCGGCTTGCCATGGGTGAACGCGCCACGCTCGAAGTGCGACCGGAGCGCGGACTCGACATGGGCGCAGGGGCTGGAAAACCCGCGAGCCGAGCCATCGAGGGCGGAGCGGTCGGCGTACTCATCGATGCGCGCGGCCGTCCGCTGCAGTTCCCGAAGGATCACGCGGAGCGACGCAAAGCCGTGGCGTCATGGGTCGAGGCGGCGGAGGTGTACGAACACGCATGACGAAGGCGTACACGCCAGGCCTGAAGGTTGCTGCGTCGACCATCTACCGCGTTCGGCGGCTGCTGCCCGTACCGGGTGATGTACGCGTTCAGGTTGGCGCGCGCGTGCAGGCAGACGCCGTGATCGCCGAGACATTCCTCGATGGAGATGTGTTTCCAGTCAAGGCAGCATCCCTGCTTGGGGTGCAGCCTGGCGAGCTGCCACCGCTCATGCTGAAGAAGGTGGGCGATCCCGTGCAGACTGGCGAAGTGATCGCACAATCCAAAGGCATCTTCGGCATGATGCGAACGCAGGCGAAGTCAACCGCAGCGGGCACGATCGAGAGCATCAGTGGCACGACGGGCATGGTGCTGCTGCGCGGACCGCAGACCCCCGTTCAGGTTCGTGCGTTCGTGTGCGGCGAGGTGGTCGAGGTCATGCCGCGGGAAGGTGCGGTGATTGAAACGCCTGCAGCATTCATCCAAGGAATCTTCGGAGTCGGCGGCGAATCGTGGGGTCCACTCGTTGCGGCATCGCCGCAGCCGACCGAGGATCTGACTGCGCTGCAGATTTCGTCCGCGATGCAGGGCGCGGTGGTCTTTGCGGGTGGACGGATGACGGCGGAAGCGATCGCAGCGGCGCGGGCTGCGGGCGTGGCGGCGCTCGTGTGTGGCGGCATCGATGATGCAGATCTGAAGGATGTGCTTGGGCACGATCTTGGCGTGGCGGTGACGGGAAACGAGCGCATCGGCATCACGCTCATCGTGACGGAGGGATTCGGCAGCATCGCCATGGCACGGCGGACATTCGATCTTCTGATGTCGCTCGTCGGCAAGCAGGCGAGCGTGAATGGCGCCACGCAGATTCGCGCGGGTGTCATTCGGCCCGAAATCACCGTGCCACTCGCGGAGTGTTCGAGCGCATCGCTCGCGTCACGAGGCGGCACGGCAGGACTTCTGCTGATTGGAACTCCCGTCCGCATCATTCGCGATCCGTACTTCGGCCTGCTCGGTTCGGTGTCTCGTTTGCCGGAGAAGCCCGAAGCGTTGGCGTCGGGTTCGATCGCTCGCGTACTCGAGGTGCAACTCGATGATGGGTCGCGCGTCACAGTGCCTCGTGCCAATGTCGAACTGATCGAAAGTTGATCGAAGGGGTCGACGGCAGGGGTGGGGCAATGGGGGTAGCCTTCCCCGCATGACGAGTCACCACTACCCCCGTCCAATCTTCGCGGTGAAGGCGATTGCAGTTCTCGCCGGATGTGCTCTTGTGTCCGCATCCAACGGCTGTGCGGCACGCGTCATTGCGATGCAGGCTGCCCGAAAGCACGCAGCCCAGGAAACCCCGGCGCATGTCACGACATTCGCAACGATGGCGGATGCCAACAAGGGCTTCTATGCAGCGCTGAACGAGATGTGCAAGGGCAACGAAGTGCCGATGGAAAGTGTCTGGGCGCACACCACGGATGTGTCGGACTTCGGTCCCGATGGAAAGATGCACATCGGTTGGGATGCCGTTCGGGCACAGTTCCAGAAGGAAGCTGCGATGAAGCTCAGTGGCACCGTGACTTGCGAGAATGTTCACACCATCATGGGCGACACCTTTGGTGTGGTGACATGCACCGAGGTGGGCAAGGGAATGATGGTCGATGGCAAGCCAGCCGACCTGCGTTTCCGTGCCACCAATGTGTATCGCAAGGATTCGCACGGTTGGAAGATGGTGCACCATCACACCGATCAGTCCGCGCCGATGGAGGCGTCGGCGGCGGTGACCTCGACCGCTGCACCGAAGTAATCGCGCGTTCAGACTGCGCCCACCACGCGTACAGTTTGGCGAATGAGTGACGACGCTGCGGCGCAGAGCGATGGGCGTTACCACCGGCAGCAGTTGATCCCTTGGATCGGCACGGGCGGGCAGCGCTCCATCGGTCAGGCGCATGTGGTCGTCGTGGGATGCGGTGCGCTCGGTTGTGCGGCTGCCGACATCCTTGCGCGCTCGGGTGTCGGTCGTCTCACACTCATCGACCGCGATGTCGTCGAGCCATCCAACTTGCAGCGGCAAACGCTCTTCACCGAGCGTGACGCGCGAGAGCGGCGACCGAAAGCCGAGGCGGCGCGGGCGCGAATCGGCGAGATCAACTCGACGATCGAGTGCCGCGCATGGGTCGATCACCTCTGTGCCGAGAACGCGCTCGATTACCTCGGGGGTGCGACACTGCTGATCGATGGGCTGGACAACCTGCGCACGCGTTTTCTGCTGAACGATGTCGCGGTGCAACAGGGGTTGCCCTACATCTATGGCGGCGCTGTTGGAACCGAGGGGCGCGTGATGCCCGTGCTTCCTGGCGAAGCGTGCCTGCGCTGCATCTTTCCAGAGCCGTTCTTGGGTGCGCCGCAGCCGACCTGCGATACAGCGGGTGTCTTGATGAGTACGGTGCTCGCAGTCGCTGCGCGGCAAGCGATGCTGACGCTGCAGTGGATCAGCGGAAACTCGCAGCAGGTCAGCAGGACGCTCTGGTCCTTCGATGCAGCGAGCGGGCGAACCGCGATGGCATCGATCGCACATTCACGCGACGCGCATTGTGCCTGTTGCGGTCGGCGCACCTTCGAGTTTCTCGGCGCTTCGTGCGAGGAGCAAGCGACGGTTCTGTGCGGGCGCAACGCAGTGCAGATCGTTCCCGCGAAGGGAGCCGCTGCGACGATTCGGTGTGATCCGCAGTTGCTCCAAGCAACGCTCGCGCCACATGGCAACTTTGAAGTGCATGGGTCGCGCCTCGTCGGCACGATGCGCGAAGTCACGGCGGTCGGCGGCGGGAGGATCGACTTGACGATCTTCTCAGATGGTCGTGCGATTGTCGGTGGCACCACCGACCCGATCTTCGCGCGCACCCTCTATGACCGATTCATCGGTGGGTGCTGAGGGACAAGGGCTTTCCACGGGTGGGTCACGCATGGCCATGCGATGGCACCCACTAGACTTGTTCGCCATGCGTCGACGCGGAGGCATGCCTCGATTCACCCTCGGCTTCGGTGCGGGTGCATGATGAAGCAGATGGTGAAGATGCGCGAAGCCGTTCGAGCGATCCAAGCGTTTGCGCTTCCACTCTTGATCTTCGGATTGATTGCCGGATGCGCAAGCAGTATTGCGCGGCGTGATCCCACGGGTGAACGCTTCCCCGTCGTGAACGGCAAGTCACTCGATGGCACTGAAGTGCAGTTTCCAACGGTGGGCAGTGGCAAGCCGCTGCTGCTGCTGATCGGTTACGAACAGAGCACGCAGTTCGACCTCGACCGATGGATCATGGGCATCAGCGACAGTGGACTCGCAGTCAGGGCGTATGAAGTGCCGACGATTCCTGGCATGGTGCCCGGCATGTTTTCTGGTTGGATTGATGGCGGCATGCGTCGTGGCATTCCGCGTGAGGATTGGGGAGGCGTTGTCACGCTGTATGCAGACGGTGCGCGCGTGGCGGCGTTCACGGGCAATCAGGACGGACTGCCAGGGCGCATCGTGCTGCTCGACGGCAACGGTGTTGTCGTGTTCTTCCACGACCGCGGCTACTCGTTGCAGTCGCTGCAGAAGTTGCGTGACGCGCTCACGAAGTTGGCAGGCACCGTGCCAGTGGCGGCGCCAGAGTCCCCGCCGAAGTAGTTGCGTGGAATCAAGCAGGGTCGCTGCGTTTGGCGGCCTTCCGCCGCGCCTTCTCCTTTACTGTCTCCGCAACGCGTGCGGCCCACTCCTTCGCCTTCGAAAGCCAGCGGCGCGCCCAAGCGAACTCCAGCGCCAGGATCGCCAAACCTGCGGGAATCACGATGAATGCCGGGCCCGGCAGCACCAGCAGCGCAATGCCAATCAGCAGCACAGTGCCGCCCACGACGAACACCGCCACCTTTCGCGCCTTGCGTTTGAGTGAACGATCATCACCGGTCATGTGCGTTCAGGCTAGCGGCGTGGCACGATAAAGCCTCCTACCATGGCGGCTTTCACCGCACCCCTCCCGAGAGATTCCCCATGGCTGTCCTTCCAAAGCATGTTCTTGACACGCTCTTCTTTGCCGCGCGAACACACAACGCCTGGCAGCCGAAGCCAGTCACGGATGAAACGCTCCACGAACTCTACGAGATCATGCGCTGGGCACCGACAAGTGCGAACTGTTCGCCGCTGCGCATCGTGTTCGTGCGTTCGCAAGCCGCGCGCGATCGGCTCTTGCCTTGCGTCAGTGCGGGCAATGCCGAGAAGACGCGGACCGCACCCGTCACTGCGATCCTCGCGTTCGACCGCGCATTCCACGACAGCCTGCCGAAGCTCTTTCCCCATGCGGATGCGCGGTCGTGGTTCGCAGGAAATGACACGCTCATCGCCGACACGGCGTTTCGGAACAGCAGCATGCAGATCGGCTACTTCATCATCGCTGCGCGCGCGGTCGGGCTCGACTGCGGGCCGATGTCAGGCTTCGATCAGGCGGCCGTCGATGCGGCGTTCCTCGCGGGAACCAACTGGAAGTCGAACATCCTCTGCAACCTCGGCTACGGCGATGCAAGCGTCTTGCACCCGCGGCTGCCGCGGCTGAGTTTCGCGGATGCGTGCCAGATCGCCTGAACGCCCGCATGCCGCTTCCGCGCCGCACATTCGCGATCATCTCGCATCCCGACGCGGGAAAGACCACGCTCACGGAGAAGTTGCTGCTCTACGGCGGCGCTCTTGACCTCGCTGGATCGGTCACGGCGCGCAAGCATCAGCGCGCAACGGCGAGCGACTGGATGGAACTCGAGAAGCAGCGCGGTATCAGCATCAGTTCCACTGTGCTGCAGTTCGATTACAGCGGGTTCCGAATCAACCTCCTCGATACACCAGGGCACAACGATTTCTCCGAGGACACTTACCGAGTCCTGACTGCGGTCGATGCCGTCGTGATGGTGATCGATGCGGCCAAGGGCATCGAAACGCAGACGCGCAAACTGTTCGAGGTCTGCCGAAGGCGCGGCGTGCCCATCTTCACCTTCATGAACAAGTGCGATCGCCCGATGCGCAGTCCGCTCGAGCTGATCGACGAACTCGAGCGGGTACTCGGACTGACGGCGTTCCCAGTGAACTGGCCGCTCGGGTCGGGCCCGACATTCCGCGGCGTGTACGACCGACTCGATCATGCCGTGCATCTCTTTGAACGCACGAAGGCGGGCGCGTTCGTTGCCCCAGTGCAGGTCACGGGATTCGACGACCCAGCCGTCGCAGGCAAACTCGATCCACTCGACGAGGCGCGCGCGCGCGAGGAAATCGAACTGCTGCAGGCGGCGGGCGAGTCCTACGACGAAGCGCGCATCCTCGGCGGCAGCGTCACACCCGTCTATTTCGGAAGCGCGATGAACAACTTCGGCGTGCAACTGCTGCTCGATGGGTTCCTCGGGCACGCGCCAGGGCCAGGTCCGCGGCGGTCCGGTGAACGCACCGTGGGACCCGAGGACCCGTTCTTCAGCGGATTCGTCTTCAAGATCCAGGCGAACATGGATCCGCGTCACCGCGATCGCATCGCGTTCATCCGCGTTGTGTCGGGCATGTTCACGCGCGAGATGACCGTCGTGCATGCGCAGTCGGGGCGGAAGATTCGCTTGTCGAACGCGCAGAAACTCTTCGGGCAGCAGCGCGAGACCGTCGAAGAGGGACACGCGGGCGATGTCGTCGGCATCGTCGGACAGGATGCGCTGCGGATCGGCGACACGCTGACCGAAGAGCGCACCGTGCAGTTCAACGAGATCCCGCGCTTCCCGCCCGAGTGCTTCACCTATCTCACGAACCCGCAGCCCGGCAACGCAAAGAAGTTCCAGCTTGGGCTCGATCAGTTGCTGCAGGAGGGCGTCGTGCAGACGATCACCGTCGGGTCGGGGCAGACGCAGCGGCAACTGCTCTCGGCAGTCGGTCCGCTCCAATTCGAAGTGGTGCAGTACAGACTCAAGGCGGAGTACGGCGCGGAATCGCGCCTCGAGCAGTCGCGCTGGCGCATCGTGCGTTGGTGGCGCAAGGCGGATTCGCGCACCGACTGGGCGCCCGAACTGCTCTCCGATGCAACGACGGGCGCCGACCGCGATGGCAACCCGGTCGTGCTGTTCACCGATGACTGGGCGATGAAGCAGTTCACGCAGCGCAATCC
>SYGP01000010.1 GCA_005799495.1 Planctomycetia bacterium
CAGTTGCCGGGATCCATGTAGCCCACTGCCACCATCAGCCCAGGTCCGATGAACGCCATCCATGTGCGGAGAGTGATCGGGCCGGGCGGTACTCGAATGGATGCGTGGACCTCCGAAAGTGACAACTGTCGTCGTGCACGGCGCCAGCCTGCCGTCGGTGCTGTGGGGGGTGTGTCGCGGGGCATGGGGCCCATGGTATCGCAAAAGTTTGATATATCAAACTCTACAGGCATTCGCGTGTGGTCCGGTGGGCGGTACGCTGCGTCGATGGCAACGGAGACCGTGGAGAACTATCTCAAGGCGGTGGAATCCCTCAGCCGTACCGGCGAGGTAGGGGTCGTGCGTTTGGCGAAGGAACTTGGCCTGACGAAGGGAACCGTCACATCCATGGTGCAGCGGCTTGCTCGTCGCGGACTGCTTCGGGCTCCGCGCTACGGAACCATCGCGCTCACGGCCCAAGGCAGACGGAAAGCACTGGATGTCCTTCGTCGTCACCGAATCATCGAGTGCTTCCTCGTCCAGTTCATCGGACTCGACTGGTCGGAGGTGCATGAAGAAGCCGAGCGTCTGGAGCACGCATTGTCACCGCGCGTCCTCGGGCGGTTGGATGGATTGCTCGGGCATCCCTCGCGGGACCCGCACGGCGATCCCATCCCAAGCGCGCGCGGACGCGTTCGTGCAACGCAGGGGGTTCCGCTCGATTCCCTGCCGACTGGATCGACTGCACGGGTGGACCGCGTGATGCTCCAGTCGACGCAGTTTCTTCGGGAAGCCGCCCGCCATGGACTCCGTCCAGGCGTGGGGATTGTGGTGATGCAGGCGGCTTCAGGCTCGGCGCCTCTGCGTCTGCGTGTTGGGCGAAGTACCCCGATCCGCCTTCGACGCAGCATGGCGAAGTTGGTCACGGCCGTCGAAGTGAACGGCAAGCGCCTCCGTACCCAAGGAAAGTCGGGGAGCCGATTGCCGCTGCGCCAAGGTGGGGCTGACTGATGGCATCAGCCGCTGTGATTCAAAGGGCTTTCGATGATCTCCGTGAGGGACGGTCTGTGCAGGCAATCGCTGCACTGCGTCTTCTGGTCCAGCGCGACCCACGCGACATGGCTGCCGTCCACGCGCTGGGGCTTGCGCTCGTGGAGAGTGGACAACATGCGCAGGGCATTCATCATCTGGAGCGTTCCGTGCAGGCGGTTCCAGCGTCGCCCGTGTATCGAAGCAACCTCGGCAGTTCGCTGCTGCAGATCCGGCGCTTCCGTGAGGCACGCGTTCACTTTGAGGAAGCGGTGCGGATTGATCCCAAGTACTCACTCGCCTATCTGGGGCTGACGATCGCATGCAATCAACTGTCGGACATCATCTCAGGGATCGCGGCGGCGCGGGCAGGTCTCGCCGTGAACCCGGGGTGGCCTGAGATGACGCGGAATCTCGCGGCTCTGCTGGAAGCAACGGGGCGGATGGCGGAGGCGATGGATCTGATTCGTTCGGTGGCGAGCGAGAATCCCCTCGATGCAGGCATCCGGACAACGCTGCTGATGCTCACCAACTACGCGGACCTTCCCGCAACTGAAGTTGCGTCCGAACACCTGAAGTACCGCGGCTGCGTGCAGCCGCTTCGCATGCCTGCGCCGCAGGATCCAGATCCTGAACGACCCTTGCGTGTCGGCATCCTCAGTGCGGATGTTCGGGCGCACCCCGTGGCGCGCTTCGTGACTGCACTCTTTGACGCCAAGCCGCAGGACTGGACATTGAGTGTGTACTCGTTGCTCGATGCCGGTCCGGACGACGCAGAGGCGCGTTCCTTCCGAACTCGGTCCGATGCATGGACGGAAGTCGGCATGATGGATGATGCCGCGATCAGCAAGCGGATTGCCCGGGATGGCGTGGATGTGTTGATTGATCTCGGTGGTCATACGGCCGGGGGCAGGATGGCGGTCTTCGATCGCCCACCCGCAGCGGTGACGATCTCGGCGATTGGATATCCCAACACCACGGGCCACCCTGGCGTGGCGATTCGTGTCGTGGACTCCATCACCGATCCACCTGGCAGCGAAAAGGCGTGCAGCGAACACGTCGTCCGAATCGATCCCTGTTTTCTGTGTTACACGCCTGCCGCCGGAATGCCGGAACCAGCCGCAGTGCCGAGCGGTCCGATCACCTTCGGCTCATTCAATCTCGCGACGAAAATCTCCGATTCATGCATGGCGCTTTGGGCGCGGGTGCTCAACGCCGTTCCCGATTCGCGTCTGCTCATCAAGAGCAGGTTCGTATCCGATGCGAGCGTTGGAGGTCTGCTTCGCGAGCGGTTCGGACGGCAAGGCGTTCCGTCCGAACGCTTGGAGATCGTGGCGCACGTGCCGACGCAGCATGAACACCTCGCTCTCTACGGACGTGTGCATGTGGCGCTGGACACGATGCCGTACAACGGGACAACAACCACATGTGAAGCTCTGTGGATGGGCGTTCCTGTGGTGACCCGCCTTGGCGATCGGCATGCTGCGCGCGTTGGGGCGTCGCTGCTCGCTGCGGCTGGACATTCCAAATGGGTGGCCGAGAGTGATGATGACTTCGTCTCGGTTGCAACCAATCTTGTGCACGATGCAGCAGAGCTCGCGCGGGTGCGGACTTCACTTCGGTCTGATCTGGCAAGCAGCGCGCTCTGCGACCGAGCCGCCTACGCGGCACGCTGGCAGAAGGTTGTCCGCGATGCGTGGCGTTCTGCGTGCAGGGCAACCCATGGAGCATCTCACGGATGAGCACTCGGAGCGCTTGGGGTCCCGGAGGTCGTCGAAAACTCGCAGCCGCGCTCGCTGGTCCGACGCTTGCGGGACTCCTGTGGATCCTGTTCCACCCGCAGTCTGTGGGCGCGGGGGACTTCACGGCGCCCGCAGCAGGGACGATTGGACTTCTCGGTTGGATGGCGATCTGGTGGGCATTCCAGCCCGTCGATCTGGCTGTCACGAGCTTGCTCCCCGTCGTGGTATTGCCACTGATCGGTGCAGGCAGCGGCACGGCAGTCCTTGCACCATATGCCAATGAGCTGATCTTCCTCTTTGCGGGCGGCTGCGTTCTCTCGCTGGCTCTCGAGCGCCACGGGATCGCGGCGCGCCTGCTGCGATCCGTCATCGCGGTGGTAGGCACCACGCCGCGCGGACTCCTGCTTGGGTTCCTTTGCGTGTCTGCTCTCCTGAGCGCATTCGTATCGAATACTGCGACAGTTGCCATGCTGTTGCCGATGGCGCTTGCGACGATTGCTGCCGTGGAGCGAGGCAATGCATCGCTGCCCACGAGTTCGCCGGCACTCCGCAACTTCACGAGTGGTCTTCTCTTGGCGGTCGCCTATGGCGCGACGATCGGCGGTGTCATGACCGTGCTCGGCAGCCCTCCCAACCCGATCGCTGCGGAGTGGATCAACCGAAACGCGCAGGAACACCCTGGAATGCACGGCATGGACTTCATTCGGTGGATCTCCTTTGGCGTGCCCGTCGGAATGGTGACGCTTGCTGCCGCCGCATTCGTGCTTCGAGCCAATCTTCCGCTGCACGGTCTCGCGCCCGCAGCCCTCGCGGGACTCCAGCACAAGCAGGAACGAATCAGTCGGGGCGGATGGATCACCATCGCAGTCTTCGTGATGGCGCTCCTCGGTTGGATCGGCGTTCCGCTCGCGCGCACTGCTGGGGTGCCGATGCCGCCCATCACGGATGGATCAGTGGCGGTGCTTGCGGCGATCCTTCTCCTTGCCCTTCCTGAGCCTGAGACTTCGGGTACGCGGATTGTTCCCGTGCATATGCTTGGAAGCCTTCCGTGGGGCGTCTTCATACTCTTTGGCGGAGGTCTTTGCCTCGCGGATGCCATGGACAGGACGGGGGTGTCGCAGTCCATCGCGCAGAGTGCATCTGCGCTCGCGGAGTTGCCCCCGTGGGCGATTCTCATGCTTCTTGTTGCAACGCTGTTGTTGGCCAGTGAGGTTGCATCGAACACGGCGCTCACCGCAACGGCAGTTCCGATTGTCGGACCTCTGGCCGTTGGACTCGGCATGCCCGCCGATCAGATGGTGGTGGCGGCAGCACTCGCCGCAAGCCTCGCCTTCGCGCTTCCCGTCGGCACTGCGCCCAACGCGATGGTGTTCTCGACCGGAAAACTGCCCGTGGGACACATGATGCGGGTTGGGATTCAGTTGAACGTCGTCGCTGTGGCCATCATCACGGTCGCCTGCCTGCTGCTGCTCTGACCGCGGGCATCGCGAAGCCGTGGCGCCGTTTCAGGGACGCTTGGATGGACCGCGGTTTCGGGCTCGAAAGGCCGTTCGAGGTCCTGCTTGTGGAATGCGCGGAATCTCGGCGGCGCGATGCCCCAGTTCCTGATACGCGATGCGGAAGCAGTCGAAGTTGGTCTCCAGACAGCGGTCGATGTCGCGCTGCACTTGCACGAGCACATCGTGCAGCGGACACGGGTCGCCTGCGCCGCAGGAACCGCCACCAAACGGGCAATCGAGGCTCGGATCCGTACGCTCGAACAGGTCGTAGACCTGCCGCAGTGTGATCAATCGGGGATGTCTCGCGAGCACGAATCCGCCCATGGGTCCGCGGAAGCCCTTGACCAATCCTGCATGGGCGAGCGATGTCAATACCTTGGCGACGAACGGCGCCTGGAGTTTGCGCGCCTTCGCAATCTCTCGTGCGTCGAGCTTGGTCTGACTATCGTCGTAGACCTCGGCCAGACGGCTCAGGACCGCTATCGCGCACTCTGTGTGCTTCCCGTACACCGATGTCAATGTAACGAATCTGGCGCGGTGCGAATCACCTACTCTGCGCTGAAACATGAAACGGAGACTTCCAAGCGAGTCGCCCGCGGGTGCGTCACCAACCGAGATGGAGGTCGATGACCTGCACAAGTCCTTTGGGAGGACTCCAGTGTTGCGCGGAGTTTCGATGACAGTGCTTCGAGGGGAAGTGATCGCAATCATCGGGGGCAGCGGATGCGGCAAGACTGTTCTGCTCAAGCACTTGACCGGTCACTACCGAGCAGAGCGGGGAACCGTGCAAATGTGCAATCACGATGAGCCTGGGTCGCCGCTGATCGATCTCGCGGGACTATCCGATGACGAGATGGACAGGCTCCGCATGCACTGGGCTGTGGTGTTCCAGCGGAACGCGCTCTTGAGCGGCAGTGTGCTCTTCAATCTCTCGTTCTGGCCGATCGAGATCAAGGGACTGACGCCGGAGCAGATTCTGCCGCTCGCCATGCATGCGCTTCGCGCCGTCGGCCTGGATCCCGACGAGTTGCTCGATCGGGACCGTGACGAACTGTCCGGCGGCATGGCGAAGCGGCTTGCGATCGCCCGGGCACTGGTGATGGATCCAGTGGTGGCGTTCTATGACGAGCCGACGGCGGGGCTCGACCCTGAGATGTGTGCCACGGTGCATGACCTGATTTTGAATACGCATCACTCGATGCCAGCGGTGGGCGTGCGGCGCACGAGCGTGGTGGTGACCCATGACACGGCTCTGCTCCGCCGTCTCGCGCCCCGCGTCATCATGCTGGCAGAAGGACGCGTGCATTTTGATGGGGACTTTGAATCATTCGTGAGGCAGGATGACGCGCACATCCGACCGTACCTCGAACAGATGGCAGTCCTGCATCTGCGCGTTCCGCCCGATGGCCCAGAGGAGCATTGAACGCCACACCGTGGCGTCGTTGCGTCTAGCCTGCCTCGCAGGATGAACTCCAATGTCGGAGAGCGCAGGGATGGCGCGATTGGAGGCGCGAGGGCCGCAACGCTCGTTGTCATCGCCGCCCTCGGCTTTTCCTCCGGAATCCCGAATCTGATGCTGACATCGGTCGTCCGCACCTGGACAACTGCGGCCGCGTGGTCCATCGAGTCCATCGGACTTCTCTCGCTGCTTTCACTGCCGTACACGCTGAAGTTTCTATGGGCCCCGCTGGTGGATCATGTTCGACCGCCTCTGTGCAGCAAGCTCGGGCAGCGGCGCTCCTGGTTGTTCGCAGGGCATGTGGCCGCTGCCGTGTTGCTCATGGGCGCGTGTGGAGTCGGTCCAGCTGAACCGCGAGTGTTTCTCGCCCTGCTCGCGGTGGCGGCGATTGCGAGCGCGACCATCGACATCGCTGCGAGCGCATATCAAATCGATGTGCTGCCGCGCGAGGCCTTTGGAAAGGGTGCTGGGCTCTTCGTGAGCGGGTATCGGATTGCATGGGCAGGAATTGGGTTTGGCGTGCTCGCAGCGGCGCCCGTCTGGGGATGGTCGCTTTCCGCTTCGATGGCGTGTGGACTCGTGGCGGTTGGAGCTCTGGTGACGCTGAGGGCGGTCGAGCCGCAGCGAACCGATCGACCTGTGCGTGGACTGGGCCCCGCACTGTGGGAGCCGCTGGCGCTGTTCGCATCACAGTGGAAAGCTCGGTTGCCGATTCTGCTGCTCTTCGTCGTGACATTCAAGTTGCCCGATCAGGTTGGCAACGCCATGATCGAACCGCTGCTGATTCAGGGCATGGGGCATTCGCTGCAGGAACTGGCGTTTGTGAGGCAAGGTCTTGGATTCGGTGTGACGATTGTGGGGGCGGTGGCGGGCGGTTGGCTCGTCGCGCGCATCGGACTGCGCTCATGCCTGTGGATCTTCGGCATCTTGCAAGCCGTGAGCAATGCGGGATTCCTGTGGCTGGCCTGGCGGCAGGGAGCCAGCATTGCCGTCGACGCGAGCTCGGTTGCTCCGCTTGGTGCACTGACGGTCGTCGTGATGGTGGAGAGTCTTGCGAGTGGCATGGTGAGTGCCGGCTTTGTTGCCGCACTGATGTCCTTGTGCGAGCGCCGTGTCGCGGCCACGCAGTACGCGCTCCTGACGGCGCTGATGGCGATCGGGGGCGTCATCGGCGGCAGCGTGAGTGGGGTGCTTCTTCGCCACCTCGACTATGGACCGTTCTTTGGCTGGTCGGTGCTGCTTGGAGTACCCGGACTCCTGTGCATCCCGCTGCTCCGCCCGCGCGCTGCCTAGGCTTGCCTCCATGCCTCGGGCCCACACCCGAAATCTCATCGTGTGTCTCGGTGACCAGCTCAACCGCGATTCTGCAGCGTTTGATGGGTTCGACGCATCCGTGGATTGCGTGTGGATGGCCGAGGTGATGGGCGAGAGCACGCATGTGCGTTCTTCGAAAGTGCGTACGACGCTCTTTCTGAGTGCGATGCGGCACTTCCGCTTGGCGCGGGAGAAGGAGGGATTCTCTGTCGACTACCGAATGCTCGATGCAGATGACGGCAGCCTTGATCTGGAATCAGCCTTGGCGCGTTCCATCGCGCGCCTGAAGCCGGCGCGGATACGCGTTGTACAGCCTGGCGAATGGCGCGTACAGGTGATGCTGGAACGCGCTGCCAAGAGCGCTGGCGTGGCGATCGATGTACTCCCTGATCGTCATTTCCTCTGCTGCGTCGACGAGTTCCGCGCGCATGCGGCGGGGCGCAAACAACTCCGTATGGAGTACTTCTACCGCGAGCAGCGACGCAAGCACGGTGTGCTGCTCGACCGTTTGGGAGGCCCCGAGGGCGGCGAGTGGAACTTGGATCATGAGAACCGAGAGTCCTTTGCTGCCACGGGGCCGGAAGGAGTTCGCAAGCCGAGGGCGTTCAAGCCGGATGCAACGACTCGCGAAGTGATTGGCACGGTCGAGCGAATGCTGCACGGTCATCCAGGTGATCTGGAAGGCTTCGACTGGGCCGTCACGCCCGCACAGGCAGAGGATGCACTCGACGACTTCATCGAGCATCGGCTTGCGCACTTTGGTCGATGGGAAGATGCGATGTGGACGGATGAGCCCGTGCTCTTTCACTCGCGCCTGTCGGCGGCAATGAACCTGAAGCTGCTGAATCCGCGCCGCGTGATCGAGCGTGCGGAAAAGGCGTATCGAAGCAAGGCGGTACCACTTGCCAGCGCGGAGGGGTTCATCCGACAGGTCCTTGGGTGGCGTGAGTATGTGCGCGGCATCTACTGGCTGCATATGCCCGACTATGCGGAGCGAAATGCGCTGAAAGCTGATCAGCCGCTGCCGGCGTTCTACTGGACGGGCGAGACGGAAATGCGATGTCTTCATGCCGCGCTGACGCAGACGCTCGAGTCGGGCTACGCACATCACATCCAGCGCCTCATGGTGACGGGGCTGTATGCATTGTTGCTTGGCGTCCGCCCGCAGGAAGTCCACGAGTGGTATCTCGGTGTGTACTGCGATGCAGTGGAGTGGGTTGAACTTCCCAACACGCTCGGCATGTCGCAGTACGGCGATGGTGGCGTGATGGCCTCCAAGCCCTATGCAGCGACGGGCAAGTACATCAGTCGCATGAGCAATTACTGCAAGGGTTGCCGATTCGATCCCGCAAAGTCCGAAGGTGATGATGCGTGCCCATTCACGACGCTGTACTGGGACTTCCTGCTGCGACACAAGAAGCAACTTGGCGGCAATCCTCGGATGGCGCTGCAACTGAAGAACGCCGAGCGGCTGACCGAAGTCACCGTGCGCGGGGTGCGCGCGCGGGCGCGTGCCATCCGCGAGGGACGGATGTAGCCTTCGCCGACAGGAGGCCACCATGGCAAACGGCGGTCAGGGGTCAACGGGAAATGTCATCGCGGCAGTCTGCAGTTTCTTCATTCCAGGCCTTGGGCAACTCGTCCAAGGACGGCTGCTGCTGGCCGTGATCATGTTCATCGCTGCAACCCTGCTGTGGCTCATCTTCCTTGGCTGGATCATCCACCTCTGGTCGATTCTGGACGCGGCGCTGTGGAAGCCGCGATGAGGTGAGTCCGGACGCGAGCGCTCAAGCGGCTCCGCGTCCCGGGTGGGTTGACCTCAAGATGCTCATGCCGTTGCCATCGCGTTGTCGACGATCGCATTGAAGATGGCGCTCGGTCGCATGGCAGAGGCAGCTTTCGTCGGATCGGGTCGGTAGTAACCGCCGACATCCACTGCGCGACCTTGGACACCGTTCAATTCTCCAACGATCGCGTGTTCATGCAGGCTCAGCTCAGTGGCCATGGGGGCAAAGCGTGCGGCGATCTCGCTGTCCGACTTCTGTCGCGCCAATTCCTGTGCCCAGTAGAGCGCGAGGTAGAAGTGGCTGCCGCGGTGGTCGAGTTCGCCGACTCGGCGCGCGGGCCCTCGATTGTTCTGCAGGTAGGTGCTGGTCGCCGCGTCGAGCGCGTCGGCAAGCACCTTCGCCTTGGCGTTGCCCGTTCGCTGCGCCAAGTGCTCAAGTGATGCTTGGAGGGCCAAGAACTCGCCGAGCGAATCCCATCGCAGCGAGTTCTCCTTGTTGAACTGCTGAACATGCTTCGGCGCAGATCCTCCCGCGCCCGTCTCGAACAGACCGCCGCCGTTCATCAGCGGAACGACGGAGAGCATCTTGGCGCTAGTGCCCAGTTCGAGAATGGGAAAGAGATCCGTGAGGTAATCGCGGAGCACATTTCCCGTGACGGAGATGGTGTCGAGCCCGCGGTTGATGCGCTCCAGTGAGTATCGGCATGCCTCCGCAGGGGGGAGGATTCGCCAGTCGAGCCCAGCGAGTTCTCCCTTTGCTTCATGCCGCGCGAGTGCGGCTCGGACTTTCACGAGCACCTGGCGGTCATGAGGACGCGATTCATCGAGCCAAAACACGGCGGGTGTGTTGCTCAGCGTCATCCGCTGCACGGCGAGCCTTACCCAGTCGACGATGGCAGCATCCTTGGTCTGGCAGGCGCGCCAGATGTCTCCCGCCTCCACCGCGTGCTCCATCAGGACACGACCAGCCGCATCGACCACCCGAACCGTGCCCGATGCTCCGATCTCGAACGTCTTGTCGTGCGATCCATACTCCTCGGCTTGCTGCGCCATCAGTCCGACATTGGGAACGCTTCCCATCGTTCGCGGATCGAATGCGCCGTGCGTCCTGCAAAAGTCGATCGTCGCCTGATAGACACCTGCGTAGGTCCGATCGGGGATGCAAGCCTTGGTCTCCTGCGTGACGCCTTTCGCATTCCACATCGCGCCACCTTCCCGGATCATGGCGGGCATCGACGCATCGATGATCACATCGCTAGGCACATGCAGGTTGGTGATGCCACGAGTGGAGTCAACCATGGCGATGGCTGGGCCGTTCTGCAGCGCTTCGGTGATGGCCGTGCGGATCAGGTCGCGCTGTGCCGTCGGGAGTGCATCGATCCTCACAAGCATGTCCGCAATTCCGTTGCGCGGATTGGCACCTGCCTGTTGCAGAGCAGCCTCGTGCACCGTGAACACGGCACCGAGTGCCGCGCGAACTGCGGAGCCAAAAATGATCGGATCCGACACCTTCATCATCGTTGCCTTCAGGTGCACCGACAGCAGCAGCCCATCGCGCTTGGCAGCAGCGAGCGACTCGTTCCAGTAGGCCTGCAGGGCGCGTGCACTGAGGAATGTCGCATCGAGAATCTCGCCCGCCGTCAGGGCGATGCCATCGCGCAGGACGCGAACGGCGCCATCGGCGCTGACATGCTCGATGCGAATCGTGGTGGATGCATCGACGGTCATCGACCGCTCGTTGCCAAGGAAGTCCCCGTGCTGCATGGACGCCACATGCGTGCGACAGTCCGTTGCCCACGCACCCATCTTGTGCGGGGATGATCTGGCGAACGCCTTCACCGAGTTGGTGGCGCGCCGATCGGAATTACCCTGTCGAATCACGGGGTTGACGGCGCTTCCCTTGACTTTGTCGTACCGAGCATTGCTCGCTCGCTGCGCATCGGTCGTTGGATTCTCGCAGTAGTCGGGAACAGCAAATCCCTGACCTTGGAGTTCCGCGATCGCCGCCTTGAGTTGAGGCATCGATGCGCTGATGTTCGGCAGTTTGATGATGTTTGCCTCTGGCTTGAGGCACAGCCTGCCAAGTTCGGCGAGCGCATCTGGCACTCGCTGACGCGGCTCCAAACACTCCGGGAACGCCGCGAGGATCCGCGCCGCCAGCGAGATGTCCGAAACTTCCACACGGATACCAGCCGCATCGGTCATGGCACGAATGATCGGCAGAAGTGAATGCGTAGCCAGTGCGGGTGCCTCATCGGTCAGCGTGTAAATGATCGTGGGTTCGGACATCAGGACCTCGGGAGGGGAAGGCGTCAAAAAGCCGTTGGAGTGTAGACGATCAGTGGACGCTGGCATGGGGGATCGGACGATGTACCCTCGAATGCCGATGCGGCTCTCGCTCGTCTCCCTCCGCTGGCTACGCAACCGAACCACGCCGCTCCTCGTCACGCTGATCGCGCTCTTCGCCGTCCATCCGGTCTTTGTTTCAAAGGATGGAGGCGAAACGCCAATGTTCCCACTGCTGCTCGATCTGACTCCGCTGCTTGGAATCCTCTGTGTGGGATCCCGGCGGCAAGGCTTGGTTCTCGTCGCTTGGGCCGCCGGTCTGTTGGTTGGCGCCGTTGGGCTCTACTCCACTGACGAGGTGAGGATCGTGCAAAGTCCCCTGATGTTCGGATTCATGGGCTACTACGCCACGGCCATCGGCATGCTGGCGTTTCAGCTGTCACGCGGAAAGGCACTTCTCGATGATCGAGTGATCGGCGGACTCGCGATCTATCTGCTGACGATCGTGCTGTTTGCAACGGCGCACCATCATCTCGCAGCCGTGGATCCTTCCAACTACCTCGTCCACGGCGTTCCCACCCGACTGCGCTGGAACGACTCCCTGTACTTTTCCACCGTCACGATGACCACCATCGGATTTGGCGACATCGTTCCATCAGGAAAGTGGGCGCGCGCCGTCACCATGGTGGAGGCGATCACGGGGGTCGTTCTGCTCGTGCTCTTCATCGGGCGGCTCGCGCTTCTGCCACGGTCTGGATCGACTCATGCCTCTGGTCATGCGTGATGTGCGCGAGCCGTGCTCACGCGAGTGCGCCAGCGAAGGAGCACAGTCGCAGGCGCGTGAACAATGAGCACGGATCCGAGCCAGGCGAGCACCACGGATGATGTCGCGTCGAGGCGTGGAAGGAGGGTTGCTGCGAGGCACGCAAACACGGCAACGCTCGTGGATCCGAGCATCATGGGTGCTGCAGCCCCGCGCGGCACGGATGCGCCCTGCGCGAGCCAAGTGCCAACCATCACAGTCGTAAAGATGACGGGGAACACACTGACAAGTCCACTAGCAATCGGCACATCCAGCCGCGCAAGAATGACCGCAGCGCCGATCGCGCCCGCTGCGGCCACGCCGCGCATCAGGAGCGTTCTCGGCGGGACGCTGCGAGTTCCGCGCGGTGCGTCGGTCGGTGTCCAGTTTGCAATCACGCCGAGCGTGGCGCACAAGAGCGTGGCGACGAGCGCGGCACCCTGCCAACCTGAGGAGCTCGGCTGCGCCAGTTCCCCGAACAGGACGAGGACCGTGGAGGCGGCAAGCCATGAGGCGAGCGCGATCGTCAGGGTGAACGCGAGCGGCGCTCGGGATCCGATGTGATGGGCGCAGATGAAGGGAGGCAGCAGCAGCCACAGCCCGAGGTAGCCGGCATTCAATGCAGTACCGATCGGGACAAGTGCCATCGCTGTTGCAAAGTCATCGGGACTCTCGCAGCGGGAATGCAGCGCAACAGCCGCCGGGATGATGGTTGTTGGAACGCTCGACACAAGGCCGCCGATCCTGCCGCCAAGCCGCTCCACGAGAACAGTCGCAGCGACCGCAACGCCGCCAGCAATGGCGGAGGGAACCGCTGCATCCATGATGAGTTCGCTCCACACGGTCATCTAGTACGGCGAGTTGTACGGGAACGGCATCGGCGCGTAGCCTGCAATCATGCGGAATGCATGGAGCATGGCGTGCTCGATCGCGGTGACTGCGGTGATGTTGGGCAGTGCTCTTGTGCCGCAAGGCGGCTCGGCTGCTGACGCGCCCCCCGAAAGCCCGAGCGCCCCCCAGTCAGCCCACTCGAACCGTGACCTGGTGCTGGAGTGGGCCGAGGTGATTGAGGAGCGACCGGATCCAAAGGTTGTCCTGTTGGCTGAATTGCGCTCTGCCATCCGTGAAACGGGGCTTCCCTGGATGGTTCGGGACAAGGCAAGCGGGATTGAGTTGTTGCTCGTTCCGCCCGGTCGGTTTGAAATGGGACGGAGTCCGGATGATGAATCGCTCCGAGCCGACGAACTGCCGACGCACACGGTGCGCATCTCCAAGGCGTTCTATCTGGGTCGATGCGAGGTCACCAAGTCGCAGTGGAAGCGGTTGATGGGCAGCGTGCCGGGCGCTGAGGACGATGTCCTGCAGCCAGAGTCGGTTGCGGCAGAGGCCAGCGCGCGTGCGCGTCGAGCGGGGTACACGCAAGAAGAGGCTGATGTGATCGGAAGGGCCGCGGCCGACAGGGCAACGAAGGAGCGGGACTACCCCGTTGGGCATGTGTCGTGGGCTGACTGTGAGGCGTTTTGCTCAAAGTCAGGTCTTCGACTTCCGACCGAGGCGGAGTGGGAGTACGCCTGTCGAGCGGGCAAGCGGGAGGTGGTCCACGACTCCATCGAAGAACTCGATGAGGTTGCATGGCACGGATTCAACAGCAAGCAGCGTGCACATGCCGTCGGGCTGAAAGCGGCAAACGAGTTGGGCTTTCACGACATGTACGGCAACATGCGGGAGTGGGTCGCCGATTGGTACGGCGCCTATTCGCCTGAGTCCCAGTCCGATCCGAAAGGACCGGAGTCGGGGATGGGCAAGGTGCTTCGTGGCGGCAGCTGGAGTTGGATGATGCCCGCTACGAACGAGCACTCGAGCTACCGCCCCTCACAGCGGAGTGTCAGTCAGGTCGACTACAGCGACGATTCGATTGGTTTTCGAGTCGCCCGAACAGTCGATGAATGAGCACGCATCGGCTGCATCCACTATTTGCTGGCGCTTCAGGAATTCGTGTAGGCTGCGATGGGGCTCTTGGCCGGGGGTCAGGGGTCACAGGGGTCAGGCTTAGACCAAAGAAACCGCGCGATTTGCCTTGCTCGCGGTAAGAATTGTCCCAAGAAGGGACAGTTTTTACCCGGAGCAGCATTTCGATCGGTCATCGAGCGAAACGGCGGGACCTCGAAGGGCGCGGATCAGCCTGCGGCAGCAGAATGACCCACACGGATTCCCGCAGACCCTATTTTCTTTTCGCAAACTGCCGTGCTGCGTTGGACTGTTTCGGCAGGGCGGCTATTTGTTTTGTCCGAGGTCCAAAATGCGAACGATCACCAATGAACAGAGGCATGCTGGTGCCCGGCGATTCGCAGCGCAGTGCGTGATGGTGGCAGTGATCCTGCCTGCCTTCGCCTCGGCGGCATCTGCGCAGTGCTCTGCAGACATCAACGGAGACGGGAACGTCGGCGGTGGCGATCTGGCGCTGGTTCTGTCTGCTTGGTCCACCGATGGACAGGGGCAGTTCGACTCCGACATCAACAACGATGGCACGGTCAACGGATCCGACCTGACAGCGCTCCTTTCAGCATGGGGAACCTGCGGGCCGACCGTTCCTGCGTGGGCAACGCTGCTTGAGGCGACCCCGAACCCTGCATCGGTTCACCAAGAAGCGACGCGGGCTTCGATTGCCGCCACGGGCTACGCCTGGCGCGTTCGTCACACTGCCACGCAGATCGAGATGGTCTTGATCCCGCCTGGCACATTCGAAATGGGTTGCTCACCCACGCCTCAGACTGGTTGCTGGGCTGAGGAGTTTCCCGTTCACGAAGTCACGCTCACGCAACCGTTCTATCTCGGTCGCTACGAAGTGACGCAGGCTCAGTGGACCGCCGTGATGGGATCGAACCCGAGTTACTTTCAGGGCAGTTCGTATCCCGATGCAGCAAGCCGTCCTGTCGAGCGAATCAATTACATCGATGCGCGCGCGTTTGTCGATGCCGTGGGCATGCGACTGCCGACGGAGGCTGAGTGGGAGTACTCCTATCGAGCGGGAACGAGCACTGCGTTCCACAGCATGCCCGGATATCCCGACGGGACGGACGATGAGACGAAACTCCAACTCGTCGCCTGGATCGGCAGCAACTCCGGCATGCAGACGCGACCCATCGGATTGAAGCCAGGGAACGGCTTTGGCGTTCATGACATCGCGGGAAATGTGCTTGAGTGGACCAACGACTGGTACGGTGTCTATCCAAGTGAACCGCAGGTTGATCCCACGGGAGTTCCCACGGGAATCACGCGTGTTTTCCGCAGTGGCTGTTGGCACCTCGCACCATGGTTGAGCCGCGTCTCCGTGCGTTTTGAAGATGAGCCTGAGGGGCTTCGGGTCAGTGACACAGGGCTCCGCGTCGCGAAGAACCCCTGATATCGCGCTGCGGCGGAAACGGGGCTTCGGCGTCGAGTGGTCCCTGACTTGTGCCTAGGATCGTTCGAGGAAGCAATCGGCCCGTGGATGCAACGACCGCTCATTCCAGTGGCTTCGAGACAAGTTCCCGAAGCGACCTTCCGCTTGTTGTCGTGGTCGGGGGCGGTTTCGGGGGAATCCGGCTGGTTCAGCGCCTTGCGCGCGCGCCCGTGCGTGTCGTGCTCATCGATCGATCGAACCATCACCTCTTTCAGCCGCTTCTGTATCAGGTCGCGACGAGTGTGTTGACCGAATCGGAGATCGCCTATCCGATTCGGCGCATCTTTCGGTTTCAGGCGAACGCGCTCGTCGGGCTCGGTGAGGTCCGTTCCGTGGACCGAGCGAACCGATCGCTCATCTTTTCCGATGGCACGCGGGCACCGTACGACTGGTTGGTTCTTGCGGCCGGAGCTGTATCGAGCTACTTCGGGAAGGATGGATGGTCGGCACTCGCACCGGGCATGAAGACGCTCAACGAGGCCACGGCAATCCGCGCGCGCGTATTGCAGGCGTTCGAGGATGCCGAAGCGGAAACAGACCCGCAAGCCCTTCGCGCGCATCTGACATTCGTGATCGTCGGTGGAGGCGCCACCGGAGTGGAACTTGCGGGTGCGATTCGTGAGCTCGCGGTGGATGCCATGGCACCAGACTTCCGCCGCGTGCGCACGAAAACGACGCGCGTTGTGCTCGTCGAAGCGGGGAATCGCTTGCTCCCTTCCATGAGTGCAGCGTCGAGCGAAGCTGCTCGGGTAGCGCTGGCTGACTTGGGAGTCGAGGTTCGTTTGAAGAGCATGGTGACGGATGTGTTTGACGGGGGCGTTGTCGTCGCTGGTGAACGCATCGAAGCGGATACGGTCGTTTGGGCGGCGGGGGTATCTGCGAGTCCGCTCGGCGCCACTCTGGGCGCCGAACTGGATTCCGCTGGCCGCGTCAAGGTGTTGCCCGACTGTTCGGTGCCTGGATCCCCCGAGGTCTTTGTGATCGGCGACATGGCAGCGCAAACCTGCTCGAAAGATGGGCGTGCGGTGCCTGGAGTTGCTCCGGGCGCCATCCAAATGGCTGAGATGGTTGCGGGCGTCATCGCGGCGGAAACGAAAGCGGCAAGGCGTGGCACGCCGCCGCCGCCGCGCCCCGCGTTTCGATACAAGGACAAGGGAAGCATGGCAACGATCGGTCGTGCGCGTGCGGTGGCGGAAGTGAGCGGCTTGCAGCTCCGCGGACTTCCGGCGTGGCTCGCGTGGTTGTTCGTACATCTGGTGTTGCTCGTCGGTTTCCGCAATCGCCTGTTTGTGTTGCTCTCCTGGGCATTCGCGTATCTCGCGTACAGCAAGGGGGCGCGTTTGATCACGGGCCAATCGCGGTCGCGATTGAAGACGCCCCTCGGTGAGGAGATGGAGCGGCTCGCGCGGACCTGAACCGTTTGGATAGCCTCGTCCCCGTGGCAATCATTGCACCTGCGAAGCAGATGACGGGAATGCTTGGTCATCCGGTGGCGGAGAACCCGATTGACCGCATGTTCGATGCGGTGTATTCGCATCACGGCCTCCACTGGCAATTCTGGAAGAATGACATCGCGAATGAGGCAGATCTTGCCTGCGCGATTGCGGCGCTGCGTCCGCTTGGGTACCGAGGGATGTGCATCACCGTTCCGTGGAAGGTTGCCGTGATTCCGCTGCTCGACGCCGTGGACGAGGATGTGCGCGCGATCGGTGCGGCCAACTACACCACGATCGAAGATGGCCGGGTCATTGGTCACAACAACGATGGGAAGGGAGTCGTCAAGGCGATCAAGAAAGTCGCTCCGCTGCAGGGCCAGCGTGTCGTGATGCTCGGTGCGGGGGGCGCGGGCCGTGCCATGGCTGTCGAGATCGCATGGGCTGGAGCGGCGCACCTCACGCTTGTCACACGGCGCGAGGAGCAGGGGTGCGAAGTCGCGGCGCGTGTCCGCGATGCGACGGGCGTTCCGTGTGAGTGGCAGCAGTGGTCTGGTCCCATCCGACTGCCCAAGGGAACAACAGTGCTCATGAACGCAACGCACCTGGGCTGCGCACCGCACTGCGAAGAGGTGCCGATCGACTGGGACACCGTCGCACCTGGCTGTCTCGCGGTCGATGTGATTACAAATCCTCGTCTGACTCCTTTCCTTGTGGCGGCAAAGACGCGGGGCTGTCCCGTGGTGGACGGTGTCGAGATGTTGGTGCAGTTGGCGATGCAGATCTTTACACAGTGGACGGGAGTTCCCGCCGAGGAGGCGGTGTTCCAGCGCGCGGTCGCGGAGGCTCTCGGCGAGGGCAGCTGTTCATCGAGTTCGAGATGAGATGGGGTTGATGGATTCGGTTGTTGGTGAGTTGGAGTTATCTTCCAAAGGTGAGAGGAGCTGAACGAATGAACAGTCCATCGGGTGCTTTCGAGGGTGCGAGCGTTGGTCGGCGGTTCCATTCGCGGCGTCATGGATGTCATGGATGGACGAGTTCGCTTGCACTGGGTGTCGGATGCCTGACTCTGGCAGCGCTCACGCCTGACGCTGCGGCGTGGCACGGTGCGGGGATGCAAGCAGGGTCGCCGCCCGCTGCGAATGCGGTTCCAGCATCGCCAGGCGAGACCACGCCGAAGGTTGCAGCAACGGAGCGGTATACGGATGACGAGATCAAGTTGCTTGTGGGGCCTGTGGCGCTTTATCCCGATTCGCTTCTTGCGAACACCCTCACGGCTTGCCTCTACCCCGACCAAGTCGCGGCTGCAGCGCGAATGTGCGCATCGGGTTCGCCGCCAACCCAAGCGCAGATTGATGCGACCAACTGGGAACTTCCGGTCAAGGCAATTGCGGCAGTGCCTTCCGTGGTGAACACGCTCAACCAGTATCCAGACTGGATGCGAGCACTCGGGTCCGCCTACTTGAAGCAGCCATCGGATGTGATGCGCGTCACGCAGCAGCTGCGCGCGAAGGCCATCGCCAACGGAGCGCTCAAGTCCGACGACCAGCAGATTGCCGTGCAGTCGACTGGTGACGACGGCGCATCGACGGTCACCATCATCTCCGCAAACCCGCAAGTGATTACAGTGCCCATCTACTCACCAGAGGTCGTGTACGCCGACCCCGATGTGTATGTCGCCGGCTACCCCGCTGGCTACTGGGGTTACGCAAGCGGCGTCTATGTTGGTCCCGGCTTCGGAGCGATCAACTGCGACTGGTACCGCGGCTACTGCGCCTGGGGTCATGCGGTCTACAACCCGGCGTGGGATCATGTGGGTGTGGCAGGGGTGAATACGCTGCATGATGAGTGGAATCAGACTCAGCGCCGTCAGAATGCGGCCACAGCATCAGCTGTGACTCCTGGTCCAGCAGGGTCTGCCTTCCGTGGCGTTGGCGATGTCGGTAGCCCCTATCGACCCGCGGATCCGGGCGGTGTTGGTGGTGTCGGTGGCGTGGGCGGTGTTGGCTCGCCGCGCATGCCCGCACCCGCAGGCATCCCTGGCTACGGGCGAGTCGGCGGGGCCGGAGGCGTCAGTGGACCCGCTGGCGTTGGCCAAGTGGGCGGACCGGGTGGAGTGGGACAGGTCGGCGGTCCTGGAGGAGTTGGTCGAGTGAACGGACCAGGTGGATATGGACCCTCGTGGGGCGCAGGTGGTGCAGGTGCCGCTGGCGCCTACGGTGCTGGCGGAGATCGTTCAGCATTTTCTGGAGACCGCAGATCATCGGCATCAAGCCAACGCGGAGCATCGAGCAATCAGAGGTCCGCCAACCGCACTGGTGGCGGAGGAGCAGGTGGGAACGGAAGAGGTGATGGCGGATCGGGCGGTGAGAGAGGAGGTCGCCGATGACGCAGTCCAACAACAGCATGAACCGGTGGATCGTTTCTCGCCGGATCATCGCGCTTGCCGTGGCCCTCGCGATCTCGGCGTGCAACAGTCCTTCCACAGTCTCGCCAACGGCTTCGGGCGCCGCAGAGTTTGCCACGCCCGAAGCCGCCGTGGCTGCGCTCAAAGGCGTGCTGCAGAACCCAAATCCGCGAGTTGCCGAGGCGCTGTTTGGATCACGCTGGAGTGAGCTGCGTCAGGCGCCCGATGAAGCACAGCGATTGCGCGCCGCATTTCTGACGCGGCTTGAGCGCGGATACCGCATCGACCAAGTTGGCGACGGGGCGATTCTGGTTGTTGGTGCTCCGGATGATCCCGATCGTTTCGCCTTTGCCGTGCCGCTTCGTCAGCACGATGGACGCTGGTCGTGGGATACGGCAGCAGGCGCCGAAGAGTTTCGGCTGCGTCGACTTGGTCGTAACGAACTTGACACGATCGATGCCATGAAGGCGATCGCCGCAGCGCAGCGCGCCTATTTCGACAGTCTGCCGCAGGGCGGTGCGACCGCGATGTTCGCCGCGCGCATCATGAGCAGCGCTGGACGGAAAGACGGGCTGTATTGGCCGGCAACGGGCGCCGAAGCACAGGCGCCGCTCGGAGCGGCGATCGCAGGCGCGGACTGCACAGGCGGCGCGCCGAGGAATGCAGCGGCGTTCAACGGGTATTGGTTTGCGGTGCTGCCGGCCGGGACCATCGATGCGCTCGGCACGGTGATCGCGTGGCCTGAGCAGTACGGAGTCAGCGGGATCATGACCTTCAAGGTTGCTCCCGATGGCATCGTGTATGAACGCGATCTCGGCAGTGACACGCCGCGCGCTCGGGAGAAGTGCAGTGAATCTGGTTCGGGCGAGACTGCCTCCAACGGCTGGATGCGCAGCGACATGGCGTCCACGAAGGGGTAGCGCAGCGGGACAGCGCAGCGACTCAGTCCAGATCGCACTCTTGCATCGCTCGCTGCGCCGCCTCCCACGCAATCCGCGCCTTGGCCAAGGCATCTGCATAGGCCGCTGCCAGCTTGGAGTCGTTTGGAGGCGCTGCAAATGCCTTCCGCGCCGCGGCCCAGGCGAGCTCTGATCGCGAGAGTGCAACCACCAGCGCATCGCGGGCGTCGCCTCCATCGGCGGAGTCATCGTCGGCAATGTGGGATGCCACAGAGGATGCTTGCTCCGCCATGAAGGCAGATTCCGCCGCGGCGGTGACCAAAACGGCGTTTTCCCTGTGTGCTGCCTCATCCGTTTCCGCCAACTCCCCAGCCGCATCCGACGCAGCGTCTGCAGCCTTGGCGTATTCGCGGCAGCAATCCCGGTACGACTCGGGCAGCGCAGCAGGTTTGGTGGAACGATTCGCAGCACAGCCAACGAGGGCGGCAGTGACCAGAAGAGTCGCTGAGAATCGTTTCATGCATCGCTCCCGTGTATGCACGATGCATCAGGAGAAAGCGGGCAAAGGGACTCGAACCCTCGACATTCAGCTTGGGTAGCTGACGCTCTACCAACTGAGCTACGCCCGCAAGACTTTCAAAGTGTAACTGCGAACACGCTGCCCGCAACAGGGGCATTGCCTACCTTGTTCCTATGTCTGTCGCCGAGGACGATCGAGTGCTGCTGATTGGCGGAATGCACTGTGGGGGGTGCGCGCGGACCATCGAGGAGCGGCTGAAGCGATTGGAAGGCGTCTCGCGTGCCGTTGTGGACTTCGCATCTGGATCGGCCTTGGTGCAGGCGCACGCGGCAGCTGCGAGCGAAGCTGCGAATGTCGTTCGTGCGCTTGGCTACGAAGCTGAATGGTCCAACGCTGCCGAGGATGATCCGCTGCAAGAGTTGCTGCAGGAGCAGGCGGCGACCATCCAAGCGCAGGCGGAGCGTGAGCGACGGTGGCGATATCGCACGATCCTGGCCGGCGCGCTGTGGATCCCGCTTGAGTGCATGCACCTGTTGGGCAGCCATGCGCAGTGGCAGGGGTGGAGCATGTTGATCGGTGCTGCGGTCGCTCTGGTGTGTGCAGGAGGTGGGTTCTTTTCGAGCGCGTGGAAGGCTCTGCGAGTGGGTACTTCCAACATGGACTCACTCATTGCGATGGGCGTTGGGGCATCTTTCGCGATGAGTGCGGCCGTGTTTCTGCACCACGCAGCGACTGGAGATGAGATGGCTGCGCCGCTGTACTTCGCGGAGACCACGGCACTCATCGCGATCGTCAGTTTGGGGCACTGGCTGGAGTCGCGCGGTACGTCTCGAGCGACAGGTTCGCTTGCAGCGCTCATGGGCGAGTTGCCGCAGCACGCGCTTCGCGTGCGCGACGGGGGAGCGGTGGAGGAAGTCCCTGCGTCGAAGGTGAGTGTTGGTGAGGAGGTATTGGTCAAGCCCGGTGGGCGCATCCCGGTCGACGGCGATGTCATCCGCGGAACGAGCAGTGTCGATGAATCGACGCTAACAGGTGAGTCGCTGCCCGTCATGCGAGTCGTTGGCGACAGGGTGCTCGCCGGTGGGATCGCAGTGGACGGTGCACTCACGGTTCGTGCTTCGCGGGCAGGGTGTGAATCCGCGGCAGCGCAGATCGCGCGGATCGTGTGCGATGCGCAGCGGACGAAGGCGCCGATCCAGCGGCTGGCTGACCGTGTGTGCGCCTGGTTTGTGCCGCTGATGATCGCCGTTGCGCTGGTCGCAGGCATCGCATGGGCGGTGGCGGATGGATTGTCCGCGGGAATCGTGGTCGCCGTGACCGTTCTTGTGATCGCGTGTCCTTGTGCGCTTGGGATCGCGACGCCGCTTGCGATCACCGTGGGAGCACGTGCAGCAAGCAAGCGGGGAATCCTGCTTCGGAGCAGTGGCGTGGTGGAACAGGCGTCGCTGGTCACGCGAGTGCTGTTTGACAAGACGGGCACCCTGACGACGGGATCAGCAACCGTTGATGCCATGGAGATGGTCTGCGGTAGCGAGGCAGATGCCGTTCGGTTGGCAGCGTCCGTGGAAGCGCCGAGTGAGCACCCGATCGGGCGCGCGATTGTGCAGCTTGCAAGGGAGCGCGGCGTGTCGCTCGCGCCAGTTGGCTCGTTTCGCGCGATTGCCGGCGATGGGGTGGAAGGCGTCGTCGGTGGGCAGCGCGTGTCCGTTCGGCGCGATGGGGCTGCAGCGGCGAGGCTTGAAGTGAATGGGGAGACATGGGCGCGATTCAGGGTGCGCGATCCGATTCGTCCCACATCTGCGGAGGCGGTGAAGCAGCTGCGCATGCTGGGAGTTCATGTCCAGCTGCTGAGTGGCGATCGGCAGGCTTCGGCAGTGCTGGTGGGTGACGCGGTTGGCATCGACGAGGACGACTGCCTTGGTGGGCAGACACCCATGCAGAAGGCCGCGGTTGCCGAACAGCATGGTCGGGCCTGCATGATGGTGGGAGATGGAATCAATGATGCGGCGGCGCTCGCCAAGGCAGGTGTCGGGGTTGCGATGGGAGGTGGAACGGCTCTTGCCTCGGTATCGGCAAGCGCTGTGATCGTCGGCTCCGATCCGCGTGCTGCCGCAATGATGATTTCGATCGCCCGTGCGACGATGCGGACGGTTCGGCAGAACCTCTGGTTCGCCTTTGCCTACAACACCTTGGCGATCCCCCTCGCGGCGTTGGGGGTGCTTGGGATGCATGGACCGCTGATCGCAGCGGTTGCCATGGGTCTGAGCGACCTGTCGGTCATTGCGAATACACTCCGGCTTCGGCAGCGGCTTGCGGGTGCGCATGCGTTCACTCGTTCCAAAGGCGCTGCGATCAAGGAGAACTGATGTCGATACAGCGCCGATCGCAAAAGCACTCTCGCCCTGCACTGTGTGTCCCAGTGATGTCTGTCCTGGCTTCGATCGCAGCGTGTGGGGTGGGTTGCGCGCCGAAGCAGGTCACGATGTCGACGCTGCCATGTGCCGATGAGGTGCATGCGAACCCAACGGCGGCGCGAGCGAAGTTTGCCGAGCAGGCCGGCCAGTCGCCCGACGACATCATGCCCCAGTTGTGCATCGCGTATGCCGCGATCGCACAGCACCGCTACAGCGAAGCAGTCGAGGCAGCGACTCGTGCGCTGGCGATCGAGAAGGGGAATGCCGTTGCACTCCGCATGCGAGCCTTCGCGCGCTATCGATTGGGTGCGTTCAACGCTGCGATCGAGGACGCGGAGCGGTCATTGCGGTCCGCGACTGATGGCGAGGCGTATGAGATCATCGGCAAGTGCCACCTTCGGCAAGGTGACGCGCGGGCTGCAATCGAGGACTTTCGCGTGTGGGCCAATCTCAGCGGGCTGGTGGAGGCTCGTTGCTGGATGGGAGCGGCGCAGTGGACAGCTGGCGACCGTGCGGGTGGGTTGAAGACATGGGAGGCTGCGGAACTTGCTGCGCCCAAGGACCCTGAGCCCTTCATTTGGAAAGCGGGATTTCTGTTTCGCGGCGGCGACCGCGATGCAGCGCTCGAAGCTGCGCAGCGCGCCGTTGCCATCGCGCCGACTTCGCCCCAGTCGCTCGGGACTCTGGCTCGAGTGCAGTCTTGGTCTGGAGACGCCGGCGGCGCGGAAGAAACTGTTCGGCGGCTCGCGGTTACCGACAAGATCGCTGCAGAGAAACTGCGGCAGTCGCTCCAGGCGCAACCCACTACTGAACTGGAGACATCAGGCGGCTGATTCGCGCCGATGCTCGGAAGAGCCACGAGCGCGACGCCCAGTCCGAGAGATGCGCTTCCTGCGACCGTTGCAGGTCGTCATTGAACATCGCTTCCATAGTGGGCACGAGTTCGCCTCCATGAACGAGCGCCGTGATTTCGAAGTTGATTCGGAAGGATCGATTGTCGAAGTTTGCCGTGCCCACACCGACGATGTCGTCACTGAGAAAGACTTTGTGGTGGAGGAACGCGGGCTGGTAGCGGTAGAGGCGGATGCCAGCGCCCAAGACTTCTTCGTAGTACGAATGGGTGGAACGCTGAACGAGTGCATCACGGCAATCGTCCGGGATGAGGATTCGAACATCGACCCCGCGCAGTCTGGCGAGTTGCAGGCTCGTCACAATCGCTTCGTCGGGGACGAAGTAGGGAGTCGCGATCCAGAATCTCCGCCGCGCGTGGTGGATCGCCTGATGGAACATGAGGGCGCATGTCTCGAGTTCGTCGGCTGGTCCTGTGGGCACAAGCAGCACCCTTTCGTCTCCACGTTCGCTTGCGTCCCAAGAGAGCGTCGGGATGTGACCTGCAGCCCAGTTCCAGTCCTCACAGAAGGCCAGTTGCGCCGCAAGCGCAGCGGGACCTTCGATCTGGACATGCGTATCACGCCACTGACCAAAGGTGGGATCGGCACCGATATGTTCGCTGCCGATGTTCGTTCCTCCCACGAGTGCCGTGTGTCCATCCACGACGATGACCTTCCGATGATTGCGAAAGTTGAGATGGAACGGGTTGAGGATGCGCCGGGGTGAAAAGCGTGCGCACTGCACGCCGCCACGCTCGAGGTCAGCGATGTACGCACGTGCCAGTGTGAGCGACCCGACATCGTCGACAAGGAACAGCACTTGAACGCCCCGCGCCGCCGCGTTGAGCATCGCGGATTGCAATCGCTGGCCGACGGCATCGTTTCGCACAATGTAGAACTGCACGCACGCCTGGCGTGTGGCTGAGGCGAGCGCAGTCTCGAGCGCGTCATAGGTGGCGTGGGCGTCCACGAGCAGCGTGGTGCGATTGCCGCTGGTCCATGCCGTTGTCGTCAGCCGATCCGCGACAATCTGCATGGCCCCCTTGTGCTCGCGTTCCACGAGTGGCATGTCGATGCGCCATGGGCGCATGGCATCGTTCACGCGCTGCGCGAGTTGGTCGAGCCCGATCTGTCCCCGTCGGCGTGCACGTATGTAGCCATCCAGTCTGCGGGCGCCGAGCAGCAAGTACAGCGGAATGGCGATGGGGGGGGCGAAGATGAGCGCCAGCGCCCACGCAAATGCCCCTTGGGGAGTGCGCCCCCGCCCGATCGCGTCCACCGCCAACCCGATGCCAACCCCCTCGACGACGATCACGATGGCAGCGATGATCAGCAGAAGTTCCATGTCGTCTTTCGCGCGGAAGAGGCTACCTTTCCCCGCATGTACGCTGCCGAGCGCGCTGCGCAAACAGTTCGTTCTCCAGCCCTCGCGATCATTGTTGCTGCGCTCGGCTATTTCGTTGACATCTTTGACCTGCTGCTGTTTGCAATCGTTCGTGTGGACAGTCTGAAGTCACTTGGGGTTCCCCAGGAGCAGTTGAAGCCGGTCGGACTGTGGCTCGACAACTTTCTGCAGGTCACGGGTCTTGTGGTGGGCGGGATCGCGTGGGGCATTCTCGCGGACCGCAAGGGAAGATTGTCCGTGCTTTTTGGATCGATCCTCACCTATTCGCTCGCCAACATCCTGAATGCGTTCATCGCGGATGTTCCTGATTCGGGCGGTGGCGCCGTGCTGCACGCACTCGGACTCGGGTCGGCTGTCCATCAGTACGGAGTGCTTCGGTTCGTGGCAGGTTTTGGATTGGCAGGGGAACTCGGTGCGGGCATTACCCTCGTTGCGGAGCTCGTCACTCCAAACCGGCGTGGCATCGCCACCACGATGATCGCCACCGTCGGCGTCTTGGGCGCCGTTGCCGCGTTCGGCATCACGCGCCTCGTGGACTGGCGTGTCGCGTATTTGATCGGGGGCTGTATGGGGCTGTTGCTGCTGACGCTCCGCATCGGTGTGGTGGAAAGCGGCATGTTTGAAGCGGTGCGGACGAAGCCGAGCGGAGGTCGGGGATCGTTCTGGTTGCTGCTCTATCCGCGGCAGCGCCTGCAGAGGTACTTGTGCACGATCGTTGCTGCAGTCCCCATCTGGTACTGCATCGGCATTCTCGTGAAGTACTGCGACGCCATTGGCCGCAGCCTTGGCATGCCCGAGACTGCGCTGCCATCACCTGGCGCAGCGATCATGTGGGCGTACATCGGGCTTGCGATCGGCGACCTGGCAAGTGGACTGCTGAGCCAGATGCTTCGATCGCGTCGTGCAGCGCTCTGGGTATTCCACGCGCTCACCGTTGTGGCGGTCGGGCTGTACTTCACCACTGCGGCGAGCAGTCTGGTGGCGTTCTATGCGTGCTCCTGTGCCCTGGGCTTCGCCGCGGGATATTGGGCGGTATTCGTCACGATGTCCGCCGAACTGTTCGGCACCAACCTGCGCGCGACTGCCGCAACGAGCGCACCGAACTTCGTGCGCTGGTCCGCTGCGGGCAGTGCACTGCTCTGGACCACGGGCGAACGACTGCTCGGTGGCGGTGCA
This sequence comes from Planctomycetia bacterium, assembly GCA_005799495.1. Taxonomy (GTDB): domain Bacteria; phylum Planctomycetota; class Phycisphaerae; order Phycisphaerales; family SM1A02; genus F1-60-MAGs104. The sequence continues at coordinate 26,483 of SYGP01000010.1, forward strand.
GCAACACCCTGGCAGTCGGCTGCGATCGTCGGCGCGTTTCTGATTCCGCTGGCGATGCTTGCGGTGTTCCTCTTGCCGGAAACCTTCGGTCGCGATCTCGACTTTGAAGAGGCGTGATGCGCGCATCGCCTATGCTGCGCCGATGCAGAGCATCCATGGGTTGATGTCATCGGTCATCGATTACGCGGGGCTTTATCCGCCTGCGCAACTGGAACCGGCGGTGGTTGTTCGCCATTTCACGGAGGTGATTTCATCGCCGCGCGCGTGGATGCTCGGCCGCCTCGTCTGGCCCGCCGACAAGCTGGACACACTCTCCGAACTTGCGCAGGGGAATGCCCCGCGTGTCGAGCCGCCTTCGACGGAAGGTGCGTGGGCGATCACTTGCGTGCTGTCACCCGCGGGAACCCCAGAGTGCTTGCGCGAACTCGATGCAGTTCATGCGTTCAATGATCGCCAGTCGAGCGAGGGCGAAGCAGCGATGCGCATCGATTCGCTCGAGATGCGAGCGGGCAGCGTGTCCGCCGTCGAACGGCTGGTCACGGCGCTGCCCGATGATGTCTTCCCATACTTCGAAGTCGCACTCGAGAACGATCCGCGTGGCATGATTGCTGCGCTCGTCGGGGAGGAAGCTGGCGTGAAGTTCCGCACGGGGGGCACGACGCCGCAGGCGCACCCTGCAGCTGGGGATCTTGCCCGCGGGATGCTTGCGGCTGCTGCAGCCGGAGTGCCGTTCAAAGCGACGGCAGGTCTGCACCGAGCCCTCTGTCATTTCAACCAGGGTGCTGGAGCCAAGCAGTTTGGATTCCTGAATGTGTTCCTTGGCGCTGCCATGGCGCAAGCGCGCCGCATCGACATCGACGGACTCGCTGCATTCCTGACGGTCGAATCCATGGACGACATCGAGTTCAGCGAACGAGCCGTCGCATGGCAGGGCATTCGCGTTTCCCGAGAGGAGATTCTGGATGCGCGGTCACGGCTTGCCCATTCGTTCGGATCATGCTCTTTCGACGAGCCTTGGGATGATCTTGTGGCCATGGAGTTGGTGCGCGCAGTACCGAGTGGGGGCGCAGCGTGAGTCCATCCATCCGTTCCTCGTGGGTAGAGGGATCTTCAAGCCCGGGCGGGGACTTTCCTCTGCAGAACCTCCCGCTTGGCGTCGTTGCCGCCGAGGGTCGCGGGCGACGGGTCGGTGTTCGCATCGGCGACTTCGTGGTGGATGTTCGCACGCTCGCAGAATGTGGGCTGCTCGAGCGCCTGGAGCGGCGCATCATCGATTCGCTTGCCGGGGAATCACTCGCCCCGTTCATGGCTCTCGGCAAGAGTGCATGGCGCGCCGCCCGCGCCGAGTTCACGCGGCTTCTCTCCGCCGACTGCGGCGAGCTGCGCGACCATCCCAAGCGCGGCGACATCGTGCTCCCGGAGTGGGGATTGTCCGTTCAGTTGCCGTGTGAGATCGGTGACTACACAGACTTCTACGCATCGCTCCATCACGCGACCAATGTCGGCAGCATGTTTCGCCCCAACCAGCCGCTGCTTCCGAATTGGAAGCATCTGCCGATCGGCTATCACGGGCGTTCAAGCTCCATCGTCCCGAGTGGCACCGCGGTGGTTCGCCCCTGCGGACAGACCGTCGCCAGTGACGATGGTCCGCCATCCTTCGGTCCGACAAAGTTGCTCGACTATGAGGTGGAAGTGGGGGCGCTGATCGGAAGGGGGAATGCACTCGGATCACCCATTGCCGTCGCGTCGGCGCTCGACCATGTTTTTGGACTTGTGCTCCTGAACGACTGGAGTGCGCGAGATGTACAGAAGTGGGAGTACCAGCCTCTCGGACCGTTCCTGGCGAAGAACTTCGCTTCGACGCTTTCGGGCTGGGTGGTGTCTCTCGATGCGCTCGAGCCATTTCGCATTCCGCTTCCAGCGCGCGCCGACGGCGATCCGCAGCCGCTGCCCTACCTGCGTGGCGAGGGTGATGTCTTGTTCGACATCCAACTCGAACTGCTGGTGGCGAGCGCTGCGATGCGCGAGAGGAAGATGCCAGCGTGCCGCGTCAGCCTAGGCAACTACCGCGACATGTATTGGTCGGTGGCGCAGATGGTCGCCCATCACACGAGTGGTGGCTGCAACCTTCGAACGGGCGATCTGCTCGCGAGCGGAACCGTGTCGGGTTCGGATCCACTCTCGCGCGGCTGCTTGCTCGAGCGCACATGGCGGGGGACGCAGCCGATCACCCTCTCCGATGGCAGTGAGCGCAAGTTCCTTCAGGATGGCGATGAGGTCATCCTGCGTGCATGGTGCGAACGCCCGGGCGCTGCGCGCATCGGATTTGGGGAATGCCGCGGCATCGTGCTGCCTGCACGAACGTGATTCCCGCTTGGTTCAGCGGGGCGGGGGCACCGTGCGGTTCTGATTCAGATGGCCGAGCAACCGCTTTCGGTCGATCGGGATCTTCACGCCAGGCTTGATTTTCAACGCATCGTTGGTCCCCGCCGGCGTTTCGATCGCGAACTGAACCCCGGGCCCGCTGTTGTAGCGCTTCAGCCGCGACTCATAGGTGGCATTCGACTCGCCATCCTGCCGCGGCGCCTCCTTCTTCATGGTGTACACCGACACGACGGTGCCATCCGACGCGAGATAGGCGATATCGATGTCGACGAAGCAGTCAATCATCCAGAAGAATCGCTCATTGCCGGCGGGAAAGACGAACACCATGCCCGTGTTCTTTGGAATCTCCGTGCGTTTGGAGAGGCCTTTCGCAATCGACTGTTCGGTCGCCGCAACTTCGAGGTCGAACGACTCGCCGCCGAGCATGATGCGTTCCACTGGGAGTCCACTTGCCGCCTTGGCTGGAGGTGTCTCGGCAGGTTTCGCTTGGGGGATGGACATGGTGGCTGCCAGTGCAACACAGCCGACGACGGTGACTTTCGCAGCGATGATGAGCTTGATGATCGTGGCTTTACGCATCCCGACTGTCTCTTGGGTCAGTCCCAGGTATTGACCTTCTTGCCGTTGGGCTTCGCTGCCGCTTCGGTGGCATGCTGCTCCCAACTCATCGGATAGTTGCTGTCGTCCAGTTCAAGTGCGGCCTTCGTCGGGTACAGCGGTCGGAATGTGTCGCACATCACAGCCAGCTCGTCCGTGCGTGTCGCGCCAATCGACGCTTCCACGGTTCCAGGATGCGGTCCATGTGGAATGCCCTGTGGGTGAAGCGTCAGCGAGGATGCCTCGATTCCGCGCCGCGCCTTGTAGTTGCCTTCGACGTAATACAGGACCTCATCGGAGTCGAGGTTGGAATGGTTGTAGGGCACGACAATCGCCTGCGGGTGGAAGTCAAGCAAACGCGGGCAGAACGAGCAGATGACGAAGTTGTGCCCCTCGAATGTCTGATGGGTGGGCGGTGGCAGGTGATGCTTTCCAACAATGGGGCTGAAGTCGTCGATGTTGAAGATGTATGGGTAATAGCAGCCATCCCATCCAACGACATCGAGCGGGTGGTACGAATAGTTGTAGCTGTGCACCAAGCCCCGCGACTTGATGCGGACTTCAAAGGAACCGCGCTCGTCATGAGTCAGCGGAAGTTCGGGGATGCGCAAGTCACGCTCGCAGTAGGGCGCATGCTCGAGGAACTGCGAAGTCTGCTTCGACAGATATCTCGGCGGCGGCAGGATGTGCGATCCGTTGACCGACTCCATCATCAGATACCGCGGATCGGGCGAGCCGTCACGAACCTTGTCGAACACCATCTGGTAGATGGTGCCCTTCGGTATCACGATGTAATCCTTCGGCTTGAAGTGCAGAGTGCCGAACGCAGTGAAGACCGTTCCAGACCCGTGATGGATGAAGATGCACTCGTCGCCCGTTCCGCTCTTGTACCAGTACTCCATCGGCTCAGCGGGAACGCACACGGACATCTCGACATCCTCATTGCCGAAGAGCACCACACGCCCCGTCACCGGATCGCCCTTGGGTGGCATCAGTGCGCTGCGGACATGGCGCATTCGCATGACTTCCCGTTCGACGTACTCGACCCGCGCCGCGTACACGGGCTTCCATCCGGTGACCTGCGTCGGGGGATGGATGTGATAGATCGTGGAGGTCGGGCCGACGAACCCCTCGGTTCCGAAGACTTCCTCGCTGTACAACCCGCCATCCGGGCGGCGGAACTGGATGTGACGCTTCGGTGGGAGCTGCCCTAGTCGTGTGTAGAACGCCATCGGGGCATTGTACGAGGCTGGTCCGCGTAGGCTCCACACACTGTGGATCACTCCACGGAACAATCCTCCGTCAACGACTCGACCACGTGCGACAGTGTGCCGCGCGTGCTTCAGGAGTGTGAGCAATGGATGGTGCTTCACAAGCCGGCAGGATGGCACAGCGTGACGGTGCGGCGCAGCAGTGGTGGCGAGGTGCTGTCGAGTTGGCTTGCGGCGCAGCATCCGCCACAGGCGTACCTGCCCGACGCAGGGCTTGTTCAACGCCTCGACCACTGCACGAGTGGCTGCGTGATCGCGGCAAAGAACGAGTCGATGCACAGGGTTCTTCGTGACGCGGTCTCGGATCGAGGCGAGCGATCGATTGCGAAGGTCTATCTCGCACTGGTGAAGCGCGGGTTGGAACCGCAGGGACGATTTGAACTTGTGTTTTCGAGCCGGCACAAGGGATCGGCCAAGGTGACCGTTCGCCGCGATGGTGACGGTGAGCGTGGCGAGTGTCGGTGGCGAGTGGTTCGGGCGAGCGCGAGCGGCGATACCGATTCCACGCGGACCGCAGCAGCATTCGATCTGATCGAAATTCAACTGCAAGGGCCGGGTCGCCGGCACCAGATCCGTGCGGGGATGGCGTTCCTCGGACACCCGCTCGCTGGCGACTCGTTGTACCGAGGAGAATCACTCAGTCCACCGTGGTGCGGCGGCTGTTTTGCACTCCATGCATGGCGCGTCACGGTCGACGGTGTGCTGGTGGAAAGCCCTCCCCCGGCGTGGGCGAAGGGTTGATCAGTCGGCTGAATCCTTGGTGGCAGGGGACCACGGCGGCAACTGAAGTGCACGCCGAACTTCCTCGTCAGGGAATGCCACAAGGACAAGCTTGTGCGGGTTGGAGCGATCATCGCCGCCGTTGTGGAAAGGCAGGGAGAAGCGCCCACCTGTCCGAAGATCGTCGATGGTGACTTCACCTGTTCCTCGAAAGCGCGAGGAGGGATCATCGCAACCGAAGTTCCCGCGAACGGACAGCATGAGCGTCGTATCGCGCGGCAAGGTGAAGTGCTGCTCGAAGGGTCCCGACATGTTCAACAGCGATGCACTCTCGGGTGCCACGGGGCCGAGCCGATACACGCGGACCTCATCGCCCATGGCGATTGTGAGATCGGTTTGGGGTCGCGACCAGTCGCATGGCACGGCGCCCCACTCGATGCTCTCCACCTGAAGGGTGACAGGCGGCTGCTTCATCGCTTCGAGGACTGCCTCGATCTCTGCGCGCATCGGCGGCTGCACACCTCGCGTTCGACTCGAATCGAGATACCACCGTGCGGCGTCCTCAAACTCGGAAGCCGGCGCGCCAGTCATGGGACGGAGCGAGTCGTAGAGGAAACTGTCCTCCATCGCCAGAACGGTTGGCCAGACGTTCGCAGCCTGCGCAGCAAAATCTGGTGCGAGTCGAGCGATGGATTCGCTCTCGAGGCACGAACGAAGCTGGGTAGCGGTGTCTCGGATGGCCCCCGGCTTGGCGAGCGCCTCCGACAGCCAATCGCGCAGGACTGCGGAGAGAGCCGTCTTCAGGATCACGATCTCCTCACCCTGCTCCTCGGTTTCGGGTTGCGCAGAATCCAGTTCAGACGCTGCACCGCTCAGATCATTCGCGTCCAAGGCGGCAGCGAATGCCTCGAAGCGGGCCGCGCACGCGGTGGCACGCGCGAGCGATGCCTCGCGCTCAGCCTTCTCGATCACCAGTTCTTCGGTTCGAGTTCGCACGCGTGCCTCGAGGTCCACGATGGCGCTTCGAACAACCGGAAGGTCCGACGAGGGAGGCGTTTCGCCGGCGAGAGGTTGCAGGGCGGCAAGAAGGCTCTCCAGGTCATTCGCGTCCTCGACGGTCTGCATCCAGCCCTGCACCCACGCCAAGGCCGCGTCGCGCGCGGCGAGCTCGGTGCGTGCTTGGTCAACTGCATTCTGTGCATCGACTCTCGGCTGCAAACAGGATCGAAATCGCGAATCGGACTGCTCGAACACCACGGCATCGAGTCGATCTGCCAACTCCTGGACAGCCGAAGCCGCTGCGGCTTCTCGGTCGAGAGCTGTTGCGCTTGCTTGAATCTCGGAGAGATCGTTCAGGATGGAGTCGCGGCGTTCAAGCACTGCGCGCGCAGCCGCCATGGCCCGCTTGGCGGCTTGCCTGGCTTGGGCAATCTCCGGAGGACGACGGTCGATCGGGGTGGCTGCATCGATCTCAGCCTCGAGCGCTGCGAGGCGCTCGATCGAATCCACGGCGCCCGACGATTGTGTGGCCTGTGCAAAGATGGTGACCGCCTGCGACTGCATTTGCATCAAGTGGTCGAGTGCCGAATCCAGCCTTGCTTGCGTCGCTGTGATCGCTTCTTGTCCGACTCCACCAGCGCTGTCGTGGGGCAGAGGCGGGGTCTCCAACTCTGCTTTGGCTGCCTCGATCTGTGCTATGGTCCGGTCGTTGGCGGTCAGTTCTTCCTCGAGCCTTGCCATGCGTTCGCGCCACCAGGCACGGTTGGCGCTCCGTTGATTGAGCAGCCCGGTGAGCTCACCCGCCTCCGCGGTCAGTCGTCGGATGTCATCCGCTGCAATGATGCGAACAACAACGCGGTCCCACCACTCGGCGGAGTCGATCGCGCTGATACGCGAAGCGAGGTCCCGGGCCTGTTGACGCTCGGGACCATCCTCGAGTGCACCGCTCGTCTTCTCCGCAGCGTCTCGAGCAGAGATCAGGCCTGCGCTGATTCCATCCAGTTCGCTTCGGTCCTGTGTAAACGCCCAGCCAAGCCATCCGAGCGGCAACGCCACCATGACGAGGACGGCTGCCATGAGAAGCAGTACGGTGCGATTTCGGCGCGGCGCTGCGGACGGGACGAACGTTGATGGTTCGTCGGATCCATCCTTGCTCGAATCCCTCCTCGCTTCCAACACCGGCTCGTCGATCTCGGGGAGATCGATTTCGAGATTGAGGTCATCTGGATTCGTGGAGGGATCCTGCTCTGCCATGCTGTGCGCGAGAGTAGTCGCTCTTCACCGAAATCACATATTGCCGCGGCGTTCCTGCTCTGCTTCAAGTGCCTGAAAGAGCGCCTTGAAGTTGCCCTTGCCGAATGACTGGCTGCCACGACGGCAGATAATCTCGAAGAACAACGTCGGACGATCCTGCAAGGGCTTGGTGAAGAGTTGCAGCAGGTACCCCTCTTCGTCGGCGTCCACCAAGATGCCCAAGTCGCGGACGCGCTGGTGCTCTTCCTTCACCGCCTCGTGGCCGTGCTTTTTCAGCATGCCGTTCACACGCTCCCACACCGACTCATAATACGTCTCAGGGATGGCGAGGAAATCGACACCGCGACTGCGAAGCTCGGCAACGCTGCGGAGTTCATCATCGGTCCGCAGAGCCAAGTGCTGGATACCCGGAGTCATGTTGTGCCATTCCAAATACTCCTGGATTTGGCTCTTTCGCTTGCCCTCGGCGGGCTCATTGATCGGCATCTTGATCAAGTGGTTTCCAGAGGCCATCACCTTGCTCATCAGCGCGGAATAGTCCGTGGCGATGTCCTTGTCGTCGAAGTGCTTGAACATCGAAAAGCCAAGGACATCCTCGTACCACTTGACCCACTCGTTCATCTTGCCAAGTTCCACGTTTCCCACGCAGTGATCGACGAACTTCAGTCCGCAGGGATGCTGCCGGTTGAACTCGTTCAGAGCGAAGCCTTCGACACGGCGAAACCCAGGAGCAAAGAGTCCACCCTGCTTGAGGGCGGGGAGGTCGAATGATCCGCGACGGCTCACGAAGGAATGCACGACACGCCCATAGGTACGGATACCCGCCATCGTCACGGACCCGCTGCCGTCCGTCACGGTCCGCGGCTCATACGCCGACTTTCCGCCATTTCGGACGGCCTGCTCCCATGCGCGCTCGGCGTCGAAGACGGTGAGCGCAATGTCCTTGATGCCGTCGCCGTACAACTTGACTTCTTCGGCCGACGGATGCGTCGGGATGAGCGGTGTCTCAAGCAGCAGGCGGATGTTGCCCTGTGTCAGCAGATACTGGGCGCTTTCACGCGACCCCGTCGTGAGGTCGGCGATCTGCTCCACCTGAAAGCCAAAAGCGTTTGCGTAGAAGAATGCCGCTTGCTTCGCGTTGGCGACATAGAAGCGGACATGGTCCACATCGATGAGCGTGAGTGGATCGGTCGCGGCCGCCGTGGCGGACGGGGAATGAGTACTGAGAGAGGCCATGCGGAAATGCTATCCTCGCTCCCCGCATGAAAGCGACTCAGCCATCGTCCAATGTTGCCCGCAAACTCGGAATCATTGTGGGGGTTCTGTTGATGGTGGTAGCCGTGTTCGTGGTGGTCATGTGCACGGCGGGCGATGCAAAGCCCCTCGAATCGCCGCAGGGCTTCCCGGCACCCAACAACTGAATCCCCAAGCGATGCGGCGGCTGAAGCGAGGAGTGTGATGCGTTGACACAGCGTCCGAAAGAAGGAAGCAAGCGTCTCGAAACGGTGGAGCCCGTCGGCAAACGGGTCCTCATACGCAAGGATGAGGACAAGAAAGTCACGAAGGTCGGCATTCACCTTCCCGACAAGATGGAGATCCCGACCTTGACGGGACGCTTGGTCGCCGTGAGCGCGCAGGTTGAACGAGATCCTGATTATTCCGTCGAGCGCTATGACCGTGTGCTGTTTCACCCCAAGCACGCAATCCCCGTGGATTTCGAGGGTGACAATCGCTTGTATGTGGTCCCCATCGAGGATGTCGTCGCCGTGTTTCGTCCAGCCCCGGCGGCGGGAGAGTGATGTCAGCCATGGCCGTCGTGCAGAAGCCCGACAGCGTTTCGATCATCCCCGCGCCGCGCCCGTTTCGCGGATCGGTGACGCCCCCTGGCTCCAAGAGCGAGACGAATCGCTTTCTCATGTTGGCTGCTCTTTCGAGTGGCCGAACGCGGCTCGACGCACCGCTTCGCGCGGATGACACCAACCGATTCATCGATGCGATTCGCGCATGCGGAGCGGGCATCCGCGAAGGCGATTCGTGGGTGGAAATCGACAGCAGCGGGCTCCTCGAAGGCGGATCCAGCGTAATGCTTGGTGACGGTGGAACGCCGACACGGTTCATGATCGCGTTGGCGACACTGGCGCGTCAGCCCATCACCATTGATGGCAGCGCTCGGATGCGTGAGCGCCCGGTTGCGGAGGGGATCGAGATGCTCCGCGCGCTCGGCGCTGAGATCCAGTATCTCGAGAGTGAAGGGCGACTGCCTGTTCGTGTGGGTGGAGGCAAGGTGCCGCGTGGTGGTGCGCTCGAAGTGGGGCGGACCGCGTCGAGCCAGTTCGTCTCGGCGGTTCTGTTGCTTGCGCCGCGACTTGAGCGCGGCATCGACTTGTCCGTTCGCGCCGACTCGCTGACAAGTCCTTCCTATGTTGAACTGACGATCCACGCGCTCGAGAAGTGGGGGGTTGCTGTGCAGGTGGAGCGCGATCACGAAGGCAGGCTCGCCCGCGTGACCGTGCCGCCAACCCAACTGCGCGCGGCATCGCTGCAGATCGAGGTCGATGCGAGCAGCGCTGCATACTTCCTGGCAGCGGCTGCGGTTGTTCCTGATGCTGGGGTCGTGATCCGCGGGCTTCCGCGCCTTTCCAAGCAGCCCGATGTGGCGTGTCTTTCTGCCCTTGTTTCGATGGGCGCTTCAGAGTGCTCCAGTGCAGCGGGCATCGGCGTGGAGGGCACATCGATCTGGCGCGGCATCGATATCGACGCATCGCGCTGGCCTGATGGGGCGTTGTGTCTCGCAGCGGTTGCGTCACTCGCCAAGGGCTCCACTCGTATCCGTGGACTGGAGACGCTGAAGGACAAGGAGTGCGACCGCGTCCATGTGATGGCGGAACAACTCGCTCGCACAGGCTGCTGCATCGAATCGACGGATCATTCGATCACGATTCACCCCGATCGTGTGCGGGCTGCTCCGGTGCTGATCGACCCTCGCGGTGACCATCGCGTCGCCATGTCTTTCGCCGTGTTGGGGCTCGCGAGACCCGGCATTTCCATCGCGAATCCTGCCTGCGTGTCGAAGAGCTATCCCGCCTTCTGGCGCGATCTGCATCAGTTGACTGGCTGCGTCTCCTGATAGTCTCGGGTGTTGGATGGGCGCGTTCTTTTACTTCGCGCGGCGACTGCTCGATCGTCCTGCTCGTCTGGCCTGGACGCTGCTGTTTGCCGCATTGTCTGCTGCTGGACTTGGGATTGGGCTCCTCAGCCTTGTCCCCATCCTCCAATTGATCCTCGGTGAGGGTGGAAAGTCGCTGCAGGCGCTGGCCGCAGACTTCAACGCCCGGGGGCCTTGGATGCGCATTCCGAACGAACTCGTGGAACGCCTACCGAGCGACCCCTGGACAGGGGTGCTGCTGATCCTGGCCGGTGTGGGTGTTCTCACGGTGCTCGGTGCCGCGGCGAACTTCCTGCATCAGGCAACCAGCTTCAGCCTGTGCACGGAGGTGGTCGCGCGCATTCGCCTCGATGTGTTCCGCCATGCGATGCGGCTTCCGTTGAGCGATGTCATGCGTCTTGGTCCGGCGGAGGTCTCGAGTCGAGTCATTCGCGATACGGGAGAACTTGTCGGCGGCTTGATGACGGTCACGGGGAAGGCTGCCGCGCAGATCACCAAGGCCATTGCCGCGTTCACCGCAGCGATCCTGATCGACTGGCGCGTGGTGGTGGTCGCGGCAATCGCGGGTCCCATCTTCGGGGTGGTGATGCGCAAGAGCGGGAAGCGCGTTCGGCGCGGCAACAAAGGTGCTCTCATGCACCAAGCCGGGCTTCTCCGAGTGACGACGGAGGCTCTCGGTGGTCTTCGCATGGTGAAAACCGCGACGGCGGAATCAGCCATGACTGGCAGATTTCGCCAAGCGAATGCCGGCGTTGTGCGTGAGTCGCTGCGGGCGCGCGTCGCGCAAAGTCTTGCGGGTCCGCTGATCGAGACGCTGACGATCTTGACTGCGCTCGCACTGGCTGCGTTTGCCGTTCGTGAAATCCTTCGAGGAACGCTCAGCTTCGACCGATTCGTGCTGTCCCTCGGCTCGCTCGCAGTGGCTGCCGCATCGGTGCGCCCACTCGTCAGTTTTGCCATCGACATCCAGGCCGCTGGAGCGGCAGCAGATCGCCTCAAGGAGTTGCTCGCACTCCGTGAGGAGCCGCGGCGTGGCGAGCAACTGCTGCGGTTGCCGCGTCATCGCGAACGACTCTCCTTCGAGCAAGTGTCGTTTCGGTATCCGGGAGCGGAGGAGCCTGCGGTCGAGGATGTCACGCTCGATATTGCGTTTGGTGAACATGTGGCCTTCGTCGGTCCCAACGGTTGCGGAAAGACCACGCTGCTATCGATGCTGCCGCGCCTTCTCGATCCAGTCTCGGGCCGCATTCGAATCGATGGTGTCGACATCGCGCAGGCCAACATCGGCAGTGTGCGTCGGCAGATCGGGGTGGTCACGCAGGAGTCGATCTTGATTCAGGGTTCCGTGGCAGAGAACATTTCGCTCGGCGTATCGGGCGTGGCGCGTGAGCGGCTGGTCGATGCCGCGCGCCGCGCGCACGCCGAATCATTCGTGCTGCGTCTCGCGGGCGGGCTCGACGGCGCCATCAGCGAACAGGGGACCAGCCTCTCGGGCGGGCAGCGGCAGCGGCTTGCGATTGCGCGCGCGCTGCTTCGGGACCCAGCGATCCTCATTCTCGATGAAGCAACGAGCCAGATCGATGCCGAGAGCGAACAGCAAATCGGGCAGGCACTCGCGGAGATCAGTCATTCGCGCACGACGCTGACCGTTGCGCATCGGCTCTCCACGATGCTGTCGGCGGACCGGATTGTGGTGATGGACAAGGGTCGCATCGTCGATGTGGGAACGCATCCTCAGTTGCTCGACCGCTGCGCCGTGTATCAAAGGCTCGTCCGCAGCCAGATGCAGGGCAGTGAAGCAACCGCGCACTCCTAGGCGCGTCGGAGTGGGGATCCGCGGTCGGTCTCACTGCTGCGGCTGCTGGGCTGGGGCCGCAGGTGCGGCTGGCGCTTCGGGGGCAGGAATCGCGATCACGACGGGACCCTTCGAAGCCGACCAGACTCCATACAGCATCGCAACAGTGCAGATGAGCGCCACGGCCGCGAGCCAGAACTGCAATGATCGCTCAAGGCGATCCGACTGAGCCACGCGGCGCTGCGTCGCCTGGACAAGGCTTTCGACGGCGCGCGACTGGCGTTCACTGGACGAGGCGAAAGTGCCTATCGCATCCGAGACTTCCTTCAAACTGTCCGCCACGCGAAGACTGACCTCGTGATTCAGGTCGAGTTGCTGCTGGACAAGCCCAAGCGTCTGCGTCTGACGGTCCGCGCCCTCCGTCAACTGCGTCAGGTTCCGCTCGATCGTCTGATCGCGTTGCCTTGCTCGGGCGGACTGGTCGAGCAGCGTCTCGAGTACCTGCGCCTGTTGCGTGGCGATTTGCGGCATCGCGTGCATCGTGTTCGCAAGTGTTCCGAGCATCGCCTGCAACTGCTGTTGTGACCGAGCATGCTCAGCAACCTGGGCACGAAGCTCCTCGGGAAGATCGATCGTTGGCACGTTGGTCTGCGCTTGACGGATCACGGGTATCGACTGCCGTGGTGCAGGATCGATCACCTCCTGTTGAGGTGCGCTCTCGCGGGTCGCGATTCCAAGCGTTGCCTTGAAGGAGCTCCACCAACCCATCGCTGCGCTAATGTAGCCCTCCGTGACCCTCCTTGCCCACCGAGGTCGATGGTCAGCAGTCGCCGCGCTGCTGTTGGTCCTGGTGAGTCCGTCATGCGAACGAGCGGAGCCGTCCGCTCCGCATGCAGCCAATGGACCGCGCACCGCACGCATCGTGTCACTTTCGCCGGGCGTCACTGCAACGCTCGTGAAACTCGGGGCGGAGGATCTGCTCGTCGGACGCACCCCTTGGTGTGTCGCTCCTGTCGATGCACCAGCCGTCGGAACCCTTCTCGACATTGACGCGGAGGCGCTTGTTCGAGCGAATCCATCGCTGGTGTTCGTACAGCCTCCAGCACAGGGCATTCCTTCGGTCCTTGTTGAACTTGCGCAACGGAAGGGTTGGGCCGTGGTTCCAATTCCCCTTTCGACCCTTGGGGACTGCAGACGGGCGATCAGGGATGTGGCAGCGGTGTGTGGGCCGTTCTGTCCAATCGAACGGCAGGAAAAGATGCAAATGGAGGCTGCGCGGCTGAGCGCAGAGTTGGATGCTGCAACCGCGCCGGTCGAAGGTGCAGCAGGCACGCGAGTGCTCGCAGTGCTGTGCGGCGAGGAAAGTGCTGACCTGCTGGCGTTTGGAACCGACTCCTATCTGATGGAGACGCTTCGGGCGCAGGGTTTCTCTGCTGCGCTCGACCGCGCGGGATACCAGTCGCTCGGTCAGGAGGACCTGCTCCGAGTCAGCCCGGACATCTTGCTTTGTCTCGGTCGGGGCGGCACCGCTGCACGCTTCGATGCTCCCGCCGATGGCGGCATGAAGGTGCTGCGACTGAACGAACCCGCGCTCCTGCAGCCAGGTGGCGGTATCACGGAGTCGCTTGTTCGAGTTCGCGCGCTCCTTGCTGCCGAGGTGCACGCGCCATGATCGCAGGTCGGCCGAAAGCCATGGCGCACTTCATACTCGGGGCTTCGCTGCTTGCAGGAATTGCAGCACGGCTGCTCATTGGGCGCGATCCAAGTTCTGGCACCTGGATGATCGGATTTCCTGAGCCGGAAATCCTCGCCCTTCGCTTCGGTGCGGTGAAGTCTGGTGCAGCTGCAGGCGCTGCGCTTGGACTGAGTGGTCTTCTGCTGCAAGCGCTGCTTCGAAATCCGCTCGCCTCGCCCTTCATTCTCGGTCTCTCCGCAGGTGCTGGACTTGGGGCAACAATCGCAGCCTGGCTGCCGATCACTGCCGCGGGCGCCGCGGCTGCCATCGTGGGGCCAGACGCCTTGGTACCAGGAACGATGGGCGCGGTTGGCGTCTTGTTCCTGGTGTTCCTGCTTGGGAGGCGCGGCGGCGTGTTGGAACCACTCACGCTTGTCCTTGCGGGAACGGTGGTGGCCAGCATGTGCGGGGCGACCACGCTCCTCCTGCAATCGATGATGCCGCCCACGAGCCGCGGCGAACTCTGGAGCTGGTTCATGGGGCAAGTTCCTGAACTGCCGCGAAGCATTCCCTGGTGGGGTGCTTCCGTCATGGTCCTGATCGTTGTTGTCGCGGCATCCTGGAAGGCGCGCGATCTCGATCTGGCGAGCGCAGGCGACGATGAGGCAGAGAGTCTGGGCGTTGCGATTGGGCCGCTGCGAGGAGGACTGTTCATCGGTGCTGGCGCGCTTGCCGCCGCCAGCGTCGCACTCTGTGGACCGATTGCATTTGTCGGCTTCATGGCGCCGCATGTGGCGCGTGCGCTTTTGGGCGGACTGCATGGGGCATTGGTGCCTGCGAGCGCCGTGGCGGGCGCTGCGATCCTGATCTGGAGCGATGCCGTACGGCAAGGGATCGACTTTGGAAGCGGTCGCCTTCCGATTGGCGTGCTGACCGCACTCGTCGGTGGACCTGTGTTCCTGACGATGCTCCGATCTGCGCGCGTACGCCGCGGGGAGTGGGCATGCTGAACATTCAGAATGCCTCCTTTGCGTACTCGAAGCGCCGTGCTCTGCATGCAGTCACGATGCAGGTGGATGAGGGGCGAACATGCCTGCTGATCGGCAGGAACGGCAGTGGAAAGAGTTCACTGCTACGCCTTGCTGCGGGGCTGCGTGCGCCGACGGCGGGTACCGTGCAGTGGCGCGGAGAGAACACAAGCGCCATTCCGCCAGCACGCCGCGCGAGATCTGTGGCATGGGTGTCACAGCGGTCGATGCTCGCCATCGATGTCACGGTCCGCGATGTGGTCGACTTCGGTGCTGTCCATGGTGCCTCGAGCATCTCGGCGGAGGCATTGCTTCATGAGCTGGCGCTCGAGCCCCTCGCCCACCGACGATTTCATGAGTTGTCGGGCGGCGAGCAGCAGCGGTGCATCGTGGCGCGTGCACTGCGGCAGCATGCGGATGGTGGGCTGCTTGTGCTCGACGAACCGCTTGCGAATCTTGACCCCGCGGAGTCCGTGCGAGTGATCGAAGCGCTGCGCCAGCGCTGCAGAAGGGGTGCTGTCGTGGTCGCTGCCATGCATGATCTCTCCCTCGTCGGCCAGTGGGCGGATGATGTTGCAGTTCTTGACGGGGGTGTTCTGACCGCGTTTGGTGTGGCGACCCGCGTTCTGCAGTCCAGCGTGCTTTCGTCAGCGTTTGGCTGCAAGTTTGTGGGCGTGAGCGGAGAGCTCTCTGTCCAGTTGCCCCCGAGGCAAGTAGACTGAAATCAGTCGCCGTGACAACAGGGACCATCATCTTCATTGTGGTACTCGTGGTGCAGGCGATCATCCGCATGGCGGTGAAGCAGGCGGAGAAGAAGGTAAATGCCGCAAAGGCGGCGCAAGTTGCATTGCCTGTCACGACGCAGGCTGCGCCCTCCGCAGAAATCCAGTTTGTTTCGAACGACGCGCTGCAACGGTCTTCGGGTGGCGCCAATGACGACGAAGAGGACGAGGAAGATCCCGAGGGTGAAGCCACGAGTGCGTATCTCCGCGAACGGATGGAGCAGATTCACGCTTCCGCGCTTGGGGGGCGTCATCCAAAGCCAGTTGCAACGCCCGCCTTGATTGTGGCGAAAAGCGTCGAGGTGGATCGGGCGCAATCGGGTGGCGTGCGATCAGCTCTCGCATCGAAGGCTGGTCTGCGACAGGGCTTCGTGCTGGCCGAGGTACTCGGTCCGCCCGTTTCCCTTCGAAAATCCATCTAGTTTCGGACAGTGTTTCGGACTGTGTTTCGGTCAGTGTTTCGGTCAGTGTTTCGGACAGTTCGTCGTAAATGATATTGTCTGCAATTCCATCGATCCCGTGCCGTTCTGCGCCGATTCGTTGGCTTGGGTAGCCTTCCGAGACCATGATGGACATCAGAAAGTTGAAGGAGTTGGTTCGACTGATGGTCGACAATGACCTGACCGAACTCGATCTTCGGGATAAGGACGAGCAGGCCACAATCCGGAGGCAAACCACCCTGACCGCACCCCAGGTGGTCCATCACGGGGTGCCGCTCACACCATCCATGCACTCCGCGCCAGTCTCGCCGACCGCGGCGGCTGAGGTTGCAACGGCAAAGCCAGGTGCGTCTTCAGGCGCAGGGGATGAGGCGGGATTGGAGGCGATCGAGAGCCCGATGGTGGGCACCTTTTATGCGGCGTCGGGGCCAGACAAGCCGCCTCTTGCCACCGTGGGATTGTCGGTGGATGCCAACACGGTGGTGTGCCTGCTCGAGGCGATGAAGATCTTCAACGAGATCAAGGCAGAGCGATCAGGAACAATCGTGAAGGTGTTGGTGAAGAACGGGCAGGCAGTGGAGTTTGGACAGAAGCTCTTCCTGGTTCGACCGAGCTGATTGCCAATGTTCAAACGAGTCCTGATCGCGAACCGCGGCGAGATTGCGCTGCGCATCATTCGAGCATGTCGTGAACTCGGGATCGAGCCCGTGTGCGTCTACTCATCTGCGGATGCCGGCGGGCCGTGGCTCGAGCAAGCCGCACAGGCAGTCTGCATCGGTCCGCCGCCAAGCAAGGATTCCTATCTCCGTATTGACCGCATCATTGCAGCGGCGGAGATTTCCCGAGCAGACGCCATTCATCCTGGCTACGTATTCCTCTCCGAGAACGCGCACTTTGCGGAAGTCTGTCGCGACAGTGGATTTGAGTTCATCGGTCCAAGCCCCGAGGCGATGTTCGCACTTGGCGACAAGGTCAATTGCAAACGACTTGCCAAGAAGGCTGGGACGCCGGTGTTCCCCGGCACCGAGGGTGGCATCGAAGACATCGATGAGGCCGTCCAGGTTGCGAAGGACATCGGCTTTCCAGTCATCGTGAAGGCTGCGGGCGGGGGAGGTGGGCGAGGCATGCGCATCGCGCAAGACGAGGCTGGGCTGCGACAAGGCATCGAACAGGCGCGCCAGGAGGCGGCGGCTGCGTTCGGGAATCCCATGGTGTTCGTCGAAAAGTATCTCGACCTCGCGCGGCACTTCGAAGTGCAGGTGATCGGCGACAAGCATGGGAACGCGGTGCACCTGTATGAGCGAGATTGTTCGAGCCAACGCCGACACCAGAAACTCATCGAAGAGGCTCCTGCGCCCGAAGTCGACCCTGCCAAGCGGGAGAAGGTGTGCGAGTCAGCTGCAGAACTGATCCGCCAAGCGAAGTACTCGGGCGCCGCCACCTGCGAGTTCCTGATGGACCGCAGTCAGAACTTCTACATGCTCGAAGTCAATACGCGTGTGCAGGTGGAGCACCCGATCTCCGAAGCGATCACGGGCGTCGACATCGTGCAGACTGGCATCCGTGTAGCGGCAGGCGAGCGTTTGCCCTACAAGCAGTCGGACATCCGAATCCAGGGCCACGCCATGGAGTTTCGCATCAATGCCGAGGATCCCGCGCGCAACTTCATGCCGCAGGCGGGTCTTGTCGAGACATGGATCGCGCCTGGTGGTCCAGGCATCCGCCTCGACAGCCATGTCCGCGCCGGCTACCGCGTGCCGACCAACTACGACTCCATGGTTGGAAAGTTGATCGTGCACGCCCCAACTCGCGAGCAGTGCATTCGGCGTTCGCTCGGTGCGCTTGCCGAGTTCAAGGTAGGGCCCATCAAGACCACGATCCCGTTGTACCAGCGCCTGCTGCGCGAGGAGCTCTTCGTGAACGCAACCCACGACATCAAGTATGTGGAGCGCCTTCTCGCCGCGACCTGACCCATCCGAGGCGCGCGCGGTCAGCGCCCAGCGCCTTCGGTACACTCTCGCCAGTCTTGCGGGCGTAGCTCAGCGGTAGAGCGTCGGCCTTCCATGCCGAATGTCGAGGGTTCAAATCCCTTCGCCCGCTTTCGTTGGATTTCAGCAGTCCACTCTTGTGGTGGCCATCAGTAGGCCGGGACCGACGGATCGATGTCCATGCTCCACAGGTGGATGCCGCCTGCCAGACTGTGGACGTCATCGAAGCCAGCTTGGCGAAGCAGTTCCGTTGCCTTCAGGCTGCGCATCCCATGATGGCACATCACCACGACGCGGTCCGATTCATGTTCGCGCAGCGTCGGAATGCGCGAGGGAAGTTCAGCCAGCGGAACATGAATCGCGGCTTCGATCCGTGCCAGACTGCGCTCCGCCTCTGTGCGAACATCGATCACCACCACAGGGTCTCGCCGGTCGAGCAGTGCTTTCAATTCGCGCGGCGTCACTTCCCAGTCGCGCTGGAAGGGATAGCCCTGCGGCAAACCTGCGGGCGCCATGTTGGCGTCCGCACTCATGGAGCTCCTTGCAGCGCGGCATCGCGCTGCCCCTGGGTGAGGCACGGATAGTCCGTGTAGCCCACGGCGCCTCCACCATAGAAAGTCTGTTCATTCGCCGCATTCAAGACAGCGCCGACGCGGATGCGCTCTGGCAAATCGGGATTGGCAAGGAATGCACGACCGAATGCCACCGCATCCACGATGCCCGAAGCGACCGCTTGGTCTGCCTCGCCGGGCGTGTAGCCCATGTTTGCCACGAGGATTCCAGAGAAGGCACTGCGCAGGGGAGTCAGAACATCGGCCTTCTGCACACCCACGAAGTCGGCTCGCAAGACGTGCAGGTACGCGATACCCAGTCGGCTGATCTCTTTCGCAAGGAGCGTGAAGGTGTTGACAGGATCGCTGTCGATCATGCTGTTACCGCTGCCGAGCGGTGAAATGCGCAGTCCCACGCGCCCAGGCTCCCAGGCAGCACACGCCGCCTCCACCACTTCGCACGCAAAGCGGATCCGATGCGAAGCTGGACCGCCATACGCGCCAGCGCGCTGGTTCGACCCATCGCGCGTGAACTGGTCGATCAAGTAGCCGTTCGCGCCGTGGATTTCCACTCCATCGAAGCCCGCATCGCGAGCATTTCGGGTCGCCGCTGCGAAGCCAGCAACAAGGCTCGGAATCTCGGAATCTTCAACCGCACGCGGCATGGCATGCGGGACGGGACCATCCGGACCACGGAAGGGATTGGACGTGATCGCGATCGCGCTCGGTGCAATCGGCTGTCGACCGGCATTCAGCAGCGGATGGCATGTTCGTCCTCCATGCCAAAGTTGCAGGAAAATGCGGCCTCCCGCCGCATGCACGCGGTCCGTGACGCCACGCCACCCTTTGACTTGATCCGCCGTGTGGATGCCCGGTTCATTGTTGAACGCAGATCCGCCGGCGATGGCCATTGTTGCCTCGGCAATGATCAGGCCTGCACTCGCACGCTGCGCGTAGTACTCGGCCATCAGCGCCGTCGGTACATGGTCTGGCGCTCGACAGCGCGTCAGTGGCGCCATCAGCACGCGGTTGGGCGCGTCGACCACGCCGATGCGAACTGGGCTCAGCAGTGATGGCGCGGATTGTTTCGGTGAAGGCTCCATCGCGGTGTGTACTCGTCTCTGCAAACGGCAGGCGGGCTGTTCGGCAGCGCCTACTGCGCGGCAGGTCTCTCGACCCACTCCCACGTCCCGCGATCCCACACCGGCTGCCCATCCGATGTGGTTGGTACAAGGTGGAAGCCCGCTTTCGGCTGCTGAAGAGTCGTTCCGGGTGCCTGCCCACTTGCCATGCGAACGGGCGCGGCAAGGAACAGCACCGTCGGCCAGAAGGGCTGCACCGCGCCTTCCATCAACAGTTGACTGCCATTCGATGGTCCATCGAGCGCGGTCGATGCAGTGGGGAAATTGCCATCCACGCGTGCTGGACCGTGGACGATCGTCGGATCCTCTGCATAGGTGGGCTGGACTTGCACCTGCCCGCGCGGAACCGCCACCATCAGGAGGTGCCAGTTTCTGCGATCAAGTCCAGCGACGGATGGAGTCGGATCTGCGAGTGATGTTTCCGGGGAAGCCTGCAGTGCCGGAAGGGCGCCTGCGCCGATGCCATCGATCCCATTCGACTGGTTCAGGTGGCCCGTGCATCCCCCCATGCCACACACTGTCCATGTCGCAAGCAGGGCGCAGCATCCACGCATGACTTCACTCCGCATCGCAGTCGAACCCTTCGCGTCTCATGGCATCCGCAATGATAGTTGGATCGAAACCCTTGCGAGCCAACGACTGTGCGACCGCGAGGGCGGTCCGGCGACCGCGGTGCTGCAGTGCAGTCCGCGCGAGCGACAAAGCGCGCGCTGCGGACTCCGCGCTGCCTGCGACGCGCCGAGCTTCGCGCAAAGCAAGTGACTCGACGATGCCTTCGTTCCCGAGAACCTGCATGAGGTGCGTCTCGCAGGCACCCGGCTGCGATGCAGATAGGCGGTCCGCACGAAGTGCTGCGTGCGCTTCTTCATCGATCCAGCGGTCAGCAACGAGCGATGCAACGGTTCGTTCAACGATGTCCGAAGGAATGCGGCGGCGCAGCAAGGCGCGCCGAATCGACCCGGCACTCTGGCTAGCTCGAGCGAGCATCGCGAGAGCATGCGACCGAGCGTCCCGCTCCGCCTGCGCGCTGCGGACACGCGCCTCCAACTGCGAAGTCCATCGGATGCCCTCTCGAATGCCAAGTCCAGCCAGCGTCTCCCGCCCGATGGTGGCGACACAGCGACTGGCACCGGCGATCCTGATTCGAGCAAACCGAGGGTCCTTCGGATCGGTTTCGATCCTCTCGATGATCGCCTGTGCTCGCGTTGGTGCTCGGCGCCGTGCGGTCATTCGATCTGTCCGAGATATCCCTGCAGTTCACCTATGGCGTGCGAATCGCCCTGTGCCCGCGCTCGTTCGAGCCCCAATCGCAGAGTCGCCTGCGCTTCGGAAACTCGGCCCCCCATTTCCAGTGCTCGAGCCTTGTGAAAATAGGCGTAGCAGTGGTCAGGATCCGATGCGATGGTTCGGTCAAACCAGATCACGGCACTGTCAATGTCGCCGAGCTTCAAGTGCTCTTGAGCCATCCCGTAGCAGCAGAAGGAATCGCTCGGGTCCTTTTCAAGCATCTTCTGGAGCAGTTCGATCCGTCCTTGGGTCATCCGTCGATCGTAGCACTGTCCGCTACGCTTTCGACATGTTCGTGCGGAACTGTCTGTCGCTCGTCGGTGCGTGTGTGCCGCTGCTCTTGAGCGCGTGCGTCAGTGACTACACACCGGTCAGTCGGCTCGATGTTCGGCCGAAGGACCTCGTGTGTTCCCATTCCGTCGGCGGTTCCCACTGGGCCACGCTTGTCTACCGCGACAGCGTGTTCCAGGGCTTCGGTGCCACGCTGCTGGTCCTCGATCCCCGGAACGGGAGCATCCTGGCCAAGCTGGTCTGTGCTGCGCCCGGCAAGTCCGGCGCACTCGTCGACATGGTCGGACACGGGAGCGATCTGGTGGCCGTGCTCGACCGCACCTCGGTCCTTCGCATCGACATCTCCAATCCCCAATCTCCGATCGTGGTGGAGTCGATGTCCGAAAAGGTTCTTGGGTTGCGGCCAGAGAGCGTGTCGAGCGTCGATGGTGCGATTTATGTGAGCGGACTCGGTGGAGTGGTTCGTGTGGATACGGGCGAGCGGTATCTCGCAGGCGGTGCCGTCTGTGGCAGAGTCGTCGGCACTGCGGCTGGTCCCGTCACGACGCGCGGCGGCCAAATCACGCGACTCAGTGATGGCAGCGTTTTGGGATCCGCCACGATGCTTGTTGCACTTCCTGCGGTCGATGCGGCACACACTGGCTCGGAGCGGCGATTCGGTTGTGTTGTGCAGGGCGAGGACGCTGCACGGATCGCCTTGCTGGACGGGGATCTCAACGAACGCGCTGGCGTGGTGTGCAGCGGACAAGTCAGTCACCTTCGGCCCATCCACGACGAGCTGTGGGCAATCACGCCGGAACAAATCGCCGTCTGTCGCATCGATGCGGATGGACTCTCCACGCTGCCGCCCATTCGCGTTCGAGGCGCGATTGACGCGGCGCTCGTCGCGCCAAACACCTATCTGATCGCTGGCACATTCGGGCGGTCGCTCTATCGCCGCGAGGCGGATTCGCGCGGGGCGGCGGATGAGTTCTTCGCAACGACCCGTGAGGCAGGTCGACTCGAACGGGTGCTTTCGGATGGCCGTCGTATCGTGGCCGGCAGCCCAGAGGGCAACTGGCTGTACATGACGGGCGGCAGCTGTGAGCCATCGAGCAATCCGATCCAAACGATCAACCCGCCCTGTGCGACGATCGAGGGTGCATTTGGCAAGGCGATCATCGAGGGTGCGGATAGTGATGCGTTCACGATTGAGACTTCGCCTCGCGTGATGGTGGAGGACAAAGGACAGCAACAGGTCCTGCAGATGCCGCAGGGCAGTCTTGCACGGACCATCACCAATGTGGGCGCTGACCTTTGGATCGGCCACGATGATGGCATTGATGTGTGGCGCCGCGTGAATGGGTCGATGGTGCGTGTCGCGCGAGTGCGCTTGCAGGGACCAGTCACCAACATCTATCCGCGTCGGACCGATGATGGCGCGAGTTGGGTCAGCCTGTTTGGCGGAATGGGGTTGGCGGTGTGGCAGCCGGTGAGCACGAGCACCACGCCGAACGCTGACGATCCGCCGAGCCCATCAGCGGCGAATGCGGGTTCGACTCGTCCGCCGACGGGTTGACGCGGCGGGGTCAGCGCTGCGCGCGCTGCGGCAGAAACGCTGGCATATGGAATCTTGGGCGCAGGTTTCGCCGCGCGCCTTGCAGACAGCCCGTCCGTGGGCGATCAGGAGGTGAGAGAGTTCGCACCAGCTGCTCGGCGCGAAGAGCGCCATCAGATCGCGTTCCACCTTGACTGGATCCGTGTGCCGCGTCAGCCGCATGCGCTTGGAAAGGCGCGCGACATGCGTGTCGACGACCACACCCTCTTGCATGTCGAATGCGTTGCCCAGAACAACATTCGCCGTCTTGCGTGCGACACCACGGAGTGTCAGGAGTGCATCCATGTTGCGGGGTACCTGACCGCCGAAGTCGCGGTGCAGTGCCTGAGCCGTCTCCACGATGGCGCGTGACTTGTTGCGCCAAAAGTTGATGGTGCGAACAAAGGGCTCGATGTCCGCGGGGGTGGCCGCTGCGAAGGCTGCAACGGTCGGAAACGTGCGGAAGAGCGCAGGAGTCGCCTTGTTCACCGAAGCATCGGTCGCTTGGGCAGAGAGGATGGTGGCAATCAAGAGTTCGTGCGGTGCCGATGCCTCGAGTGCGCACCGCGCTTCCGGGTAGCGCCGCCTCAGCGCGGCGAGCAGTTGTGCGGCTCGCTTGCGCTGTGCCGGCGTCTTGCGTACGGATGGTCGTTCCATCGGCATGCGGTCCCGGCCAAGACGATAGTCTTCCAACTGATGCTGAGCGCGATTCGACTCATGCCGCCGCTTGCTGCAACGCTGGCGCCACTGGGCGATGATCCGATCGCCGGACTTGAGGCGCTTCGTTCGATCGGTTTTCGTGCTGTGCAACTCTCTGCAACCCAGCCTGGGATGCGCCCGCGTGAGCTTGATGCGAGTGCGCGCCGAGATCTGCTGGGGCGCCTGCGGCGGCTGGAGATGCGCTGTGCGGGTGTGGATCTGTGGATTCCGCCAGAGCACTTCGGCAGTCCATCCCACGCCGATCGCGCGCTCGATGCGCTTCGACAAACCATTTCACTCGCCGCAGATCTTGGGCGCGTGACGGTGTCGACGGCACTCCCGGAGCGAACGGACGCGAACGCGCAGATCCTGGGCGATGTCCGTGTTGTGATCAGCAGCACGGCGGCGCACGCGGGTGTTGAGTTGGCGGATCACGGAAGTGATGCGGTGACTGGAGCATGGGAGGGGACGAACGAGGATCCGATCGGCGTTGGCATCGATCCCGCGATGCTGCTCTCGCTCGGCCGAGATCCCGTGGCGAGCGTTGGGCGTTGCGGTCAGCGACTGCGTGCAGCACGCGTCGTCGACATGCTGCAGTCTGGCATGCGAGCACCCCCCGGCGAGGCCAACGGCGCGCGCCTCCAACTCGGCGAGTATGTCCTGGCGCTTGCTGGGGCAGGATTCCAGCGCTCGCCTGTTGCCGATGCGAGGAACTGGACACAGCCTCGAGCCGGACTTGAGCGAGTTCGGTCACTGTGGCCCGAGGAGCATGGATCATGAACCCGCGACACCAGGGCGGTGTTGTCGGTCATGGCATCGATCTCGTTGAAATCGCCCGAATCGAGCGGATGCTGATGGATCATGGAGAGCAGTTCCTCGGGCGCGTGTTTACAGTCCATGAGCAGGGTGCAGCGGAGGCGGTGGGCCGTCGCCGCGCGGAGAGACTTGCAGCACGCTTCGCTGCAAAGGAAGCCACTCTGAAGGCGATCGGTACAGGACTGCGAAGCCGCATGTGCTGGACGGACATTGAAGTCGTCACGCTGCCGACTGGGGCGCCGAGTCTTCGGCTCTCGGGCGAGGTTGGCAGGGTCGCGGACCAGCATGGAATCCGCCGTTGGC
This sequence comes from Planctomycetia bacterium, assembly GCA_005799495.1. Lineage (GTDB taxonomy): Bacteria > Planctomycetota > Phycisphaerae > Phycisphaerales > SM1A02 > F1-60-MAGs104. The sequence continues at coordinate 51,248 of SYGP01000010.1, forward strand.
TGATCTCGCTCTCGCACGCGGGTGGATTCGCCATGGCGAGTGTTCTTGGCTTGTCTGGATCTTCCGAGGGCTGATACCCTTCCGATGCGCCATGTCCCTGTCGAAACAACCATCCACGCTGTATGAAGCACGTCGATCGGGATCGAATGTGGGAGGGAGCGGCGCTCGCTCGCTCCGAATGCCCATTGGAGTGTTGTTCGTCGCACTGTTCGTTTTGGCTGGCGGCGGTTACGCGCTCTGGTTGCTCGGCTATCAGGCTGGCCTCCGTTCTCTCGAGCAGCAACGGACAGAGGCTGCGCTGATCGCAGCGCGCACCACCGATCCACTGTCGCCTCCAGCAGCCGTTTCTCCAGCAATCGCGCCGGAGGTTCCGCGGGAACCCCGTGCTGCCGGCGCGCTGAACGGCCTCGGTCCTGCGCCGGAGGGCGATCCAAGGCGGGCTGGTTTCAACTATTTCATCCTTGCCGATGGCATTTCGGTCGACCGGGCATCAGAGATGGTCGCGTTTTGTCGTGGCCAGGGACTTGATGCAATCGCAGTTCCGAGCAATAATGCTCGATTCCTCGTGTTCGTCCAACCCGGCTTCGGGTGGGATGACCGCGGGGGACCCGTGGTGAAGGCCCTTGAAGCCAACATCCGGTCGGTCGGCGCGAAGTGGAAGGCGCTCGGTCGAGGCAATGGTGACTTCCGCGATTTTTACCCCAAGCTTTTCAAAGGCCCGACATGAGCATTCATTCCAGTCTGAAGCAGAAGTCCGGAGCGCTGAACCAGCACCGCAATGTGTTGACTCGCGCGGAGCGTGTCGCCAAGTTGACCGAACTCGAGAAGTTCGATTCGGCGAAGAACACTGCGCTCGGACTTCCCAAGGTTCGTTCGATCAAGGCGGCGGTGGCAAAGAAGCCGAAGAAGGAAGCGGCTGCCGCTGCTGATGGCGCGGCAGGTGCAAAGCCTGCTGCCGCGGCCGCCAAGCCAGACGCTGGCAAGAAGAAGTGACGAAATGACGCAGCCGGCGCAGGCTGACCTCGATGGAGCCGTCGAGGCTGGAGGGTTTGATGTCGATCGCCTGATCACGGATCGCACGAGGTCCATCGATGCGTCTGGCATTCGACGTGCCTTTGAGCTGGGGGCTTCCCTCAAGGACCCGATCAATCTCTCGATCGGTCAACCGGATTTTTTCGTCGATGAGCGCGTCAAGCAGGCGGCGATCCAAGCGATCAACAACAATCGCAACGGGTACTCGTTGACGCAGGGCGTTCCGGAACTGCGCAGCGCGATCTGGAAGCATCTGGCAGCGGATGTTGGCTGGAGTGAGAAAGCTGGGAGCGATCTGCTCATTACCTCCGGAACGACAGGCGCACTTGCTCTCGCCATTTTTGCGACCATTGCCGACGGTGACGAAGTCATCATGCCCGATCCGTACTTCGTCGCCTACCCGCAAATGGTGAAGGTGGCGGGTGGGCGAAGTGTCTTGTGCGATACCTATCCCGACTTCCGAATGACCGCTGCGCGGGTCGAACGCCTGCTGACGCCACGCACCAAGATGGTGATCATCGACTCACCGAGCAATCCGTGTGGTGTTGTCTTGACCCAGCGTGAACTCGCCGATCTTGCCCAGTTGTGCCGTGATCGGAATGTGTTGTTGTTGGCTGACGAGATTTACGACGCGTTCACCTTTCCTGAAGCGCGGGATGGGGGGCGCTGCCCTTCGGCTGCGCGTGGGAATCCCGCTCTGCTCTTGGTGCGCGGATTCGGCAAGAGCTATGGGTGCACGGGTTGGCGTCTTGGTTATGCAGCGGGACCGAAGGCTCTCATCCAGCACATGGCAAAGCTGCAACAGTACCTCTTTGTGTGTGCGCCGACGCCGTTGCAGGTCGCTGCGGCAGAGTGTTTTCAAGTGGATCTGTCGCCGCTCCTCGAGCGGTATGTGCGCCGCCGCGATATGGTGGTGGATGCCCTTCGCGGACTCGTCGACTTGGTCGTACCGCAGGGTGCGTTCTATGCGTTCATTCCCGTCACGGAGCGGAGCGGCGGATGCGGTGCTGCCTTTGCGAAGCGAGTGGTGGATCACCGGCTCATCGTGGTACCGGGAAACGTGTTCAGTTCGCGCGACTCGCACTTCCGAATCAGCTTCGCAGCGCCCGAAGAAAAACTCGCCGAAGGACTCGAGGTCATTCGGCGAGTTTTGACCACAGGTTGAGAACGGGGATCAGACCGAGCTGCATTCCCGAGGGCCAATCCCCGACTGGCCAAAACCTCGGCGGCCAATTCCTCGGCGGCCAAATCCAGAGCAGCAGTGAGCCCAACCCGGAACTTACTGCTTCTTCTTCTTGTTGGCTGCTTCCTGCTGATTGAGGACAGAATCGTTCGATGCCGTGACGCCGATCTTTGATGGGGCGCTGTCGGCGATCCGAGATGCGGTCTCTGGCTTCGCGCTCGAAGCCTCAGGATCGTTGGACTCGCTTGAATCGGGGCCACACGCACAGAGCGCGACGCACGAAGCGAGGAGGGCTGTGGAAAGAAAGTTCTTCATGGGATCAATGTATGGATACGGTTGCGACGGGTCAAGCGTTGCAGATGCCGTCCGCAAGACAAAGAGAAAACCCTGCCGACGTAACTTTGGTCGACAGGGCGGAGGGGAGAAAGATGCTTGTGCCACACCGCACGGTGTGGGGGTGAAGACGGGTTGTGATGTGGGAAACTGCTCAACTCCCTCGTTCGGCTTTATCGGCGATCTGTCGAGTGCTTCCACAGAAATTCTCGGTGCGCCCCTCGCACGTCGTGGTTCAACTGCACCCCTCGCTGTGTCCCTCGTTGCCCATTGGCTGCTTGCACTGCACACGGCATCATCGGATCCTCGGAACAGTGCGCGGGCGAAGCGCGCTGCGCATTCACGAGTGATCACTCCTGCGCGGATCGACTGCCTTCGGGTCAATCTCGCGCAGATATCGCCAGGAGAAGAGCCCCGTGGAGTGCCCATCGCTGAAGGTGATGCGAAGCGCATAGTTGCCGACCATCTCAGCCGACTCCGCCCGGAGCGGTCCGCTTCCAGAGGTCGACGGCAACACGGTGAGAGGATTCGCGGCAAGTGACTCCCGAACCGCGCGGGCATCCGCGCTCGGAGAAAGTCGTCGCAGGAGGGCGACTGGATAGAACGATTCCTCGCCCTCCGTCCACACGATCGCGAGTCCTTCGCTTCGGCGCAACTCGATGTGCCGCGGCGGCAGATCGCGATTCATCCACCCTCCGACTGCACCGTGGCGAGTTGTTCATCGGCCAGGATCGATCGGTACTGCCTTTCGAAGAATGCGGCAAACCGACGACGCAGAAGCATGCGAGGATCATCACGCTCTTCCCAAAGTCCTCCATCCTTGAATCCGCCCTTCAGCCAACCCGACCGGATGGCGGCGAGGTCTGCGGGTCGATCCAATCGCAGTTCAACTCCATCAGCGCCTGGCGCGGTTGGCATCGCATCGAACGCGGCGATCCATCGCTTCAGCTGGGGATCGGATACGTCTTCGGCGCTGACCACTCCTTGGACTTTCGGATAGGCCGGATGCGAGATGATTCGATTCCACGCATCCCGCAACAGAGCCGAATGACTTATCGCCATCGGCAAGAACAGAGTGGACACAAAGTCGCGGTAGCTTGGGTTGGTCGCGGGCATCGGTCGCTCATCGAAGGGATTGACCTTGTCAACAAAGCAGTCGCTGCAGCACTCGTAGACGGCGCGCCGCGATGGCAGGCGCCGAAGCGCATACCGAGCAGGGCGAGGATGACCGCACGCGTCCGCGTCGCCGGGCGCCGCCTGCCAGAGCAATTGTCCCTCGTCGGACATGCAGAACTCCACAAACCGTCGCGCCATGTCGGGATGCGGTGCGCCGCGGAGCACCGCAACGGGATCTGGGTCGACGACGCTTTCACCTGCGGGTGCAACAAACTCAAGTCGAGCGATTGATCCGATGCCAGTCTTCGCTGCAGCATCCGAGAGCGCCTGCACTTGGTAGCGGCCATAGAAGTCGATGGCGACGCCGACGGCAGACTCGCCGTTGCCAACCTTGGTCGGGACCACACTGCTCGATGCAATGATGTGATTGGAGTTGGCTGCTGCCCGGCGCAGCACCTGCCATCCGCGGGTCCATTCCAGCCGCTGCAGAATCGTTTCGAAGGCGGTGGCGGCCGAACCGCTCTGGGAGGGGTTGACCAGAATGACATTCCCACAAAGTGCAGGCTGCGCGAGGTCCTCCCATCGTCGCGGTGGATCGATGCCAAGCTCTTCGCAGCGGTGTGTGTTCGCGACGATGCCAAAGGTGCTGAACGCAGCGCCGAACCAATACAGCTTCGGATCGTAAATCCGCTTGCCGGCAACATCGTTTGGGCCATACCACTCCGTGAGACATTCGGGGGTCACCCAGTCGCACGGCGCCAGCACCGTCGCGCTTCGGGGCGGCTCGCCGTCGATCGTGACTGGTTTCGCGAGGGAGTCGAACTCGTAGCTGCCGCCGCCAAAGACGATGTCTGCTTGTCCGCCAACGGTGGTGCCTTGCTGAAGGGCCGCTTCCGTTTGCGCGATGAGCATCCGACGAATCTCGGTCGTTCCACCTGGGGTGCTCCAGCGGACTTCGGCTTGCTCGCCGAAACGCTCGCGGTGCCAGCGAGCAAAGCCGATCGAGAACTCGGAACGGATCTGTTCATTGTGCGGCGTGACGACAACAACGATTCGGCCAGGCGCTGCGGGGGTTTCCCCTTCGAACAGAAGCGCAGGAGCGAGTGCAAGCACCACCACTGCGGCGAACGAGATTGCCGTGGTCGGTCGGATCATGGGTGCGCTGCTGCGGGGCAACACACCGCACGGACCTCGGCGGCAAAGCTGTGGGCGGCGCGCTCGACGGCGCTCTTCCAATGCTCGCCAGGCTTGCATGTCGGGTAGATCACGCTGCGGCTCGCCGTGACGATTGCGCCCCTCCCATCCGAGCGGAAGCAGGGTCGCACGTCATCGGCCGTTCCACCTTGCGCCCCGTAGCCCGGTACCAGAAACAGCTGGTTGGGCATGAGCGTTCGCAGCGCAGTCGCATCCTGGGCTTTGGTGGCACCGACCACGGCACCGAGACTGCTGAATCCCCTCGTTCCGATCGACTCCGCGCCAGTCGCCGCGACCAGCGAAGCAACCGCTTCGGCGACTGAGCGACCATCCCTCAGAAGCAGGGATTGCAGCGCATCCGACGCTGGGTTGGAGGTCCGAACGAGAGCAAAGACCCCGCCTCGGGCAAGGAAGGGAGTCACCCCATCCATGCCGAGGTAGGCGTTTGCCGTGCACCAATCCGCCGAGAAGTGACCGAACAGCGCTGCCGCGTAATGTTCGGCCGAGATGCCAATGTCGCCGCGCTTGGCGTCCAAGATCGTGACGAACCCAGCGGACTTCGCGGAAGCCATCACTTCCTCGAGCGCTTTGAATCCCTCGGGCCCATACCGCTCAAAGCAGGCTGCCTGAATCTTGATGCACGGAACGACCCCGCGCACGGCATCGATGATGCCTAGGCTAAAGCGTGCAAGAGTCGTCGAACCAGAGCTGGCATGAACCTCCGGCGGGATGCGTTCCACCACGGGATCGAGGCCAACGCACACTGGCGAGCCCGCGGCGTCCATGGCGCTCATCAGACGATCAGCTGGATGTTCCCGCCCGAGAGTCATGAGCCCATGCTAGCGATCCGCAGTTACGCTTCTTCGAGAATGCCCACGGCAGCAGTGCTTTCGATCGGTGACGAACTGGTGCTTGGCCAGATCACCGACCGAAACGGAGGCTGGCTCTCGGAGGAACTCCTCAAGCTCGGTCTGATGGTGAACGAGCGCCGAACGGTTGCCGATGACCGTGTCGCGATTGCTGCGGCGTTGAAGGAACTCGCTGCGCGAGCTGCGCTGGTGGTTGTGACGGGAGGTCTCGGACCGACGGACGATGATCTCTCGCGCGAAGCGCTTGCCGATGCGCTCGGTGTGGAACTTGAAGAGGATGGACGAGCGCTGCAGCATTTGCTCGACCTGTACCAGCGACGCGGGCGTCCGATGCCTGCGATGAACCGCAAGCAGGCGCTTCGACCGAAGTGTGCGCAGTGCTTGGACAACCCCCATGGCACGGCCCCGGGCATCGCTGCGCGGTTGGGTGGGTCGGAGGTATTCCTGCTCCCTGGGCCGCCCAATGAGATGCGACCCATGTTCCATGATTTCGTTTCGCCGGCGGTGCTTGGCATCACGGCGCAAGCAGGAGGTCTGCAGATCGCGACGGCGAGCGTTCACTCGTGCGGACTCCCCGAAAGTGCCGCTGCGGAGTTGATCAGGCCGTTCATGGAGCGCGGGAGCAATCCGTTGGTAGGGACGACGGCCAGTGGGGCCGTGGTGTCTGCACGAATCCGCGCGATGGGCGCGGCGGCGATGGATGGCGCGCTCGAACGCACCGTGCAGGAAGTCGAACGCGCGTGGGCTCCGTATGCATTTGGTCGTGATGGACTGACATTGCCCGCCGCGCTGGGAGAAACACTGCGCCGCGAGAACGCGATGCTGGCAGTGGCAGAGAGCTGCTCGGGTGGAGGTGTCGGTGCTTTCATCACCTCGGTGGCAGGTTCGAGTCGTTGGTTCGCAGGGGGATTCATCACCTACTCGAATGAACTCAAGCGCGATCTGTGTGGGGTCCCACAAGCCATGCTGGCCGACCACGGCGCCGTGAGCGAAGAGGTTGCGCGGGCACTGGCGCGGAGCGCGGCGGAAAGGTGCAACTGCCGCTTTGGACTGAGCATCACGGGGGTGGCGGGACCCGATGGTGGAAGCATCGAGAAGCCCGTCGGTCTGGTGTGGGTTGGTCTGTGCGACCGCGATGCCGGCCATGGGGCGTCGACCACGAAGGCTCGTCCGTTCCAGTTGCTTGGCGACCGTGAAACAGTGCGTGAACGCATCGCGCGCGTTGGACTGCAGTGGGTGCGACTCACTGCGCTCGGGTTTGGCGATGTTCCACTGCTGTGGGAGCGTCCCTCGCAGAGTGCACGCGCGTGAGTGTGATTGCGTACATCGGCATCGGTGCGAATCTCGGTGACCGTGCGGCGACCATCGATGCGGCGGTCGCCGCAATTGGTCTGCTCGATGGAGTGGAACGTCTCGCCGAGAGTGCGCTGTACGAGACTGAACCGATCGGTCCTCCCCAACCGCACTATCTGAATGGCGTCTTGGCGGTCAGGACGGTGCTCTCTGCTCCCGAACTTCTGCGCGCACTTCTCGAAGTGGAGCGTCGCCTTGGGCGCGTCCGGATCGATGCAGAGCGCAACGCGCCACGAACGATCGATCTCGACTTGCTCCTCCACGGCGAGTCGATCTGGCGCGAGGCAGAGGTAGAAGTGCCCCATCCTCGGCTGCTCGATCGGTCCTTCGTGCTTGTACCACTTCTGGAGATCGCACCAACGCTCCGCCATCCCATCACGGGCAATTTGCTAAACTCATGTGGCTCCGCTCGCGCGGACTCAGGCATCGCCTTGTGGCGACCTGCAAGGCCACTGGACACCGACCCCGAGAGGCACCAGCGCTCTCACGACCTCTCGAAAGGATCATCATGAAACGAATTCTTGGCTCGTTCGCGTTCGTCGCATCTTGTCTCGCGACTTCCTTCGCTGCTGCGCAGGAGCCCGCTGCAGCTCCCGCACCTGCGTCCAAGCAGTCTGTGGATGCGGACCAGATGCAGGATGCTCCAATGGACGAAGCTGCGCTCGCACAGATGTTCCCCAAGGCGCCGCTGAATGGCGACACCTTTCCTGAAGCGGCGAAGACTCCAGAGGCGATCAAGGCGGGGGCAGCGCTCCTCGAGAAGATCGCTGCCAAGTACCGATCGGCACCGGCGATCACGGACACTGTTGCATGGACCGTCAAGTTGCCAGGTGGAGAGCAGAAGGATTCGATGTCCATCCGACTGGGCGGCGGACAGGAAATGGAAGTCACCGCTGGAACGATGACGATGGTGTCGACGGGCGGGAATGTCTACTTCGCTGATGAGCAGGTCGACGACAAGTTTGTGAAGGTCGCCCTCGATGGAACGGTCGTGAACACCCTGCAGACGAAGCTCGATGGAATCGAGTTCCCCTGTCCGCACTTGGCGCTTCGAGGCAGTGCCGAAGGCAAGGCAGTCGACGCATTCAGTTTCGGTGGTGGCAGCTTCACCAAGGTTGCCGGTTATCAGGAGAAGGGTGGAATGGCCGAAATCCTCTTGGCGGGCGAGGGTGAGAGCGACCTGAAGATTTCAGCTGATCCAAAGACTGATCTTGTGCAGTCCCTCGCGCTGGTCATGGCGCCACCCGGCGCGCCTCCGGGCATTCGCTTCGCCGTGGACTTCATGCTCAAGCCGTCCGTGTCGGACAAGTTGGAAAAGCCGATTGCCTTCAATGCGGGCAAGCGCAAGGCTGTGGACGGACTGAGCGACTTGACTCCGTCCCGCCCCGAGGCGATCGCGGTTGGTGCAGAGGCGCCGACGTTTCGGTTGATGGACAACAACGGATCCGAGGTCGATCTCGCGTCCCTTCGCGGCAAGGTCGTGGTCGTTGATTTCTGGGCGACTTGGTGCGGTCCGTGCAGGAAGGGGCTGCCCACGATCGATGCCCTCGCGAAGTGGGTCGCGGAATCGAAGACCAATGCAGCGGTGTATGGGATCAATGTGTGGGAGCGCGGCGACGGTGCGATGGTGAAGTCCAAGGAGTATTGGGACAAGAACAAGTTCTCCTTCCCGTTCCTCGACGACATCAAGGGCGATGTGATCAAGCAGTATGGGTTTGATGGCATCCCCGCCACCGTCGTGATTGGTCCAGACGGCAAGGTGGTCGCCGTTCACCAAGGATTCGACGCCAATCTGACCGAAACGCTGAAGGCTGAAGTGCTCAAGGCGCTCGGAGGGAAGAGCTGAGCGCTTCGGGGCTTCTTCCAAAGCGATCGGACTGTTCAGAGTGGTGACGGATACTTCATCGGATCCCGGCACCCTGTACATCGTTGACGGGCACGCGCAGTTCTTCCGTGCCTATTACGCCATTCGTGGTGGCATGTCGAGCTCGGTCACGAACGAGCCGACGCACATGGTGTACGGGTTCGTGTCGATGCTCGCGAAACTGCTTCGCGAGCGGCGCCCTGGTTTCGTGGCACTCGTGATTGATGCCGCAGGCGATGACCGCACGTTTCGATCGCAGATATACCCCGAGTACAAGGCGAATCGGCAGCCAGCTCCCCTGGACTTCGGTGGGCAGGTCGAGCGGTGTTTGCAGTTCGTGCGTCTGCTTGGCATTCCTGTGTATGCGGTCGAGGCGGTCGAAGCCGACGATGTGATCGCCACGATGACGCGCAGGGTCCGGCGCGAGCATCCGCAGATTCGCGTACGAATCGTCTCCCGAGACAAGGATCTCGCGCAGTTGGTCGATGAACGCACCTCGCTGTTCGATCCGCAGGCGGGAACCGACGTCGGTCCCGACGAGCTCTTTGAATCCAAAGGCATTCGCGCCGTGCAAGTTGCAGACATGCTTGCGTTGATGGGCGATGCGTCGGACAACATCCCAGGCGTGGCGGGGATCGGGATCAAGACCGCGGCGCAGCTCATCACGACCTACGGGACGCTCGATGGACTGCTGTCCAATCTTGAGCATCTTACGCCAAAGCGTCGAGAGGCGATCGAAAAGGGGCGCGCAGCCCTTGAGCTGTCACGAAAACTTGTGGCACTGAAAGATGACTGTGACATTCAGGTTGACCTCGACGCACTCCGCCTCGACTTCTCGCGAGCGGACCGCGCCCAGATCGATGAGTTGCTCCGCGAACTCGGATTTGGGCGGCTCAAGAGCGAGGTGGATTCTCTGCTCACGGGTTCTGCCGTTGATTCGTCTCGAGTATCCGAGCCTCCTAAGACGGCGGTGCCGCCTCGAGTGGCGGCAGTCGAACGCCGCCCGAAGCCCCCATCGGATCATGCGGATGCACCATTGTTCGCTGCTTGGGCAGCTTCCGAAGGCGAAGCGTTGGCACCCCCGGCTCCGGAACGAGCCGCCTACACCGCAGGTTACGAGTGCCTGCGCACACCGACCGAGATTGAGGATGCGGTCCGTGCTGCGCGCGAAGCGGCCAAGCTTGGAGCGCACATTGCCTTTGATACAGAAACGGATTCGCTTCGGACGGTGATCGCGCGTCTCTGTGGCGTCAGCCTTTCGTGGCGTGAGGGTCAAGGCGTGTACATCCCGTGCCGCTCGCCCGAAGCGGAAACCCACTGCGATGCAGAAACGGTCGGACGGCTCCTGAAGCCGTTCTTCGAGGATGCAAGCGTGCCGAAGGTTGCGCACAACGCGAAGTTCGACGTGCAAGTGCTGCGCCGATCCGGCATCGAGGTCGCAGGGCTCGTGGGCGACTCGATGATTGCGTCGTATGTGCTCGACGCTTCGCGCTCGCATCACGGACTCGATGGACTTGCGCAAAGTCAACTGAACTACACATGCATTGCCTTCCGCGATCTTGTCGGGTCCGGAACGCTGCAGCGGACATTCGATCAGGTGCCACTCGCGCAAGCCGCGCCGTACGCAGCGGAAGACGCGGACATCGCTGGTCGACTCGATCGCCTCCTCACCAGCAGGGTCGATGCGGCGGGGCTCGGTGATCTCTACCGCACGATGGAGCTGCCGATCGTCGCGGTGCTGGCAGACCTCGAGTGGAACGGCATCCTTGTGGACAAGGCGGAACTCGATCGGCAGTGCACGCAGCTGGCTCGGTTGGCAGATGGACTTCGCGCACGGATCATGGAGACCGCGCCGCATCCGTTCAATCCTGATAGCCCCAAGCAGTTGTCCGCCGTACTCTTCAACCAGCCTGATGATCCCCAGCCTGGACTGGGTCTGCGCTCGAGCAAGCGCACACAGGGTGGCTTGAGCACTGGCATCGAAGTGCTCGAGAGGCTCGCCGCTGATCCGTCGGTCACCAGCGAACTTCCATCGCACATGATTGAGTATCGAAAGCTCCGGAAACTCGTCGGCACCTATCTCGAGGCATTGAAGGAGGCAATCGAACCGACAACGGGGCGCATTCACGCCTCGTTCCATCAAACGGGGACTGCAACAGGGCGATTGTCATCGAGCGAACCGAACATGCAGAACATCCCAATCCGCACGGAGATTGGTCGGGAAGTGCGCAGGGCATTCGTGGCACCATCCGGGTACGAGTTGCTCTCCTGCGATTACTCGCAGATCGAACTGCGGGTGCTGGCGCACCTGGCGGAGGATCCCGCGATGATTGCTGCGTTCGAGCAATCGGTGGACATCCACACTGCTGTGGCGGCGGAGGTGCATGGCTTGGACCCATCGCGCGTCACGAGTGACCAGCGAAGCGGGGCCAAGATGGTGAACTTTGGCATCATCTACGGCATCACGCCCTGGGGGTTGGCGCGTCGCCTCGGAGGGGGAACAACGCCGGCGCAAGCCAAGGAGATCATCGATGGATATCGCGCACGTTTCAGTCGAATCGATGGGTTTCTCAGAGAGTGCGTCTCCCATGCGAAGCAGCATGGGTGGGTAGCCACGATGGCGGGACGGCGTCGGGCCGTGCCGCAGGTGCTGTCGCCCAATGGCGCGGAGCGTGCGCTTGGAGAGCGAATGGCGATCAATTCCGTCGTGCAGGGCAGTGCGGCCGACATCATGAAGGCAGCGATGGTGCGGATTCACCGCGGTGTCTCGCAGCATCCTGGCACTCGGATGTTGCTGCAGATCCACGACGAGTTGGTCTTCGAGGTGCCCGTGGCGCAACTCGCGTCGGTGCAGTCGTGGGTCGTTGAGGAAATGGAAGGTGCTGTGCAGCTCAAGGTTCCACTGAAAGTCGAGTCATCTCACGGCATCAACTGGTTCGATGCCTCCTGAGCGCGTTCGGTTGACTCCCGTGGGTCTGCCGCTACCATTCTCCCTCCGCAGTGCGGCGTTCGCGCTGATCTGCGGATTGGTTTGGGGCGGTAGCTCAATTGGTTAGAGTACCGGCTTGTCACGCCGGTGGTTGCGGGTTCGAGCCCCGTCCGCCTCGTTCGGTAGACCGCGGAAGCGCCGCGCAACGTGCCACACTTTGCGCGGCGCGACGCTTGGAACCGGTCGCCTTCAAGACTTCCACTTGATGTTGCATCCCATCGATGGATGCTGCATTGTCGGCGGCGCTTTGCCGGCTCGCACGCAGGAGATCGCTTCGCGCAGATCCGCACCCGTGACGGGTTTCGCGTTGCCTGGCCTGCTGTCATCGAGTTGTCCGCGGTAGACCAGGGTGTGATCGCGCGAATACAGGAAGAAGTCCGGTGTGCATGCCGCGTCAAAGGCACGGGCGGCTGCCTGCGATTCGTCGTGCAGATATGGAAAGGTCCACCCGTGGTCCAGCGCCATCTGCTTCATCTGTGCTGGACCATCCATGGGGTGCGTTTGCACATCATTCGAGCAGATGCCCACCACCCCAATGCCAAGCGCTGCAGCATCCCGTCCGAGGCGCGCGAGTTCTTCCTGGACATGGGTCACGAAGGGGCAGTGATTGCAGATGAACATCACGAGCAGGGGCCGGTTCGCAAAGTCAGAGCGTGCGACAGTGCGCCCTGTGACGACATCCGAGAGGCGAAAGTCAGGACATGCGGCGCCCAGTGGGGCCATGGTGGAGGGAGTGAGTGCCATGGGAAGTGTGTTCGTGAGTGAACCGAGTCATGGTATGAAGATGAAGGCATGCGGCGCGACGAACCATTCGAGGAGCGCGACGACGGTCCCTCGGCAGAGGACATCGCCCGCTTTTCACGCCCCGCGGACACACGCTGCCAAGAGTGCGGTCACCGTGTCCACGAGGATGTCGACATCTGTCCGCGCTGCAGTGCGTTCATCTTGTCCGATGACTCCGTAGACGGGAATCGAACGGCTCGTCCGCTCCGCACCATCTTCCTGCTGGCGCTTGTGCTCATCGTGTTGGTGCTGTCGGGAGTTCTGGCGTTGCTCGCGCGGTGAGCACCCGCGAATCCGCCGATACGAATCGCACGGTGACCAGAAGTGCGGGGGGACTCCCGATCCCTGACTCGAACAGCCCGCTTGCCATGGACTGCAAGAGGCGTTCGATGTGATCGCGGGCAATCCGCTCTGCCGCAAGAAGGCTCTCTGGCCGACGCGCAATCTCGACGGCTCGATCACGCAGTTCGGATTTCGCCATCGCAACGAGTTCATGTTTGCCGCTGAAGGGATTGAGCCCTTGGATCCCTGAACCGATGCACAGTGTTTCGATCCGCGCCTCGTCGACGGCGATGAACTCTGGGTCGACTTGCGGGGGCGGGAACACACAGTGGATGGCAATGCTGCGCTCGCCTGTCGCCCTGTTGAGGGTGAACTCCCATGTGAACCAGGTTGGATCCATGTTGGCAAGAGGGATGAAGTATTGGATGCCAACGTCACGCGCGATCGCTTGACCGAACACCGTACCGATCGCAGTTGACTGGATCTTCTGTGAGAGCACGTCGATGCGGAGGGCACCGACCACGAGTTTCCCATGCGCCTCGAATCGCTGCAGTCCGACCAAGATTGCGCTCGACACATCAACGCGCGGCTTCAGGATCCCGGAAAACCACTCGGAGACACCGCGCAAGAACCCATTTCCCGCGTCGAGCAGCGCTGAGGGGATGCTGGCGATCTGGACGAGAGCGCGTGCAATCCCGACGGTTGCCGCGAGTACCGCTCCGCCCGCGATGGCTGTCAACGCAGCGAGCGAGTTGTCACCCTGTCGAAGGAGGACACTGACGATCGCGGCCAGGAGAACGCACGCAAATCCGCCTGCGAGGGCATACGCGTTCCAGAATGGGCGACGATCGTTCACAGCGCTCCCTGCGCTTCGACCGCGGGGCGCCCCTCGGACGCCCCACGCTGCGAAATGCCCCCTAAAGGACTCGAACCTTTGACCCGCTGATTAAGAGTCAGCAGCTCTACCAACTGAGCTAAGAGGGCAGGAAGGGGCGAAGTATAGCGATCGCATCGCATCCTGCTCATCGTTTGGCACAGCACTGCTTGTACTTCTTGCCTGATCCGCACGGGCATGGTTCATTGCGACCGACTGCCATTGGACCACTGATGGCAGGAGCCGGCCGTACGGTCGACTGGCCGCCGGCTGCCACTGCTGCAGCCGCGCGCCCGGGCATTGGGGCACCTGCGCGCTCGGCGATGGCAATGTCACGCTCCTGAGCTTGTGTGGGTTCACTGGCCCGGATCGGCTCGCCCTCGCGCTCCGCATCCTTCGACTGGCTGGAACGCTCCGAAGCCTCGACCGCCGGTGCTGATCCTGCGGGTGTTGGCTGTTGCGTCACAGCTCCCGGCGGCGGACGCAGGGGCTGTGGCGCCAGTTTGCCCTTGAAGGCAAGATCTGCCACACGCTCGCGGACTGTCCCGAGCATCTCTTGGAAGAGGCGCGAAGCCTCTTTCTTGAACTCGATGCGTGGATCTCGCTGGCTGAAGGAGCGGAATGAGATCGAATCGCGGATCTGATCCATCGAGTGCAGATGCTCCTTCCATCCCTGATCGAGGATCTGGAGCAACATGAACCGTTCGAATTGCTCCAGCTCCTCACGGAGCAGTGTCGAGAGGCGCTCACGCAGGAATGTCTCCGGATCGCGCTCGAAGTCCGCCCGCTGCGGGTCGGTGATTGAAACAAGCAGATTCTGCCGCATCCATTGTTCGAGAGCGGCAAGGAACACACGTGCATCGCCCGCTTGATCGCCAAGCGCACCGCGAACTTCCTGAAGAATGCGCACGACTCGATCCGCCACGCGGGGCGCGTCCCAGCGCTCGGCTTCTGCCACGAGAAGGGCTCGAAGTTCCGCGGGATTGGCAGATGGAAGCGTTTGCGGCGTCCACTGGAGTTCGTATCGTCCGCGAACCCAATTGCAGAATTGGTGGAGCGCCATCTCTGGATATGACTGGAAGTTGATGTTGACGAACTCAATCGCGAAGTCGATCGGATACTCGAGTTCCCGTCGTCGATAGTGAGTACGGATCACATCTTGGAGGATGCGCGTGGCCTCTGTGGCATCGCGTGCTCGCGTCAGGTCGTCGATCGAGAGCGGTGCCCCAACCATGCGCTCGGCCCAGGCGGTCAGTTCGCGCGCACCGTAGCCCGGCTGCAGATACGGTTCGAGTGGCGACAGATCCACCTCCGCAAATCGGCGAAACGCTGCTTCTTCCAGTAACCGGGTGACGCCCTGTCGGCCGGTCTCGTCGATCACTGCATCGGTGAGTGTGACACCGTAGGACTTGTGTGCCCAGTCGATGAGGCCGGGTCGATCCCACTCGGCGGGCTCCGCTTCTTCGGGGATGTACTCGCCCATCGTGACCTGAATGTGGGACGATGCCTCCTCGGGTGTGTCCGTGCGGATGGCCTTGAGGACCTCGTCACGATCCTTCCCCTTGAAGCGTTCGGGCTCGATCAGCACGCCGAAGGCTTCCCACACCCACTGCGAGATCGCCTTTGGCGCGTGCAGCACCGAGAGATGAGTCCGCGCCGCATCGGCAGCGGCCTCATCGAGAAAGCCGAAGATGACGCCACGAATGCCGCGCCCTTCGAGGACTGGTTGACGCCGTCCGTAAAAGTCGCGGCGGTGGAACTCCAGCGGCTCGTCGTAATCCAAGATCGCCTTGCGGATCTGGAAGTTGCGCTCCTCGACCTTTCGCTGGGCCTTCTCAACCGCGCGAGAGAGCATCGGCGCCTCGATCGCGTCCCCCTCGCGCATGCCCATGCTGCTCAGCACATTCAGTGTGGTCCTGCCCGCAAACATCTTCATCAGCTCATCGTCGAGTGCCAAGTAGAAACGGGAGAGTCCATTGTCACCTTGTCGACCCGAGCGACCCCGCAACTGGTTGTCGATACGACGGCTCTCGTGCCGCTCCGTTCCGACGACATGCAGTCCGCCGAGGCGCTCCACGGATTCGGCAAAGGAGATCTGGTGCAGTTTCCAGCCGGCGGCGTCCAGCTCCTTCTCGAGTGCGGATGCCGCAATGCTGTTGGCCTTCTTGGCAGGCATGCCAAGTTCCTCCGCCCAGTGCCGCATCAGCCGCATGCGCAGTTCATCCGGGCTCAACGCACTCACCTCTGTTGCCGCAAGCTTGAGTCTTCGCTGGGCCATGTGGCGCCAGATGGCGGCGAGGCAGGCCTCCGGACCCTGCCCAATGTCTGCAGTACTCGGTGCGATGTCGCAGCGCTTCCAATGTTCGAGCAATGCGGCAGCGTCGACCCGACCGAGCTTGATGTCCGTGCCACGGCCTGCCATGTTGGTGGCGATCATCACGGCACCAACCTGTCCAGCCTTCGCGATGATGTCGGCCTCACGCTCATGCTGCTTGGCGTTGAGGACCTCGTGCTTGATCCCGTGGCGTTCCGTCAGCATGCGGCTGAGCATCTCGCTCTTCTCGACGCTCGTCGTTCCGACAAGCACGGGAGCACCTGTTTCATGAATCTGCTTGACCTCGTCCACGATCCGTTCCCACTTGTCCTTCTGCGAAATGAACACCAGATCCTGGCGGTCCACTCGCACCACGGGCACATTGGTTGGGATCGACACGACCGAGAGTCCGTAAATCTCGTGGAACTCGGTGGCTTCCGTGTCTGCCGTCCCGGTCATGCCCGAGAGTCGCTTGTAGAGCTTGAAGTAGTTCTGGATCGTGATGGTGGCCATCGTCTGCGTCTCTTCCATGATCCGCACACCTTCCTTTGCCTCGACCGCCTGATGCAAGCCATCGCTCCACTGACGACCCACCATCTTGCGCCCCGTGTTCTGATCGACGATCACCACGCCCATGTGCCCGTCTCCATCGGGCGCGACGACGTAGTCGCGGTCGCGCGCATAGACCGCGTGCGCACGGACCGCCTGTTCGAGCAGATGCGGCATGTCCATGTTCTCGCCGACATAGAACGAACCGATCTTGGCCTCGCGCTGCGCCTCTTCGATCCCGTCATGCGTCAGCGTGGCACGCTTCTTGTCCAGTTCGAGTTCGTAGTACTGGGTGAAGCGGTCGCGTTCGCGTTCGAGCTGGGGCAGTTGGGCGCGCGCCTCCTCCATCCGCTTCTTGATCGCAGGGACCGATGCCTTGTCGCGCGCGTTTCGAATGTCTCCCTCGCATCCCGCGATGTGCGCACGGCACTGCTGCACCTTCTCGTCCGCTGATTGCCATTCGCGTTGGCGGCTCGTGAGGTGAATGGCGAGTCGGTTGGCAAGGTCGTAGCGCGGCTGCTGGTTGTGCGCAGGACCTGAGATGATCAGCGGGGTACGCGCTTCGTCAATGAGGAGCGAATCCACCTCGTCCACGATCGCGAAGTGGCGACTGCGTTGCACCTGGTCTGCTGCGCGGAGTTTCATGTTGTCGCGCAGATAGTCGAAGCCGAATTCGCTGGTCGTGCCGTACACCACATCGCAGCGGTATGCCTCGATCTTCTGGGCGAGCGGTTGCTGATGCATCGGATGGATGGCGCCGACCGTCAATCCCAGCGCTCGGAAGAAGGGGAAGGTCCAATCGCGGTCGCGCTGCACGAGATAGTCGTTGACCGTGACGACATGGACTTGCTTGCGCTCGCACGCAGCGAGATAGCACGCGAGTGGACCGACGATCGTCTTGCCTTCGCCGGTATTCATCTCGGCGATACGACCCTCGCTCAGCACGATGCCGCCGATGAGCTGCACGTCGAAGGGGCGTGCACGGAACGGGGGACGGCTTTCTGGCAGCAAGTGGCGAACGGCCGCATAGACCGAGTTGGGAATGTCGATGAACTGCCATCCGGGAACCAATTCCGTGCAGCCGAGCAGATCCCCCACAGGTTCTCGTGGAGACGTTGCTTCCATGCATGCACGCGTCGTCAGATAGTCCGAGCGGGCTGCATCCGGCAACTGGTTGGGGTCAAAGCCGACGGCAGGGTTGAAAATGTTGCGGATGCCGACGGCACGGTCCATCGCCTCGCGCGCGCAGGCGAAGATCTCCGGCAGCAAGGCCAGCAACTTCTCGCCGCCGTCGATCCGTGCGCGGAACGTCTCCGTCATGACACGAAGCTCGGCATCTGAACATGCTGCGTATCGCTGCTCGAGTGCGTTCACCTGATCGACGATGCGCAGGTAGCGCCGCACCATGCGCTGGTTCTGGGTGCCGAAGGTCTTGCGAACGATGAAATCGATGACTGGAATGGGCATGGTGAGCTCGGAGAGGAACAAAGTGTGACGGGGGAACTCAGAGCCATCAGGGTCCGAGTCCAAGAAGAACGCGGTCACGGCAGGCGCAGTGCGCCCGTCGGATCAAGCGCCCATCGGCGGGGGGTTGCCAGCGAACATCAGCAGCGGCATGTGCCGCGTGGTGGGCTCTTCGGATTGATTCCGACCCAACGCAATGGCAGCTGCAGACACGAAGCCCAGGATTCTCGGAGCGCCATGCCGTGTGGCAGTGGCGCGAGAGTCCACCCGTTCACGAATGGAATCCGAAAGGACCTCGCGCGTCTGCATCATGCAGTGGGTCACCGACGCAGCCACCGGGCAGCCCATGGCTGCCGCCATCAGAAGCAATGTGATGAGAAGTGGATGCATCATTGCGAGCACGACTTCCTATTGTGGCAGCGAAATGAGCGGCGGGCAAGTCAGGAGTTCGGAAAGACCACAGGCGCAGTCGTCTGGTGCGGAAATCGGTCGTAATCGCGTCTGGGAGGTAGTCTCGCAGGTGGGGTGGTAGCTCAGCGGTCCAGAGCCCCCGACTCATAATCGGAGTGACCCGGGTTCGAATCCCGGCCGCCCCACTTCAGCACCTTTGTGCGCAGGGGATTTGGTTGCCTGTGCGCGCATCTTCCACGCGTGGCGCTCGTCCAGCCTCGGATGCGTACCCTGCGCAGCGTGAGCGGGCGCATTGCAGACATTTTTCATCGGCTGCGGCGCGATGGGCGAACGGCGCTGATGCCGTTCATCACGGCAGGGCACCCCTCACGCGATGCCACGGCTGCGGCAATCGTTGGAATGCACAAGGCTGGCGCAGCCATCGTCGAGCTCGGCATCCCGTTCAGCGATCCGATTGCCGACGGGCCAGTCATCGCCGCAAGCATGCACCAAGCGCTTCAAGCTGGTGTGACTCCGAGTGCTGCCCTTGCCATGGTTGCTGCTGCGCGGGCGCACACCGATGGAGGAGTGATTGCCATGGTCAGTTGGTCGATCGTGTCGAGAATCGGTGCAACGACCTTTCTCGCCGAGGCAGCCAAGAGCGGTCTCGACGGCGTGATCCTTCCTGACATCGATGTGGCGGATGCAGGAGCCGTGGCCGATGTGTGCGATCGACATCACCTTGCGCTTGGACTGCTCGTTGCGCCGGGTAGCAGCGATGATCGAATCCGAGAGATTGTTCGCCACTGCCGCCAGTTTGTGTACCTGCTCGCGCGTGCGGGTCTGACGGGCGAGCAGAGTGCCGCACCTGAAGTGGAGGCATCCGTCGCCCGGCTTCGCAAGCACACATCGCTGCCGATTGCGGCAGGGTTTGGCATCTCGAACGCTGCGCATGTGTCCACCGTCACTGCGAGCGCCGATGGGGCGATTGTCGGCAGTGCGATCGTTCGGCGGATGGAGTCGGCGGAAGACCCTGCAGCTGCTGCCATCCACTTCACACGCGAACTTGCTGCTGGACTGGCGCAGCGCCCACCAATCGGCCAAGGCAGTGTCCCAAGCCAATCTGCCTAGCCAGTCATCGTCTCGCCAGTGATTGTCCTGTCAGTAGCGCCTCAGAACGCCAACGACGACCCCCTGGATCGTGCATTCCCGAACGATGATCGGCTCAAACGCCTCGTTGGCAGGTTGCAGACGGATCGACCCATCTTTCTGCTTGAAGTAGGTCTTGAGCGTCGTTTCGCCATCCTCGAGGAGTGCCACGACTCGCTCGCCATTTCGCGCAGTGGAACGGCGTTCCACAATGACATAGTCGCCAGGCAATATCCCCTCATCTCGCATGGATTCTCCTTCCACTTGGAGGGCAAACATCTCGCCGCGACGCGCAGTGGATGGACCGAAGATCTCCTCGAGCTGGATCTTTTCATCCTGTGCACAGCGCTCGATCGGCATGCCTGCGGCGATGCGACCGAGCAGTGGGAAGGCAAGCCCTTCCGCCTCATCGGGCGGCACGGCGTCTTCCACTTCAGACAAAGAGCGAGCCTTGTTCGCGTCCCGTCGGAGCGCTCCCTTGTCGATGAGCGCCTCGACATGTTCGAACACGGTGACCTTGCTGACTTGCAGTTCGTCTGCGATCTCCTGAAGCGTTGGCGAGTAACCGTTCGCCATTCGGTACTGGCGAACAAACTGGAAGATCCGCATCTGCTTTGGAGTGAGATTCATCGGTCTCCTCTGGTCTTTCTGCCGCGGTGGCGGCTGCAATCAACGGAGTGGTGGGTGGGGAGAAGTCCCTGACGGACGGATGGCTTGGTGAATGATGTGGGGCGTTCACCGATGCTGGGGTGCGGCAATAGGCATAGACGCCCTGATCGGTGCCCGAAAGGGTCGAAGCAGTTCGTTGCGAGCGTGTATCGGAAGGTCCAAAGATGGTTGGAGGTTCCACTTCCGCTGGCTCTTGAACGCTGTGCGCGGACCAACGACCGTCCAGTCCAAGGAGCCGCTCGAGCCAATCGAGCGGCTGCTGGATGAGTGGATGAGTCGACGCGGGCAAATGCCCCGCACATGGCAGGCGGAGGGCCAGCAGGTTCCCGTCATCATCGCTGACAACGCGAGTGACAAAGTCACCTCCCGGGCCCGTGCAGACCAACGGGTCGCCCAGATCATGAAACGAGTCGTGAAACGAGCGCGAGGCGGACGCCGCGCTACTCGGGGTCACGCGTGGGAGCGGCCTCCTCAGCTCAGACGCAACTGGGTTTCGGACGGGGCTATTCATATGGGCGGGCTGGGTGACCATGAAGGACGCTATCGGCGGTAGGGGTTTGTTCGCCCCACATTTCGTAAGGTATATGTTTGGTATTGGTCGTGGGAGGGTTTTCGGGCTGTTTTTCATTAGGATTTTTCTGTGCCTCTGGATTCACCCTTCCAGCATCAGCCCACAGGCGCGTTTGCAAGCCCTCTCGCGGGCTCCTTCAAGTTGGCAGGGGACATCTGTTTCCTGAACCACGGTTCGTTTGGGGCGGTTCCAACCGCCGTGGCGACCGTGCAGCGGGGGTTGATGGAGGAGATCGAGGCGCAACCGGTGGAAATGTTGGCAAGGAAGATGCCGGAACGGCTTCTGCAGGTTCGTCATCGGCTTGCCGCATTCCTTGGAACCCATCCCGACCGACTGGGGCTTGTCACGAATGCCACCGCGGGGGTTGGGTCCGTCCTTCGCAGCATCGATTGGCGCAAGGGCGATCAGATCATCGTCTCCAACCATGGATACAACGCGGTGCGTCAAGCCGTACAGGCTCAGTGCGAACGATTCGGATGCACACTCGTTGTTGTGGACATCCCGCTTCCGCTGCGGGGACCCGATGAAGTTCGCGAACGATTCCGAAGTGCAATCAACCCCCGCACTCGGTTGGTGATCGTCGACCATGTCACAAGTCCGACGGCGCTGCGATTCCCGGCGGCGGAGATCGCCGCGGACTGTCGTGCCAAGAGTGTGCTGTGCTTGGTGGATGGAGCACACGCGCCGGGAATGTTCGATGTCGATGTCGACTCCATGGACTGTGACTGGTACACCGGCAATCTCCACAAGTGGGTGTGTGCGCCGCGTGGCTGCGCGTTCCTCGTTGCCAACAAGCGTGTCCTGTCCCGGACCCACCCAGAAACCACGAGCCACCAACATGGCAAAGGACTCGCACTGGAAGCAGACTGGCAGGGGACTCGCGACTTTTCAGCGTGGCTTTCCATTCCGGCGGCACTCGACTTCATCGCTTCGGGTGGCCCCACCGCTTCATCGCTCGCGCGGCGCAACATCGCCCTCGCGCGATGGGCCCAGCAGATGCTGTGTCAGGCGTGGCAGGTGGAGCCGATCTCGCCCCCCGATGGCTCCATGCTGGGTTCGATGGCAACGGTACCTGCGCCTCTGGAGTGCCAGAGGGCGTTCACATCAGCAAGCGATTTTCAAGCGCACCTTTACGCCACGAACCGCATCGAAGTCCCTGTCATCGACTGGGGCGGTCGGTGGCATGTGCGCGTGAGCGCGCAGGCATACAACACGCCGCAGGATTACTTGTCGCTCGCGGGCGCCGTGTCCGCGGTCGCAGGCGGCGTCGGGGGTGCAGGCACGGTCGTCGAGGCCGCAGCTGCCGCGGCACGCGCCTGTTGAAACGGAACATAGACCTCGTTGAACCAGCGCCACCAGCGCTTGATGTCCCAGGCCATGTCCGCCGTGGACTGACCAAAGTCGCGCGTCGTCAGTGTGACGAGCGACTGGTGCACATCCGATCGGTAGTTGTAGACCATCGCATCCTGTACCCGCATCAAGACGCCCGTCTGCAGATTCCCGATGACAGGCGTGAACGCCGCCGCGCCATCTCCGACGACCGCCTGAACATTCGCGACATAACTGATCTGTGAGCCAATGGCGATCCATGCAAGATCACCATCGTTCTTCTTCTCATCGGCGGTGGCTTGGGCAAAGATCAGCGATGGAATGACTGCGAATGCATCGACCTTTCCTGCAAGAAGCCCAGCCTGATTGGCCACCACATGTCGTTTGTCCCGCAATCCCAAGTCGATGATGGCAACCACTGCATCACACGCGGGGCGCCGAATGCGCCGCGACGCCTCATGGCGAATCGCCGTGTCGTTCGACTTGATCGCGACCTTGGCGAGCATTGCCTCACCCAGATCGCCTTGCGTCGCGAGGTGATCGAGGAACGCGAGCTTCACATCGTCCTGCTGATCCTGCATCGCCTCCCACAGCGCTTGCCACGACGCGGGGACGGTCCACTTGGAAAACTGCTGCAGGTTGGTCGAGCGGATCAATCCGCGCCGTGATCCGAAACGAGTTCGGATGAAGTCCTTCGCGGACCGTTCATAGGACTGACCATCACTTCCATCGTTCGGCTGCAGGACGGAGGGGTCCACGGCCATCGGTACGGCACCGCTCGATGGCAGCGGGCGAAGCAGTGATGGTGGAATGGGCGGTGCTCCTGCCATCGCAGCGGCAGTCGGCTGAACGCACAGACACATCGTGATCAGGATGGCGGTCCGGTTCCACACTCTCCTAGGATAAACGCATGGGATCGGAATCAACATCAGGCGCATCGGATGCGCCATTGCACCCGCACGCGCTGTATGAACGGCTGGGATCAGATGCATTCTGGCGAATTGCGCGGGCGTTCTACGGTCGTATCGAGCGGGATTCCCTGCTTCGACCGATCTTCCCGGCCGATCTGGAGGAGCCCATCCGAAATCAGGCGGAGTTCCTGATCCAGTACTTCGGCGGGCCAACCACCTACAGCGAACGCAAGGGGCATCCGAGACTGCGCATGCGCCACTCGCCCTATTCCATCGGGCTTGCAGAGCGCAACGCGTGGGTGTCGGCGATGGAAGGCGCACTCGAGGACGCCGCCATCCCCGAGCCGGACCGCAGCGTGATGCGGCAGTACTTCGCCCACACCGCCACATTCCTGATGAACAGCGAGGGCTAACGAGTTGGGACTCGTCGAGTGAGGTGGCCCTCGACCTCTTCGTCAATCCGGCGTGATTGCACCCACCATCAGATCGCGCCGACCAATCGAGTTCATGGCGCGCTCTGCATCGGCCCGCGTTCCCCACGATCCGATCCGCACAGCGAAGAGTGCGTCGCCTTGCACGGTCGTGATCCTGTCCACGCGCGCGGCAGGCGCCTTCGCTCGCTTGAGATCGCCCGCGAGCGCATCGACGCGCTTGCGCGCTGCATCAGCGGACTGATAGCTCCCGGCACGGATGGTGTATTCGCGTCGAGCCACCGAAGGCGTCGTCGGCACAGTTGCCTTCGCAGGCGCCTTCGGCGCAGCAGCGGCAGATGCCTTTGCGTTCGATTGCACCCACAGAGGAGCGGGTACCGTTGTTTCGCCATCATCGCTCTCGACCACCTTGCCTGCGACGACATCCGGCGGCACCGTCGCACCCGCCGTGCCCGACGCACGAGCGCCGACGGCGCGCGCGCGTTCAGCACACTCGCGTGCGCGAGCCGAATCCGCTCCCTCCAGTCGCGAAGCCGCCTTGTCGAAACACACTGCAGCATCGCCCGCTCGCCGCTGCGACAACCGAATGTCGCCGAGGAGCACCCAGCCAGCTCCAGCCGTCTCTTGCTGAGGCGAATCGCATGCTTTCTGCGCAAGGCGCTCTGCCAAATCCAACTGCCCCAGCTTGAACGCACTCATGCCCGCCACGAGCGCGCCCTGTGATGCCAGCGTCGAATCATCACTTCGGGCGGCGGCCTGCCCGTCCGAGAGCGCCATCTCGTAACGGCCCTCCTCATAGCGCGACACGGCCGCCGAGAAACTGTTTGCCGGCGGAGTGGTTTCGCATGCAACGCTGACAAGGCAGGAGGCGATGGTTGCCATCACCAGGCGTGTGGCAAGCCGTACGCAATCGAATGCACCACGAGAAGAATGGAGAGGGGGGGTGCGTCCGTGCACACGGATATCGTAGTGACCAGTCGAATCGCCACAAGCATGAACCTGCTCAGACAAATCCAGTGGAACATCCTTTGCCGGCCCTTCCGTCAGGCGATCGTGGATGACCAGCGAACGTGGCGCGCCTTTGAACTGCAGGTAGTCGCGTGGCACATCGCGCGGCAGGTCGAACGCCTCTCCACCCGCGAGCGCGTAGGCATCATGGTGCCGACCTCTGGGCTGTTTCCAGCCGCACTGATGGCTGTGTGGTCGCTCGGCAGGACAGCCGTGCCTGTGAACTACCTGCTCTCGCGGGCCGACCTTGAGCACGTGTGCCGCGACGCGGAGCTTGATCTGTGCGTCACCGTGGGACCGATGCTCGACTTCGTGGGTGGGCTTCCAAGTGGCGTGCAGCCGTTGCAACTGGAAAAACTCTCCTTTGGCGGTCTGCCGCCCATTCGGCGATCGCGCCACATGCCATCGGATCGGCTGGCAATGCTGCTGTACACATCGGGCACGAGCGGGAAGCCCAAGGGCGTGATGCTGACAGCGGGCAACTTCGCCGCCAACATTTCGCAGATCATCGCGCGCGCGCGATTCACTCCGCAGGATGTCCTGCTGGGTGTACTGCCACAGTTTCATTCCATGGGCGTGACCGTCATGACGCTGCTCCCGCTCGCGCTTGGGTGCAAGGTGGTGTACTCCTCGCGCTTCGTTCCCAAGCGAATCTTCGAACTCGCGCGCAGCCATCGTCCATCCGTCATCGTCGCGATTCCCTCGATGTACGGAGCACTTCGAACGGTCAAGGACGCCGCAGCCGAAGATCTCGGTTCACTCCGGTTTGTCGTCAGTGGCGGCGAGCCGTTGCCGAACGCTGTGGCAGAGGGGTTCCACGCACGGTTCGGCAAACGAATCTGTGAAGGGTTCGGGCTCACGGAAACCGCACCTGTCTGCAACTGGTGCTTGCCCGAGGAATGGCGCGAGCGCAGTGTTGGCCGCGCGCTCGATGGCGTTCAGCAGCGCATCGTGGCGGCGGACGGGTCGGATGTGACCGCGAGCGGCGAGGGCGAGATCCGCATCAAGGGACCGAATGTGATGCAGGGCTACTGGAAACTCGCGGACGAGACTGCCTCCGTCTTCGACAGCGAAGGATTCTTCAGGACGGGAGATATCGGCCGCATCGATTCGGATGGACATCTCTTCATCACGGGGCGGCTGAAGGAAATGTTGATCATCGGCGGCGAGAATGTTTTCCCGCGCGAGATTGAAGAGGTTCTCGATCGGCACCCGTCGGTCAAGGCAAGCGCCTGCATCGGCGCAGCGGATCCATCGCGCGGCGAAGTGCCCATCGCATTCGTGGAGTGCAAGGAGGGAGAGTCATTCGACGCCGCAGCACTTCGAGCCTGGTGCCGCGAGTCCTTGCCGCAGTTCAAGGTGCCGCGTGAGATCCGGCACCTCGACCCGCTCCCGCGCAACCCGACCGGCAAGATCATTCGTCGCGCGTTGAAGCAATGGCTCGAAGAATCCCCGGCAGAGTGAGATCGGCTTCAGGGACACGCGCCCCAAGACGAAAGCAGAACCGTCAGGTCTGTGCCGCTCACGACTCCGTCGCCATTGATGTCTGCACCCGCTGAGGAGCCCCACGCCGACAAGAGTGTCGTCAGATCCGTGCCATTGACTTGGAAGTCGCCGTTGAGGTCCGCAGCACAGGCGGCACATGCTGGAAGCGTCGCACTGATGGTCAGCGTGCCGCCTCCCTTTGCGGTTCCAACCGCGGCGAGCCGCAAGAGATACTCCGTGCCGCAGACGGCCACGAAGGAGAGTTCAGCACTCGCAGGATTCTGCGAACACGCAGGATTGCCATCGTTGCATGCCAGTGCTGCAAGAGCACTCGTTGGGCACGCGGCGTCATAGAGGACAAGTGCGGAATCGAAGTTGCCAAGCCCGCATGTCCGCACCGAAACATCACCGCGCAGTCCACGGAGTCGATACCACACATCCTGCCCGAGCGTCAGTCCACTCGCAAGGCAGGTTTCCGGCGCGGCCAACGCGGAAGGGGTTGCGGTGACGAGGGTAAAATCGGTTGATCCAAGTCCCAAGGGGATCGCGCCCGCACAGTTGTCATTGGTTGGCACGGGTGGAGCACAGACGGTCAGGGCCGCGGTGACGCAGGCTTGGTCCCACGAGTCGGTGCAGCAGTCCGGTTGCACTTGGCACACGGCGCTGCAGCACGCGGAATCGGAGCATCCCGGCGTCAAATGGACGGCGTAGCAGTTGCCACTTGTTCCACACGCGCTGCCGCACTGATCGTTCCATGAGGCGGTGAGCACATAGGACTGAACACCGTTGAGACAGTTGAATGGATAGGTCTCGGAGGTTGGGAAGGTTCCGCGGGCTACCACGGCAAGCCACTCTCCGGCAGGGACGCAACCTTGCACAAAGGCTGCCTGACAATCGATCACTTGCGCGTGGAGCGTGGCTGTTTGGAGCCCATCACACGCATTCCTGATGAGCGCCACAAAGAGCGGGCTCGTACCGGAGTCTGCTGTTCCGCGCTCGGCAACCAGACTGAGCGAGACGCGGGCCTGTCCGTTCCCATCTGGGTCTGGCAGTGTGATGCGGAAGGCATCCCGCTCTGGAACGCCAACCGTCGAACCTGCCGCGGAGACGAACTTGATGCTGCCGCACATCGCCTTGTTGGAGATCAGGCTTTGCAACTCGGCGGCAGCAGAGCCCTGCGGGCAAGGGTCATTTCCAAACCCGACCGTGTCGCAGTCTTCCGTTTCCGTGTTCGAGTTGCCGGGGCACTGCGGCACGCACACGGGCGGGCAAAGCTGGTAGGCCGCGCTGACGCACTGCGCGTCCCAGGTCACGGAGCAACAGGTGGGCAACAACTCGCACACGTTGCTGCAGCACGATGGAAGATTGCAGCCGGGCGCACCATGCACAGCGAAGCAGTCTCCAAGTCCCGACGCGCCACAGTTCACGGGTGGGGGGGGTTGGCACACCGATCCGGCGACCGCGGCGCACTGCCCATCCCATGTGGTGGTGCAGCAGAATGAATCGATTTGGCAGACGGAAGCGCAGCAGATCGGATCTTGGCATCCCGGTGGAGCATGCGCGGTGAAGCAGTTTCCGGTCGCTCCGTCTGGACAAGTCTGCGCAGACGCTGCTGAGGCGAACGAGACCGCCAAGGCACACCCCAAAACACGCGGGGACAGCGAGCGCACGGACCGAGCAAAGCGTGCAACACGCTGGACGAACGGATGGCGTGTCACGCGGCTCATGGCAGACCTTTCGGCGAAGCATGCACTTTAGCCGCATTCAATGCAATCTCAAGGCGGGAGATTCGCAAGCGCAAAGAAAAACCCCCTCGGCCAAAGGCGCCGAGGGGGTGTGACTTCAAGTCCGATTTCGTCAGTGGAACTTACTGGCAGTCGCCCCACGCGCCGAGCATGATCGTGAGGTCGGAGCCTCCCGTCGTCCCGTCGGCGTCCAGGTCGGCGCCAGCCGTGCCCCAGGCTCCAAGCAGAATCGTGAGATCGCTGCCACCCACAGCACCATTGTTGTCGAGGTCTGCCGGGCATGCAGGAGCACACGGCTGTCCACCTGCAACGGACACATTGAGCGTGCCTGTACCGAGCGCGGTTGTGGCGGAGTATCCGCCCACCGCCACGATGTAGTCCACTCCGCAGGCAAGTTCAGCTTCCATGATGGAGGTGAAACCAGCGCAGCCAGTCCCATCGTCATTGCACGCAACCACGGTGCTCAGATCGCACGATGTCTGGATCGACAGCCGTGTGTCATGATTTGCCGTGTTGCATGTCGAGAACGTGTAGAGACCGCTCTGCGCGGGCGAGAAGACAAAGAACACGCAATTGAAGTTGGTGTCCGTGCCAAACGGCCCCATGTCGCAGAGCCCCGCGTAGTCAAGGTCGACCGTGGCTCCCGTGCGGGAGAACGCATTGTCGCCATCAACCAGGGTGAGCGGATTGCCGCAGGTGAGTCCTTGCCCGCCGCCACCACCGCCGCCGCCGCCCTCGTCCGTGATGACGAAGGTGCCGCTGCCGAAGGTTGCCGCGCCATACGCACCGATACGAATCTTGTAGGTGGTCCCGGATGTAGCCGCGAAGCTCACCTCGGAAACCAAATCGCAGGAGTCGTCGTTGCAGGCAACGGGCACGCCAAAGTTGCAGTCAGCGTAGATGTCCACGCGGGTGTCGAATGTCGCGCCTCCGCACAGCGAAACCTTGAAGGTCGATGTTGCAGGGGCCGCGAAATCGAACCAAACATCGTTGTTGAAGGCGGCTCCAAATGCACCGCAGGACGCGTCGGTCGGGTTTGGCCCGTCCGTCGTTGAGCCAGTGGTGCTGAACTCATTCGTGCCAACAATCGCAGCGATTGCATCGCTGCAGTTGTCGTTCTCAGGACCAACTGGAGCACCCTGAGAAATCTCGAGCACTGAAGCGCCCGTGTCGCCACCCCAACCACCCACACGGATGATGTAGGTGCCCACGCTCAGGAATGTGCTCAACTGCGACGAGAAGTTCGGACAGCCTGGGCCATCGTCATTGCACGCCAGCAGCGAGCCGCCAGCATCGGGACAGCCGTCCCAGACTTCGATTCCCGTGTCCATGGTGCCTGCTGTGCAGGTTTCAAAGGTGTAGTCATCCTCCGCGGTGACCGTGAACGAATAGAACACATCCTTCGTGAAGGGCGTGCCTTGGAAACCACATGTTGGATCTCCAAACTGCGTGCTCGCCGTGGTGTTATCGAAGGCATTGCTGCCGATCGTTGCCACCACTGGAGCGTCGCAGGTGTCGCCCGCGGGCGGAGTGAAATCGCACGAAGTGGATGCAACAGTGATCGTGTACTCGTTGCCAAGGGAGAACCCGCAGGGGAACTCCGAGAACTGACTGGGCAAGCACACCACGTAGTAGTCGCCAGGCCCGAGGCAAGCGGTCAGGGTGCTTGGGCAGTTGCCCGTGCTGGCGGAGCCCACGATGGTGCAGCCTGGATTCTCGACGATCGCGCAGAACGACGGGAGGTTGCTGAAGAGACTCAGCGTCAACTCCGTACCGCTTGCGACAGAGAATGTATACCAGTCCGTATCGCGCAGCGAGGCGCTCGCCCAGAAGGTGCCAGAGACGGAACCGTTGAGCGAATTCAGTGGCTCGTTCGCGCCGCCACCGTTGCAACCGCCGTTCGAGTCATCACCGCACACCTCTTGCTCCACCTGCGAGCCCGCGGGGATATCGCAGCTGCCGGCGCCGCACGCCTCGCACAAAGTCGCAGCCTGGTTGGCGCAGATCTGATCCCACTCAGTATTGCAGCAGAACGGATCTGCTGCGCAAACCGTATCGCAGCAAGTCTGGTCCGAGCAGCCGGTCGTGCCGGGGTTGGCAGCGCAGCAGTCCCCACCCGAGCCACATCCGCCGCCGCCGCCGCCGCCGTTACATGCCGGGCAGAGTTCGACGGCTGCGTCGGCGCAGAACTGATCCCACTCAGTATTGCAGCAGAACGGATCTGCTGCGCAAACCGTATCGCAGCAAGTCTGGTCCGAGCAGCAGGTCGTGCCGGGGTTGGCAACGCAGCAGTCGCCGCCGCCGCCGCCACCGCCACC
Source organism: Planctomycetia bacterium (assembly GCA_005799495.1). GTDB lineage: Bacteria > Planctomycetota > Phycisphaerae > Phycisphaerales > SM1A02 > F1-60-MAGs104. Next base: position 81,453 of record SYGP01000010.1, read on the forward strand.
GCCGTCGCCTTGTGTCAGGGCCATCGTTCCAGCACCGCCTGCGGTCGTAGCGCTGTACACGCCGACGGCGATGTAGTACGCAGTGCCTTGGGATGCCGAGAATGTCAGTTTGCTCGAAAAGTTCGCACAGCCCGCTCCATCGTCGTTGCACGCGATCACTGTGTCCGCGGTGCAGCCCGTCTGGACCGACAGCCGTGTGTCGATTCCTCCAGCCGTATTGCAGGTTGAGAGCGTGAAAACATCAGTTGCGGTTGCAGTCCAAACAAACCAAACCGTGTTGAAGTTGGTGTCCGTGCCGAACTGGCCCATGTCGCACAACCCCGCGTAGTCGACGTCCACGGTGGCTCCGGCATTGTTGTAGGCATTGTCGCCGACGATTGCAGCCTGAGCCGCTGCGCACGAGGCGCCTCCTTGAGCCTGAGCAATGGCTGCCGTACATGTTGCCAGCGTTCCAACCAGTGTCCACAGTGTTCGATCGTGCATCATTTGATCTTTCTCCAAATTTGGTGTTCGCGAGAACCAACCTTCGTCATACGTCTTGGACATTCAACTTCGGTGACTTCCGCATCATGCGTCCGAACACCTCACTGAAAACCCACGAGCGAGGGAACGACCTCGCCACTGACAATAACTTAACGAGGAAGCAATGCTCGGCAAGTCAGGGGTTCCATTATTCAAAAAAAGGTCATCGGTAGTCGGTATGGGAGACTCGCTACCGCACGCTGATCAGCGGACTTCGAGGCGACCCGGTTTCGCCCGGTAGCCGAGCCGGGGGCTGCTCCGGGTGAAATTTGTCCCGAATTGAGACAATTCTTGGGGGCACGGGGACATGGGGGCACCTGCTTTGGGGGAGATGGGCAGGATCGATGCCGAAATCGGTCAGTAGTCGGCGCGGGCTTCCCCCGCCTTCAGACTGCAACGAGCTACGGAAATCTTGCCAACCCGCAGCCCAACGATCTCAGACCCAAGTGGCACAATAAAAACCAGCCGAAGGGTGTTTTCCCCTGAACTTGGTTGCGAGGGGAGCGCGTCCACGGTGGCAAATGGTTTCGTCGGTTCAAAGCTGATCTCGACATCGGACAGTCGCTCCCAAACGTAGCCCACGGGTCGGAAACCCTTCCCGCGCTTGTCCACCAACTCGAGGGGGGCGCTGCTGAGGATCTCCTTGACCTTGGGACTTCGATCGCCCCAAATGTCCATTCCGCGCTCCTTGCCACGCGAGACATCCACCATGACGATGGTGGTGCCCGGTTGGCACAGGAACCCCTTCACGACCAAGTTCCGCGAAATCGTGACGGATGCACCTTTGGGGAATGTGCTGGTTCCCCCCGAGATGAAGTTGCCGCCGTCGGTTGTCTTGAACTGCAGGGACTTCACATCGTTCGTGCTCAGTGACACGGGACGCAGCGTGTTGATGACAGCGACAAGATCCTGCGCATCGAAGACGAATCCGCCATCTTCCTTCGTGACATCGAATGCCGGCGCCGTCAAACCTGCGTCGCTGCCCGTCAGTCGAGCGACGCCTCCAGACTCGATGGGAAACTGTTTGAAGGAGAAACGAAGGCCCTTGAGGAAGAAGTTCATCTCGCCTCTGGGCGAACTGCCACTCGCTGGTCCACTCTTGGGCGCATCAAAGAGGAGAACAAATGTGCCAGACTGTTGCCCGGGCGGAGTGGTCGCAAAGTTGCCGGTGTCTTCGAAGGAGTAGGTGCGCGTGGACCCATCTTCCATCGGTTGGTTGAACTGCCGCGGGAACATCACTCGCGGGTTCGACGATGCATCCGCCAAGCGAGCCTGCGCCGCGGAAAGGATGAACTGCCCCTGATCGAATGCCTTCGTGTCCACCGTGAACCGCACTGCATAGACACCAGAACCGTTGCTTCCGCCGGTTGGATCGAAGACGAGTTCAAGCCCAGTCACGGACTCTGGCGGAATCGTGGTTCGTGCATCGCCCTTCTTGAAGGTGTCCTTGTGCAGGCTGAGGGCCATCTGTGCCAGTCCAGGTTGATTCGTCGCGAACGAGCCGCGGCCAGGCGAGAGTCCGCCGCGCGAGACGCTGGCGAAGAACGATTCGGTGTATCGCGGTGCATCCACCCAGAGCTTGGCGAGTTGGGCGGGTTGCCCCTGATTCTTCGGATCGCGCGCGTATCCGGTGAACTCGAACAAGTCGACGGGCCCTTGGATGAACCCGCATGCGATCAGCAAGATGCCCACTGTCAGAACGCCTGACGCGATACCCGCTCCTGCACCGATTGCCATGTTCGCGTACTTCTGGAGCGGGATGTCAAAGGGAACCAGTTTGTCACTTGCAACCCGCAGCACCAACAGCAGGACTGCAAACACCAGGCTAAGCGTCATGCCCCACGCATAGTTATCAAATGCCCCGCCAGTCAGCAGGTAGTTCACCACGATCGGCTCCCAGAGCGCGAACGCCAGGGCACCTGCGACCATCACGCACACGCAGTGCAAGATCGCGCTCAGGGCGCCTTGACTCATCCACCAGTAGGCGATGAACCCGATCGCTGCGACGACGAGCACATTCAGAATCACGATTTTCCTCCCTGAGTAGACGCCTTGGTCGACGCCTGGGTTGTTGCCTTCGCGGGCGGCTTTGCGGCAGCGGTCCGCGGGGCGAATACGCGAGCAACTTCCTCGAGGCTTGTCTCGCCCGAGCGCACCTTGAACAGGGCGGCTTCCTGCGCGCTCGGAGCGCGATGCGCGCGGCGCATCTGCTGGTAGGCGTTCACAACATCGCCCGTTGTCATCAGTTCGATGGCCCGCGCATCGGGTCGCAGGACTTCATACGCACCTTGCACTCCGACGAACCCTGTTGCCTGGCAGGCGGGGCAGGGCACGATCTGGTTCTTGACCTGAATCTGTCCGCCCATCTTGTAGAGCGTCAGCGTCTTCCCGGCGGGAGCTCCGAGTCGCTTGGCCTGATCTGCCGTTGCTTCGAAGGGCTGTCGGCACTGGTTGCACAGCAGACGCAGCGCGCGACCAGCCACGATGGCGCGCAGGGCCTTTGCGGCGGCGCCAGCATCGCCCGCGTTCTTCAGATACATCGCCAGAGCCGCTGCTCCGCTCTCGGCGGGCACCAGTGCATAGAAGATCGTGTTCGCGCTGTTGGGATTGACCAGGACTGGCGCGACACCCTGTTCTGCCAGGTCGGACACGAGGAGCACGTTCGGTCCGCGCCGAACAACCGTTTGCACGGTCGTCGCGTAATCCGCGCCATCCACCCCGAGGGACCACTCATTGTGCGTGATCCCTTCCAGTTTCCGCTCGACCATCTTCTCCACGGTCTTGATGTCCATCGTGTACGGATCATGTCGTTGCAGGAGGGCAAGACCGAGCGTCGTCAAGCCCTGACCTGGCGGAACGGCAACGATCACCACACCGCCAGCGATCTTGTCCGTTGCTTCTCGCAGCGCCTGCAACTGCATCGGCAGGAACCCGACCTCATCGAGCGCCTTGGTCAGTTGTTTCTCCCGATCGTGCTCGATGCGCAGCGACTGCCCCGCGGATGCTCCCCATGCCGTGAGGCGGAATGTCTGAACGCTCTCGCCTGCGCGCATGCCAAGTGTCGCGATTTGGCGTTTGCGGCGTTCCTTCGTGTCGAGACCAGCCGCCTTCTTCAGGTACTCGATCACCTTCTCCGACTCTGCCGCTGGCAGCGTGGAGACTTTGCTGCGGATCGTGTCGACCACTCGAACCACGATGTGCCCCTGCGGGCTCGGAACCAACTCGACCCTCGACGCGCGCATCGGCAGTGCGGGGACCACCAACTGTTCAGCGCCGAGATGCACTGGCAGCATGGGATCCTCTTTTGATGGCGGCTGCAGTCGATTGCCCTTGCCATCTTGAAACACCACGGTGACTTCACCGAGCGCCTTGCGGGCCTTGCGGGCCGCACTGGCCTGCGCCCACTTCCCCGCGAGCAGGTCAAAGTGTTCGGCTGGTGGGAGGCGTCCATCGCGGTACTTCCAGTAGCCGAAGAGTGCGCCACAGAACAGCAGCAGCATCAGGGGGAACCCCAACCAGAACCAAGGCAGCAACAGCACGCACGCCACGCCGCCGACCAGTGTCACGATGTTGATTCCAGCCCAGACATCCGGCATGAAACGCCGGCGCCGCGCATCCTGTTCCACCACGGTGGAGATCACCCATGCAAACGGGACTGTCGCCGCGAACAGCAGCAGTGGCTTGTAGATGGAAATCAGATAGTGGACAGAAGGTTGCACGGCGAGTCGGTCGTATGGTGCTAGGGCGTCCGTCAGGTGATTCCCTGTCAGGTGATTCCCTTGAGGCGCATCTGGAGTTCTTCTGGACGCGGCGTGGACTCGATCGCCACACGCTGGTGCACCATTTCGCTCTCCACGAGTTCCACGAGTGCCGAGGTGTAGTCGATCATGCCCTCATCCTTTCCAGCCTTGATGATGTCGAGGAGATCTCCCTCGCGCGCATCGAGGATGTACTTCTGCACGATCGGCGTATTGAGCAGGATCTCGAGAGCCGGAACGCGCGCAATCTCGGGCTTCAGCGTGGGCAGCAACTTCTGATAGATGATCGCGCGCAGGTTGTAGGCGAGCAACTTGCGGATCTGGTTGCGTTCACTTTCGGGGAAGAGGTCGTAGATTCGTCCGAAGGTCTGCCAAGCGCTCGAGGCGTGGATCGTCCCGAACACGAGATGCCCCGTCTCCGCTGCGCGCACCGCCGCCTCGAACGTCTCATAGTCGCGCATTTCGCCGACGAGACAGATGTCTGGGTTCTCTCGCACGAGCGCACGGAGCGCATCGTCGAAGTTCGTGCAGTCGATGCCGATCTCGCGCTGATTGATCGTGGCTTTCACATCGGTGAAGATGTATTCGATCGGATCCTCGATCGTCACGATGTGCACCTTCTTGCGTTCATTGACGTACTGGAGCATCGCAGCAATCGAGGTGCTCTTGCCGGAACCCGTGACGCCGGAAAACAGGATGAGTCCCTGGGCGGCCATCGAGATGTCCCCGAGGCTTGCTCGCAGCCCGAGTTCCTCGAAGGTCTTGATGCGGCTCGTGATGAGTCGAGCGGCAACGGCGGGCCTGCCGCGCGCCATGAAGAGGTTCACGCGGAATCGCCGCCCCTGATCGAAGTCAAATGCGAAGTCCATCGAGCCGTGGCGCCGAAAGTGGTCCAACTGGTTCGGGTCGAGGATGTCCTTCGCCACCTGGAACATCAGGTCCTCGGAGACGGGTGGGGAGGTGAGATCCTTCAGTGCGCCTCGGAATCGGATGCGCGGCGGCAAACCTGCCTTCACGATGAGATCGCTGCCCTCCACCTTGATGATGGCCGCGAGCCATGAGTTCCATGCCTTCCGTCCCTCGCCAGCTTGTGTGCCGCGGGAATCGGTCGGGACAGGTGTGATGAGTTCTTTTCGCGAAACGCTCACAGTCTCTTGCTCTCGTGGGGGAGTTCAATAGCGTAGCAGGATTGATGCCGCCGTAGCCTTGACGGTTGCAGTCCGATCGGGCATCATCCCCCAATGGAACACAAGATCGTCCAGGACGGGATCACCTTTGATGATGTCCTGCTGCTGCCTCGGTTCAGCACTGTTGTCCCTGACCAAGTCGACACCTCGACCCGCCTCACGCGGCGCATCTCGATCCACCTTCCATTTGTTTCGGCGCCAATGGATACGGTGACCGAGGCGCCTCTCGCGCGCGCACTTGCACAGGAGGGCGGTATCGGCATCATTCACAAGAACATGTCTCCCGAGCGACAAGCTGCAGAGGTCGCCAAGGTGAAGCGCAGCGAGAACGGGGTGATTGTCGACCCTGTCACGCTGAGTCCGAATGAGTCGATTGCGCGAGCGCTTGCCTTGATGGGCGAGCAGGGGGTGAGCGGATTTCCCGTGACGGAGGATGGAACCCGGCGCGGCAGGCTCGTTGGAATCCTGACGAGGCGCGACATGCGGTTCATTGCCAAGCAGGCGGGCAGTGCCACCGTGGCGCACACGATGACCTCGCGCAATCTCGTCACGGGAACTGCCGCAACGACGCTCGAGGAGGCAGAGTCCATCATGATCAAGGCCCGAGTGGAGAAGCTGCCGCTCGTGGATGCGCAGGGGTGCCTCGCCGGGCTCGTGACGATGCGCGACATCGACAACACGCGTCGCTTCCCGCGCGCCTGCCGCGATGATCGCGGCCGTTTGCGCGTGGGTGCGTCGATCGGTGTTCGGCAGTTGGATCGCGCGGAGGCGCTCATCGCTGCCGAAGTGGATGTCATCGTTGTTGACACGGCGCATGGGCACAGTGCCAATGTGATCGAAACGGTGCGCGAACTGAAGAAGCGCCGAGGATCCATCGAGGTCATTGCAGGCAATGTGGCGACGGCCGAGGGCGCGAAAGCCCTGGTGGATGCTGGTGCAGACGCCATCAAGGTGGGCATCGGTCCTGGCTCGATCTGCACCACGCGCGTGGTCACCGGTGTTGGAGTTCCCCAGGTCACCGCCATTCTGAATGCAGTGTCCGTCGCCGAGGCTGCGGGCGTTCCCGTGATCGCGGACGGGGGCATTCGACTCTCCGGCGACATTGCGAAGGCGATCGCGGCTGGGGCAAGCAGCGTCATGATGGGCGGGCTCTTTGCGGGACTCGATGAAAGCCCCGGCGAGCTCGTGCTGCAAAGCAATCGGCGATTCAAGTCGTACCGCGGCATGGGCAGCGAAGGTGCGATGTCCGCTGGGAGCGCGGATCGCTACAGCCAGGGCGGTTCGCGGAAGTTTGTTCCCGAGGGAGTCGAGGGGCGGGTTCCCTACCGAGGATCCCTCGCGGACTTTGTGTACCAAATGGTGGGTGGCCTGCGAAGCGCGATGGGATACTGCGGGTGTGGGACGCTCGAAGAGCTGCGAACGCAGACTCGATTCGTTCGGGTGACCGCAGCCACGGTGGTCGAGAACCATCCGCACGACATTCACATCACGAAGGAGTCTCCGAACTACTCACGCGGCGCGCAGGGAGAGGGCTGAGAAAGGGCTGATGCGCATCCGTGCGCCCCGCCAGTACCGGCGACAGGAATCGAACCTGCACGAGGTGTGAGCCCCAATGGATTTTGAGTCCATCGCGTCTGCCAGTTCCGCCACGCCGGCGTGTGGAAGCAGGGAAGGATAGCGAAGCTCGCCGAGGGTGGGGCGACTTCCCGAAGGCGCGACTGCTACTCTGCGCGCACCTCGTCAGGTGAGATCGCATGCGTTCGTCCACAGGAGCCTCTTTCGTCTCGATGATCGTTGCTGCAGGGCTCGCGAGTGCGGCATTCGGGGTCGATGCGGTGCCACTCTGTTCGCCCGCCAGTGAAGCGCAACTGCAGAGCACCAGCATCCTGACGCCGATGAGTCCACCGGCGCGCGAGATTCACTCGCTGGCCGCGCTCGTCGTCGGTATCTGCGCTGCGATCTTCATCGTGGTCGAGGGGGTACTTCTGTGGTCGATCATCCGCTATCGCCGCCGCGCCGGTGAGCGTGGTGAACCCGTCCAAGTGTTCGGCAGCAATCCGATTGAATTGGCGTGGACGGTCATCCCGCTCGTGATTGTGTTTGTGTTGGCGCTCGCGACGGTGCGAACCATCAAGGATGTGCAGCGCACCGAGCCACCCGAGGGCGCACTGGCGGTGGATGTGATCGGGCATCAGTGGTGGTGGGAGTACCGCATCGCGGATGAGGACGGTGGAACGCCGATCGTGACGGCGAACGAACTCGTCGTCCCGGTGGGGCGCCCCGTCTGGCTGCGGCTCGCGTCGGCGGATGTGATCCATTCGTGGTGGGTTCCTGCGCTGAACGGCAAGACGGATCTCGTTCCAGGTCGCTTCAACAACACTTGGTTCGAGGCAGAGAAGGCGGGCACATTCCTTGGGCAGTGCGCGGAGTACTGTGGGACGCAGCACGCCAACATGCTGCTGCGCGTCCGCGCGGTGGATGAAGCGCAGTTCGAGTCGTGGCGCCACGCGCAGACGGCTCCTGCGCGCGAGGACCCGTCCTCCGCCGCGGGTCGCGCCGTATTCCTTCGTCTTGCCTGCATGAACTGCCATGCCATCGATGGATCGAGTGCGGGTGCGTTCGGGCCGAACCTGACCCATCTCGGGAGCCGCGAGACGATTGCGGCCGGAATGGCGCCGCTGAACCGCGACACGCTGCGCGCGTGGCTCGTGGATCCGCAGCAGTTGAAGCCAGGCTGCAACATGCCAAGCCTGCAGTTGACGGAGCCCGAACTCGATGCGTTGGTCGATTACCTTTTGTCCCTGCACTGAACGGAAGAGACGCGAGAAACACCATGGCAATCGCTGGACATGCTGAAGCCCTGCCAAGCACGATGACTCTCGGCGCTCGCGTGCATTCATGGGTGGTCTCGGTGGATCACAAGCGATTGGGCATGATGTATGTCGGCTTCGGATTGCTGTTCTTCCTCGTCGCGGGGATCGAAGCCGCAGCGATGCGAGCGCAGCTCGCACGCGCAGGATCGCAGCTCATCGATCCCGCCACCTTCAATCAATTGTTCACGATGCACGGCACGACCATGGTGTTCCTCGTCGGCATGCCGATCCTTCTTGGGATGGGGAATTATCTCGTCCCGCTGATGGTCGGGGCGCGTGACATGGCATTCCCGCGGCTGAACGCGTTTGGGTTGTGGCTGTTCGTGTTTGGCGCGCTCTTGCTCTACTACTCGTACATCGGTGCGCAGGGGCTGTACGGCACCTCGGCAGCACCCGATGTGGGCTGGTTCGCCTACGCGCCCCTCACCTCACGCACCTATTCGCCTGGAAACTCGACGGACTACTGGATCCTTGGCATCATGGTGAGTGGTTTCGGCAGCATTACCACAGCCATCAACCTCATTGCGACGATCCTCGTGATGCGCTGCCCCGGCATGACGCTGCTGCGCATGCCGCTCTTCCCATGGATGATGCTCGTGACGAGCGTGCTCGTGCTGATCGCCGTTCCCGTGCTGACAGGCGCGCAGGCGATGCTGCTGCTCGACCGCTCGCTCGGTGCGCACTTCTTCGACACGGAGCAGGGCGGCTCGGCCGTATTGTGGCAGCACTTGTTCTGAGTTCATGCCAGATGTGGTCACGATGGCGCGGCGTGAATGGGCTGCGCTGGCACTGACTGCGACTCTCTGGGGAGCACTCGCAATAGTCGCGTTTGTGACGGGAGTCATCTTTGGGATCGC
>SYGP01000011.1 GCA_005799495.1 Planctomycetia bacterium
AGTGCCTGGACCTGAGCCGGGTGGTCTGACAATCCCGGTGGATGATGCGTCGCCTGAAACTGCAGAACCCGTTGTGGAACGCACACGCATCGCTCGCGTTCCGACTGCACAGATCGAGGTGCGAAAGGAGCCGGAACCAGAGCCGGAACCAGCATCAGAGCCAGAGCCAGATTCACCACCGCCACCGCCACCGCCACCCCCTGCGCCATCGCAACCTTCGCCACCACCGCCACCACCACCGACACCCCAAATAGATCTGCACTTCGTTGGCGACGAGATCCATGTCACCATCAACGGTCGGTCCGTTGCCAAGCAACATGTCCGCCGTACGGACACCGCGGTCGAGATCATTGGTTCTCAGGGGCAGGTTCTTCAGAGCATTCCAATCCCGCAGCCACCAGAGCACCCCCCTGTCATGCTCGGCGTTCGCTTTGAAGAACCGGGGGAAGCGCTCGTCAAGCATCTCGGTTCCGATGTGAATGGATGTTCGCTGGTTGTCAGCGTCATGCCAAATGGTCCGGGCTACCGGGCGGGCATTGAGGATTTCGACATCATCACTGCCGTGAATGGCAAATCGCCCGCCACACCCGCGGCCATTCGGGCCGTGTTGCAAGGCATGTCGGCTGGGCAGTCGATCACGCTGACCGTCCGCCGCGGCAAGGTCTCGAAGGACTTTGTCCTGGAAACCCTTGCCTGGAAGCACATTCCCCTGCCTGCGGAACTCCAGCCAGAACCGACGCGTCCCGTGCCATCGCCGAAGATCCCCGGTACTCCCAATACGCCGACGAATCTCAATGACCGCGGTCGACCCGCAGCTGCACCGCAGCGAACGGCAATCGGTAACTGAACATTTCCTGGACATGGAGTCCCGACTTGGTCTCGGCGATTGACTCGCCGTGGCACCACCTCTGTGTCGTCACACGACCTTCACCCATCTGCGGCAGCACCCTGAACGCGAATCGGATGGGATTCCGCGGATTGGAGGTGGGCGCATGGAATGAGCCATCGAAAGTCAAACGAAGATCTCCTCATCCGTGGGTTCCTCGTCACGCTCGCAGTGGATGCGAGTGAAGTTGCGCGCACCCCAAGGGTGGGCCTCTCCTTGTTGTTTCAAACCACCCATTCGGGTTTCTCGATGCGGCGACCGTCTGCTGGCTGCTCGATCGACAGCGCTCCGATGTTCGGTTCATCGCCAATCGCATGCTGCAATCCTCGTTTGGCGCGCAATCGGCGAATTCATCCTCGCCAGGCCGCAGACGAGATGTCTCTTTGGCCCCGTGTCGATCTCGAATGAGTTCTCGACGATGAGCAAGGAGATCATGACGGCATTCTTGACCGCGAATCGGCTCAACGCTGCGCTCGCGAAGCTCGTTCGACCACGAACCCCTCCGCGACTGACGAACCTGCTCGGGAAGCGGGATGTGCTGCGCGCGGTGGCGGGCTCGGTCTCCGGTGTCGACGATCTCGTGGATCAGCTCGAGAGCGGTGCACGCGGCATGGCGTTGCCACCGCGCGAATCGCTGGCTGACTTTCGCCCAAGCGGCATCCCTTTTGCACCCGTGCATTCCCTTGACTTGGAGTTCCGCATCGGGGATGGTCGATACTGGAGCGACGGAGCTCGATGCGCATGAACCTTTCCTCCTCCGTGATGTGTCCACTTCCACGATGTGGGGGAATCCTGTTCCTGCTCGTGTGCATCGCCGGCTGCCAGAGCGGCGATCCGCTCTGGCGGCAGGGACTCGCCGACATGGAACGCAAGATCGAAGTCGAGGTGGCGCGCAGTCCGTCTGCCGAGTCACCACGACCAGTGGCGGCTGATCCGAAGTCGCTCGTCGCCCAACTCGGCGCGCTTGGACGCGCCTCCGATGCGGATCAGGCAGCATTCATCGACCGCGGGATTCGATCCGCTGTTGCGTCACAGGCAGACGCGGCGGCTGATGCCTCTGTTGTGCCAAGCGATGGCGCTGGTCCTGGCATCGAGCGCGTGTGGGGCCTCGCGGATCTCGCGGCAGCGGCTCTTGAAGCGAACCCCGCCACGCGCGAGTCTTGGTACCGCGCGCGGGCCGCTGCGGCTCGCGAACAATCTGCGTTCGCAGCCTATGCGCCGCGCGTTGGCATCGAGGCGAGCATGAGCTACTCGGCTCAGCCTGGCGAGTCGTTCAGCCCACAGGCCGAAGCTGACAACGAGTCCCGTTTCGCACCACAGATGTATGCGTCTTGGCTGCTCTTGGACTTCGGGCGACGCGATGCGGACACCGATCGTGCCCGAGCCGAAGTCGCTGCATCCAACCTGAGCCATGACCGCTCGCTTCAACGAACCGTCTACGAAGTGCAGGATGCGTACTTCGAGCTTGAATCAACACTCGGGCTTCGCGCGGCGGCTGAGCAAGATGTGATTGCCGCGGCAAGCGTGCTGAAGTCGACGGAACGCCGCCTCGGACTCGGCCTTGCCACCAAGCCCGATCTGCTCGTCGCTCGGCAATCCATGGCAGAAGCGCTCTCCCGCTTGGAGAAGCGGCGCGCGGATGTGTTCATCGCCGAAGGTGAACTGCGCAATGTCGCGGGTTTTCCCGTGTCATGTGCCCTTCCAATCGATCCAACGCCCGAGAGCGACATCCCAGAGATATTGACGAGTGGCATCGATGGCATCATCGACCAAGCGCTCGCACAGCGGCCCGATCTTGCGTCGGTTGTCATGGAGGTTCGGGCTCGCGAGGCCGAGGTGCGGAAGGCGCAGGCGAACTACCTGCCTGAAGTGGCGGTGAGCGGCACGCTCGGCGGCGGCTGGTACTACTTCGATCAACCCGGCTTCAGCATCCTCGGTCAGGGGTGGGGCTTCTCTGGGTCGGCAATCGTGGGTGGTCGCTGGCTGCTCTATGACGACGGTGCACGAGATGCGGCACTCGCGGAAGCAACGGCGCAGCGCGCCGCTGCGGCGGCTCGCTTGGCACGCGCGCGGCTCGATGCTGCAGAGGAAGTCTGGCGCGCGTACTACAGCCTGCAAAGCAGCCGCGCGCAGTACGACGCGGCGAAGGCTCGACTCGCCGCTGCTGCTGAGGCGTTTGCCGCAGTGAAGCGAGCCTACGAGCTCGGTCTCGCGACCCTGCCCGACCTTCTTGAAATCGAGCAGAACCTTTCGGAGGCGCGCGCCGAGCGGATCGAAGCGCGCTCTGGAGTGTTGTGCGCCAGTGCGCAGCTGATCTTTGCCGCTGGATCTGGTTTCGGCGAAGTTCGCTGAACTTCACTGCTTCGGGAGAAGTGTTGGTCCGGAGCCCGAAGGCGGAAACCCCTCGCCTGCGGCAGAAAATGGCGAACCAACAACTCCAACCTGCTCAAGAATCGGATCGCGACCATCTGTCTTGACGATGGCCGTCACCGTTCCGCCCATTCGATACGGATACTGTGGATCGAAGGGCTGCAGCGTGATGCGTACGGGGAATCGCTGCGCGAGGCGCACCCAATTCAGTGTTGGCTTCACATCGGGCAGCGTTTGCTGCGTCGATCCATTCGGCTGATAGAGCGCCCATCCGATTCCCTGAACCGTCCCGCGGAAACGATGGCCTGGATAGGCAAAAATGTAGACCGCCACTTCCTGCCCGATGCGGATCTGCTCGATCTCCGTCTCGAGGAAGTTGGCGATGACCCACCACTCCGAGTTCTGCACCAGCGAGAAGAGGTTGTCACCAACCTTGACGAACGCGCCGACATTGGTGTTCAGGTTCGTGACCCATCCCCCCACTGTCGCACGCACCTCGCAGTACTGCAAGTTCAGTCGCGCATCATCCACATCCACCCTTGCCGCAGCGACACGAACATTCACATCGCCGAGCTGTGCAAGCGAATTGCGTGTCCGCTTGAGCTCCGCTTCCGCACTCACCACGTTGGCGCGTGCAACGGCAATCGTGGCGGCCGCATCCGCAAGATTGGCCTCGGCGGCAGCGACAGCGGCCTTCGCTGCCTGCGCATCGCTCTCCGCGAGCGTGACACGATCCGCAGTGACGAACTGCTCCTCGAGAAGCGGACGGATACGCGCGAGATAATCGCTCGCATAGTCCGATCGCGCCTTTGCGGCATCGATCTCCGCCCTTCGCCGAAGAATCTCCGCCTCAGCCCTGCTGACCTCCGCGCCCGCCGATGCCTCGCGTGCCTCGGCCACGAGAACGCTGTCACGCAGCGCTCGAACCTCGAACTCGACGACCGCGAGATTCGCCTCCGCTCGGGCAAGCGCAACTTGGTAGGGCCGCGGATCGATCTGGTAGAGCAGGTCGCCCTCCTCCACATATTGATTGTCACGGATCGGCAGCGCGACAATCTGACCGAACACGCGAGGCGCCATTCCAATGGTGTTTGCCCGGATATACGCGTCATCCGTGCGCGGGTACCTCTGCACGATGTCCCACACCGAGAGAAGGCTGATCGCCGCCGCGAGAAAAGCGCCCGCAGAAACCGCCAGCCCGATCCTCTGTCGCTTCGGATCGCGAGCACGGTTGATCTGTATGGGTGCTGCCTCGTCCACCATGACTTCAGAAACGGAACAGCGTCAGCCAAGTGACGCATGTGAATGTGATGGCGAATGCGAGATACACAGCCGGTCGCACGAGAAGGTGACGATCCACACCCGTTCTCAGGAGAACTGCGCGCGCTGCCACGGTCAATGCAATTCCCACGACGCCTGCGATGATCCATGCAGGAAGCAGCGCACCATCGATGTCGAGGTTTGGATTGCATCCAAAGCAGGAGAGCGAAGCCGCCGTCGCAACGGCTTGCCAGCGCCACCGACCCTCTGGACTGATTCCTCGATCTCTCATGGTGCAGGTGGTACGAGGATAGCCGCGCGAGGCTTCCTATCGCTGCCGTCCACATACTCCTGCACGCTGTGCAGCCCTCCATCGATCCACACAAAGCCGCTCGCGCAGATGCGCTCTGCGCGGCGTATGGTTGCATCGAGCACGCAGAGTGCCTCTCGCCGATAGAGCAATCGCGCAATATCTTCGCGACTGCAGCCAGCCGCCTCAGCCTGAGCGCGCACCACGGACACAGGCGGGATCGACACGGCGGTTGCGACGCCACCGTCCGGTGTGCGAAAGCGATCCGCCAGCCGATCGATGCGCTTCGCCGCCTGCTCAAGGGCCTCGTCGAGCGAAGCGGAGGCACTCGACGGCAGCGCATGATCGAGGAAACGCCCACTTGCCATCAGCCTTGAGAGCACGACCAATCGCTGCTGCTCGGCCAGTGTGGCGAGGACTGGCTTGAAGGTCGATGGATGCAGGCGTCGCTCGAATGCGTACTGCTCTCGGCAGTCTGCGGTCGTTGCGAGTTGCTCGGCCGTCCGGGCGCTTGTTGCGGTCCAGGCGACGAGATCTGGTTCGCCAAACGGCTTCATCTCGCCGGCGCGCATCAGTGTTGCAATCTGTCGCCAACCCTTCTCCATCGATTCCATCAAGGCCGCACGCGCCGAGACTGTTGCGAACAGCCAGATTGCCATTGTCACGCTCAGCAGCGACACCACGACACTCGCAAGCCGCTCCAAGCTTGGCGCGATGGAATCCGGAGGTGATGGATTGATGACGATCGATGTCACCCATGCGGCGCCGAACATCAGACCTGCATAGTTCGTCCGCGCACTGCCGACAACGATCCATGACGAGATGAATGACAGCACCGCCATGATCACGATGAATGACTCAAGCCCCTGAAGGCCTCCCGCGAAAAGCATGATCGCGAACAGTGATGCCACCGCGCCCAAGACCGTTCCAAGAAGACGCAGGGTGCCTCGTCGCCCCGATCCCCCGATGGTGGACTGCATAACGAATGCACCACCGAGCGCTGCTGCTCCCGGGTCACTCCGAAGGAACAGTGCGCTGACAACGAGCGCGATGCCAAGTCCGGCCATCGATGCTGCAGCGCTCACCGCGGCGGCCGGCTGGAATGAACTGACCGCATCCCACAGGGTTCCCACTCTCCCGCTCCAAGCCGGCACATCGAATCGCGCAGGGATTGCCGTCGCAGTTGCGGTCTCCGTGGGCGCATGATGTGATCGAAGCACGCCGCGAATCAGTCTGCTTGTTCGTCTGCCGAATCCAGCCACCACGAGCAACGCTTCATCCTGCGATGAACCCGTCGATTCCAATATGTGCTTGGAACGCAACCCCACCGCATCCGTTGCCGCGATGATGTCATCCACCTCCGGGACTTTGTCACCCGCGCGCGCCCAGTGACCCTCGTGAGCCAGCCCGCGCGTGCGGTCAAAAATGCCCGCGATCTCGTCGGCCATGTCGGCGAGCGCGTGCAGTGAGGCGCTCGATGCACCCGGGTCGCTCGACATCCGATGCACATGGGGAACGACCGCATCGGCGATCGATGCCATGTGCGTCAGTGTTGCCAGCTCTGGGAACATTTGGTCTGGCTGCGATGCGACGCCCAGTTCCTGCGTCAGAACCGTGATGTGCGCGAATGTCGCATCCGGTATCGGCGGCAGATCGGCGTCGGCGCTCACAGAGCCCCTTCGACACTGCAAAGCGAGTTCGCGCAGCTGCCAGCTTGAATCGGCGAGTAACGCCATGACCGACTCGCGTGCACGAACTGAATCTGAACGTGGAAAGATGAACAACGTTGCCGCATAGGCCAGCAATATCCCTGCTGAGATGCCGAAGGCCGTCATCAGCGCAGCTTGCTCGAAGTCCTGGGGGTCATAGAGCGGTATTGCCAGCAACGCACTCAGTGTCCAAATCACAACGCGCAGCCCGGACTGCCCCACCGGCAACACTCGCGTCAGGTACAGCCCAAACCAGACGGCCAGGAGGGTGAGAACGAACAGCACTGCTTGCGCCTGGGGAACCGCGGCAACGATGCCGATCGAAACGAGCGCACAGACGAAACTCACGAGAATGCGGCGAATCGCGAGCCCAACGGTCCACACCGTGCCGGGAGAACACTCGGTCAGCGCGGCCAACGGACACATCGCGAAGGAAGCGTTGCCCACCCAAACGGTCAGCACAACGGCCGACAACACCGCGGCAGTTGCCCGAATCGAAGACGCGAGCCGCCCAGGCGCGGGTGCCAACTCACGAACGAACACACGCAGGAACGATCCCCGCGTGAGAACAAGGTCTTCCGTCTCCGACTCAAAACGCCGCGGCTGCGCCACGATGCAATGCTATTGCCCTCCCCCACAAACAAGACCAGTACCCTCCCCACCGGAATGATGGCGCGCGCGGAGAGCACCACCTTGCACCGCAGCCTTGGGGCATGGAGTTGGGTATGGCTGTCGGCACTCGTGATCGCTGCTGCACTGCAGATCGGAGGGCTGCTGCTGCCGTTTCTGCGAATCGCCGTCTTCATCAAGGGTGGCGAGGATTACTCACTGCTTCGCTCCGTTTCACTGTTGTGGGACGGTGGTCTCTATGTGCTCGTCCTGCTCATCGCTGGATTCAGCATTGTCTTTCCGTTCGTGAAGATCCTGCTGCTTGCATGGGCGTGGCTCGGCCTCCAGTCGGGGCCGCGCCGAACCCATGTGCTCGAGTGGCTCGGAATCCTCGGGAAGTGGAGCATGTTGGATCCACTGAGCGTCCTGATCCTTGTGCTTCTCGCCACGGACCAGTGGGCAGTGTCCACGACCACCTACATCGGCGTCTACTGCTTCCTCACCGCCATCGCCATGACCATGTGTTTGTCGATCTTCGCCTCCGCCCTGGATGCGCGCGAGATCCGCGAGCAGGCGCAACAAGCGAGGCGACGCCAAGCGCTCGCGCGCCGTGCCGGCTCACTCGGCGTGGTTGCCATCGTCGTCCTTGTGCTGGCCAGCGCACTTTTCGTCGCGGCGATCACCCAGCCGTTCCTGCAAGTGAACCAGTTCCTGCTTCACGACTCTGCATACGGCGTTGGATCCATCCCGACCACCATGATTCACGACAAGAACTGGCCTCTCGCGGTCCTCTCGGTGGTCGGATTGGTCGTCATGCCGGCGCTGACCCTTGCCGCCGAGATCTGGGCATGGATCGTTCCAGCCACGCCACATGTGCATCGACGCCGTTGGCGTTGGATCGGGTGGCTTCGCGAGTGGTGCATGCTGGATGTGCTTGCGCTTGCCCTTGGCCTGTTCCTGATGGAAGGTCAGGGCGTCATCCATGTCGATGTCAAGGTCGGGTTGTGGATGCTCTTGGCGACCGCTGTGATGCTCTGGCTTTCTGGCTGGCTCGGCGCACGCGCCGCCATGATCGGCGTCCGCCGCATGGATGACGGTGCGTGACTGACCGCACCGCGCTGGCGTTCAGGATGAGACCGATTCGACGAGCGAGTACTGATCGAGGTTCAACACGGTCACTTCGCCGTCGTCGAGCCTCATCTCAAGTCGATCGAGCCAGAGGCGATCATCTTTGCTGTGCGCGAACCAAGACCCCGTCGTCGCCTGACGCCAACGCTGCACCGTGCCCTCCACGGCGGTTGTCCACGCGCCTTCCGGGGTGGGCATCTGCTGGGTCACACGCACTCGCTTGCCAGCCTTGATCGGAACGCCTTCAAACATGAACCCAGTATAGGGATGGGACACCATTCTTCTCCACGATGAGCTCCGCTCCTCACCATCCTGCGACCGAGGTCGATCAGAGAGGCTCGGGTCCTACGACTGCCAACGACGCCGTCGCGAGAGCGGTCTCCGAGAACGCTTGTCTGCAGTAGGTGTTCACCGACTCGATCGTCAGCGCATCGATCTGCGCAACGACTTCTGCCAGTGTGCGCGCCCGACCCACACGGTAGATGTCGCTTGCGATGGCCGCCGCGCGCGCAGACGACCGTTCACCGTTCATGATCGTGCCGCTCTTGAGCCCGATGATGCCGCGTTCAAACTCATCGCGAGACATCCCCTCCGCCATACGCCGCAGTTCACCGCGAATGCACTCGATCGTCCGTGCTGCGCGGTCTGGCGTGCTGCCCGCGTAAATGCTCGAAAGTCCGCGGTCTCGCCCCGCCGCGTAATCCATGCCCACCGAGTAGCACAGACCTCGCTTCTCCCGAACTTCGCTGAAGAGTCTGTTCGCCATGCCTCCGCCGCCAAGAACGCGCACCACCAGGCGGTGCAACATGCTCGCACTGTCCGACTCCTTGGGCGCCACCAAGCCGATGCACATGTGCGTTTGTGCGGACTCCTGCCGTTCAAAGGCCGTGCCTCGACGCGCCGGCGCACTCTCGCGCGGTTCATCGGCATGACCGCTCCAACCCGAAAGCAGCCCTTCGAGACTTTTCCCAACCTCAATGGCCTCCACACCCCCCACGACACCCATGATGCTGCCGTGCGGTCGTGCCCGCCTCATCCACGCCGCACGAAGAGATTCCTGTGTGCATGCCCTCAGCCCCGCCTCCGTGCCGAAGCCGTGACGATGAAAGGGGGCGGGGTGCACGATGCTGCCAAGCAGCATCGAGACATAGTGCTGTGGATCGTCTCGAAGGGACTCGAGGGTCTGCAGCGCGAGATCCCGCGCCGCTTCGACTGCCTCTTCCCCGATCTGGGGACGGCGAACCATGTCGGTCAGGAGTTCGAGCATGTGGGGGAGATGCTCCACCAGACAGGTCGCCGTGATGGCGATGTGGTGCATGGCGCTTGCCGTTCCCCGCTGCACGCCAATCAGGTCGAGTGCGTCGCAGAACGCCCGGCTATCGCGGCTCCCGGCACCCCGCTGAATCACCTCGGCCAGCATCGCGGACTCCCCCTCACCTGCGGCATCCACCGGATCGCCGGCGGATCCGACGGGCAACAACCAGGCCACTGTCACCGTACTGCTCTCACTGACGGTCTCCACCACGACTGGCATGTCACCGACATTCATCGCGCGAATCGGAACAGCGAGAGTCATGATCGGGATTTCCTCCAGCATGCGAACCAGTCGTCCATGGTGTAAAGACCAGCCTTTTGTCGGCAAATCCACTGCGCCATCGCCAGCGCACCCTGCGCAAAGAGGTCGCGGTCCTTGGCCTCGTGGCGAAGCGTGATTCGCTCGGCAGAACCATCCCAAACCAAAGCATGATCGCCCACCACGTCACCTTCGCGGACCGACTCGATCCGCGCAGCATCGATCTGCTGACCTCCTCGCGCAGCCGCATCCGCAAGGGCGATCGCAGTGCCAGATGGCTTGTCGAGCTTGCGTGTGTGATGCACTTCCCGAATGGACAGCGCGAACTCCCCACCAAGAAGTCGCGCAGCCTCCGTTGTCAGATGACGCATGACTGCCACGCCCAGCGAGGTATTGGGCGACACAAGGATGGGTATTTCGACCGATGCCTCACGCAGGACGGCGTTTGTGGCCGCCGTCAGACCCGTTGTTCCGACCAAAAGTGCCGCCCGCACCGCGCGAGCACGGCGAGTTGCCTCTGGAGTGCCATCGCTCGATGAGAAGTCGATGATCACATGCGTTCCAGCGGGACAGGCATCGTGAAGTCCACTGCGATCCGCTCGACCCACCACTTCCACCTGTCCCGATGACGCCGAACAGAGTCGATCGATCCGTTGACCCATCCTGCCCGAGGCACCGAAGAGAAAAACTTTCAGATGAAGGTCTTGACAAGATGAGGGTGTTTGTGGAATCATCATGTCAAGATTTGATCGTGAACAGTCGATAACACCAATGACTGTTCCTGAGTGTGCGTCTTCGTTACGCTGGCGCAGGCTCTCTCCGACGCATTAGCGTAACGACAAAGGAAGCCACACCATGGCAAAGAAGAAGAAGGCTGCGAAGAAGGCTGCGAAGAAGGCCAAGAAGAGCCGCTAAGTCGCAGTGAATGGATGATTTGTACCGAAAGCCGGCACAGTGCCGGCTTTCGGTGCGTTTTGGGCTTTATTTTCGCACGTTTCGCTACTATCCCGACCCGTCATGCCGCACATCATTGCTGAACCCTGCATCGGTACCAAAGACGCTTCATGCGTTGAAGTCTGCCCCGTTGACTGCATCCACCCAACGAAGAAGGGTGAGAAGTTTTCTGAGTGCACACAGCTCTACATCGACCCAGACACATGCATCGACTGCGGACTCTGCGTCGATGAGTGTCCCGTTCAAGCCATCTTCCCAAAAGATGACTTGCCCGCCGAGTGGTCGAAGTACATCCAGATCAACGCAGATTTTTTCAAGAAGAAGACCTGATCCTTTCCCCCTGTTGGACGCGCCGCGAGTTGCTGCGGGGTGTGCAGGAGAGGATCGGTGGCACGCAGCGAACGCGCCGCGGCGCGCGAGGCGCGATCAATCCGCCTCGTGCGCAAGTTTGGTCACATTGCTTGTCGCATTCGGCTTTTCGGTCCAATCCTGAACCGTATCGCCCAAGTTGAGTTCTGACGGCATCGTCTTGCGGTAGCCCAACTTGCGAACAACCTCCAAGACATCGGTCCAGGCTGGGAATGTCTTGTGGTTGACCCGTTTGAAGGCGTCAATCGCCATCAGGAAGGTGTACTGCTCACGGCTCATCTCGCCCTCTTCGGCGGACTTCACGAAGTCCGTCAATCGCCGACCGGGACCGCGGCGGCGTTCCAGATTGGTCGCTGATGCAGGCTGCAAATCGCGGCGATCGATTCCAATGCGCCGATCAATCACAGACTTTTCCGGTTCCGATGTGGGCTTGTTCGCATCTGAGGTCGCCATCGCTGCGGTCTCCACTGGGTGAACGCGTACTGTAGCCTTTCCTGTGAGCGTTCCACATCATGAGCCAACAGTCTGACTCGGTCGATGGTCCGCTCAACTGGTTCCCTGCCTTGATGGGGTGGATTCTTCCGGGACTTGGGCAGGTGCTGCTTGGACATCGCCAACGCGGTTTTCGAGCAATGGGCGGCATTCTTGGGATTTTTTTGGCTGGAGTTCTCGTGGGTGGCGTGGACTGCGTCGACCGCCGCGAAGATGCGCTCTGGTTCTACGCGCAGGCGGGCGCGGGCCCCGTTGCCTTTGCTGCCGACTGGGCGAACAGCGCTCTCTTGAAGACGGGCAGGGTGGGTCGGCTCATCCCGTCACCGCCATCGAACCCTCGCCTTCCACCCCCGCAGGTCACTTCGTTCAAGACGGTGACGATGTCGAATGAGGTCGGCACACTGTTCTGTTTCACGGCTGGACTGATGAATGTTGTCGTGATCCTTGATGCGCTTCGGAGGCAACCGGCCAATCCCAAGGGGTGGACCGCATGAGCGATCTGGTCGCTTGGCTGCCGTTCCTGCAACCCATCACCGCCCTCGGGAACGCATGGTGGTTGCTGATGGTGCCGCTCGTTTTTGGTGTCGCGGTTGTGCACCGAGCGGTGCAAGATCAGAGCATGGATGGATACTGGGGTCGCGTGATCCGCCTCACGGTCAAGGCGAATGCCGTTCTTGGCTTGCTCGCGCTCGCCATTTACCTGTTCGTGTACTTCGTCATCCCCCTGCTCCGCGCTGACTGACTGCGTCGCCAGTCGGTCACTTCACCGTGCGGCGAACGCCGGAACCTTGCTTCTGCCCCAGCGTGATCGGCGCCGATCGCTGACGCTTCTTCTTTCCGAGGGACTTCCCCGAACTTCCCTTGCGTCGACCGTCATCCGATCGCTCCCAGTGCAGCGGCTTCTGCCCAACACCACCGCGAAGTCGCGGCGCACCTCCGCCAAAGTCCGCTTTCGCCCCCTGCCGTCGCGGTTGCGTGCGGACACTCCTCTCGCGCTGATACGGCGTGAAATCAGGGAGTGTGAACGCCGCCGTCACCACGCCCGACAGCGCCTCAATCGCTCGCCAGGCACCGAACTCATCACGGTCCACGAATGTGAAGCTCTCCGCCTCTCCGCCGCCGTGTCCTGCTCGGCCCACCCGGTGCACGAAGTCCTCGGGCATCAGTGGAACGTCGTAGTTCACCACCGACTTGATGCGCGGCACATGCAGGCCGCGAGCAGCCACATCCGTCGCCACGAGGCAATCCACCCTTCCCGCGGCGAATGCGGCAAGTGCCTCGTTTCGTGCCCGCTGAGAACGATCGCCATGCAGGACATCGACAGAAATCTTGTGCCGTCGCAGCGCCTGTGTGACCCAGCCCGCACGGCGTCTCGTTCGCACATAGACCACCAAGCCCTTCATGTGGTGTTCACGGATCAGTGCAACGAGGAGCGCCGACTTGTCGTCATCCGCCACATCGCAGCGCACATGTCGTCGGTGCGCGGGGGCGTTTCGGAGGCCGACATCTACTCGCTTTGGATCCCGCAGCAACTGCAGGACACGCGATTCGGTCGCCGCGGGCAGCGTTGCGCTCAAGCACACCACCTGACGATCGGTCGGTACCCAACCCATCACACGCTCAACCTGCGGCATGAAACCCATGTCCATCATTCGGTCCGCCTCGTCCACGACCACACACGAAACGCGCGCGAGCGTCAGTGCTCCGAGATCGAGCAGTTCCAGGAGCCGCCCCGGCGTTCCCACAAGAATGTCCAAGCCGCCCGAAACCATCTCTCGCTGCGGCGCAAGCGCACTCTTGCCGAACACGGCGCCGATCCGCAGCACGCTTCCCTTGGCGGCTTCCGTGAGATCGCCCGCAACCTGCTGCGCCAGTTCACGCGTGGGTGAAAGAACGATTGCTCGGAGTCTCTCGTGTGGGTTCACGAACCGGACGCCCCGCCCAGCCTTGTGTCGCTCGGGAGGCTGCAGGAGGAGTTGGGACAGAAGCGGCACCCCAAAGGCGAGTGTCTTCCCACTTCCTGTCGGCGCGAGAGCGAGGATATCGCGGCGTTCCATGAACGGCGTGTGCACCGCGGCCTGCACCGCCGTGGGCGATCCGAAGCCAAGCCGATCGAGTGTGCCACGCAGGTGCGCAGGGATGTCTGATGGCCTCGGTGTCACTTGGGCGCAAGGGTAGTGTGGTCTGCCTGTCTATTCTTTGGCCGTATGGGGATCGTGCTTGGAGCCATCGCCTGTGCCGTTGCCATTCCTCTGGTGTGGGTGTGGATGACCTACAACGGCTTCGTCCGCGGACGCGTTCGCGCGCAGGCGGCATTCAGCCAGATTGATGTGCAGCTCAAGCGCCGCTGCGACCTGAGTCCCAATCTGGTCGAGACCGTGAAGGGTGCCATGGCACATGAACGGCAAACGCTCGAGGCGGTGACGCGCGCTCGTCAAACTGCGCTCGCCGGTCTCGGAGCGCTGAAGATGACGCCGGGTGACTTCGCTGCGCTTCGCACCGTGGCAAACGCAAGCCAGTCGCTCGACCGACTCTTGGCGGGACTTCGGGTTTCCGTGGAGAACTATCCAGATCTCAAGACATCCACCAATGTCCTCGCACTGCAGGAGGAGTTGGCTTCGACGGAAAACCGCATCGCATTCTCACGACAGGCCTACAACGATTCCGTGATGTCCTACAACACATCGCTGTCCGTCTTTCCTTCCAACGTGCTCGCTCGTCTCTTTGGATTTGCGTCCATGGGACTCTTTGAAGCGGGAGAGGGTGATCGCGCCCTTCCTGAGGTGCGCCTTTCCTAGTCCGATCGGCAGCCCCGCACTCCACTCCGATGGCATCGTTCTTTGAACATCAGGACCGTGCACAGTCACGCACAGTCTGGCTCGTCGCTCTCTTCCTCTTTGGAATGTCTGGGGTGATTGGTGCTGTCACGATGGTGACCGTCGGTGTTCATCCTCCAGCATGGCCTCTCGGCATCCTCATCGGTGGATGCATGGTCGGCATCCCGTTCCTCTACAAACTGCTCACGCTCAGCGGCAGTGGACAATCGGTCGCGGAATCACTGGGCTGCACGCGAATCGATCCGGGTTCGCAAGATCCCGCGGAGCGCAAGGTGTTGAATGTCGTGGAGGAAATGGCCATCGCCAGCGGCATGCCTGTGCCGCCCGTGTTTGTGATGGAAGACTCTTCCATCAATGCCTTTGCTGCTGGTGGCACACCGCAGAACGCCGCCCTTGGCGTCTCGCGTGGAGCGATCGAATCCCTAACGCGCGATGAGCTTCAGGGTGTGATGGCGCATGAGTTCAGCCACATTTTTCACGGCGACATGCGGATCAACATCCGTGCCGTGGCCGCCATCTTCGGCGTGATGGCGGTTGGGCTGATCGGTCAGATAATGCTTCGCGCGGCCGCGGGCTCACGCCGAAAGAAGGACACCGCCGGCATCGTCGTGATTGCCATTGCACTGATCGTCATCGGTGGGATCGGGACCTTCTTTGCGCGGCTGATGCAGGCCGCGATCAGTCGGCAGCGCGAGTTCCTCGCTGACGCCAGCGCCGTGCAGTACACGCGGAATCCCGCCGGCATCGCTGGCGCGCTTCGCAAGATCGCCCAGCAATACGGAAGCGCCGTCTCCTCCCCGCACGCGAGTCAGTTCAATCACATGTTCTTCGCTTCTGGCTTCCAGGCATTCTTCGCATCGCACCCACCAATCGATGTCCGCATTGCACGAATCGAGGCGATCGCCGGCGGTGTTCTCCCGCCTGCACCTGCAGCCACTCCCACGCCGGATGCCCAACCGAGTCGCGTGGCAAGCCGGCCGATGCGGCCCATCCCCGGCAGTTTGGCTGCCAGCATTGCTGCGATCGGTTGTGTGCCGGCCGAAGGACTTCGGGTTGTGCACTCTGCCATTGATGAGACGTCCCCCGCAATCGAGAATGCAGTCCACGATCGAATGGGTGCGCGCGCGATCGTTCTTGCTGTGTGCATGCACTCGGATGTCGACCTCTCGGAGCGACAACTTGCCCTGATCCGTTCACGACTGCCTGATGTCCTTGCAACGGTTCGGCGGCTCATGCCCATTCTTCATTCGTACGGAACCCAACACCGCATGATGGTCGTGGATGTGGCGTGTGCAACGCTTGTTCGGCTCGATCGCGCGGAGTACGGCTCGTTCCGCTCACTCCTCGCGGATGTCGTCCGCGTGGATGGCACGACGACGCTGTTTGAGTGGGTTGTGTTGCAGGTCCTGCGAATGCGTGTTGAACTTCCCATGAGCCTGAGGACGGGTGAGGTGGCCCGAAAGAACGACGCAAGTCTCCGCGCGCTTGCCGTCCCCGCGGCGCGGCTGCTTGGTGTGCTCGCCCTCCAGGGCCATCCGGATGAACGCGCCGCGACCGCTGCGTTTCATGCTGGTCTCGACACACTTGACTTTCCGCATGAGGAACTGCCTGCGAAGGAACGGCGCACACTCGATGTCGTTGCCCAAGACCTTGATGTCATCAGCATGCTCCGCCCCATGGCTGCGGGGCAGTTCATCGATGCCGCGCTGGTGTGCGTCTCGCACGATTTGGATACCACCGACCGTGAGTATCTCTTGCTGCGCGCGCTCTCTGAGCGCCTCGGCATACCGCTTCCTCCCATGCTTCCCAACGATCCCACCACTTCCCGCGCTACGCTGAACCCACAATGAACAGGTCCAGGCACCGCATCCTTGTGGGGGCTGCCGTGTGTGCGGCGATCATCTGCATGGGCTGTGACTCACAACAAGCCGCAACTTCGAACGCATCGGTCCAGGAGCCCTTGCCGATCGGGACGACGCAGACCGCCCATGAAGATGATGTGATTGCGCCGCTCTACAGCCACGATGATGCGATGAAGTCCACCGCATCGAGTACGCGCACGATGGGGTCCCAAGCAAGTACCGCCATGACGCCTCCCACACAAGACACGCAGGAAGCTCCTCCTGCGAAGCCGCAGGAAGCCAGGCCAGAGCGCATGACTGGTGCCGAAGAAACGGAAGAGGAGGCGGATTCGACTGATCCGAAGCGGCGCACATCCATGCCGCAACGACGGGGCTCCACGACCAGCGTTGTCAGGGGTGGTGTACGGAAGGCACTGCCTGTTGCACAGGCCGCGTCCCCACTCTTTGGAAAGTGGACTGTCGATGCGGAACGATCATCCAAAGGCTTTGTCACTGCGGACTCCATCTTGTTCCTCGCAGATGGTCGAATGCGCATCTGGAAGGGTGGAACGCCCGAGGATGGTCGGTGGACGTGGAACTCGAGTGAGGGGATCAAGACTGGGGGCTTGAATGGTGTGCCGTTCACGCTTGGCGACTTCGATCAAGAGGCAGGCAATGTCATCATCACGCGAAGCGGTGGTGGTGAGACACAGACCCTTGTCTTGCAGCCCGACCGGTTGTTTGTGGCTCCGCCACCCGTCACAACTGGAACACCCCCAGCTCCTCCGACCGCATTCGGAAGGTAAAGAGGTGGTCTTGGTCTTGAGCGGGGTGGGAATAGACTTGGGGTGCTGATGAGCTCTGTTCCGCACATCCCGCAAGATGCCATGGCTCGAACCCTTGCGCGGCATCCACGACCGCTCGGAGGCGATACCCAGCGAACCACAGGTGCGTCCGTGTTCAGTTTGACGGACCGCATTCTTGGGCAGTCGGATGGGGGAACGACGCATCAACTCGATCTTCGGCGCAAGCCAGATTGGCTGCGGGCTCGGATGCCCGGCGGAGATGGGTACACGCGCCTTCGGAAGATCATCGATGAAAACAGGCTGCACACCGTCTGCCAAGAGGCAAGTTGCCCCAATATGGGCGAATGTTGGAGTCGGGGTTCCGCCACCATCATGATTCTCGGCGACACCTGTACGCGATCGTGTGGTTTCTGCAATGTCAAGACTGGGAGGCCGGCTTCCGTCGATCATGATGAGCCGCGCCGCGTCGCGGAGAGTCTGCGCCTCATGGACCTCCGCCATGTCGTGATCACGAGCGTCAACCGCGACGAGCTGCCTGATGGAGGCGCAGCCATCTGGGCGGAAACCATCGAACGCGTTCACGACGCGTGTCCGCGCATGAGTGTGGAGGTCCTGGTGGGTGACTTCGGCGGGGATCTCGATGCTGTGCGGGTGGTGTGTGATGCCAAGCCTGAAATCATCAGCCACAACATGGAAACGGTTCGGCGCATGCACCCCGCCGTTCGCCCACAAGCGAAGTATGAGCGCAGCCTTGCGGTCCTTTCGGCGTTCAAGGCCAGTGGGTTGATCACCAAGACGGGGATCATGGCTGGGATTGGAGAGCGTGATGATGAGGTGCTCGAACTGATGGATGATGTTCGCAAGGAATCCAACGCGGACATCCTCACGATTGGTCAGTACCTGCAACCAACCCGCAATCATCTGCCGATCGACCGGTGGGTTCACCCGGATGTGTTCGCACACTTCAAGAAGGAAGCGCTTGTGCGGGGCTTTCGGGTGTGTGAGAGTGGCCCCCTGGTGCGCAGTTCCTATCACGCGGATGAACAGGCTGCAGCGCTCGCGGGTGGGAGATAGGGTTGCGCAGGGCGATGTTTGGGTGGACAAAAGGGGGCGTCTTTTGGTCCTTTGGACTTGCCTCTGCTCGCGCTCAATCCAATGATGTGTGTGTGGGTATTCAGCCCGCGGAAGGAAAGGGACCGTGGAATTCAGTCAATCCATTCGATCAGCAATTCGGCGTGCGACGGAACTGGCTCTTGCGGAAGAACGGCGCGGAGGGGGCCGCACGCAACTGACCTGTCCCGTCGACATTCACTGGCACCATCGCCCTTTCGAGCTGCAGTCCTATGAGGGACTCGACTGCAGTGAGACTGGGCTTCGTATTCGCACGCACTCGTTCCTGATGGAGGGACTGACGGGGCGTGCCACATTCTCGCGGGAAGGCGTCGTGGCAATCCGAACGGTCGTCATTTCGTGGACGCGCGAATCCACATCCCCTTCGGGTGAGATGATTTGGGAGAGTGGACTCCGACTTCTGTAGGCCACCAACTCACTTCGGCGGCAGGACGCACCCGCTGACTACTGGTTTCATGGGAAATGCACTGAGGCACTCGCGTAGGTCACGAAGCGTGAGTGCCTGAATGCTCCGCAGTTCATCCTCGAGCGATCTGTACTCACCCGTCGCGGAGAGTTTCATGCCCAGGCGACGCATGCGGCCCGATGGACTCTCCCCCGCCAACGCGACAGCGGTTGCCACCATGCTTCGTGCGCGCGTGAGGTCCGCGTCCGAGAGCGAATCCTGAAGTGCTGCGCACTCCTTCATGAAGATGTCGCTTGCCCGCTCCCTGTCCTCACTCGAACACACCACCGCACCGATCACCTGCCCACAGCGGTCATGCCCCTGATGTTCCGTTGTCGCGTGAGCGGCGATGCCGGGTTCCATCAGAGACCAATACAGCCGAGACCCATCCTGTCCGCCGAGGATGTAGGCGCACATGGATGCGGCGTACCTTCGCTGATCTGACTGATCAGGCCCTGGCCATGCGAACATCATGTACGCGCGTGTTGCCCGCTTGTCCTCCACGGTGAACTTCGCCTCGTGAGTGATATGGGGCGGGTAGCTCCGCGGGACGCCTGGTGAATTCCACTGCGCGGTCTCCTCTTCCGCCTTCCGAACCAACGCTTCAAAGTCGATGTTCCCGGCAGCGGCAACCACCGTGTTCGAAGGCGCGTAACGCTCTTGGAAGTAACCCTGCATGGATGCGCAGCGCAAGGACTGAATCGACTCAGGCGTACCGAGCACACGAAACCCGAGCGGATGCTCGCCAAAGTAGGCCTCTTGAACGCGCTCATAGACAGTCCAGAATGGATTGTCCTCGTACATGGCGATCTCCTCGAGGATCACCCCACGCTCTTGATCGAAGTCCTCTTGCCGAAGGGCTGGGCGAAGCAAGTCTGCCACCAACCCGAGTGCGTGGAGTGTGTGTTCTGGAACCGTGTGCGCGTGGTACGCCGTCAGTTCGTGTGAAGTGAAGGCGTTGTTCCGGGCGCCGATGCGATCGAACGCCTCATTCACTTCGTCGGCACGACGAGTCTTCGATCCCTTGAACATCATGTGTTCGAGAAAGTGGCTGACCCCCATGAGTTCCCGGGGTTCATCACGAGTTCCCGTACGGACGAACATTCCCACAGCCGCGCTTGCTGCAGAAGGTGTGACTTCGGCAGCGATCCGAAGTCCGTTGGAAAGCACTGTTTCTTGGAAGCGAGTCGCCACCGAAGAAGTCTAGTCCTCAGGTCAGTTCCCCAAACAGTGACAGCATGGTGGGTGGCTGCTCTCCGATGATCTCGCGGATGTACGCAGCCAGCAGACGATTCGCACGGTGAAGGCTCTCTGGTTCCGTCGTCCCATCCGGAAGGCCACCCTCGCGCTGCAGGGCCTGCAGCAATCGAATGGTTGCCGGTCGAACCTTCCACACCACTCCCGTCGCCCGCTTGGTGATCTTGCCACCATCATGTGGTGCGAACAATGCCACGTCGCTCTCACCATCCATGTCGCCGAGTGCGGGTTGCACCCCTGCCTCGTGCAGCATGAGCCACTGAAACTCGAGCAGCAACGATTGTGTGACCTGCTCGGATTGACGACCGCCAATCTGCCGAAGGAGATTCAGGAGGCCTCGATACATCGCGGCGTGTGGATCATTGGGTGTGGTCAATTGACTCACCAGGTCTGCTGCATAGAACGCGATTCGATTTGCGCTCAGGCTTGCACGAATCCTGGGGAAGTGATCCTGAAGTTGCCATCCTGTCAGTGTGGCAAGCGTTTGATCGGGCTTGATGAGGAGAGTGCCGCGACCAGCCGTCAACAGGTCGACTCCCCCAAAGAACCCGCTGCGTTCCCGCCTGGCACCCTTCGCGATGGCTCGCACGACTCCGTGCCTCAGCGTGAGCAATCCCACCGTCTGGCTTGTCTCTGAATAGTCCCAGTGCCGAATGCAGATTGCATCGTCTTCCGCTGCCGCCATCACGGCGCCAAGGTACCGATGCGACTCACCTTGCGACGGGAGTTCTTGCCGCGGCCCTGACGCAGTTCCGGCCGGCTTGTTTCGCGGAATACAGCGCTTGATCCGCCGATGCGCACAACGACTTGACCATCGGTGGTTGATCACACGAGGAAAGGTCGCTTATGCCAAAACTTGCCGTGATGGTCGCTGATGGCTGCTCGGGCCAGGTCGCGGATTCCAGTTGGTTGCGGTAACGATCCGTGACGTCGAGTGCCTCGGCAATTGTTGTGTTCGGAAGAATGATCGCGAACTCCTCGCCGCCATATCGGCACGCGATGTCGGTGACTCGACCACTGCTCAAGATGTTCGCGAATCGCTCGATCACCACATCACCGAAGAGATGACCATACCGGTCGTTTGTCTCCTTGAAGTGGTCGATGTCGGCAAGCACCAAGGTGAGTGGTCGACCATAGCGGAGTGCTTCCGACAACTCTGCGGTGAGTCGCTGATCGAAATACGTCCTGTTCCACAGTCCACTCAATCCATCGATCTGTGCCTTCTGGGCCAGAATCGCAATCAGGTGTTGCACACGGAGCGCAGACCTCAGGCGCGCCTTCAGTTCAACGATGTCGAATGGCTTTGAGATGAAATCAACCGCACCAAGGTCAAGACCACGAACGCGATTGCCTGGGTCGTTCGCGGCGCTGACGAAAATGACCGCGATGTCCTGGGTCTCTGGATCGGCCTTCAGCCGGCTGATGACCTCGAAACCGTCCATGTGCGGCATATCCACGTCGAGCAGAATGACATCTGGCTTCAACTCCTTTGCCATCCGAAGACCTTCGGGGGAGCCTGTCGCAGAGTGCATCTCGATCCGCTCATTCTGCAAACGAAGTCGCAGCAGACGGTGGATCAACTCCGAATCATCGATCGCGAGCAGCTTCGGCACGGATGGCTGCATCATCATCATGTGTTGTCAACCCCACTCACAATGCTCTCATTTCCTGTCATGCTCCGACCGATCACTGGTGAAAAACTTCCTTCCGCCTCCATGCCACAAGATGCGTTCCCCCGTGGATGAAGGCAAGTCGCGTGTGGGTGTTTCGTGGTCGCCACGCTTGTAGTATCGCCACAGCGAGCCCGGTGAACGGATTTTCGCCAGAACCCCCCAATGACTCCGCGACAAGCTCCCCGCGACGGACAGATTGGATTCCTCTACTTCCCGCCGATTCGGGTGCAGGGAATCTCCATCGCTGGAGAACAAACCGCCATTTCCATCCCGGAGTACGACATCGCGTTTGATATTGGGTTGTGCCCACGCCCCATCCTGAGCGCCCCGATCGTTGCGCTTTCACACACGCACATGGACCATATTGCTGGGCTGCCCTACTACTTCAGCCAGCGTTTCTTCCAAAAAATGGCGACGGGCACCTGTTATTGCCCTTTTGAGATGGCGGATCCCATCCGCGAGATGATGCGATCTTGGATCGCGCTCGAACGCCAGGAGACACCCCACAATGTCGTCGGGATGCATCCGGGTGATGAGGTTGAAGTCAAGCCGGGCATCTACCTGAGGGCTCATGCTTCGAGCCACACCATCCCAAGCCTTGGGTATGCGCTGGTGGAAAGACGCAAGAAGTTGCGTGCCGATCTTGTTGGCATCTCTCAGGATGATCTGCGGGACCGTCGCATGCGAGGCGAGGAGATCACGCAGACCGTTGAGGTGCCGCTGGTTGCCTACTCCGGCGACACAGAGCCCGCGCCCTTTCTCTTCCATGATGACTTCACGAACGCTCGGATCGTCATTTGTGAATGCACCTTCTACGACCGCGAGCACCGCGATCGCGCGAAGATTGGTAAACATCTCCACGTCGAGGACCTTCGTCCTCTCCTTGCAGCATGGAAGGCTGAACATGTGGTGGTTGTGCATGCTTCGCGGCGCACACTGCTGTCGTTTGCACGCGAACGACTTGCTGCCGTTGTCGGTGATCGCGCCGAAGACTCTGTGCATCTCCTGATGGACTTCAAGACGAATCGCAAGAGACTCGAACAACAGTCGCTGCAGTTTGACTCCGTTGTCGGTGATGCAGAGAGCACTGAAACCTCAGACGCTGGTTGACCATCTGCCAATCGTGTCTTATGTTGGAACGTCCCGCTTCGGTGGGACCTCCTCATGTCGAAGGCCTCCCCAGCACTCCCTGACATCAAGTCGTTGATCGACGACTATCTCCGACGACATCACCCTGATATCTGCAGACACTGGTTCCACGAGATCTCCATCGCTTCCGTGGCGGGTGGTTGTGTTTCACTGCGAGTGCCAGAGCGTGTCCACCGCCAGTATCTCCAGCGATCGTGTCTCGCCGCATTCACCGAGGCGGCCCAAGCCGCAACGGGCAAGTTGGTCGCCGTGAAATTCGTCGGCGATGCGGATGAGGCTCCGGCACGATCATCCTCGCAGCCCGGCGTGGGCAACGCCCCGAGTGATCTTGATGAACAACTCACGCTCTCGCCGGACTACACATTTGAGTCCTTCGTCGTGGGGCCGGGAAACCGCCTTGTGCACGCAGCTGCGATCGCCGTTGGATCCAATCCTGGACGCGCCTACAACCCACTCTTTGTCCATGGTGGTGTTGGTCTTGGGAAAACGCATGTGCTGCAGTCCATTTGCCAGGTCATCCTGCGGCAACGACCACAGTCACGGATTGGGTACGTGTCGTGCCAGTCATTTTCCGAGATGTTCATGGCCTGTGTGAAGGCTGGTCGCATGCAGGACTTCCGCCACCGCTTCCGCAACCTGGACATGTTGGTGGTGGACGACATTCATTTTCTCTCGAAACGCGAACAGAGCCAGGAAGAGTTCTTCCACACATTCAACTCGCTGTACCAAGCGGGCAAGCAGATCGTGCTCTCCTCGGATGCGTCACCCAACGACATTCCAGATCTTGAGGAGCGCCTCGTCAGCCGTTTCAACTGCGGGCTTGTCGCTCGGATGGATAGACCCTGTTATGAGACTCGCGTTGCGATCCTGAAGTCGAAGGCCGCGCTCGTCGGGGTCCAGGTTCCCGAAGAGATCTGTTCTTACATTGCCGCCCGCATCGATACCAACATCCGAGAGCTTGAAGGCTGTCTCACGAAGGTGCGTTGTTTCGCTCTCGCGAACGACCGAACGATCGACCTTGATTTGACCAAGGAAGCCCTCGCCGACGACAGCTTCGGTGTTTCATCGTCGGCCCAGCCGTCCATCCAAACCATCGCCGAGGCCGTGACTCGGTACTACGACGTCCGTCTCTCTGACCTCCTTTCGAAACGGCGGCACAAGTCCATCTCTGTTCCCAGGCAGATGTGCATGTGGCTTGCGCGCAAGCACACGCGCTACAGCCTCGAAGAGATTGGTGGCTACTTCGGTGGTCGTGATCACACGACTGTGCTGCACGCTGTCCGCAACATTGGAAAGCGCAAGGATTCAGACCCCGAACTCGCCAACGCGGTCCATCGGATCGAGGGTGTCTTCGTTCGTCCCACAAGTCGCTGACCGTTCGGTTGTGCGTGGGCACTTGGTGGAAAACCTGTCCTCCTGCTTCGCCCCCGTTCGCTGGCTTCGGTCTGGCGGCAGGGGTTTCGGGGTGTCCTCCACTGCACTTCGACGACGGTTATCGCTTTGCGAATGCGAATCGACATGTTGTTGGACCTGCGCCGTTGCGGTAAGTGCCTTTCGGATGGTGGTTTGTGGTGTTTGGATCGTGTTTCTCCACAATCAGTCAACACAACCACTGTGATGATGATGATTCTTTCTATTCATCCTGTGGGGACTTTATTCGCCTGCTCTGGCAAGTCGGACACCACACGGATGCCCTTCCGCCAAGCCTTTGCCCACGAAGGGTTGTGCCACACACACAGCAGGACAAACCCTTCCGTCCATACACCAGGTGGGCGACTCGATACGAGCCGACGACGCCTTTCGGAGAGCAGAAGTCCCGCAGGGTTGAGCCGCCGTGTTCGATCGCCGAGAGCAGCACCGCCCGAAGCGAAAGAGCAAGTCGATCGATCTGTGCTCGTGTCAATCGAGACCCGATCACCTGTGGATGGAGCCCTGCTCGAAAGAGCGCCTCATCCGCATAGATGTTTCCAACGCCAGCCAAGATGCTTTGATCGAGGAGACAGGTTTTCACCGGCACACGCTTCAACCGCAAGCAACCATGGAGATCATCCGAATCGACAGAGAGGGCGTCTGGTCCAAGTCGCTGCCAATGAGCATCGAGCTGGTGTTGATCACGGCAAGGAATGACAGACCCGAAACGCCGAGCATCCCGAAAGGCGAGGGATGTTCCGTCGCTGAGGGACCAGCGAACATGCACATGATCCTTCTTCGACGAGAGAGCGTCGCCCGACAAGACCTGTCCACTCATGCCAAGGCGAACGATCAACAGGCGTCCATCTCGCGCACCAATCGCCAACTGTTTGCCTTTACGAAGGACGCGGTCGACGACACAGCCATCGAGCAGACGATCTGCCGGCACAGGAGACGCTCGCCCCCTTCGCTGTCCTCGAGGGTGCGCGATGGAACCAACGATGTCCGAACGGCTGATGTGGTCGACCCGCATCTCCCTTCCGACAAGGATGTCCTCCAATCCGCGTCGAATGCACTCCACCTCGGGCAATTCAGGCATGGACCAACCCTATACTTCGATCGCGAATCCCGCCATGCAATCCACCACCTCCGACCGACTCCACAGCAGCGATCCCCTGGAGGCCGCGGCGGCCGTTCACGCACTTTCTAGCGAAATCCGTGAACAGGTGCACCGAGTCATCGTCGGACAAGACGCGATCCTCGACCAGATCCTTCTGTCCGTCTTCTGTGGTGGACACACGCTGATCGAGGGGGTTCCTGGTCTCGCCAAGACACTCATCATCTCAACGATTGCCAAGACGCTCTCGCTCGATTTCACGCGAATCCAATTCACGCCAGACTTGATGCCGAGCGATGTCACGGGAAGCGAGGTGATCCAAGAGGATCGAATGTCGGGCACGCGAGCCCTTCATTTCGTGAAAGGGCCGATCTTTTCGAATGTTGTGCTCGCCGACGAGATCAACCGAACGCCGCCAAAGACGCAGGCTGCCCTGCTGGAAGCGATGCAGGAGGGACAGGTCACGGTCGGCGGACAGACACACGAGTTGCCGCGACCCTTCTTCGTGCTCGCCACCCAGAATCCCATCGAGCAGGAGGGAACATATCCCCTGCCCGAAGCACAACTCGACCGATTCATGTTCTTGGTTCGGATTGGATATCCATCCGAACAACAGGAAGTCGAGATCATCAAGCGAACAACGGGCGGTGCATCGCTCGAACCGCAGGAAGTGATTGGTGCTGCTGAGTGCCTTCGAATCCAGCAAATCGTTCGTAAGATTCCCGTCGCGGATCACATGATCCGCTATGCGCTTCGGCTCGTGCGTTCCACCCGACTCGATGGATCCTCGTCGAAGTTCATCCGCGACTATGTCTCGTGGGGCGCAGGTCCCCGTGCGGGGCAGTACCTGATTCTGGCAGCCAAAGCACAAGCACTCCTGAGTGGCGAAAAACATGTGATGCCACACCATCTCCACGCAGTCGTCCTTCCCGTGATGCGCCACCGCATCATGTTGAACTTCAACGCGCAAGCAGATGGAATCGATGCAGACCGAGTGGTGGAAGACCTGGTGAAGACCATTCCGCTGGATAGTGCAGCGTGATGAATGGCGGAAACACCTCCAACGCAACTGAGAGCCGAGCAGTATCTCGCACCCGAGACGCTGGCCCAGCTTGCACCATTTGAACTGAGGGCAAAGCGCATCGCCGAAGGCCTGATGAACGGCATGCATGTATCCCCACGCAAGGGATCGGCTACGGACTTCGCGTCGCACCGTCCCTATGTCTCCGGGGACAGCATTCGACACGTGGACTGGAAGGTGTTCGCCCGCAGCGACAAGTTGCAGGTGAAACAGTTCCAGCAAGAGACAAACCTCAATGTTGTGATCCTCGTCGACGGTTCGGCGTCCATGCAGTTCGGGACCCTTCACACCAAGTCTGGTTGGGGTGGAACCAAGGCCCAGCGGAGCAGGAATGTCTGGACGAAGTATGACCACGCCACAGCCATAGCTGCCGCGATTTCATTCCTCGCGCTTCGGCAGAGGGATCAGGTGGGGCTTGGAATCTTCGCGGATGGAATCCGAAGTGGCGTCCGGCGGTCGAGCAGCAACGATCACTGGCGATCTGTCGTCCGGTGCCTCACAGCAGACCCCGTGGATGCAGCGGTGGCGTGGGAGCGCGTGGCCGATCAAGCGGTCAGTCAAAATCCACACCACACACTCTTCATCATCATTTCCGACTTTCTTGCACCGCCCGCAGTGGTTCAGTCTGCCCTGTCGCGGATCGGTCATCGAGGCCACGATGTGATCCTTGTCACGGTTCTTGATCGCGCGGAACGACTCTTCAACATCGATGTGGACGCAGCGTTTGTCGGGTTGGAGGGCGAACCCCAATTGGAAGTCGAGACACGCAAGATTCGGGCCGCCTATCTCGCCGAACTGGAGAAGCACCTCGCCGACATTGAGCGAATGGCCCGCAACTTCCGCTTCGATGTCGGGGTGTTCGATTCGCACGAGTCCGTTGGACCCATTCTCTCTTCGTTGTTGGCACGCCGTGAAACCATCCTGCGGCGGAGGATTCGGGGATGACCTTCGCGTCCATCGGCCTGGTCGCAGCCGCCATCGCGGGCATGACACTGCCGATCCTGATTCACTTCTTCTTGCGCAGAAAGAACAAGCCGGTGGAGTGGGCAGCGATGGCACTGCTCAGACGAGCGCTCGAGCGGACTGCGCGGACGCGCCGTTTCGATCAGTGGTTGCTCTTGGTGATTCGCTGCTTGTTGGTGCTTGCCACCGGGCTTGCCATCGCCGGTCCACTTCTCCCAAAGTCATCCGAGGACCCCTCCTTCACCCAGTCGAGCACTCGCGAGAGAGCGATCGTGCTTGATGACGGAGTTGCCCAACAGGTTGTCCGTGGAGGATCGACTGGCTGGGAGGATGCCAAGAAGCGAGCGGTCGGATTGATCGACCAACTCCAACCGGGTGATCGCATTGGAATTCTTCGGGGCGTTGGATCGCGTGCAGTGGTTTGGCCACCATCAAGCGACTTGGATGCAGTGCGATCAGAGGTGCAGCTCGCAACAGCGTCGTATGAGGGTTCTGATGTCGTGGCCGCCGCGGCGAGTGCAGCAGAGGGTGGTCGGGATGTGATTGTGCTCAGTGACTTCCGAGCAGGATCCTTCGGAGGATCCCAGGGTGGCACGAGCGAACCGAGCCGACCAAGCGATGCACCACAATCCACCAGGCGAACGACCACGGTTCTCTTGGAGCCACATCCGGATCAGCAGTTGAATGTGCAGGTTGTCGCCGTGGAGACGCGATCATCGGGCCCACAATCAAGTCGCGAACAACGCCCGCTTCGTGTCAGGCTGCAGCGCGAAGGAACCGCGCTGCCGAAGTCCACATCGACGATCGAAGTGAGATCAGATGGCGGCTTGAAGAACACGCTTCGTGTGGTGTGGGACTCGGGCCAGGTCCTTGCGCAGGTGGACGGCACCATGACTGCGTTGGCGAAAGAACAGCGCGTGGATTTCGTCGTGGAGGCAAGGATTCTCGAAAGCGATGCACAGCCAGCAGACAATGCGGTGTATGGGGTTGTCTCGGCAGAGGAATCGATTCGAGTGATCCTCTTGGATCGTGCGCTGCCCGATCAGCCGAGCGACAACGAGGACACTCCCGCATCATGGCTGCTGCGCGCGTTGGTTCCGATCGATGGCACGGATATAGCCGTGGAGGTTGTGGATCCAGCAGCACTTGATACCGCGCGTTTGCGTGGCACCCAGGCGGTCGTGGTATTGCGGCCCGACAGCATGGACGCAACAGGGTGGGGCGTGTTGTCGCAAGCGGTTCAGGATGGACTGGTGGTCTGGGTGTTTGCCCCGACAAACAAGTCTGTTGTCTGGGGAGCAGACTTCCAGAGGGCGTTCTCCCTCGGATGGCTGTTGGAACGAGCAACACCAAATCAGAAGGCGGACAGCCAAGAGGAATTCACGGAAAGAAGGATCGAAGCCGGAAAGACACCCCACCCCCTTTTGGCGCAAATGGGGTCCGAACTCGACACATTGATTCAACCGGTGGTGGTTCATGAATCACTTGGACTTCGTGTGCCAACCAACTCGGGCGACGTGGTGCTCTCCCTCAGCGACGGATCGCCCTTGCTGGCCTGTGCGCAGCCGACCAACTCTCGGGGCTCCGTGCTCTTGATGTCGACGGCTCTTGTGACAGGCTGGACCTCTCTGCCAACAAAGCCATTCATGGTTCCGTTTGTGCAGGAGGTATTGCGACAGTCGATCGCTCGTGTGGAGCGCGCAACAGTTGAACGAATGGGTGGAATCGCGAATATTCCGGGGGCCATCACACTCGAGCCCATCCTGCACATGGATGGCGGTGGATTGCCGGAAGCGCGGTCCATCCCACTCGACTCGGAGGGCAGGGCAACACAGCCCATTCAGGTGCCCGGTGTGTACAGCGCAGTCGACGCACGCAATCGGAGGATTGCGTGGCTTGTCGCGAATGTGGACCTGCGTTCAACCTCGATTCGCGCGACACCGAACGGAGAGGCGGTCGCGTTGTTTCAGGGGATGGATTGCATCATCCCAGATCCGCCCACCGTCGAACGCGCAGTGGAGGCTGCGCCTGGCGTGCCAGTCGATCGTGGAGATGAAAAGGAGTTGCCGATCGCCAAGGCACTGGATGGTGTTTCGCTTGCGCCCTGGTTCTTCCTCGCCGCGATGGCATGTCTCCTCGGCGAGTCGTGGCTCGCACGGAGGGCTTCGGCTGGCGCAACAACACACGCACTCCTGGGAGATGGGCGATGAGCACGGGGAGTATCTGGCGCTGGTTGTTTGGCGTGGATGTGATCCCGGGCGATGCAGCTGGGTTGGAGTTCGCGTGGCAGCGCCCACTCGAACCATGGGTGTGGCTGCTTGTGATCATTGTCGCAGTTGTGGTGGCGGCGTTGAGCTATCAAGGACTCGCGGGAAGCCGTCGTCTTCGCTCCTCCTTGGGCGCGATCCGCGTTCTTGCCATCGTGTTCCTTGTCGTGTTGTTCTCCGGTCCACTGCTGCGGTTGCCGGTTCTGGAGAGCAAGCCCGACTGGGTTGTCGTTCTCGTGGACCGAAGCCGAAGCTTGAGCATCGAAGACGCGCCCACCTACAACGGCAACCTGCAAACCAGGGAATCACAGGCTCGCCAGATCCTTTCAGATGAAGTATGGACCCAGGTATCCGAGGGGCGCGTGGTTGTCTGGATCGGATTTGATGGAGCCACCCGAGAGATCACACCGACCGAACCAGGGCCGGCAGATGGATGGGACACGGATCTTGGCGTGCCGATCGAGTTGGCCCTGACTCGCCTCGCGGGGAGACCGGCGAGTGGAATCATCTTGATCAGCGATGGACGAGCGACCCGCGCACTCGAACCAAACGCCCTTCGTCAACTCCAAGCACGCGCGATTCCCCTCTTCGCCATCCCGCTTGGTTCCGCAGAGGCGGTCGTCGATCTTGCTGTCGCCGATGCATCGGCGCCAGCGAGCGCCTTTGTGCGCGATCAATTGCCTTTTACGGCTGTCGTCCGGTCCACAGGTGGACCGGTTCGAGGTTCGGTGCAAGTCGATCTGATCAACGAGGCCAACGGGAAGGTTGTCGACACGGTGCAGCTCACCGAAGCGGACTTCACCGGAGGGAGAAGCGAGACGATCCTTACAGCGGTCGGAGAAAGCGCCGGCCCGAATACGTGGCGAATCCGCGTGCGTGGTACGGGCAGTGATCTCGTTTCATCGAACAACGAGGCGGTGGTCACCGTGGACTTCGTGGATCGTCCATTGCGCGCGCTGTACATCGAGGGATATCCGCGCTGGGAGTATCGCTATCTGAAGAACCTTCTTGTGCGTGAGGAATCACTTGAAAGCTCGGTCATGCTGCTCTCGGCGGACCGGGACTTCGCGCAAGAGGGCAACGCGCCACTGGAAAGGCTGCCCAGGACACGCGAGGAGTTTGCCGATTTCGACCTCTTTGTGATGGGTGATGTGCCGAGCGGGAGCATTTCAGATGCACAGGCAGATGAGATTCGATTCGCCGTCGGCGATCGTGGTGCGGGTCTGCTGTGGATCGCTGGCGAGCGATCGACCCCGAAATCCTGGCGCGGTACTCCGCTCGACGATCTTCTTCCGATGCGGTCGAATCCAGAGCGACATGATGAACGCATTCACGTGCAACCCACACCAGCGGCCGGTCGCGCCGGCGTGCTCCGTCTTGGCGAGGAGGCGCGGAGTCCATGGCCGGTTGCACTCTCCGAGAGTGGAAGTCGAGGACATCTTGAGTGGGCACAGCGGATTGACCTGAGCACCCTCAAGCCGTCGGCGGAGGTGCTTGGTCTGGCGCGTACGGCATCAGGAGCGACGTGGCCACTCGTGATTTCGATGCGGTATGGGGCTGGTCAGGTCGTGTATGTCGGAACGGATGAGACGTGGCGATGGCGGCACGGCGTCGGCGAGTCCTTCCAAGAGCGCTTCTGGATTCAGTTGATCCGCATGCTCTCTCGTGGAAGTGCGCCTGAATCGAGTGACCCCTTCCAACTGTCGGTCGAGCCGAGGAATCCTGAGACAGGTCTGGCCTCCGTCATTCGGCTGGAGGCGCGCGAGACGGAGGTGGCGGATGCAGTTGGTGATGCACCGCTCGAGGCACAGATAGAGGAGATGGATGGTTCACGGCGTGGTTCACGGACGGTGGTTCAGTTGGTGCGCGAAGGCCGAAGTTGGATCGGTCCTTGGACGCCAATGGCTGCAGGTCGGTGCCGAGTGAGCGTTGATTCGGCGCGGACGGGAACACGCGAAGTGATGGTGGATGTGGTGAGACGTGACATGGAGCTTGGACAGCCTCAAGCGGACCACGCATTGCTTGCGGATCTTGCAGCACGAACCGGCGGTGCCGTGATCCAACCGAACGACCTTGTCCGATTGAAGCAAGTGCTGCCCAAGCGGTCATCCGTGTCAGAGCGTGCCATCGTGGATCCACTGTGGAATAGTCCTGCAGCCATCTTGGTGGTGTTTTCGCTGATCTTCACCGAACTTGTGGGGCGGCGTTTCTTGCGTCTTGCGTAGGCTTTTCGATACTTCATCATGGCAGAGTCCACCAAACTGATACACAGTCTTGATGCGGCGGCTCGGCGCATTAGGAGCATCCGCGTGGGTGCCTCCGTGGCAGCGATGGCCCGTGCGGTGGTGGCCATTGCCTCGGGATGCGTCCTGCTCGATGCTGCATTCCGATTTCCATCTGCCTTGCGCTGGCTCGTGCTCGTTGCACTCGTTGTGTTCTGCATCTGGCGCTGGCGCCGGAAGGTTCGGCCTGCACTGTCGCCAGCGCCGGGGCGTGTTCACTTGGCGCTCGAACTGGAACGCCAGTTCCCGGCAGCACGCGGCATCATCGCCTCGGGCGTCGAGTTCTCGGTTGATCCACGCTGGCAACACAACCCATTCGCCGTGTCCGTCGCGCAGTCAGCGGCTCGCCAAGTGCCGAACGATGCCGTCCACGCGCTTGTTCGCACTCGTCGGCTCAAGCGAGAGCTGCTGTTGTTGGCAGTGTTGGTGGCCACGTGGACAAGTGCCGCGCTCATTGCTCCACAACTCGCCATCACGGGCGCCATTCGACTCACGGCTCCATGGGTCGCGATGGAATGGCCTGCGCGAACCGAACTGCGATCCGCCGTCACGGCCACCCATCATCCACGCGAAATCGCATTGCCGCTCGCGGTCGAACTTGTTCGCGGTGATGTGGACGGAGACTTGGTGTGGGTTCGACTGCGGCGCGTGCGTGGCGAAGCAACAGGACCATGGGAACGGATTGCAATGGTTCACCAAGGGCAGCGTCGCTTCGAACGGATGATCGAAGCAGGCGTCGATGCGGTGGAGTTCCAGTTCCTGACCGCCGAAGTGGAAACGCCACTGCAGCGCATTGATCTTCGGGAAGCACCCAGCATCGCGGAAGCCTCCATCATCGTCACTCCGCCCGCATATGCGTCGACACTGCCGATCATTCGACAGTCACTCGGCGATTGCACGGGTCGTCAGGGACGACTGCTCGAGCCCGTTCTTGCTGGGTCTGTGTGCGAAGTCACGGTGCGGCCGACCGCAACCGCCCTTTTCCCAGAGGACTCCGACGACGCGCGGGCCGCTTGGTTGAAGTCATCGATCGATTGCTCCCACATCGATGGCACGCCTGGGGGATCGCCGGCGGATCTCCAACTCGTCCGCTCGGGTGATGTGTGGACCGTTCGGTGGACCGCGCGCGAGAGCATCCTCCTGGATTGGATGCTGCGCGATGAGTACGAAGTATCCAACGTCATCCCGATCGAGATCACGGTGGATGTCCGGATCGACCAGCCCCCCGAACCATTGGTGACGGTGCCGGAAGCGGACGAGACTGTCCTCGCAAGTGCATCGATACCACTGAAGGGGGTGGTTCGCGATGACGTGGGCATCTTTGAGTTGCACATGGATGCATCGCTCGGGACAGGCTGGCAACAACGCCTGACAACCACCGCGGGGGATGGTCAACGCGAGGTCGAGGCTTCGACCGTGCTCGATGTCTCATCGTCAGGCGGCAAGCCGGGTGATGTCATCGAGGTTGTCGCGGTGGCCATCGACAACATGGAAACAGGTGGACTTCGTCGTGCGCCCGTGCGGTCGGGGCCGCGTCGACTGAAGATCATCGGTGCCGAGCAGTTTTC
The DNA here is from genome assembly GCA_005799495.1 of Planctomycetia bacterium. Taxonomy (GTDB): domain Bacteria; phylum Planctomycetota; class Phycisphaerae; order Phycisphaerales; family SM1A02; genus F1-60-MAGs104. The sequence continues at coordinate 33,488 of SYGP01000011.1, forward strand.
CGAGGAGACAAGGAGCCTGTTGGCTGCGATTCGACAAGCAGCGCAACGGGCAAGTGAACGCCAACGCACCCTGGTTGAGCGCGAGAACGATGCGGCAGCGGAGGTCCGACCACAGGCCGAAATCGGCGAGCGCATTGGCACACTCACAAAGATGCTGGATTCGCTTGGTGCACGGCTCGAGCGGAACAACGCGGAGGAGGATGCGACCCAAAGCCTGCTCGATGCAGCCAAGGACATCACACAGGTTGCACAGGTGCAGAGCAATCAAGCGAGGGATGCCCTGCAAGATGCGAGCAAGCAAGGCGAGGAAGAAGCAGGATCGAGCAAGGTTGCCGAGCTCATGGAAACGGCGAAGGCAGCCCAACAGGAAGTGGACTCGGAACTCACGGATCTCGCCGAACTCCTCGATCGGGATCGTGAGTCGTTCGCAGCCACCCAGCGTCTGCAACGGGTGGCCGAGGCGATCGCCAAGGCGGATGCAGAACGAACGCGCGCAGCCGCAAAGACGATCGGACAGAATGAGACAGAGCTTGGTCCCGAGGAACTCGCTGATCTCGAGCGAGCTGCCCAGGCAACACGCGATGCGGCACAGGCTGCACGAGAAGCGATGGAGGATCTGCGACAGCGAGCCGAGCGGGTGAGTGGCGACGATCCTGAGCGCGCCCAGAGTTTGAGACAGGCGGCGCAGCGAGGGGAGAGTGAATCCCTGCAGTCTCGCATGGATCAGGCGGAGCGGGCGACTCGAGCCAACAAGATGGATACCGCACAGCAGGCATCGGCGAGTGCCATGCAGACAGTGCAGCGCATGGTGCAGGATTTGGAAGAGAGTGATTCGAGTCGCGCCCAGTCGCTCAAGCGGAGACTGGCAACGGTCGCCCAAGCGCTCGAGCAGCTCATCCAAGAGGCGGAAAGCACACAGGACAGTGTCATCAGCCTTGTCGCAGCCAATTCAGATGAGGTGGCGAGTGGATCTTCGGCAGCCGCACGGCAAGCATCGGATGTTGCGGTCAACGCCGCAGCCATCGCGGACCAAGCACGCCTCGGCGGATCGAACATGCAGCGCATCGTGAGGCTTGTCGAGCGGGGATCAGAAGCGGAAGTCCGTGCCGCGGAGGCGCTCGCCGCCACACCTGTCGAGGTCGGAATCGGGCAGGAGCAGACAACCCGCGCAACACAGCTCTTTCGGGAGGCCCTTGATGCGGTTCGCCAACAGGAGCGTCGTACGGAAGAGCAGGAGCGTCAACAGCGGGCCCAGGAACTCGCGAAGAAGTTCACGGAGTTGGCAGATCGCCAAGAAGGTGTGTGGACGGCATCGAGTGCGCTCATTGGGGTGGCTGGTGATCGCCGTGCGCTTGTCGAAGCGCGGCGGCTTGGTGTCGATCAGGAGCGAATCGGTCAAGCAATTCGGGAGATCGTGGATGCGTCCGAGGACGTCAAGAAGTCCGCCGCCTTTGTGGAGGCACTCGATGTTGCAGGGGAGAGCTCTTCCGATGCGGCCAAAGACTTGAGAAATGGACTTCCGACACAAGAAACCACACGGGCTCAGCGCGAAGTACTCCAGACGGTTCGCGAGATCGCAGATGCTCTTGGGCAGTCGGGGAAAAAGAAGAAGGACCCATTTGCCGATGATGGAAATCAGGCCGGCGGCGGAGGTGGAGGAGGGAGCGGTGGCGACAAGCCTGCGATTCCACCCCTTGCCGAATTGAAGGTGATTCGTTCGCTGCAGCAGCGCATCTACGACCGAACCAAAGGCGCAGCCACCATGCCCGGGCAGGCGGAATGGGCCAAGCAATTGATGAAGCGACAGGAGTCGGTCGCAACACTTGCCGACGAGCTTCGCCGCGAGGTGGAGCGGCAGATGCAAGAGCGAGGCGCGACGATTGTTCCTCCGAAAGAGGATGGGAACGAAGGTGTGGAACCATGAAGCGGAGCAGGATGGTGGGTGTTGGAGTTGTGGTGTTTCTGACAACGCAACATGTGCTCGCCCAAGCACCACAAAGCGATCCAACACCATCAGCGCCATCGAGTCAGCAGGATGGGAAACAGCCCCCGGTGGAAACCCCAGCGGCGCCCCCAGTGAAGCCACCGGTGGATGGCGATCGTTCACTGGATGAACTGCTTGGAATCGGCGGCGGCGATGGAGCGAAGTCGGCACAGGAGAGCGCGCGCGACCGTGCGAGCAACCTCAAGAGGATCCTGACCGAGCAGGAAGCAAAGAACACACTCGAAGCGGCCGTCGAGGGAATGCGGCGAAGCGGAGTGTTGCTCGGCGAGCGGGATTTCGGCACCGCGGTACAGCGCGTCCAAGAGGATGTGCTGGCTCGGCTCGATGCACTCATCAACACGGCTGAGCAACAACAACAACAGCAGCAGCAGTCCAGCTCAAGCAGTTCAAGCAGCTCCTCATCGAGCCAAGAACAGCAACAGGGCCAGCAAGGCGGGAAAGATCAGAAGCAGGGCGAGACCTCGGAACAGGCAGCCGAGCGACGCAGACGCGAGGCAGCGCAGCGCCGCGCCGCGCGAGAGGGGAAGCCGGGACAGGAAGAGCGTCAGGCGGCTGGAGATGGAAACAACCCAGGCGAAATGCCTGAGCAGGTCGATCCGATCGAGGGCGGCGCACTTTCAGAGAGCGATTCGGAGTGGGGCAATCTTCCACCGCGGGCACGCGACATGGTTCAGCAGGGAGTTCGTGAGAAGATGTCGTCGGCCTATCGGCGGTGGACGGAGGCTTACTATCGCCGAATCGCTGAGGAGGCAAAGCGGTGAAACCGATCGGTGCAATGTCAGGGTGGCGGTGGGCGGCTGCATTCACTTGTGTTGGATTCCTAGGCCTTATGGCGACGGCGTCGCAAGACGCGAAGCAAGGCGCTCAGCGCGCGGCGGATCCCGAAGCCGGGCGCGCCGCGGCTGATGTGGGTGGCGGGGCAGAAAACAAGCCGGCAGAGGATGAGATCAACCCAGCGCAGCAAAAGGCGATTGAACGCGGGCTTGCCTATCTCGCGGAGGTGCAGAATGAGGATGGATCGTTTGGGCGCGGTCGCTACGGTCGACACATCGCCGTCGCTGCACTCGGCGGGTTGGCGTTCATGGCGGATGGCAATGTGCCGGGGCGCGGTCGCTACGGAGAACAGGTTGCGAAGGCGCTCGAGTTCGTGCTGCGAAACACTGCAGAAAGCGGTCTGCTGGCCACTGACGGAACGACGGGACCGATGTACGGGCATGGTTTCGCCACACTGTTTCTCGGTGAGATCTACGGCATGAATCCGAGTGATGGTCGTGTGCGCGACGCGCTTGTTCGCGCGATCGATCTCATCATCAACAGTCAGAACGATGAGGGTGGGTGGCGTTACAACCCAGTCCCCTACGACGCAGATGTTTCAGTGACGATCTGCGAGGTCATGGCACTTCGCAGCGCACGCAACGCGGGGATCAAGGTGCCGCGCGAGTCGATCGACCGCGCTGTGCGCTATGTGCGTGACTGTCAGAACCCCGATGGCGGGTTTCGCTACATGCGGCAACCAGGAACGAGCGCATGGCCACGCACCGCCGCGGGCGTGGCGAGCTTGTTCTATGCGGGCATCTACGAGGACGACTCGATTGAACGCGGTCTCGATTACCTCGACAGCAATGCGGGCGTTGGCGCGGTCGGCGGACCGCAGTCCCAAGCCCACTACTACTACGGGCAGTACTACACAACGCAGGCGATGTACTTGGCGGGAGGTGATCGGTGGCAAGCCTGGTGGCGCCGAGCGCGAGCCGAACTGGTGGAAGAGCAGTCCGCCGATGGATCGTGGGTGGACCACCAGGCAGGCGAGTCCTACGCGACATCGATGGCACTCATCGTGCTTCAAATGCCCGGTCGATACCTTCCCATTTTTCAGCGCTGAACAATGGTTGCCGTGCTTGTCGCATCACTTCTCGCGGTCGCTCAGGCGCAGGCGGCAGCGGCCCCAACGGAAATCGATGTGCTCGGCATCGACGGTTCGTGGCGCACCGGTGTTCTTGACGAACGGGGAGCTGTGCGGAGGGAGGATGGACCCAATCTACTGGAGGGTGCAATCGCTTGGATTCCCAAGCGGGATCGCGCACCGCAGCAGCGTCGCTCATTGGCGGCTGTGCAACTGAGTGATGGACAAAGGTTGGTCGGATCGTTTGGCGGATTCGCGACGACCGAAATCGGCAGCGTCTCCCGTTGGAAGAACCTTGACCTTGGATCCCTTTCGGTCCCGCTCGATCAGACGGCCCAGATCCTGTTCGAGCCATCCGCAAATGCGGGGACGCTGGAGGCTTTCGACTCGGATGTGATCCTGCTTCGCAACGGTGATCGTGTCGCCGGATTCGTGAAGTCGGTCGGCACCGAGGTCGAGGTGGAGGCCCAGAGCATCGTTCAGGCCATACCAGTGGAACGGATTGCCGCGATGGCTCTTGTGCACACGGAGCAGGATGGTGGGCCGATTCGAGTGTGGTTCGACGATGGATCGATCTTGGATGCAACGAAGATCGAGGGCGGGTTCGCAGGCGGCTTTGCACTGCGAGGGCTCACGCTCGTGGAAGGAAGATCCAATCTCCCGGTGATGCCAGACGACATCGAGGGAGTCGTGTTGCAACCACAGCGTCTTCGATCGCTCGCCGATCTCACGCCCCAGATGGAAGGGCCGACTGCTGCAACGCTTCCGCGCGCACATCGCGAACCGCCGCGGGTTGCAGATGTGCGGAGCGCCCCCCTGTCGGCGGCAACCATCACTCTTCGGGGGCCGATACGGCTCGTCTACGAAGTCCCCGAGGGGTTCACCACCTTGTCGGCCAATGCGGAGATTCCACCCGCGCTGCGTCGGTGGGGCGATCTGGTGCTGGTGATCCGCCAGGCAGAAAAGGAACTGCTTCGTCAGCCAATGTCTGCTGCCCATCCCAACGCAGCGATTGCGCTGCCCATCGTCGCGGGTGCGCTGGAAATCGAAGTCGAAGAAGCTGCTCATGGACCAGTCGGCGACACAGTCATCCTTGCGCGGCCGCTGCTCATCCGAACCAACTGAAGGCGGATCATTCCGCAGCCGAATGTCGGTCGCGCTCCATGCGTGACGATCCCCATCCCATCGTCCGACATGCAACAGACCCGCATGGTCGAGCAGCACTGCACATGCTCGGTCGCGTGCCGTCACGAGGCGAAGGGGTTCATCCAGCAGTTCCTTCCAGCGATCACTCCGCCATCGCTGCTGACCTGTGGACTGAAGGACAATCGGCGCACGAATGCGCTGCACCAATGCCGCAGCGGCGGGCTGGAAACTCCCATGATGTGGCAGTTCAAGCACATGGATGCCACCGAGCTTCTCTCCTGCCGATGCGAGCACGAGAGGGCAGCCCTTTCGGGCAAGATCGCCGGTCATCAGGATGGAGAGCGCTCCCGCATCCAAGCGCAGGACCAAGCTGCCATCGTTCGCATCAAGCGCAGGATCATCCGCGAGGGGATGAATGACCGAGACCTTCATGGCGCCAAGCGATGTGCTGTCGCCGGCTCGCATGCAGCGAATGGGCACTCGCGCTTCCCCGACCGCGCGCACGGCGGCAGCAACAGGTCCATCCTGACGATCCGACCACCGAAGAAACGCATCCGAAACGACAACCTCACCCACATCGATGCCTTCCACGACCTCGGGCAGAGCGCCGAAGTGATCGAGGTTCGGATGGGAGATGATCACCCAATCGATTCGGTCAACGCCGAGAGCGAACAGCGCCGGCACGATGGTGCGCGATCCGACCGCCGTCGCTCCGAGACTTCCGCAGTCGTAGAGCACACAAGTCTCGCCGCATCGAATCAGATGACAGGATCCATTCCCGACATCGAGCATGTCGATCCGCACTCGCCAGGGGATTTCGTCGCTGATGGTCCACCCGCGAGCCGGCGTTGGGAGCGCGCCCGGCCACCGCGCGGTCTCACGCGCCACGCGGAGGACCAGCCGCGCATCCAGAACGGCTGCGTGACCGACGACCCCCCCTGCCCACGGCCAAATCGGATCGAGCGCGACAGCTGCGTTGGCAAGAACCACCATCAGGGCGAAGGCGGGTGAAAGAAGCAGCGTGCATGGAACGCACAGCAGCGGTACCGAACCGAAGTGCATCCAGATCACCGGCAGCGTTGCAGTCCACGCGCCGATCGCGGCCCAGAGTGGCTGCAGTACGCGCCGGAGCAGCACCATGATCAGGCCGGTTCCGCCGAGAACGCATTTCATCCATCGCTCCACCTGCTCCGCTCCGATACGGAGCCCGAGAATGGCAGCGAAGCTGAGTTGCAATCCCGGATCATGCGCCGAGAGCGGGTCTGCGATCAGGAGCAGCCCAAGACTGATCGACAACACAACCGAGAATGGAACTCGCCTCCCAAGCACACCTGTCAGGGCGACGCATCCACCCATCCATGCTGCGCGCGTCGAAGACACCTCGGGTTCGATGGAGAGAACGAACAAAGCGGCCAGTCCAAGCAGCCCGACCCCCAGCAAGCGGGGCGGAGCACGGACGACGCCGAGGCAGCACATCACGGCGCCGGAGAGCACGGCAAAGTTGAAGCCGGAGATGGCGACAAGGTGCTGAATGCCACATGCGGCAAAGGTGCGCGCCACACTCCGAAGCCCGGGCAGCGACGCTCCAGTCGTGGATGCTGCAATGAGAGCCGACGCATCAAGATGCTCGCTCGCGACCACGCGCCTCAGTGCGCCATCGACCGCACCACGCCACCGAGCGACCCATGCTGTCACGGTGTGCGCGCTCCCCATCGATCGGATCAGGTCGGGGCGTTCCACCTGCAGTGATCCGACGATGCGGCGATCGCGAGCCCATCCCACCATGTCGAATCCCCCCGGATTTCGGGGTGGTCCAAACCCACTCAACCATCCATGCAGGCGGATGCGTTCACCCGGAGCGCATGGAACCCCACTCGCCGCCACCACGACCTGCACGAGTGCATCGATCGGAAGTGGAGACATCGCGGTCTCGCTGATGGAGTGATCGGCGTGCAGCAGGAAGCGTGTCGATGGATCGCTCGGGACAAACTGGGCGAGGACATCCTCAGCGAGGGCATCGCACGCAATCAACTCACTGCGAAATGCCCGCTCATCGGTACGGGGCGTGGACACCACGATCCCCTCGAGATGCACCAAGCGCCGCTGGGAGTCATCGGTTGTTCCGCATCGCGCCAGTACAGACTCCCACTCCACGGCCGCGCGAAGAACGGACAGCCATCCGCCAAGCGCGCAGAGAACGATCAACATGCCAAGACCAACCCGGCGTCTTGCAACCACGCCGTAGGCGAGCACGCCGATCGCAGCGACAAGTGAGATGACAGCGACTTCGGCGGTCCTCGCGGCAATCAGGGCGCCGCCCCAGCAGCCGCAGAAGAGCGCCAGGGTGGCGATGGGAAACAATGGAACGCGGCGCACATGCCCAGCCCCCGCTCGGCGCGACATGCGAGGAAGGTAGGACGCGGCGAAGTGCCGACTGGCCGATCAAACCAAACTTCAGCTGCCCGGCAGGTTGTTGGACACGGCGAAGTTCAAGTTCGCCGATCGCACACCCTGATGCACTTCGCGAAGGAGGTCGCGGCGCAGGGTCACGACATCCGCGGATGGCCCCCAGACATACACCAACCAGACGACACCCATCGGGGAGATGTCCTGAATGAACGCATCCGGTGCCTCATCCGAGCGGCCGCGCACCCGCTCCGCCGCGCGCACAAGAACGGCGCGCGCGTCGCCAGAGTCGACACCATGCTGCAGGGCAACCTGCACTTCCACGCGCCGAAGGGGATGGGCACTGTTGTTGGTGATGACAGCACCGAAGATCATGCTGTTTGGGACGAAGATCCGTCGATTGTCGACCGTATCGATCGTCGTCGAGAAGAGATCGATCTCATCCACCGTGCCCACCTGGCCTGCGGCCTGGATGGTGTCGCCGATCTTGTACGGACGAAACACCATCAACATCACTCCAGCAGCGAAGTTCGACAATGTTCCCTGGAACGCAAGGCTGACAGCAAGGCCGACAGCGCCAAGCAGGACAGAGAAACTCGCTGTCTCGAAACCAAAGCGATTGAGCACAAAGGTGATGGCGACGAGCAGAATCAACCAGCGCGTCAACCTGGCAAAGAACCGTGCAAGAGTCGTATCGATCTCGGCCCGTTCGCACGCTCGGAGCACGATGCGCCGTCCCCACGCCGAGAAGAAGTATGCAGCAACCAGGATGATGCAGGACACGAGCAGTGGCCCCGCATACTGCTGAATGAGCGCAAGCGCTTCCTTGGTGACGGCAGAGTCGGAGGCTGGGGTCGCAGGAGAAGCGTCAGTCATTGCCGGTGCGAGGATAAGAGACTCGAACTGCGTCAGCCGCGTGCGACTGCGACAAGACGATCCAACGCTGCCTCTGCCGCCCCCGTGGCAATCGACTTTCGAGCCAGATCCACGCCATCTGCGAGGCTCTCGGCACGACCACCAGCCACCAACGCCGCGGCGGCGTTCAACGCAGTCATTTCCATGGCAATTGGTGCAGCGCGTCCGGCGAGAACATCGCGGAACAGGCGGGCCGCATCGGAAAGGCTCTCCGGAGCAACGGAAAGCGGATTGCCCTGCCGCACTCCCACCGACTCAGGCGCCACCTCACGCAGGTGAATGGAGCCGCCCTGCGCAGTGCGCGTGACCTCTGCAACGAGTGTCCGTGCACCCGTCGTCATTTCATCGAGCCCATCGAGCCCGTGGTACACGAGCGCATGCTCACTGCCGAGTTCGCGAAGTACCTCGGCGATCAGCGGGATGAACGCACGGTCGTACACACCGATCACTTGCCTGCGTGCGTGCGCAGGATTCGTCAGGGGCCCCACAAGATTGAAAATGGTCGGGAACCCGAGTGCCTTTCGAATGGGCATGGCGTGTCGGGCTGCTGGGTGATGGTTCGGTGCGAAGCAGAACGCGAAACGCGCCTGTTCGAGGCATCGGCGCTGACCTTCCAGTCCCAGATCAAGCGGCATCCCAAGGGCTTCAAGGACCTCAGCTGAACCACGGCCCGTCCGCGATCGATTCCCGTGCTTGGCGACATGCACACCCTGCGATGCGGCAATCACTGCCGCGAGCGTGCTGGCATTGAACGCCTTGGGTGCACCGCCGGTTCCTGCTGTATCGAGGATGCTCGCAGGATCTACGGACGATTCGAGCGCCGTGACATGAGAACGCATGACCAACACCGCACCGGTCAGTTCTTCCACCGTTGGAAGGCGGCGCGCGAGCAGCGCCAACATGGCGCCCACCTCAGCGGGATGCGACTGTCCACCCATCAGTTCGCCGAATGCAGACCGTGATTGTTCGGTGGTGAGCGTGTGTCCAGCGATCAGCAGTCGCAAGAATGGGGTGAGATCACCCTCACGCTCCGGACGCGAGAACTCGGCGGGCTGCACTGGCGTGACTGGCGTTCCCATGCAGAAGTGGAGATGCTACGGGGGTGCTTGCATCCATCGTGCATCAGTGGAGTCCCATGGCGATCGAGATCTCGCCCGGCATTGGCGTGCGTTGGTACGGACTGTCGTACATGCTCGGCTTCCTGTGCTGCTGGTTCCTCCTGCGCACACTGGCACAGCACAAGCGAATCCTGCTCTCGACCACGCAAGTCGCGGACCTGATGACCTTCATCATCATCGGTGTCGTCGCGGGTGGGCGACTGGGGCATGTGGTGTTCTATGAACCGCGGCTCCTCATCACATTCCACGAGGGGCTGCCATGGTGGGGTCTGCTGGACATTCACAAAGGAGGCATGGCCAGTCACGGCGGCATCATCGGCACCGTGGTGGCGGGTGTCGTGTTCGCACGCCGTCATGGCATCTCGGTCGCGCATGTGATTGATTGCATGGCGTTCTCGGCGCCGCCAGGTCTTTGCTTCGGTCGACTCGCCAACTGGGTGAATGGCGAACTCTGGGGCAAGCCGCTGCCCGCATCGATGCAGGCGAGTCCACCCTGGTGGTCCGTGAAGTATCCGGCGGAAGTGTTGGAGCCGAACTTTCCGGTGGAATCACTGAAACCACTTGCGCCACTCGTCGATCCATCCGAGCCTCTGCCTCGTGCCATCGTGGAAGCCGCATACAACCACCGCACCGATGTCATCACGCGGCTCGAGCCGCTGCTCACCGCCTACTGGCCCAACAACTTCATTCAGGCGGCAACGGATGGTCCCCTGCTGCTGTCGGTGCTCGCGCTGGTGTGGTTGCGACCACGCCGCCCTGGGGTGATCGCTGGCGCATTCCTCGTCACCTACGGCGCCTCGCGACTCTTCAGCGAGCAACTGCGGCAGGCGGATGATGGCGTGTTCATGTTGGGCGATCTCACTTTGCCGATGCTGCTTTCCATCGGCATGATGGTGCTTGGTGCGGCGGTCTTGTGGCGTATCAGCCGAGGGAACGCGCCACGAATCGGCGGACTTCTCCCCCTCAGCGGTCGTACACAGGCACCGAGTTCGCCCACTCCGGCTGCCAAAGCCTGAAGCCGCCGACGAACGCATTCGCGTTGTTGCCAAGTCTGCAAAGGACGGGAATCTCCTTCAGATTCGCCGCGTTGCCGCCACCAATCACCACATAGTCAGGCAACAGCGCTGCGGAGAGGATCTCCGCAACTTTGTGGACATTCTTCTCCCAGCGTCGTCGCCCACTCTTCTTGAGCGCCTTCTTCCCAACATAGTCCTCGAACGACCCACCCTTCTTGAACGGCATGTGCGCGAGTTCGGTGGGAATGATGACATGCTGCACGATGAGACACGATCCGAGCCCGGTGCCGAGCCCGAGAAAAAGCATGCGTCCCCCTTCATAGGAACCGACCGCCTGCATCGCGGCATCGTTGATCAACTTGACCGGCTTCGAAAAGCCTTTGTCATAGTCAAAGTCCTTCCATCCAGCGCCAAGATTGACGGGATCGCGAGCGGGCTGGTTCTTCACGATCGGTGCAGGCAGACCGATGGAAACCGCGTCGTAGTCCCAGTCCTTTGCCAGATCCATCACACCATCGAGCATCTGCTGCGGAGTCAGCGTGGGTCCAGATGGGAACGCACGCTTCTGCGGATCGGACTCGATGCGAATCTTGACATTGGTCCCGCCGATGTCGACTGCCAGCACCTTCTTTGCCATGCGTGAATCGTAGCTGGAAACCGTCGATTCCCCCGACAAGGCGCCCCATACGCGGCGCGCCAGCGAGCAATCACTTCACGGTCGAAAGGGCGACCGGAAGATGCACCTCGCTCCACTTGTCTGCGTTGCGGATGGCGGGTCCGTTGTATGAAAACTGCCGTGGCTCGCCGACCACGGTCCAACCTGGATGTGCATCGAGCCACTCGCGCAGCAGGCGCAATCCCTCGTTGGTCCGCTTCATGCCATACGCGCCCTTCAGGCCAATACTCAAGACCGTGACGGGCTGCGTATCGACAACGGCAATCTGACCATCCTTCCCCACAGGCCCAAGTTCAGCCTCGCGGTACAGGAACGACATGGTCCAGTTTCCCTTTCGGTCATCGAGCAGTCCATCGGTCTCGCGCGTCATCTCGCGGTAGTCCATCTCGACGGGGCTCGTCATGGCGATCTCGCGTTCCTTGATGTGGTTGAAGAGCGGCCAAAACGCGCCGAAGGAACCAGCACCCGAGTTTCCCGTTGATGTGAACTCCGCGCGGCGAACGGATGGATACGCCTTGATTTCGATCGCACCGGGTGGCGTTGGCGCGGGATATCCCACAGGGAGCGGCGCCTCGATTTGACAGCGACCGCACTGCCAGAACTCGCCATCGAGTTGCGGTTCAGCGGAGGGACCGCTGCCGAAGGTGCCGACACGCATCACGCAGCCAGCCTTCGGCAGCAGTGGAGAGCGATCTGCTGGCGATGCTTGCAGCACAAGGAGCAGGATGGACGCGGGAATGGTGGTGGGGATCACTGGAGGTTCTCCGGGAAGCGAACGCGGTTCACCAAATGCGGTTTGGGGAATGACTCTCCACGAACGCTGACTCATGCGATACTAGGCAGATGACCCTGTCGAAGCCAACGTGGGAGTATGCACCCGCGCCCGAATCGCTGAAGGTCGACATCGCCCCCGAGTATGGCCTCTACATCGATGGGGCGTTCCGCGTACCGCGATCGGGACGAATGTTCGCCACGATCAATCCCGCGACGGAGGAGCCGCTTGCGCAGGTTGCCGAGGCGGATGCGGCGGATGTGAACGATGCGGTCATGGCTGCGCGGAAGGCGCTCAAGGGTTGGCGAAAGTTGCCTCCGCTCGAACGCGCGAAGTACCTCTTCCGAATTGCGCGGCGCATTCAAGAGCGCGCGCGTGAACTCGCGGTGCTCGAGACGATGGACAACGGGAAGCCCATTCGTGAGACGCGGGATGAGGATGTGCCGCTCGCGGCAGCACACTTCTTCCATCATGCCGGCTGGTGCGACAAGCTTCGCTACGCGCTGCCGACCGCCACGGGTGAGGATCCCCAGCCTGTTGGCGTGTGTGGTCAGGTGATCCCCTGGAACTTCCCACTGCTCATGGCCGCGTGGAAAATCGCGCCGGCGCTTGCGTGTGGCAACACCGTCGTGCTCAAGCCAGCGGAGACAACGCCGCTGACCGCACTTCGGCTTGCGGAGATTCTGCAGGAAGTCGAGTTGCCGCGCGGTGTCGTCAACATCGTCACGGGCGCCGGAGCGACAGGGCGGGAGCTTGTCCACCACGCCGATGTCGACAAGGTGGCGTTCACGGGTTCGACGGATGTCGGGCGCGCCATCGCCACTGCGGTCGCGGGCACATCGAAGCGATTGACGCTCGAACTTGGGGGAAAGAGCCCCAACATCATCTTTGCCGACGCGCCGATCGACCAGGCGGTCGAGGGCATTGTGTCGGCGATTTGGGTGAATCAGGGGCAAGTGTGTTGCGCGGGCAGTCGCCTGCTCGTGGAGGAGAGCGTCGTGGATGAAGTGATCGACAAACTTCGTCATCGCATGCGCAGCCTGCGAGTCGGCAATCCGCTCGACAAGAACACGGATGTCGGCGCGATCAACAGTCGCGCGCAGCTGGAGCGAATCGAGGCGCACATCCGCACGGCCACCTCGGAGGGTGCCACACAGCACGCCGTGTCCGATGCCGCGCTGCCATCACGCGGTTTCTGGTGCCGCCCCTGTTTCTTCACGGGAGTTCAGCCAGCACACACGATCGCGCGTGAGGAAATCTTCGGCCCCGTGCTTGCGGTGATGACATTTCGCACACCAGACGAGGCAGTGGCGCGCGCCAACAACACGATGTACGGATTGAGCGCGGGCATCTGGACAAGTCGTGGATCAAAGGCGTACGAGGTGGCGCGGCAGATCAAGGCGGGCGTCATTTGGTGCAACACGTTCAACCAGTTCGATGCCGCCGCCCCATTCGGCGGCTACCGCGAATCAGGCTTCGGGCGCGAAGGCGGGCGGGCAGGACTCGCCGCGTATCTCGCATGATCACCCCAAGGAATTCTCCATGACCGACCGCGCGGAAATCACAAAGACCTGGAAACTCTTCATTGGTGGCGCGTATCCACGCAGCGAGTCTGGGCGGGTTCTTCCCGTGCACGATGTGACTGGGCGAGCGGGCGTTCGTGCCGTTGCATACGCGGCGCAGGCATCTCGGAAGGACATGCGCGATGCGGTGGAAGCCGCGCGTGCGGCGCAGGATCGTTGGGCTGCAGCGAGCGGCCTGCTCCGCGGGCAGATTCTCTATCGACTGGCTGAGATGCTCGATGGTCGGCGCGCCGAGCTGGTGGATGCCGTTCGCATTGGTGGTCGGCTCGGGCGGGGCAAGGCGCGCATCGAAGTGGAACGGAGCCTGGACCGCATCGTGTCGTTCGCGGGTTGGTGCGACAAACTGGAGAGCGTGATGGGCGGTCGCAATCCGGTGGCTGGACCGTTCCACTGTTTTTCACAGGTCGAGCCAGTCGGGGTCGTTGCGGTCTTTGCGCCGGATGAGCATCCGCTGCTCGGGTTCCTGTCGCTTGTGCTGCCCGCGCTCGCGTGTGGGTGCTCCGTGGTTGCTGTCGCGAGTGCCAGCGAACCAGTGCCCGCATTGATCGTGTCGGAGGCAGCACCGAGTTCGGATATCCCTGCGGGAGTGTTCAACCTGCTGACAGGATCGCATGAGGAGCTGGTTCCGGTTGCCGCTGCACACCGAGACATCGATGCCGTTGTTGCTGCGGTGCCCCTCGAGCTGGCAAAGACCCTGCAGGTCGGCGTTGCGGAGAACATGAAGCGGGTTCGGCTGATCGATCCGGGGGCAGCGTTTTTGGACGAAAACGCGTGGAACGATCCGCGGGCGTTCACGGGAGTGACCGAGATAAAGACGGTCTGGCATCCAATCGGGATTTGAGGGCGTCGATTTCGATTTGCAAGCGCATAACTCTTGTGCGTTTTTGAGTCTCCATTGGCGATTTTGTAAAAATCATGACCTCCGCTTGCTTCGCCTAGGCGGTAATCCGATTGTGTTGGTGTCTGGCAATCCAAGAGGCGCCCCGCTCAGCACGCGAGAAGTGCGCCGAAGTTTGCCACCTCTCGAAGAGCACGAATGGGCGGGGAAACCCTCGGCGATCGTCCGACGCAGAAGTTTCGTGGCGGGAGCCAACTGGGCGAGGTTTCTCGGAGTGCGGTTCTCGGGTTCTGACAGGGCTGGGCGAGTCAATCGGAGCCCTTTCAGGACCATTTCGGACGACTGAGGAGGGTAGGAAAAGGACAGGAGGGTAGGAAAAGGACGAATGGGGCGGAGCGGAGAAGGATGAGGACCTCGGAGGGAGGGAAAGGACCGAGGAGGGCAGGAAAAGGGGCGAAGGAGCCCCGACGGGATGGATGGGAAGGAACACCGCGCGGATGGGATGGACCGCGCATGAACATTGGGGATCTGGCCGAGGTCTAGCGAAAGCTAGACCTTGCGCTTTTTTGGCGATATAGACAGAAAATAGATCAGATATCGATATCTATCGCAGAAGAAGATCGATATTCATACGATCGCCACGCCAATATCCAACGATTTACAGGTATTTGCCATCATTTTCGGCGAAGTTCGTCGATATGCAATCGTTTGGAGCACAAATACAGCACAATGTCGTCTTTCTTCCGACTTCGCAGAAACATATTCTGGTACCAGATTGGTACTACTTGGCGCATCAGTTTCTGGCGACTCAATCGACGCGCAAAGCGCATCGGAGCATCGCATTGCGCCGATAGATTGGATCCTTCAATCGTGCGGCACCTCCCATACAACACTCACACCGTGTCCAGGCGCTGGAGTCGGTTCTTTGTGGTGCTGTGCCTTGTCAGCGCAGCCGTTCCATCATGCCGCGACGAGGCGCTTGTGGCAATCGACGCCGATGCCGAGCGTCGGTTGCGGGAGGCAAGCGACTCCATCCGCGAACCAGCGAGCGTTCCCCTTCTGAATCAGACCGAGTCCAAGTACCAAGGAACCCCCTTCACGGCGGACAGCCCAGGACTCAACCAACCACCGACTGTCAATCCGACCGCCGAGGAGTTGGACTATCAGGCGCGGCTGAAGCAGAAGCTCGATGCGGACCGAGTCATCCGCGAGGTCACTTCCAATTCGCCTCCTCCGCCCGATGCGGAGCGATTCAATCTCTCGAAGAGTTTCCAGTACGCGATTCGCAAGAGCATTGAGTACCGCGTTGCCGAGGAGACCTATCTGTTGATCGCGCTGGACCTGCTGATTCAACAGCACATCTGGAGCCCCCGCATCTTCGACACGATCACGCCGCAAGTGCAAGGAGTGGCGGTCAACAGTTCGCAGTCGACGGCACTGCAACTGGTGAACGAGTTTTCGGCGAGGCAGAAACTTCCCTATGGTGGCGAGGTCAGTGCGTCGATCCTGACCCAGGCATCCAGTCAATTGCAAGAGGCGGTCATCACTGGTCAGGCCAGCTCGATCGATGTCGCGCTCAACCTCAACATTCCACTCCTGCGCGGTGCGGGCCTGGTTGCGCAGGAGGATCTGATTCAGTCCAAGCGCAATCTGGTCTACGGCGCGCGCGCGTTCGAGGACTTTCGGAGGCGCTTTTACATCGCAGTCTTCAGCGATTACCACGACTTGGTGGTCCAACAGCAGGTGATCGCCAACACGCGTGCGCAAGTGGAACGCCTTCGCCTGATCGTCGAGCGCGAGGATGCGCTTGTCGAGAGCGGGCGACAGGTTGCGTTCCAGGCTGATCTGGCGAAGCAGCGTGCGCTGTTCGTCATCAACAATCTGGCAACGCTGGAGGAGATCTACAAACTCGCCGTGGATCGCTTCAAGCTGAGGATCGGCTACGAGACGGACAAGGCGATCGTGATCGAGCCTGAGATGCTTGATCTCGATGCGCCCACGATCGATCCTGGGCAGGCCATCGCTTCCGCATTTGAGTGGCGGCTGGATCTGCAGAATGCGCGGGACCGTGTCGTGGATTCGAGACGCAAGGTCGACAACGCGCGCAATGCGGTCCTTGCAGGCGCGGACTTCTTCGCGACCGCATCGCTGCTGAGCAACCCCGACTTCTTCAACGGCGTTCAGTTGGATGACACATTCAACGACTGGGCAGTCGGCATGGCGATCGATCTTCCGCTTGACCGCACCATCGAAGAGGTCAATGTGCGGAAGGCGCAGGTGCTGCTCGAGCAGGTGGATCGCCAATTCGTCTTTGCCCAGAACACGGCGGCGGTTGAGGTTCGTCAGGCCGCTCGCCGCATCGATCGGGCGCTGTACACGCTGTCGCTGCAGGACAAGAACATCGACATCGCGCGGAATCGTCAAGCAAGCATCGATGCGGCACCCGATCGGGCGAGTCCCCGAGATCGCACCGAGGCCGTGGATGAACTGGCTCGAGCGGAGAACGAGAAAGCCCGCGCACTGCGGGAGGTCCAGATCGCAATCTTGGAGTACCTGAGGCAGACGGGGCAGCTCCGCGTTTCGGATGACGGCGAGATCATTGCACCACCAGGGCTGCAGGTCCGATACCGCCGCGGTCCCGGACTTCTTGCGCAACCTGATGGGATTCCACCAGCTTGAGGCTACGCTTCGATGCAGATGGAACCGCAATCACCGCCCGATCCTGATGCGCTGCCGAAGCAGCAGACGCGCACTCGTTGGCCGGTGCCGGCGCGTCGACTTCTGTGGATCGGCGGCGCGGTTCTCGTTGCAGCGACGGGCGCGTTCATCCTGATGCCGTCGTCGCCGCAGAGAACAGTGACAGCCTCTTCGGCGGAGCGATTCGATGGGCCGGCGCTCGTCGTGGTCGAACGCGGCGACTTCGACATGGTGATCCCCGTGTCGGGCGAGTTGTCTGCGCTGCGTCAGGTGGAAGTGCGCAATCTGCTCGAGGGACGCGCGGTCATTACGGAGATCGTGGCGGAGGGCAAGCGCGTCGCGAAGGGAGATGTGCTCGTTCGCTTTGCGAGTGAAGAGACTGCGGACCGCAACAAGGATTTGCAAGACAAGCTCAAGACTGCTCAGGCGGAAGCGATCTCGGCGGAGCAAGCGTTGGCGATCAAGCGCAACGAAAAGGCGAGCGAGATGGACAAGGCTCGTCTGCAGGTGCAGCTCGCCGAATTGGCCCTCGAGGGCTGGCGCAGTGGCGATCAGGTTTCGAAGCGCCAACAGTTGGCGACCGCGCTCGAGGCGGCCGCGATCGATTCACAGCGGTTGCAGAAGCGATTCGCGGAGTCGGAGACGCTCGTGGGGAAGGGCTTCATCAGTCGCGACGAGTTTGAGCGCGACCGCATCGCGATGATCCAGGCGGATGCGAAAATGAAGCAGTCGGAACTCGACATCGATGTCTACGAGAAGTTCCAGCGTCCGCAGGACGAAGCCAAACGAAAGTCCGATCTCGATCAGGCGACGGCGGAGCTCGGTCGCACGGAGCAGCGCAAGGATTCGGAAATCGTGAAGGCAACATCGGATCTCGAGAGCGCGCAGTTCCGAGCCCAGACCGCACAGGAACGCCTCGTCCAGGGACAGCGGAACCTCGGGAACACGACGATCGAATCGCCCACCGATGGGTTGGTGGTGTATGCCAGCAGCCTGGAGTCGGGCGGGTGGGGCCGCGGCGGTGGCGAGAGTTCGCCGCCGACGGCAGGCACGGAAGTCAAGCCGAATGAGTTGATCATGATCATTCCCGACATCTCGCAGATGGTCGCTTCACTCAAGGTCAGCGAAGCACTGTCGGGACGCATCAAGCCGGACCAGGAAGTCACCGTCTTCAGTGATGCGAATCCGAATGTGCCCATCGTTGGCACCGTGCTGAATGTGAGCGTTCTCGCGGAGAGCGGTGGATGGCGCGATCCGAACAGGCGCGATTACAAGGTGCGCGTGCTGCTCGACGATTCCCACGGGCTTGATCTGAAGCCGAGCATGCGCTGCAAGGCATCCATCCTGCTTGGACGGGCGGAGGATGTGCTGAGCATTCCGGTGCAGGCGGTGTTCCGCGAGGGTGTGGCGAGCTATGTGTATGTGCCGGATGGCAAGGGATTCAGTCAGCGACAAGTTCGCCTTGGGCGGTCGAGCGAACTGCAAGTGGAAGTGGTGGATGGTCTCGGCGAAGGGGATGAAGTACTGCTGCGCGAACCATCGGCTGACGAGATCATGGTTCGGTTGCCTCCTGAGGTGGTGAATCCGAAGGAAGATCAGCCAGCGCGTCATCGCGGCGCCGCGCTGCCGAAGCCGGTGGAACCACCAGCCACCCCCGCCCTGCCTGCGGCATCCACGCCGTCGAGCAGCGGCTCCTGATGGTCCACCCCATCCAGATCGCGTGTGGTGTCGTCTGTGCAGTACTGCTCGCGAATTGTGCGCCGAACACCACTCCCACTGGTCAGGCCAAACAGCAGTCCACGCTCCGCGTGCTGGTGTTTTCCAAGACAACGGGGTTTCGCCACACATCCATTCCGATCGGCATCGAATGCGTGCGTGAGGTTCTCGGAGGCACCATCGAGGTCGAAGCGACCGAGGACTCGTCGCGCTTCAATGATGCGGAACTCGCTCGGTTCACCTGCGTGGTCTTCCTGTCGACCACCGGCGATGTGCTCGAGCCAACTCAACAGGCCGCGTTCCAACGGTTCATCGAGGGAGGCGGCGGATTCGCTGGCATCCATGCGGCAAGCGACACGGAGCATGATTGGCCTTGGTTCACGGACATGATCGGTGCGCGGTTCATCGGTCATCCACCCGTGCAGTCCGCAACCGTCGTCGTGGAGGATCGCACGCACGAGTCGACGCGCATGCTTCCCGCGCGATGGCCACGAACGGATGAGTGGTACCGCTTCCATCGAAACCCGCGCTCGGTTTCTGGAATCCATGTGCTTGCGAATCTTGATGAGTCGACCTTCGAAGGTGGCGGGATGGATGGCGATCATCCCTGTGCATGGTGGCGATTGATGGGGGACGGGCGCTGCTGGTACACCGCTGGTGGGCACACGGAAGAGTCCTTTCGCGAACCGCTCTTCCGCGATCATCTTCGGGGCGGCATCCTGTGGGCCTGCGGCGTGGGTGCGGATCGACCACCACGCCCGTAGCATGCCGCCCTGTCGGCACACGGTTGTTGAGGACCAGCAAAGCCAGAGAAGGGGAGATCGATGGAAGACGCTTTTTCACCACATGTGAAGGTCGCAGGCTCAGCCCCATTGCCACCGTACTCATTCACGAATGTGTGGGGGCTGGGTTGGTCGAGGTGGTGGGCTTCCTTCTTGCCGCTGTTCCTTGGGACGCTCATCGTCGTCGCCGTGTATGTGCCCCTGCAACTGCCCAACTTGGTGAACATCCCCACAGCCATCGTGGGTGCGAAGGCATCTCAGTCACCGGAGACTGCGCAGAACCTGAAGGATGCATCGGTCGTGGCATCAGGACTCGCCGGCATCTTCGGGTGCTTTGCCGTGCTGTGGTCCATCTTCGTGTCGTTGCCGATCCTTGCCGGATTTGTGTGGATGGGCGTGCAGGCGGCGCGCGGAACGGTCCCATCCGTGGGCAGCATTTTCCAGGGATTTCGCCGCTTTCCAACGGTGCTCGGAGGTGTCTTCTTCTCCGTGATCATTTTTGCCGTGCCCTATCTGCTGGCAATCGGCGTGGCCTTGGCCTTGCTGTTGTCTCAGAGCGGTTGGGATACTGGTCAACTCAACCAGTTGATGAACGACCATGAATCGTGGGACGGTGGGTTCGTCACAGCACTCATCATTGCGGCGGTGTGGGTTGCTGTGTGCGTGGTGGTCATCTATTGGATCGGTTTGCGGCTCATCATGTGGTTGCCTGTCGTGGTAGACGACGCAGGTCCTCGCCGTGGCGCGTGGGCGAGCATCAATCGGTCTTGGCAGATCACGAGGGGATCTGCCCTGTCACTGTTTGGACTGCTGCTCACCGCAGGACTGATGACGATGTTCACGCTCGTCCTGTGCTGCGCACCCTACTTCTTGGTTGGACTTCCGCTGTACATCACGCTGTACGGGCTGGCGTACGCCATGCTGAGTCAGCAGGAGGCGGATGGAAATGCGGCGGCAAGTCCTTTGCAGTGACGCACGAGAACTCGCGGCGAAGGCACTCGAGCATCATCGGCCGGCGCTCGTGTGGGTGGGGATACTGACTGCGCTCACATCGATCGTTCCGCTCATTCTTGGCGCGGTCGGGCTGCTGCGACCGGGAGCCGTGCCACCGTCGACCCCCACCCTGCAAGCCGACGAGGCGATCCAGGCTCTCGGCAGCGTGCTCGCATCGGCTGGACTGCGTGCAGTGGGCAGCATTGGGTTCCTGTTGCTGCTTGCACTGCCGCTTTCCTACGGAGCCGCGTACATCGGCGTTTGCGCGGTTCGCAATGAACGCACCCGCACCTCGGATCTCTTGCTGCCGTTTCGGCGACCGATCGCGTTCGGTGTCTTTGCACTGCTGCTCATCGCATCGGGGCTGGTGCCGCTCGTGGCATGGATCATCGCAGCCGTTGCCGTTGGCGTTGTCGTGACGCTTGCCATGCTTGGATCCACCCCCGATCCAGCCGACATGATGCTGCCGATGCTGTGGACGGTGATGCTCGTCGGCGTCCCCTTCATCTTCATCAGCATCTACTTCCAGTTCCGCCTCGTGTTCGCGGGCATCGCAGCGATCGATCCTTCCTGCGGTCGCCTCGGAGGGTGGGCCTCCACGGTGCTGTCCTGGCGTCTGACTCGCGGTCAGAATCTTCCGCTCAGTTGGGTCGCGTGGGAGGCCCTCGTCGCTCTCGGAGCGAGCGTGTTCCGCGACTTTGGACTCGGCATCGTGACGCGCGGCTTGCCCGAGTTCGTTGCACTCTTCTGCGCGAGTTACGAACTGCTGCTGCGACGTTTGCAGGCGCAGTCAACTTCGCGGCAGGGTTCGCAGTGAGCCGTTGCATCGCCGATGCCGCCGAGTGCGTTCAACGCTCGCGTCTCGATGCATGATGCAATGTCGTGACTCTCTTCGACGCTCATGTCGGGCGGCAGGCGGATGTGCATGTCGATCCAGTGGTCGCGTCCATCATGGCGGCAGCGAACCTTGTGGAACGAGCAGATCGTGGGCGTTGCGCCGCCGTGGGGCAAGTGTGCCGCGAGCAGCACACGCAGTGCCTGGATGTCCCTTTCGTCCTGACGATCGATCAGCAGGTCCACCGAACGCAGCGCGATCCGACCGCCCATCACGATCAAGACGACTCCAAGGCAGGTGGCGACCGCAGGATCGATCCACCAGACGCCGAGAAGTCGAACGGCCAAGAGACTCGCGATGACCGCCGCCGTCGTGATCGAGTCCGACAGGAGGTGCATGCCATCGGCGGTGAGCGCGGAGGAGCCGGTCCGCCGCCCAGCGCGGATGAGGAGCCATGCCAGCGCGAGATTCATGATCCCGCCGCCGAGCATGAGCGCAATGCCCCAGCCTGTGTTGGAGATCGGTTCTTGGCGCTCGAGGATGGATCGGATGGCGTGCATCAGCACGAACGCGCCCGCTGCCACGAGCATGCCGCCTTCGATGGCCGCGCTGATGAACTCCACGCGACCATGTCCGTATGGGTGGTCTTCATCGGCGGGGACGGCAGACAGTCGCACGGCCCACAGCGTCATCACACTCGCTGCAACATTCACGATCGACTCGAGTGCGTCGGAGAGGACGGCATCCGACTTCGTCCACCACCAAGCGGCGAGTTTGATGCCGAGAACGAAGACCGATGCACCGGCTGCAAGTGTGGCGAGTGCCTTCGGCGATGTCACAAGGGAGATCGTACGAGTACGGGCTCGTGTCTCTAGCATGACCGCGTGAGCAACGGTTCCCCTCGTCGTGACTTCCGTAAATCAGATCGATCCTCGGAATCCAACGACCAACGCGCAGGGACGAAGCGGTTTGGCGCGGGTCGTGGCGGAGGTTCACGACGCGATGCGTGGAAGCGATCTTCTGCGCCGAATTCGCCACGGCCTGCGTCTGTCCGCATCGCGGCGGCTCGCGCCGATCTCGAGTTGGCGCTTCGGGCGCTGGAAGCGGCAACGAACTCGCTGCGAAGAGAATCTCTTCGCGTGCCTTCGTCGGTTTCTCTTGAGCATGCGAAGGAGTTGGACCGAGAAGCGATGTTCGGACCCTGGTCGCGCCTTCGTGCTGCACTTGCGGATGTCGAGCGGCTCTGTTCCGTGGTGGAAAGATTGAAGTTCCCACCAAAGCCGTTTGTTCCCCGCGCGTTCCGTCCTAGACTGGATAAGTGAGCTTCCCTTTCTTGTCCGTTCTCTTCGCGTGTGCAGCGCTTGCGCACGATTCGGCGCGCGCCACGAGCGGGGAAACCGCGGCTCTGCGCGATTGGCCAGAAGTGCGGCAGTTGCTCCCGTCGAATGTACGCGTGGCGAAGGCGCAGATCTTCAGTCGTGCCCCCGATCGCCGATCATGCGTGATCTGGGGGAATGATGAACGCGGGCCCGTGAACGTCGTGGTGGCTCAGCGCGATGGACAGATTGCAGCGACACTTGTGGATGGAGGCGGATCCCGTCTGTGGGCGCGTGGCGCCGTCGGAGCGGCACTCCGATTCGATCCGCTTCCAGATGATGCCCTTCGGGATTGCGGCGGTGCAGTCGTCGCGCCCGATCCCCTGCTGCTGGCGAGTCATATGGCGCAGATGGAGGGCGGCATTGCGGGTGCATGCAACGACGCAGAGACGGTGGATGTGCTGGTCTTGACCACGCCCGGAGCCGAGTCGGAGGCGGGCGGAGCGGCGCAACTGGGTGCGCTCGTGGATCTTGCCGAGACCAGCGCGAACGCTGCCTACATCAACAGCCAAACACCGATGCGCATCCGCGTGTTGTTCGATCTGCGTGTGTCCTACACAGAACAGCTTTTCGGGAGTGATCTCGCAACGCTGGCGAGTCCGACGGATGGCCCGCTCGACTTCATCCATCAGGTGCGCGATGCGGCGGGCGCTGATCTGGTGGCGATGATTCGGAAATCCGGCGAGTACTGCGGAATCGCCTACCTGCTGCCGACGAATGATCCCTCATCATCCGGCATCGGCTTCAGCGTCACGGCTTGGAGTTGCCTTGCATCGCAGACCTTTGCGCACGAACTCGGCCACAACATGGGCTGCTGCCACGCGCCCAATGATGGAGGCGGCTGCACATCGGGTGGGATTTTTCCGCAGTCCGTGGGGCACCGGTTCACGGCCACGAACGGCACGACGTACCGCACGGTGATGGCGTATGCGCCAGGCAATCGCATTGATCATTTCTCGAATCCACTGGTGAGTTTCGGCGGCACGCCCACGGGCGTTGCCGCGACCGAGGGCGATCCTGGTCGAAACAATGCAGGATCGCTGGCGACGACATTCGAAGCCATGCGCGGCTTTCGATGTGCCGCACCGCCCGGCTTGTTCGGTGACTGCGATCAGGATGGAAGGATCGATGTGCTGCAGTTGGCGACTGGTGCAGCAAGCGATTGTGACAGAAACGGCGTGCTTGATCGGTGTGATTTCGAGACCACAACACTGTGCGCCTCTCCATCGCGCTTTGTCTGTGACGGCGGAGTCATCACTGGCGTGTCGCCGCAGCCCGCAGGATTGGACAACTTCTTTGGCTATGTGGTCGCAACCGATGCGAAGACGCTGGTCGTTGGCAGTTATGGAGATGATGTGGGCGGAGCATTCGCTGGAAGTGCGGCGGTGTATTCGATCAACGGGGTCAACCCACAACTCGTTGCCACACTCCGCCATGTCGGTCCGTCTGCATACGACCTCTTTGGTCGTGCAGTGGCAGTCGATGATCAAACCCTCGCGATTGCCGCAGAGTTGCGCGATGTCGCTGGGTTGCAGGCGGTCGGCGATGTGACGGTTTACAGAAAGTCTGCGTCTGGTTCGGCGTGGCAAGTTGAGGCGACGCTCTCACCACCCACACCGACCGAAGCGGCGCGATTCGGTTCGGCCGTCGCGCTGCAGGGTGATGTCCTCGTGGTGGGCTCACCGCAGTCGTCGGTCAGCAGCGGACCACCGCAGCGTGGACGCGCCTATGTGTATCAGCGCAGCGGAAGCGGTTGGACGCTCGTCAAGACCCTGGATCCATCGGATCAGACGAATCAGGGCAGCTTCGGACTCGCGGTCGACATCGCGGGCGACACAATCGTGATTGGTGCCCCCCTGGTGACCGATGCAAATGGGCTCGAAGTGGGAGCCGCATATGTCTCGCGCCGCGTCGGGGGCGTGTGGCAATCTGCCGAGCGGCTCGAGCAGTTGCCATCAACGCGCCTGCGTTCCGGCTCGGCGGTGGCGACGAGCGGGGACTGTGTGTTTGTCGGCGCACCTGGGGTAGAGCCGCAGACAGGCACAACACAGTCGGGCGTGCATGTGTTGGAGCGAGTGGGGAACGCTTGGAACCCCGTGCAATTCATCGAGGCATCATCGTCGGTCAATGGACCGAAGTTCGGGGCACGCCTCGCGGTGGATGGCGATCGCCTGCTCGTTGGTTCGTGGGGCATCACGGACAGCAACGGCCAGCATGAGTTCTTTGTGCGAAGTGGCGGTTCGTGGGAGTCGATCGGCCAAGTGCGCGATGGGTTTGCCGTCGATCTTCGTGGAGAGGTCGCTGCGATCGGTGCGTACCGAGAAGTCATCAATGGCTTGGCGTGCGGTGATGTCCGTCTGAGTTTTCGATTCTCCGACGATGATTCAGACACCCTTGCGGATCGCTGCGAGCGTGCCGCGGGTGACACGAATCTGGACGGCGTGGTGGACGGAACCGATCTCGCGGGCGTCCTCGCTGCGTGGGGAACTTCGTCGCAGTCGCAGGACTGCAACCGCGACGGGATCGTCGATGGAACGGATCTCGCCCTCGTACTTGCCAACTGGTGATTGGTTCGGCAGAGGATGACCGCGCCCCCGCGCGATCGATCGGCGCGCCCTCATTCCGACAAGTCGTAGCCAGCGATGTAACGCGCGACCCCAGGCAGCGCCGCGTGGGACGGCAGTTCCATGCGGATCAGCTGGCGAATGAGGTCGTTCATGAGTGTCGATGCACCAAAGCGGAAGAGGCTTGGTCGCAGCCACTCCTCGCCAAGCGTTTCGTTCACCATCACGAGATAGGCGATCGCCGACTTCGCTGCGCGGATTCCGCCGGCAGGTTTCATGCCGATTCGCACGCCAGTGGCGCGATGATGGTCGCGGATTGCCTCGAGCATCACGAGGGTCACAGGCATGGTCGCCGCGGGCTGCACCTTGCCGGTGGATGTCTTGATGAACACCTCGCCGTCCTTGGGCGCGGGCAGTCCAGGCACGCTGGCCGCCGCATCCATCGCCAAGTCACTCGCCCAGCGCACTTGCTCGAGCGATCCAAGTTCGCCCGTCTCGAGAATGATCTTCAGGTGAACGCTGTCGTTCGGACGGCCGCATGCCGCCGCTGCGCTCGCGCACATGGCGCGTACTTCGCGGATCTCGAGGCGCACATCATCGCTCCGACCTGCGAGCAGCAGTCCGCGCGAAATGACCATGTCGATTTCATCCGCTCCGGCCTCCACGGCGCGCCTGCAGTCATCGAGGCGCACTTCAAGCGGGAACTGACCGCTCGGAAAACCCGTCGCCACGGCCGCGATCTTGATGGGACTGCCGGCAAGGCTGTCACGAGCGACCGGTACAAGAGTCGGATACACACAGACCGCCGCCGCAGAGGGCAGCGGAGGATCGAACGGCAGGTCGCTTGGATGGAGTGCCTTCTGGCAAAGCGCGCGAACCTTTTCGGGCGAATCGCGTCCCTCGAGTGTCGTCAGGTCAAGCATGGAAAGCGCCATGCGAAGTGCCTGACGCTTCGATGAGGCCTTGATGGATCGCTTGGTGAAACGCGCTGCTCGCGCCATCACCATCACCGCATCCACGGGACGCGTGCGCATGGTCAGCGCGGGCGCGCAGCGCGGAAAAGCGCGGGAATGCTCTCGACCGTTCGCAGTTGCAGGGTGCGCGATGCACCCACAGTCTCGATGGCGTACACAAAGAGCCGAGCACCACGCGTATCGAGGACATACGCGCACTCGGTTGGTCGCGCGTCAGGCCCCTGCCCCGTCGTCAGCGTCATGACGCTGATGCCGCCGAGAGGTGGCTGCACCGAGTCGCCGGCGAGCGCTTCGTTTCCGACGGGTGGTTGCATGCACAGCATGAGGAGAACCGTCGCGAGGACGCATGCAGTCGTTGCCAGCCCCCACTCGATTTGCATCCGCCCTCGCGTGGAGTTGTTCATGGGCGCGGTCTCCCACTCCCCGCGGCATCGGCATTCAGATTGCGGTACCCAATGGGCACGATGAGCCGCGACTTCTCATTCCACATGAGGCTGATCATTTCCTCGTGAGTCTCATCCACGATGAACAGCACGCCCGAATCGATGCCGCCGATGTTGCCGCCCGCCATCGAATAGGTGGAGATGCTTCGGACCGCTCCGCCCTCCTGCCCGATGGCACTTCGTGCAAACGGCAGGGCAATGATCGCTGCAGCGATCAGCAGGTTCGTCGCGATCAGCGCCTTCAAGCGAGTCGAGCGAATGGATGGGGATGGTGTCATGGCAAGCACCGGTCGCCGAAGCCGATCAATCCTTTTCCTGGGAACGCTTCGAACCCATGAGGCTGACGAGGACGATGACTGCCGTGACGAAGAACATGGCGACATAGCCGACCCACGCCGACGTGATGTTCTTTCCCGTGGGCTGTCGCGGAGCATTCGGGTTGCCATCCTGCGCGAAGCAGGGCCATGCAACGAACGCGATCGCCACAGCCACGGGCCACCACCGCCGAATCATGGGAAGCAGTGCGTTCATGCCTTGATCACCTCGCAGCGTGTGTGGGATGACGGGACGCGGGCCATGGCGTTTCGCGTGTCAACGACCAACTTCGCGTGCTGGGCGATTGCTGCGTAATCGACAGCATCATGATCCGTCAAAATCAGGACACAATCAGCATCCGCAAGCGTGGTCGGAGTCAGCGCAACGGACTTCAGATTGATTCGGTGCTTGCGCATCGACGGGAACACGGGCAGATGCGGGTCGTGATAGGTGACCTCGGCACCACGGTCACGCAGCAGTTCGATGATCTCCGCGGATGGCGATTCGCGCGGGTCATCGATGTTCTTCTTGTAGGCGATGCCAAGCGCAAGCACCTTCGCGCCCTTGAGTGACTTCGAGTGCTCATTCAGCGCGTGCTGCGTGCGCTCGATCACATAGTGCGGCATCGAGGTGTTGATCTCGCCGGCGAGCGCGTTGAAACGAGTGGACCGGCCCACCTCCCGCGCCTTCCATGTCAAGTAGAAGGGCTCGATCGGGATGCAATGACCGCCGAGCCCCGGGCCCGGATAGAAGGCTTGGAATCCGAAGGGCTTGGTGCTTGCCGCTGCGATCACTTCCCAGACATCGATGTTCATGTCCGTCAGAACGATCTTCATCTCGTTGACGAGCGCGATGTTGACTGCTCGGTAGATGTTCTCGAGCAGCTTCGCGCTCTCGGCGACTTCGGCGGAAGACACGCGGTGCGCTTCCTTGACGACCTGGGTGTAGAACGCCATTGCAAGGTCGGTCGCGACTGGATCAACGCCTCCCACGAGCTTTGGGATGTGTTGGGCGGTCCGACCCATGCTGCCTGGATCTTCGCGCTCGGGGCTGTAGGCGAGGAAGTACTCTTCGCCACACTTGAGCCCGCGCGCGTCCAGAATCGGCTGCATTTCATCGCGTGTCGTGCCTGGATAGGTCGTGGACTCGAGCACAACCAACTGTCCCTTGCGCAGCGTCTGTGCAACGGTCTTCGTGCTCTCGAGCACATAGGTGAGATCAGGTTCGTGATGACGACCGAGTGGAGTGGGCACACAAAGGATCACAAGGTCTGCCTTGGCGAGGTCCGATGCGTTCGCCGTGGGTGTGAAGTTCTTGTCGGCCTTCAGGTTGGTGAAAAAGTCGTCGCCAAGGTGGAGGATGTAGCGGGTTCCCGATTGGAGTGCGTCGATCTTTCGCTGATCGACGTCGAAGCCCAGGACTGGGAATCCTCCATCCCGAATCGCTTTCACAAGCGGAAGTCCGACATAGCCAAGCCCCACGATGCCGATGACGGCTGTCTTGGCTTTGATTTTTTGCATCAGTTCATGGGCGGCGGCGCTCATGGTGTGGGTTGTCGTGGTGGCTGCTGGTGCGGTTGGCATGATGCCCCTCCGAAAGGTGTTGGAATCCGAGTTCGCACGATCAAGAGAAAGTATTGCAGGCTACCACTGTCCAAGCGCCGAGCAGCACTTACTTCGGCGGCGCGGTGGTCGGCGATGCACCCGAGGAAGGGCTCGCCGCTGCGATCACCTTCATCTTTCCGTTCATGGTGCGCCAATGGCTTGGATAGGTGCACACATATGGATAGGTGGCTGGCTTTTCGGGGGCAACGAACCACATGGACTTGCTCTTGCCCGGCGCAACGAGACCCATAACCACAAGGACCTTTGGTGATTCGGGGACAAACTCCTTCAACTTTCCATCTGCGGTCTGCCCCATTCGATCCCCCGCCGTCCCCATCTCGGCGAGCGAGCCGGGAGAGCAGATCAACAGATTGTGTTCGAGTGCATCGGGGTTCTTCAGCGTCAACCGAACGAGCGTCCCCGCCTCGACCGTGAACTCTCGCTTGTCATACGCCATGCCGCTCGGAACAGCCGCGATCTCAATCTCAAGTGTCCGAATGGGCGGCGTGCCCGCTGGACGCTGTTCCGCAGGGAGCGCCGCGAGCGCACGAAGTGCAACGGTGCGCGCGCTTGCAGGTGTCGAAGGTGACTGAACGATCCTGAGCAGGTGCTGGGCGATCTCTGGCTTGGCGAGTTCAGCCTTATCCCACGATGCCAAGAGATCGCCGTAACCCTCGGCGCGCTGATCAACAGCCATCAGTTTCTCGGTGCGTGCGATGAGGTGGTCGAGCGGAGTCTGCGAAGCGGCCGCCGCGCACGCTCGGAGAGCCGCCATGCGTTCGTCTCGGCTGCTGCTTGGGATGTCGAGAGCTCCACAATCTTCCGTCGGCGCAGAGTGATGAACGGCGAGGAGGAACGACATCAGTACGACAGCAAACATCGATGTTCGATGGTACACCCGCACACATGTCATCGATCGGTGGTGTACGAGTTGTCCTTCATGGTGCAGCCGGAGAGGTGACTGGGTCGTGCACGGAGATCATCACGCCGACCGCACGATTCCTCGTTGACTTCGGAATGTTCCAGGGGGGACCCGAACAGGAGCCGCGCAACACCGTCCTGCCGCCCGTGGACTTTCCGTCGCTCGCTGCGGTGATTGTCACGCATGCGCATGTCGATCACTGTGGGCGGCTTGGCATGCTTGCGAAGCTCGCGTTTGATGGACCCGTTCTGTGCACGGAACCCACAGCGGAGTTGCTGCCGCGCGTGATGCTCTCCTCGGCCACACTGCAACAGACGCGCGTTCATGAGTATCGCGATGGCACTGCGCCGACTTCTCGCATCCTGGCACCACAGAATCTCGTGACGGCGATTCCGATTCGCAAGTCGCCACCGATCGTGCTGTTCACGCACCGCCATGCGGAGGCAGTGATCCGTCGGCTTCGGTCGGTGCCCTATCAGTGCTGGGAACGCATCGCCGAAGGTGTGGATGTTCGTTTTCATTTCGCGTCCCATGTGATCGGTGCCGCGAGCGTGGAAGTGCGTGTCCAGTTGCCGGGGCGGTCGAAGGCAGTTCACATCCTGCTTTCAGGAGATGTAGGCCCCCTCTCGAATCCCCTGCTGGCTCCTCACCAGTGGCCGCAAGACGCGCCAGATCTTGTTGTCATGGAGTCGACCAACGGCGCACGCCGCTTCTCTGCGGTGGATCGCACGGAGGCATTCTTCAACATCATGGAACAAGCTCGTCGAGGGCAACAGCGCGTGCTTGTGCCCACCTTTGCGCTTGGTCGCGCACAGACGCTGCTGCAGTTGCTGGCAAGTGCTTCGCGAGCAGGCATTCTCGGTGGAATGCCGGTGTATCTGGATTCAGCGATGGCTGTGCGCGCCACGGAGTTGTACGCCCGCAATCCCTCAGAGCTTGCGTCGAGCATTCACGCGGAGTGCATGCGTGGCGTGAATCCGCTTCACTTTCCAGAACTCCACGCGCTGATGTCACGCCGCGAATCAGAGGCGATTGATCGTGTCAGCAGCGGCTGTGTGGTGCTTGCTGGTTCCGGCTTTTGTGATGCGGGTCCGATCCTGCGCCACCTGCGCTTGGCAATTGATCAACCAGACTCGCGCCTGTTGTTGACGGGGCATCAACTCGATGGGCTGCTTGGTCATGGCTTGCTGCATGGTGCGACTCGAGTCGAGATCAACGGTGCGGCACTCGATGTGAAGGCGCGCGTCGATCGAATCGAGGGAGTATCTGGTCACGCTGATGCCAACGACCTTTTGGAGTGGCTGCGCCGGATGCCCGAACTTCCGAAGATGGTTGTATTGAATCACGGCGCTGAGCAGGCGCGCGATGCGCTCGCTGCGGATGTGCGCGCGCTCGGGGTATCGAGTGTGCTGTTGCCGAGCGCTGGGCAGCAGATCGAAGTGGCCTGACAACAAACCTGTTTGGTTGTGCAGCGCGGTCTTCATCACCGCGCGGCTGTCGATCAGTCGCTGATGCCGAGCAGCCGAAGAAATCCCATACGCGCGAGGAGCCGATGGAATGTGGGCTGGAGTTGGGAAACGGTGAGTTTCAGTTTCCGAGATTCGCATGACCGCCGAAGTGCGAGCAGCGCCTCAAATCCCCCGCTACTCATGCCGAGTACTTCTGCAACATCAAGATGAACCGTGGTGGTTGATGCTGGAAGCGCTGCGATTGCGCGCATGAAGCCCTCGCTGAGGTATTCGGCTTGATCAGCGCTGATGACGGTGTGAGGGATAGAGATCACGGCAACTGCGCCTTGTTCGACCACCCTGATGATCTGCGCATCACCCACACCGAGAATGCTAGATCGTTGCAATAAGTCCGATAACTATATTTATCACACAATGTTATGGGTGGATTTGTATCGGACGTGTGATTCTCGGTAATCTTCCTACTCGATGTTCCACGGGGAACTGTCTTGCAAATCACATTTCCAACTCATCTGAAAGGACTCAGAAATGGCTGAAAATACGAAGGATGGAGCTGCGCCACAAAGTGATGGGAAGCCGAGTCAGCCGAAGTCGAGCGTTGTCTCCCGCTTGGGGCGCGGACTTGGTTCACTCATTCCGGCGGTCCCTAGTGTTCAAACAGCTCGGACAAATCGAGGCACCGAGCTACCAGAATCGACAGCCGTCACTGCTGCATCAGCGCGGTCCGGATCAGAGGCTATTCAACCGAAGGGGCCTGCCCGTATCACTAGTTTGACCAGTACTCCTGCAAGCCAATCTTCGGTAGTCGATGGAGTAGCACCAAAATCGGACACAGCCAGGTCTCCAGTTGCAATTGAGCGTTCCACGGGGAACATCGTTGGAGCAACAGAGGTGGTTCAGGAGATTCAGATTGCCCTCATTGCTCGCAACGCGCGTCAGCCTCGCGAGAGATTTGATGATCGGGCTATTGCCCAGTTGGCCGATTCGATCAATCTGCATGGACTTCTACAGCCGATTTCGATTCGGAAGTTGGCTGCTCCCCGCGGAGGAAAGACATTCGAGCTCATCGCCGGAGAGCGACGGCTTCGGGCGTTTGAGGTGCTGAAGCGGTCCACAGTCCCAGCATTGCTGCGGGTGGCAGATGATTCTCAGTCCGCCACGCTTGCGTTGATTGAAAACATTCAGCGCGAAGATCTCAATCCCATGGAGCGCGCAAAGGGGCTCGAAAAGCTGATTGGCGAGTTTGGATGGACGCAACAGCAGGCAGCCGAACGCGTCGGACTCGACAGAGCCACGATCTCTAACCTACTTCGATTGAATGACTTGGACTCTTTCAGTTCATCGTGCGTTCGAGACGGAAGACTCAGCCAGGGTCACGCGAAAGCCCTGTTGTCCATCGATAACCCGCAGGTGAGGCGTGCTCTTGCTGAGCGTGCTTTGCACGACGAGTGGTCTGTCCGACAGCTTGAACGCGAGGTGCAGCGGGCCAAGAGTGTCAACGGCAATCCATCCACTCCGACCGTGCAAAGCGCGCGAAAGGCCTCCGTCCCAATCACGGATCTTGAGCGACGGCTTGGCGTTTTTCTTGGCACCAAGGTCTCGATTCGAAAGGGTCGAAAGTCTGGGAGCGGATCGATGACCATCAAGTTCTTTTCGCTTGACCAGTTTGACGGGATAATCAACCGACTCGGATTCGATCCAAACAGTTTATCGGACTAATAATTATAGGACTGTATAGACTGTCGCATTGTCGGCACTTCTTTCGATCCATCACCACGGCCTCGGTGTGGGTGAGGATGGCTGCCGACGCGGTTCGCGTTGACCTATTGTCTTCACCGACCTGACTCGGCTGTCGTTTCTCGACGTTCACGAATCAACCACTGGAGATCGTTCTCATGACCTGTCCCCTTTGTCGTCTCTCGCGTGCATTCCTTCCTCTTGTTGGAATCGTTGGACTTGTGGCTGCACTCGCATTCCATGCACCGCAGGCGCCGAGCAAGAAGCCAAGCGAGCCGGCAATGACTGGGTCTTCACAGCCATCTGTTTTCGTCGTCGACGATGTTCACTCCATGGCTCTGTTCCGTGTCCAACACATGGGAGCCGGAAAGTTCTGGGGTCGTTTCAATGATGTCTCGGGCGAAGTGAAGTACGAGGAGGGAAAGTCGATCTCGTTCAACATCTCCATCGATGTGAGCAGTGTCGACAGTGGGAACAGCAAGCTGGACGCGCATCTGAAGAGCCCCGACTTCTTCAACGCCGTCGAGTTTCCGAAGATGTCGTTCAAGTCAACAAGCGCCAATACATTGGGCGGCGATCGATTCGATGTCAGCGGCGAGCTCTCGATGCATGGAGTCACCAAGCAGGTGAGCGTCACCATCGAGGCATCAAGGATTGCGACGATGGGCGGCAAGACTCGTGCTGGATTCGAGGGGACATTCGAGATCAAGCGATCGGACTACGGAATGACATACGGGGTCGAGCAGGGGTCGATCGGCGATCAGGTGAGGATCATCATCGCCATCGAAGCGATCGCTGCGTCGAGTTGAGCGGACCGTTCCACCCAGGTGTTCGCGACGGGGAAGTCACGCGGTGCGAATAGCATGGAGCGGTTGACTGGGCATTGGTGAGCGCTCAGCCACGAGACCCGCGAGTCTGTTCCTGGATGCCTCCGTTGGCTCGATCCGTCATGAAACACTCGGTCGCCCGACACAGCCTTGTTCGCATCGCGCGGAGATATGCCGCCGCGTGGACCGTTGCAGTGGCTGTTTGTGTCTTGTGTCATGCACAAGACGCGGCGAGTCAGCCAACCCCTGTGCAGCAGCCCGATGCGACGAAGTCCGCGCAGCAGATCCGTGCAGAGCCAACGCCGTCTGCGGGGGCAGCAGGCACGCTTCGAATTGACGATCGATTCTCGATGGCGTTGTTCCGTGCGGATCGCTCATCGTGTTCACAGTTCTGGGGAGTTTTTCACAGTGTCGAGGGCGCATTCGACTTTGACGAGAAACTCGGTGTGACACTCGACGCCTCCATTCGGGTCAAGACCATCGACTGCAACAACAGGGAACTCGAGGAGCAGATGCTCGATCCGAGCTCGTTGAACGCAGCAGCGTTTCCCTTCATTCGGGTGGAAGGGAAGTCGGAACCCGTTTCAGCAAAGGGTGCGTTTGAGATCAAGGCTGCAAAGATCTCCATGGGCGGCAAGCAGATCACCGCTCCATTGATCTTCCGATTCATCGGCGAGGAGAATGGTCGGGTGGGTCTGGTGGGTGAGTGCGAGGTTGATCTCACGACCATCGGGCTTGCTGCGGATCTCGGCGACGCGAAGGGATCTGGTGTCATGCGTCTCATCCTGGCACTCGAAGGGATGACGCCAAAGGAAGTCGTCGCTGGCGAGCGACGGTCAGGCGACCCCAACCAAATCACTCGAGCGACACGACCGCGGCTTGGGCTGACTCCTCCAGGTGAGGTGCCACCCGAGCCAAGCGATCGGCCGGCACTCACCAATTCGCGTGGCCCGCGAAAGAAGGAAAGGACAAGCGCAGGCGGCGCCGAGTTTTTTGGTGTGAAGACGAAGGCAAACTCGGTTGTCTACATCCTCGATTTTTCCGGAAGCATGTCGCCCACGAAGATGACGGAGCTGATCGCGGAAGTGCGCACGAGCATCCAGTCTCTGGATAATGACGCGAAGCTCTTTGTCATCTTCTTCAACACGGGTGCAGTCCCCATGCCGGGCAGTTCCATGATCACTGCTTCGCCTCGGGCGAAGAAGGATGCATGCGATTGGATCCTGCGGGAGGCATTTGGGCCGCGGTCAATGGGCGGGACGGATCCAAGCGCTGCGCTCGACATCGCGCTCCAACGCTTGAAGCCAGAAGCAATCTTCCTGATGACGGACGGAGTGTTTGATGCGGCAAGGACGGGAGCCGTCATCGCAGCCGGCAATGCTGGGAAAAAGGTGGAGATCAATACGATCTGTTTTCACGATCAGGTGGGGGAACAGATCTGCAAGCAGATTGCGGCGGAAAACAATGGGAGTTACCGATATGTGGCGCCGTCCGCAGGACTGCAGCACTTTGATATCGAAGACCTCTTCAGCTCGGCGTTCGTTGGCGTGCAACACGCGAAGGCGGGGCAGTATTGGGCTGCCTTCCATGATGTGTCAGGTTCGTTTGCACTGACGCAAGGAAACTGGCCGCAACTCAAAGTTCGTGTGGGCGCAAAGTCGCTGGACTGCGACGGCGAGGACTTTGCTCGCGTTCACATGGGATCTGGATTCCTGAACACCAACAAGAATCCGGAGTTTGTGCTCACCACGACATCGCTCGCTGGATCGCAGAGTTCGGCTGACTCATTTGCGCTCGACGGTGAGCTGACGATCGCAGGCAAGGCGCGCCCCATCACGGTGCGAGCGGAACGGACGGGGCAGTCGCGAACGCAGCTGGGCAACTGCGCTGGCTTTGAACTGCGTTTCGATCTGGATCCAAAGGACTTTGGATTGGTGTTTCCCCCAGACAGTGAGTTTGCAGGAAAGGTGGAAGTGCTGCTCGACATTGAGGGAGTGGCGAAGGCCGCGCAGCAGTTGGTGAATGTGGGCTACTCGCCGACGGGTTCAGGCGGGGGAGGTTCTGGAGGACTCCGTCCGAATGTGGGCTCAGCTTCTGCGGCAGGGCAGCAGGGCCAGAGCGGTGCGGGCCAGAGCGGCGCGGGTCAGGGTGGCGCGGGTCAGGGCGGTGCCTCGTCCGGAAGCGCGGGTGGTGGCGCAGCCGGAGGTGGTGGCGCAGCCGGAGGTGGTGGCGCAGCTGGAGGTGGTGGCGCAGCCGGAGGTGGTGGCGCAGCCGGAGGTGGTGGCGCAGCCGGAGGTGGTGGCGCAGCCGGAGGTGGTGGCGCAGCCGGAGGTGGTGGCGCAGCCGGAGGTGGTGGCGCAGCTGGAGGTGGTGGCGCAGCTGGAGGTGGTGGTGCAGCCGGAGGTGGTGGCGCAGCCGGAGGTGGTGGCGCAGCCGGAGGTGGTGGCGCAGCTGGTGGTGGTGGAGGTGGTGGAGGCGGTGGAGGTTCATGCAGTTGCTGCGGCATCCCATCGCCTGACGATGCGCGAAAGATCGCATTTCTGATTGAATCGGGAAGCAGCATGAGAAGCACCGCGGGATCGCAACTTCGGCGCATGGATCACGCACTGCTCGAAGTGAAGAAGGCGATTCACTCGATGGACCCGCAGCTTGAGTTTGCGATCATCTTCTATGACGACCAAGTCGTGCCAATGCCAGGAAAGCAGGCCGTCAAACCGACCGATGCGAACAAGAGGCAGATGTTCGCGTGGGCAGACAAGCAAGGCGATTTGGTCATCCCTCCTGCGAGTCCAATCGTGTCGGTGACTGGGGCACCCAACATGATCGAAGGGATTCGTTTCGCGGTGCAAACGGTCAAAGCAAACTCCATCTTCTTACTGACAGCTGGCGATCTTGCCTCCGACCCCGTTCGCCTGAAGGCGCTCGGGCTGGCCCTGCCGAGTGGTGAAACGATCCAAGTCATCAACTTCGGTGGAGTCACAGCGGAGTCTTTCCTACGCCAAGTCGCACAGCTCTCTGGCGGCCAGTATCAATTCATTCCTGACATCACGCCCTGAGAAGCACCGATGCTCTCGTCTATTCCCCGACATGCCCTGAAGTGACGGGGAGTTTCACTCGGTGGATGCTGCTGTTGCAAGCAGTGCATGGAGAGTGGAGGCGATGGAAAGAGCGCATGAAGCGATGGTGGCAAAGGTGATCGCTCCATGCCCGCGCCCAGGCGCCTGATGCGGCAGTGCACATAGGAATACGCCACTGCAGGCGATTGCAGCCCAGCCCAACCGATGGACCGCACCACCCCCGTGATACGCGGCGCCGTACCACGCGAGCGAAACGAGGAGGACGATCCCCGATGCAGCGAATGCGCCTCCGAGAAGGAGAGTTGGTACGCGAAGCGGAAGCAGCATCGCGGTTCCGACTGCAAGTGTGAGCGATATTGCAATCAACCCCACCTTCAGTGATCCCGCCGCGAGGAGCGTCACGGCCATCGACCCCATGCCTATCGCCAAGACCAGGGCGCTCGCCCGCGGTAGCCGCGTCGCCACAGCGGCGAAACGACCTGCGAACAATGCTCCGCCTGCAACGAGCAGCAGTCGTGCTTCCCAAGATTCCAGCGGTGGAAGCCGAAGCATCAGCAAAGCCAATCCCGCGGCTCCTGCCAAAAGGATGGGAGAGTTGCGCGGCATGTGAAGTGGGAGTGCTGCGGGAAGGGAGGCTCCAGCAAAGACAACCGCGACCAACCACAACGAATACCACCGCTGCGTGAGAGCGAACACAGAAGAGCCTTCGAGGAGAACGATGGCGATGACAACAGCAAGGGTCAGGGCGCAACACGCGGTCCAAGGCGTGACCTGAGAGGGCATTCGCTGCAAACACCAAGGTCCACGCGGCAGCAAGAGCAGAGCAAGAGCGACGAGTGCCGGTACGAGAACGGTCTGAGCGAGTGAAAGTTCCATCGGTGAGTGATCCACTGTGCACCATACACTTCAGGTCACGGGACGCATGCGCCGAGCACTCCTCCGAAAGATTCGCTGCCCTCACTGTTGGCATCAGTTTCCAGCAGAGGACATCTGTTGGGTCGCAAGTCATCCGGACCTTCGCAATGACCCTGTCCTGTCCACGGACGCACCACTGCGATTTGTCCCCTCGTGCTACACGGCCGCGGGCGAGGGGATCGATGCCATGGGATCAACATGTCGTCGCATGGCATGTCCGCGGTGTCACTTGCTGATTCCGTCCGTGATGCTCGAACATCGAGCGCGAATCCTGTCGATCGTCGGAACACCGAGCAGTGGAAAAACATTCTTCCTGACAGCTGCGGCATGGATGCTTCGGCAGCGCCTCGAGGAGTGTTTCGCGCTGACGCTCGCGGATGCCGATCCAGAGTCGAATCAGGCGCTGACGCGAAATGAGCAGCGACTCTTCCTTTCGGAGGATCCCAACGCCTTGGTGACCCTCGACAAGACGCAGTTGGAGGGCGATCAATACAGCACGGTTCAGATCGAGCCCGGACAAACGACAACGCTGCCAGAACCGTATCTCTTCTCAGTCCGTCCGTCTGCCGGCCATGTCTTCGCAGCGGAAGCCCAGCAGCGAACGGAACTGCTGTGTCTGTACGACAACGCAGGCGAGCACTTCCTCCCGGGTGGCGATCTCGCGACATCACCAACGACACAGCATCTTGCTCGGGCAAAGATGCTCTACTTCCTCTTTGACCCGACACAGGATGTCCGCTTTCGCCGCCAGTTGGATGGACAAAGTGCCGATCCGCAGTTGACGCAGTCCTCGCGCCCATTTCGACAGGACACCGTCGTGCAGGAAATGGCAGCGCGCATTCGTCGTATGACCAGCTTGTCTGCAAGCGACCGACTTTCGCAGCCGCTTGTCGTGGTCGTCACCAAGAGTGATGTGTGGCGTTCACTTCTGCCAGGCATCGATGTCGAGACGGATCCTTATGCCGTGGAGGTCAGGTCCGATGGCCTCAAGCTGGGCGGGCTTGACATGGAGCGCATCGCGCGCGTGAGCGAAGCAGTCGAGGAACTGTTGAGGCGGAGCGTGCCTGAGTTTGTCTCTGCGGTGCGCGGCATTGCGCAGGAGGTGGTGTTCGTGCCCGTCAGCGCAACTGGATGCTCGCCAGTCCTGAGCGATGGGCTGCTTCGTGTCCGCGCTTCCAAGGTCAGTCCATGGTGGGTGACCGTGCCATTCCTGATCGATCTCGCGCGTCTCGGCTCAATCGTGGGAGTACGGCGCGGAAGTCGTGCGGGAGCGAACTGAACGCATGGCGTACGAGCTTTACTACACCTCGGCTCCACGCGGACTCCGACCGCAAACGAGCGGCATCTGTACGGTCGGTCTCACGCGGGGTTTTCCTGCGCCGTTCATCTCCCGCATCGAAGCACTCTCTGGCTATCGCAAGCTGAGCGACGA
The DNA here is from genome assembly GCA_005799495.1 of Planctomycetia bacterium. GTDB lineage: Bacteria > Planctomycetota > Phycisphaerae > Phycisphaerales > SM1A02 > F1-60-MAGs104. The sequence continues at coordinate 72,544 of SYGP01000011.1, forward strand.
AACGGATTCGTCTGCATGTCCCACCGCGTTCTCGCACTGGATTGTCGAAGGTGGGGGGGTGAACAGGCATGTGTTGTCTGCCGTACGAATGGCTCCACCAGATCACACTGGGCGAAGCAACAAGTTTGCGCATCATCTTTTGTTGCGCGAGGAAGAGTGCGTCGCGGCCGGACCTGCATGGCTGCTGCAGCAGGCTGGCGTGATGGCGGATGCATGGACTGGCGAGCCGCGCGAGTTGCCACAGGAGAGGCGCATGCCAACCTCGGGGCAAGTGATCGCTGGAGTCTGTGCGGCCTGGCAGCGTGTGGGTGGTGATGCGGGGTGGGCAGGAGTGTTGGCGAATGCCGCCATGTTGGATCCAGCGAAAGCCTGTTCGGTGATCGTGCCGCGGGGTACGGAGGCGCTCAACCTGATCGCTGAGGCACTGTTGCTGCTTCCAGCCGAGTTTCGGTGGCGGGTGACATTCGCCTCGTACTTCATGGAGCCGATCGCCGGCGTTCGCTGTTCATGGCGTTTCTGTTTCGATGGAACGCCCGCCGCCACGGCAGCACGGGCAGGCGGCGGAGTATGCATCGATCTGTGCGCACGCGCTCCATGCACCCGGGCCGGTCGATTCATCGACTTTGCCAGGACAGGGGTCATGCCAGCGGCAAGGACTGCAGCGTCAGAGGCGCACCTCGCAGTGGAGAGCGATTCGAGCGGTCGCATTCCGTTGGCGCCGGAGAAGCCTGTCGATTTCGACGCTGTGCTCGGTCGAGCGGTGCCATCGGTTTCACGACCCCGTGATGCCATCCATGACGCCGCTGCAGATGTCCAGCGTCAACGCAAGATGCCGATTGTTCTCGTGGCGAGCACTTGTTTCTTTGCGCTCCTGAGCGTCATTCTTCTCGTGTTGCTGATGCAGTCGGAGAAGTCTGCGGTTCCTGCAGTCAAGAATCCTGTTGCGACGGCTGCGCCACCGGCAGTTCCAAAGAAGATCCCAGACTCTCAGGCAGCGCCGTTTCAGGCTGTGGCACAGCCAGCCGTTTCGGAAGGGGAGATGGAACTTCGCCGCGAGCTGTTGACGGCGAAAGATCGCATCGCCCAACTCGAGCGAGAGTTGGTGGGCGTGCGAGCGAGCGCGTCACCATCCACGGAGGTGGAGCCTTTCAAGCCTGCGCTTGTCGCAGCACCACCCAAAGGGGCACCGCGAGATCCAACACCCATCATGCCGTCGGCGACTTCGCAGTGGATAGTGAAGGGCTTGCCCTCTGCCCAGAAGGACTCGTTCGGGAAGTGGTATGGCTCCGACAAACTCGTGGAATGCGCCAAGGGCGCGCAGTGGCAGTGGGTCGGATTGGTCGGATTGAAGGAACGCGGTGGCTTTGGATTTGATGAGCAAGGCATCACCATGCGGCTTGCGAAGCCTGGAGTCCAGCCAGCGCGCATCGCGGAGGTGAAGTGTTCGGATGGATGGCTGACACTTGCTTGGACGGTGACGAGTGAAGTTGATTCGGCAGAGCGAGGTTGGCGAGAACGGCTGACGAAGGAGGTGGAGCAAGTGGGGTTGATGGTGGGGGACTCTGCAGGATCTTCGGCGAAGTGGCTTCGGTTCTCGTCGCCGCGAAGTCGGCCCGTGGGGGCGGAACCACTCGACATACCCGTGTCTGTCGCTTCGAACTGTGCGCCAGAGGGGGGCAAGTGGGAGATTGTCACCGGAACTGTTTCGATCAGTGTTCCAGGATGTGAACAGGGAAGCCTCGTTGTCCTTCGGGATGCCAACCGGAGCAGTATGGATCAGCGCGTTGCAGTGTTCTTTGAGTGGCCCGCCGATTGTTCGGATGAAGTCCTCACCAAACTCAGGGAGGACATTGTTGTGTTGAAAGAGGAAATCACGGTCAAGAAGCAGGAGCTCTCGCTTCTCGGATCCATACAAGACCCTGACACGCGAAAAGAGCGAGTGAAAAACGAGAAAGAGATCAAGGAAAAGGAGGCCGCACTCTCTGGTCAGGAGAAGGAGCGAGATCGCATGGAGGAGAAGCGCAAGCAAATCGCCCAATGCGTGAACGGCAAGAAATTCCTGTTTGGCCCGACGGAAGGGATCCCATCCACGGAGTTTGTGCTGCGTATCGATCGACCAACGGAGGTGCGCAAGTGAGATGGGTTGCAACTGGTCGGGGATTGGCGATGTGTCTGATGTTGTGCCCCCTGTCTTCGCTGTGCATGGCGCAGTCGGCAGAAGTGCAGGGACTCGGATATCGCTTCCTGCCTCGGTCATGCCTTGAACTGTCCACCGATTCGTTCGACCAACTGCGGTTGCGCCGAGAGCGCGTGTGCACGCTGACCGAGGAGATTCATTCGCTGCGTGCGGTTCCCCCAGCGGCTCCCTCACAGGCCATGCAGTTCGTCACTGGGCCCGATTGGATCGAGGTGCGCGGATTCTCCGCGCAACTCGGAAAGCAGGTGGCGTTCTTCCGCATTGAGGCGAAGGGCTTGGAGTTGTTCTGTGCTGCGCTCAATGTTCCGCGCAAGGATGTTGACGCTGCGCTGTCGGAGTTTCGGACATGGCTGACGCACGGTGTGTTTGAGTACACGACGAAGGGCGGCCAGACTGTTCGTCTGACGCCAACCGTTCCGCTCGAGATACTGACGCTTGGAGTTGGGAAGGCGGGCGGCGCTGCGGCAAGTTTCAAGGTGGAGCCCGGCGAGCCGACCGATGGAGAGATCATGGTGCTGCCTCTGGCACAGTCCACTTGGGTCGAGACGGCCAACGCTGCCGGCGAGGTCGAGGGATTGCTGGGTGGAGTGGAATTCTCGGTGGTGATCGATGGTGGCATGTGCACGTTGCAGCAAGCGGATGCGCCGTTTGAGCAACTGAAGATTGAGAGCGAGAAGCTTCGGCAGATGAAGTCGCTCGAGCCATTTCTCACGGCTGCACAGCGAAAGATCTATGCATTGCAGGTGGGTCCGCAAGAGCAGCATGTGCGGTCGTTGGAGGCGAAGGTCGCCGCAGCCCACGGTGGCGGCATCGCCGGGAGTTGGTTACTGGTGGTTCGAGGCAGGGGCAGCGGTCATTTGTATGCCACGGCGATCGTGCGAGGGGGAAGGGACTGAGCCATGAGACACTTGCAGCAGATCACCGAACGTGTGAAGGAAGTGCTGAGGGGCACAAGTCGCACGGGATCCGTTCCTGAGCAGTCAGCGATCCAGTATGCCGAGGCGGTGCGCGCTGCGAACGCACGGTTGACTGTCGCCCTGGATTTTGCACGGCGCGGCCTTTGGCTGGAACTCCGGAGCGTTGTCGATGCTCAGCCGTCCCTCTTGCCTGCGATGGATGTACTCCTGTTTGATTCCGATGCAATCACGCCCCCCACGGCGCGCGATTCGGGCGAGTCATTTGAGTTGGACCTGACGAGTGAGGAGCAGCAACTCTCGGCAACGATGAGTGCCGAAGACTTCGATACCAATGTGTTGAGCAGCGACTTTGACTTGGAAGACAAGACCCATCCGAGCGAGATCAGTTCGCTTCTGGCTGCTGCGGCGAAGCCCCCAAGTCGTTTGGCTTCGGAGTGGAGCATCTATTGCCGCGAGAATGGTCTTGAAGTTGCCCCGGAGATATCACTGAGCGTTGTGGATGAGGTGCGCGGCGCACTGCGCCGTGCAACAAAGCCGCGGTTCGATGCGTTGCACCGCCACTACCGCCGGCAGTGTCTTGGACTCTCGTCCATCGAGTCCCGCATGGAGACCGTGCGGCTCATCGCTCGCCGGGACAAGGGCAACACGATTTGGGCGGACGAGTTGCTGCGACTCGAGACTGCTCGCATGGAGGAGTTGAAGCGAGATCTCGAAGCAGCTCTGGTGGGGGGAGAGCTCGCCGCAGCGGAGTCGATTCTCGATCACCTGCAAGGTGCCGAGTGGCGTGATCCGCACGCCGCACGCCGCATTGTCGTGGAATCCGAGGCCCGGCTGAACGACGCATGGGGGCGATTTGCTCATCGGTACGCGCAAGAGACAGCGGATGCGATGTATGCGGATTACATGGCGGAGGCGATCGAGCGGGTGGAAGCGCAGTCGAGGCACTGGTCCCGCCTGTGTGAGCGCCTGGAGCGGGCGAAGATGCAGATCCCTGAAGGCCCTGCAGCCACAGTCGCTCCAATCTTGGAGTGGCTGCGACGGCGGCTCGATGAACAGCAGTTGCACCGAGAGAGAACAAGTGCGCTCGAGACGCTCGAACGGCTTGCGGTGGATACGAGTGCCTCGCCACTCCTTCTGGATGCATCGCTCATCGAAGCCGAGCGCATTGGCTGTGATCTGCCTCCGACGCTTCGTGATGTTCTGGAGAATCGTCTCCGCGCTCATCGTCTGCAACAGCGGAACCGCCGGCGTTTGAAGGTCGCACTTCTGAGTGTTGCGGCAGCCTTTGTCCTGGCTGCGGCAGTCTGGGGGGCATCGACGCTGCTTCGGCAAATGCAGTTGACGGAGTATCTCCAGCGATTGGAGGCCGCGGTTCAGCGCCGTGACATGTCGGAAGTCGAGCGGTTGATGGAGGATGCGGAGGCGATTCGCCGTGGCTTCCTGGCGGATCCGCGTGCCGTCGCCTCGGTGGCCCTTCACAAGCAGTGGACGGACGAGGAGGTGGCTCGTGACGCGCAGTTTGAGGATGCCATGTCAACGGCTGGAGACCCAGAGAATGCGATGGTCTCGCTGACCGCGGTCGAAACGGCAGCATCGCTCGCGCGGACCGATGAGCAGCGTGAGCGTGTGTCGCGGTGGCGACAAGTGCATGTGGCGGCGCAGTCTCGGGAGCAGTCCAAGCGAACTGCCGAGTTCGCTTCGCAGGTACGCGCTCTTTCCATGCGGATCGATGAACTCGAGCGCCAAGACATGACCAACCAAGGTGCTCAGCAGACGCTGGACGAGGTCGAGGGAGCGTTGACGAGACTGGGATCGATGGAGGGTGTCGGTGCGGATGCGAGTGGTGCGTTCAACGCGCAACGAAAGAGGGTCCAAGCGCTGCGTGCCGAAGTCGATTCGATCGTCCGCGCCGATCAGGACCGACGAGATGAGGCGAGCCAGTTGCAGGCGCTCGAAGCCGCTCTCAGCGATCCAGATCGTTGGTGCCGGATGCTTGGAGAGTTCGCTGCTCGGTTCCCACAGTCCCCGTACGCATCGCAGTTTGCCGAGGTGTCGGGTGAGTGCGGGCCGTCGATGGCGCTTGTTCGCTGGAGCGAAATCGCGGCCGAGATCGGATCCGACCCCTTTCCGGCGGAAGAGGCTGAACGCACGCGGATCCGGGGAATCCTCCAGCGCTTCCGCACGGCGAATCCCATGAGCCCCGTCGATGGTCCTGTTCGTCGGTATGAGGAACTTCTTGCCGACAGCAGCGCCTGGACACAGTGGCTGCGGAACACGCTTCGAACATGGACTCCGCTCGAGACGAATCAAGTGACACTGAAGTCGGGTGTTCGCCTGTTCTACGACATGAAGGATCGACCGATCACACGGGGGACCGAGTCGTCCATTTACATGGTGTGGAAGAACTGGACGGCGGGAGAGAAACAGTCACAGGTCATCGCGCGGAAGGAGATCGTCAGCGATGCTGCAAGTCCGCAGTTCGGACTCCGTGAGCGAATCGAGAAGATCATCAGTGGTCGTGCAGCGCGAACGGACGGAGTGGCCGCTTTGCAGGTTGTGCAAATGATCCGTGATGACTCCAAGGTCGATCCGATCGCACGCGGCGTGCTTCTGGAGGGACTCTTGCCCCATGTGCAGGTGGCGCTCCCGGATCTCAAACAGCAGATCGAGAGGTGCCTAGCGCTTCTGGGGCAGCTCAACCTTACCGGGGTCGACTGGATGACGCCATGCGTTCCAGAGAGCAGGAGAGAACATGGAAAGGCGGCCGATGCACTGCGTGTCGATGTACCCGTGGAGTCATGGCTTGCAGATCGGAAGCAGGCGATGGATGCGATTCGCGATTGGCTCAAGAGCAAGTTGCGCCCAGTCGGCATCGTGGATTCCATCGATCCGAAGCACTCCCTGCGGCTTGGGGTCGGCGTTCGATTGCAGCCAGGCGAAGCGCTGTTCACCATGACCGACTCAGGGACCCTGCTGCAGATCGGGAACGTCGGCGCGAAGGGCGTTCCTGTGCTTGATGCGCTGCCGAACACGCAGCCATCAGGATCTCTCGTGTTTGCGGGCACTGATCGGCGTCCTCGTTCACCCAAAGGAGTGAAATGACATCCACACAGAGCGGTTCAGCCACGACCGTGGGCTTGCTTGACTCGGCCGATGGAGACATCGAGTGTGCGCTCGGCTTCTCATCCGGTCGTTACACGCGTGCGCACGGCCCATTCTGGTTTGGAGTGGCGGTTGCACTGACGGTGCTTTGCTGGCTGGCGCTGATTCCCTTTCGTGGCACCTACTTGGGGGTCGTCATCGAGAGTGGATGGCAGACCAACTGGCTTTGCATCTTGCTCTCTTGGTGGTGTCTGTGCATTCTGCTTGCGAAGTGGCAGAAGGTGCGGGTGCAACGAAGGGCGCTCGAGTTGTCTGGGATTTTCCCGACGCGCGGCGACTTCGTCCTTTCGCCAGGCTCTTCGGATGGAATTCTGGAGCGGATCTCGCAGCGGGTAGCGCGTCCGCGGGAATTCCTCCTGTTCAATCGCGTTTGGATGGCGCTTTCCAACCTGGGCAACATCGGAGAGGTTCGTGATGTCGGCGCGGTCCTCGATTCGCAGGCGGACAACGACGCCAGCACGATTGACTCTTCCTACACGGCGCTCCGAGCGCTCATTTGGACGATCCCCGTGCTCGGGTTCATCGGAACGGTGATCGGCTTGGGGACCGCGATCGGCAGCTTCACGGATGTGATCGCGGCGGGCGGCGGCGCAGAGGCTGCGGGGAACATCCGCGAGAAGTTGTCGCCCGTCGTGGGCGGACTTGCGACGGCGTTCAATACGACACTGGTGGCCCTGGTTGCCGCGGTCTGCATCCAGCTCTTCAGCACATTCATCTACAAGCTGGAGGAGGACCTGCTGGATGACTGCGCGAAGTACTGCACGGACCACATCACGAGCAGGTTGAAGTTGACGGACTGGTGACCGATCGGAGCAGACCATGGGACGCAAGCAGGAATCCGCCCCCATGTCGTTCTTCTCCTTCCAGGACATCATGGCGTGCGTGACGGGCATCATGATCCTCGTCACCTTGATCCTTGCGCTCGACCCGCTGAGCAATGTGCCCATGATCAGTCCGACGCCATCACCGCCAAGTGATGTGATCGAGCGCCTCCGCGCGGCGCAGCAGCGAGCGGGAGGTGCCGAAGAGGCAGTCGCAAAGGCGCGCGAACTGCTGCAACAGTCCAGCGCGGATGAACGGGTAACGGGTCGTCAACTGGAGAAGTTGCAACAGCTCAAGCAATCCGAGCAGACGAAGTTGGTGGCAGCAACGCGCCAACTCGAGAGCGGTGCGTCCAAACTGCAGAAGTCGCGCAGTGAAGTGCAGCTTCTCACGAAGGAGGTGCAGCTTGCTGCGGAGCGTGCGAAGGGACTTCGCCAGGAGGTGATCGATCTCGACATGCAGTCGCGCGTCAAGCGCCAGTCGGGGCCGCAAGAGCCGCTGCAACCCGTCGTCATTGAGGTTCGACCCGATGGCATCGCGGTGGGCACACTCGATGAGCGAGGAACCCCAACGCTCAAGAGTGTGCTGCCCAATGCAGCGGCGGTCGATGCTCCCGTCCTTTGGGCTGCAGCGATGCAGCGGCTGCTGATCGACTATCCGCCGGCGAAGGATGGGAGCAGCATGGGTTGGTATGGACTTTTCATCATCCGCAGTGATGCAGTACCCGAGGGGCTGAGTCTCTATTCCAATCTGCATGCGGATTCGTGGGAGGCAGGCTGCCAACTGTGGGACGCATCGGAGGGTGGATTCTTCGAGACATCGCTGCCGAAGGGGAACCCATGAGACGCCGCCGCCGCCGAAGCAGCCGTCGCGGAGCGACGGCATCCTCGGACTCGTTCGACCTGTTTCTCGATGCCCTCTGCAACGCGCTGGGCGTCGTGATGTTCATCATGTTGATGATCGTCATCTTTACGCAGTCCGCCGGCACATCGGATTCGGTGATGGATGCAGAGTCGATGGAGAGGGCGATCGAAGCGGCGGATGCGCAGGCAAAGGCATCCGAGGCGCAGTTGCAGGAAGTCCTGCGGGCGATCGCGGCGCTTCCCCCGCGTGGTGATCCGAAGCTGCTCGAGCAGTGGAAGACAGGTCAGGCCGAACTCGCGAGGACAGCTGAGGAGCTTCGAAATGTCGGCGAGTCGCTCGCTGCGCAGCGTCAGGAGCAGGCGGCCGCCTTCGCAGCGCTCTCGGAACTGCGCCGCACGATGACATCCACGCAGAAGGAGATCAAGGAGCTGGAGTTCGCGCGCTCACGAAAGGCGGAGCCACGGCAGTTCATCCGACTTGCCAAGTTGCGCCCCGACAGTCGCCCGCAAACCGTTCAGCTGCTCTGTGCGGATGGACGATTGTGCAGCGCGAATTTCACGGATCGTCTGCAACGAATCCGTGAACCCCAGGGACAAGGAGAGATCGTGCAGAATGCAGCGCAGGCGAAGGATGCCGTGCTTCGCTTCCTCGCGGGCAAGGATCCCGCGAAGGTGCGCGTGGAGATCGTGGTGTGGCCGAGTGGATTCGGTGCGTTCAAGTTGCTCGAGCCGGAGTTGATCCAGACCCGATTCGTCTTCAACCCGATTCCCGTGGCGACGGGGGAGACGATTGGCGAGGAGGGACCGTACCGCGGGGTGCAGTGACGGTGGCGACGAGCGCGCCAACAAGCATGAGTGCTGCGCCGATCCACTTTCGGCCGTCGAAGGACTCGTGGAGCCAGAGCGCGCCGGAGATTTCTGCGAAGACAGACTCGAGGGACAGCAGTACGGCAGCGTGCGAAGGTGATGCAGACGACTGCGCGATGACTTGCAGTGTGAACGCCAGTGCGATGGAAAAGACTGCGGAAAAGAGGATCGGTCCCGCGCCGCCGCGGAGCATCTCACCTGAAACAGGTTCGCTGGCAAGGGCAATGGTGGCGGACAGCGCGCCCGTCACCAACAACTGCACGAGCGAAATGCCAAGTGCATCGTCGCGCGAGGCGCACCAGCCGATGACATGGACATGGACAGCCCACATGATGGCACATCCGATCAGGTAGAGATCGCCTGTGGCAATGTCAGGTTGTCCGTGAATGCTCATCACCCACAGTCCGCCGAGACACAGCAGTGCTCCAAGCACGATCCGCTTGGAGACTCGCATGCCCCACAGCAGTCCGAGGAGCGGAGTCCACACGACATAGGTTCCAGTGATGAAGCCAGCTGTACCAGGCGCGACGGTTGCCATCGCCTTTTGCTGAAGGGACGCGGCGATCACCATGGCGACGGCAGCGATCGAACCGCCGCGCCATGTGGACCAACGACGCAGCGAAGGACGCATGATCACGAAGGGCAGAAGCAGCAGGGCGCCGATCAGGAAACGCGCAGCATTGAAGGTGAATGGCGTGTCCCCCATTTGCTGCGCGGCAAGACGCTGCGCGACAAATCCCGTTCCCCAGAAGACGGCGCAAAGCAGCAAGGCGCCGTTTGCGGTCCACACTGGCAACTTCATGGCCATGTGCACTCGCGTGTCAGCGGATGAAACGAAGCCGTCCGAAGTCAGGAATGAAAGCCCTGCCCCCCGGCGAAAGTGTGATTGGCGCTGGGAAGTACACGGACCACGCCTTGCCGATCACCATCTCCCGCGGCACAACGAACGGACTGGACACGCCGAGTTCCTCCGTCACCAGCGGGTGAGGCAAGCCCCAGACGCGCGAGTCCTTGCTCGCTGCGCTGTTGTCGCCGAACATGACATAGGTTTCGTTGCCGGTCTGCGCCGGCTGGAGGGGATTCGCGCCGTACGAGAGTCCGGAGAGCGGTTCGCCATTCGTCGGGAACTGGTTGGCGGCACTGAGGAAGTCCGGTCGGTAGTAGAGATCACGCTTGACCTGAACGCGTCGCAGCACGAAAGGCGAGCCTTCGAACAGCCACTCCAGTTGCGTCGGTGTCGGTCGCTGCGCAACGGGATTCGCGATCACCTGTTCCGCCGTTCGTCCGAAGTGGGATGCCTCGGTGCGCGCGCGCGGCCCACCCTTGGTGTAGGGAAGAACGGCAACTGCCCGTCCATCGAGCCAAAGCGTGAGCTGCTCATCCACATGCCACATCTCGATCCAGTGGGTGCGATTGGAAGCGAGTTGGCACGGCACTGCTTGTCGCGCCACTTCCCGGCGCGACTCCGACTCAGTGACCGAAAGCACGGCCTCGCCACGCGCGAGGGCAAATGCCATCTCGAGTCCTCGGGTGCGGATCATCAGCCGAGACTGAAACGAATCAGCGGCGGGGGACTCGATCGCCGCAGCGACGCACACATCGCCAGTCGGAAACAGCGGCATCTCGCGTCGATAGCAGTTGTAGGCGTTCCAATCGTCGATCGCGATGATCTGATTCGACCATGTCAAGGTCGCTGGCGCGGATGACTTCCACTCCCAAGCGCGCTTCCCCTGGATGTCCCAGCCGCCATTCGCGATCCACGGCAGGCCCTGCCACGGACGCTTCATCGCAGACTCGAGGCGCGGCACATCAACGGGTTCGAAGTCGCTGTCATGAACGGGCTGCCAGACGGCGCGCTGGACATGCTCTGGCTTTCGCTCGATACGCAACTGCTCGGGATCCGCGCCGAGTGGTCCCGTGTAGATGTCTCCATCAACGACGGCGAACGACTCGTTCGGCAGTCCAACGACCCGCTTGATGTAGTACACGGATTCGCCGACAGGATCGGTTGGGTTCTTGAAGACCGTCACATCCCATCGCTGCGGCGCCGTGAATGGCTTGAGGTACTTCACCACCATCACGCGATCGCCGAGCCGACTTTCGCGCGCCAGCGCATCGTTGGGCATCGTCGCGATCGGCTGTTGATGGCTGATCATCGGGTCGAGGATCGGGCGATCGCCGCGCATGCCCGCCATCGCAGTCATCACGACTTCCTGGCTGTCTGCGGCGAACTCATATCCAGTGGCGGGACTGCGCAGCCGCACATGAGATCCCATCAGGGTGGGAGCCATGGAGCCGGTCGGGATCACATATCCCTCCACGATGAAACCGCGGAAGATCATCGCGAACACAAATGACACGATGAGTGATTGCACCGTGTCGATCATGCTCGTGGGCGCGGCTGAAGTTGGCGATGCATCACGCGCATTCATCGCGCGCGATACTACCGATGGGCATCAGCCAGGTGCCTTTGGCCGAGCGCCCGAACCAGGGTTCGATCCGCCAGATGGAATCACCTGAAGGTCCTCGACCGGATAAGCGTGGTCTTGCCCCTGGTCCAGTCGGACGAGAGCGAGTTGAACGAGCGTCCGAGACTCCAGCACGGTTCCAGGTCCATCGGGTGTCTGCACGCGCGCCTTCACCTTGGGCATTCGTTTGCTCAGCGTTTCGTAGGTCTCGTCTTCATAGCGCAGACAGCACATCAGCCGTCCGCATCGTCCGCTGATCTTCATGGGATCGAGCGTCGCCTTCTGCAGCTTGGCCTGCTTCATGGAAATGGGCTTCAGCACCTTCAGGAAGTTGCGGCAGCAGCAGTGCTGCCCGCACTTCTCGTAATCCGCGACCAGTCTGGCCTCGTCGCGCGCGCCGATCTGTCGCAGTTCGATGCGGACGGCGAAGTTTGCGGCAAGCGTCTTCAAGAGTTCGCGGAAGTCGACGCGTTCCTCGCTCAGGAAGTAGATCGTGAGAACTTCTCGTCCGAGAGTGAGTTCCGCCTGGACGAACTTCATCGGCAGCCCGCTCTCGATCAGGAGACGCTTTGCGGTCGGAGCGATCGCCGCGGCCTCCGCCTGCACGGCGGTCCACTGCGAGAGATCCTCCGGGGTCGCCACGCGCAGGATCTGTCCCTGATTGTGGAAGGGGAAATCCTTGCCGCCGGATTGCTCGATGTACTCCAGCATCTCCTGACGCGAGACGCTCTTGCCGCAACCCGAGTTCGAGCAGGTGGTGGTGAGCATCTCCACCAGTTCGGTGCCGCGGTGGGTCCGCGCCACCAGTTTGCTGCCGCAGCCGGGCTTCGCATCGCCGTCGTAGGGATATTCGGCGATCCAGCGTGTCACGCCCGCACGCACCACGATCGACGATGGTGGTTTCAACTTCGCGTACGCGGTGGCATCTTCTGCGGCACCACGGAAGGAAGGATCCGCATCGCGTTCGAAGATCGGCAGTGGGTGGATCGACATGGAGCAATCAGCGGCGCGGCACCGACTTCTTGCGCGAGGTCGACTTGTTGCGCGGCGCCGACTTCTTGCGCGAGGCACCCTTTCGGGGTGGCGCGGCAGCGGGATCGCGCTTGCGCGCGCTGAACAGAAGCTTGATCGGGACTTCCGAGAACGGCACCTCATCGCGCATTCGATTCAGCAGGAATCGTTCGTAACTGCCCTCAAACATCGTTGGCTTGTTGACCACCATCGCGATCGTCGGCGGGTTCGTCTCGACCTGCGCGATGTAGAAGACCTTTGCCACCGTACCGAGCTTGGATGACGGCCCGCGCTCCGTCAGGATGCGCTGCACGAGCGCGTTCAGCTTGCCCGTCGTCTCGCGGTGCCGCGCCTGCGTCAGCAGGTTGAACGCCATGGCGATGGCATCGCTCGCGCCCTTGCCTTCGCGCGCGCTGGTGAACACCATCGGCGCGAAGTCGAACATCGGCAACTCCTGCGTGATGTATTCGAGATAGTCCTTCGGCACGCGCGCACGCTCCACCAAGTCCCACTTGTTGATGACGAGCACGGTCGGCTTGAAGGCGGCCGCAAGTTCGCCCGCCAGGTGCTTTTCCACCTGCGAGATGGGTTCCGTGGCATCGAGCAGTAGCAGGGCGACATCCGCACGGCGGATCGCCTCCTGGGTTCGATGGTTCGAGTAGTACTCGACATCATCCGCCCAGCTCTTGCGCTTTCGGATGCCCGCGGTATCGATGGCCACGAACACGCGACCATCCTGCTCAAAGCGAACATCGACCGAGTCGCGCGTGGTGCCCGCGATCTCGCTCACGATGACGCGAGGCTCGCCGGCAAGCGCGTTCACGAGACTGCTCTTCCCCGCATTGCGTCTACCGACGATCGCCACTTTCATCTCTTCCGACTGTGGTTGATCGTTGGTACGCCCTTCGAGCCGTTGCCACAACGCCTCGCGCAAGAGCCGAAGCCCGGATCCCGCCTTGGTGGAAACGGGAATGACCTGTCCGAATCCAAGTGCCGCAGCCTCGAGCGCATGCGCTTCCCAGGATGGGCCATCCACCTTGTTGGCGACCGTCATCACGCGCGCCGTATTCCCTCCCTTGCGGATGAGCGATGCGATCCGTTCGTCGAGCGCCGTGATGCCATCCTGCGCATCGATGGTGAACAGCACGATCGCTGCGTTGGAGATTGCGCCGAGGATCTGCCCCTCGATGTCGGGCGCGAGCGCCGCAAGATCCTTCCCCGCGTCATCGAAACGTCCGCCCTCCGCCATGTAGATCCCGTAGCCGCCCGTGTCGCACACCTCTGCCGCGCGTGGCAGGGAATCCTCAGCCGCATCGGTGGGCGGACCGAATGTGACCACGGCACTGATGCGGTCGCGAGTGACGCCTGGCGTCGGATCGACGATTGATATGCGCTCGCCGACAAGACGGTTGAAGAGGCTGGACTTGCCGACATTCGGCCGTCCGACAATGGCGATCATTGGCAACATGTGCTTGGGGTGAGGATATCGCCGCCGCGCCGAAGGGCCGCGCGCATCAGGCACGAATGCGCATCGTGAAGCCGAACTTCCTGCACAGCGCACCCTGCTCGCGCCGCATCAGCCGGGCGGCATTCCGCACACCCAATCGTGTTCGTGCCTCGTATTGCAGCAAGGCGATCCAGTAGGACTCGAAGATGGTCGCCTCCAACCACGGCACCTCCTCGGTGAATCCACTCACGCAGAGTGCGCGTGTACGCCGCAGGAATGCGTCGATGCGTGCGCGCGGCAGGCGGAGAAAACGACAGCCGGAGAAGTGCAGGATCCGACCAGTGCACTTGCCTGCAAGCAGAGTTTCGAGTGCATCGATGGAGATGCGTTCAAGCGGAACCCGCATGTCGCCGGGCAGCAACTCGCCTGGGCGGGAGTGGATCGCAAACCACATGAGATCGAACGCCTGATAGCGCGCCTGAAACGAGCGGCGCAGATAGAACTCAATCTCGGCGCGCGTCGCGACATCGCGCAGCACATACGGAATCCTGGCATCGCTTCCGTGCAGGAGGTCGAGAACCGGCTTCATCGACATCGGTCGCACGAGCCCGAACCAGTCCGCCTCGAGGCAAAAAATGCCAGGCACTTTCGCCATGGGGAGATGCTACGAGGGGAGCAGCAGACTGCGGCCCGTCATGGCTGCAGGCTGGGCGATTCCCATCATGTCCAGGAGCGTCGGCGCAATGTCCGCGAGGCGTCCATCATCGCGCAGCCGTCGGCCCTGGAATGCGAGTCCGATCACCAAGAGCGGCACGGTGTAGTTCGTGTGTGCGGTGTGAGGAGCCCCCGTGTCGGGGTCGCGCATCTGTTCGACATTGCCATGATCCGCCGTGACGATCAGCGATCCGCCGCGAGCAAGGACCGCATCGACAATCGCACCCACACACCCATCGGTCACCTGCACGGCCTTGATCGCAGCGGGCAAGCTGCCCGTATGACCGACCATGTCGCAGTTCGCGAAGTTCACGATCAACAGATCCTCGCAGTCTGCTGCAGCAATTCGGGCGAGCACAGCGTCGCGCACCCCGTACGCACTCATCTCGGGCTTCAGGTCATAGGTCGCGACATCGCGTGGACTCGGGATGATCGTCCGCACCTCGCCCGCAAAGGGTTCCTCGCGGTAGTCATTGAAGAAGAAGGTCACATGTGGGAACTTCTCCGTTTCGGCGCAGCGAAACTGACGAAGTCCCTGATCCGAAATCCACGAGCCGAGGATGTCGGCCATCTTCTCGGGGCGTGGGAAGACGACCTGCACCGGCAGTCCGCTTTCATACTCCGCCATGGTGGCGAAGAAGAGGTCGCGCGGCCGTTCGCCGCGCGTGAACCCGCCACGCGGAAGCGCCGCGAACGCAGCGTCATCGAGCAGGAATGCCTTGACCAGCTCACGAGGGCGATCACCGCGGAAGTTGAAGAACACAACGCTGTCGCCATCGCGTATGGCGCCATCCACGCCTCGGATGCGCGTGGGCGGAAGGAACTCATCGCTGTCACCGCCTTCACGCCCCTTCGACGCATGATGGGCCTTCACGGCATCGAGCGCTGTGGCGCTCACATCGCCATCGCGTCCAACGAGACACGACCACGCACGCGCGACGCGTTCCCAGCGATGATCGCGATCCATCGCCCAGAAGCGACCGATCACACTCGCCACTCGTCCACCACGCGTCGCAAGGTGCCGCTCGAGGTCCTCGATGAACCGCGACGCCGAGTGCGGTGGCGTATCGCGCCCATCGGTGAATGCGTGCACGAAGAGTCGTTCGGAGGGAAGGCCACGCGACGATGCAAGATCGATCAGCGCCAGCAGATGGGCGAGATCGCTGTGCACCTTGCCATCACTCACCAATCCCATCAAATGAAGGGAGTGTCCCGTGTCTCGTGCGCGGTCAATGGCTTCGCACAATGTTCGGTTGGATGCAAAGCGACCATCTCGGATGGCGCGCGTGATGCGCATCAGTTCCTGATCCACAATCCGTCCGGCCCCGATGTTCTGGTGACCCACTTCCGAGTTGCCCATGACGGGACCATGCGCATCGTTCGGCAATCCGACATCCTCGCCGCTGGTACGAATGAGCGTGCAGGGCCACTCGCTCCGAAGCCGTGCATCGACAGCAGGATGCGCCTGCACGATGGCGTTCGACGGGTCCTGGCTCGGGTGAGGATTTTCGCCCCACCCATCCCGAACGATGAGCACGCAGGGCACATGGCGAGTCGGCACTGGCACGACCGAAAGGGTAGCGATCGCCACGATCCACTCCCGTCGCACTCGAGTGCTCGTGGAGTGCTGCTCGGGTACCCTCCACCACAGGCGAACATGCAGGAGGCAGGAGCATCAGCGCTGACCATGGAAGGTTCACTCCGCGAGCGATATGAAGCCGTTCAGAGACGCGTGGCCGATGCCGCGCGCCGAAGTGGTCGCCGCCCCGAGCAGATCAAGCTGGTCGTGGTGACGAAGTCCGCGACGATCGAGCAGATCCGCGAGCTGATCGCACTTGGGCAACAAGACTTCGGCGAGAATCGCGTGCAGCAGTTGATGCAGCGCACGGCGCAGATCGATGAACACTGTGCGCGGCTGCGCGAGCTGCGCGGCTCGGCGCCGGATGTTCGCTGGCACATGATCGGCTCGGTGCAGCGCAACAAGGTGCGCAAGATGGTCGAACTCGTCCGACTCGTTCACTCCGTGGACAGCCTTCGATTGGCGGAGGAGATTCATGTGCAGTCTGCGCGCCGTCCGCAACCCATGGATGTGCTGATTGAGGTGAATGTGTCGGGGGAGATTTCCAAGCATGGCATCACCGCGGCTGCGGTTCGACATGTGGTGCAGCAGATGGACACGATGGTGAACCTGCGAACGCGCGGTCTGATGGTGATGGCGCCGCTGGAGGGTGGCTTGGATGCAGCGCGCGAGACCTTCCGCCGCGGCGCGGAACTCTTCCATGATGTGCGCGGTGCGCTCGGTACCGGCATTGGCGTGGGCAACGGGCCCGGCGAAGCGTTCGACCTCCTTTCGATGGGGATGTCGGCTGACTTTGAACTGGCGATCGAAGCTGGCGCAAATATCGTGCGCGTCGGGTCTGCCGTGATCGGTGTGCCGAGTGTCGAAACCACGACTGACCAGGAGACACCGTGACACCATCGATCGTCGTGCAACCACTGATCGATCAGCGGTCGATGCAGATTCGTGCGCGGCTAGACTCGATCGCGATGCGCGATCATGCAGCATGGTCATCACTGCTGCCGGGACGATTCGTGGTGTTTGATGGGCCCGATGGCAGCGGCAAGAGCACGCAGTTCCGCGCACTCGCAGATGCGGCGCGCGCTGCAGGGGTCGAAACCGTCGAAGTGCGCGAGCCGGGCGGCACGCCGATCGGCGAACGCATCCGCGATGTGCTGCTCGATCCAGCGCTCGGCGAGATGGTCAGTCGGTGCGAAATGCTTCTCTACATGGCCAGCCGCGCACAGTTGATGGAGGAACGCGTGCAGCCCGCACTTGCTCGGGGTGCGTTCGTGCTGGCGGATCGCTTCATCTCATCAACGCTCGCCTACCAGGGCAGCGCGGGTGGCGTTCCCGAAGATCAGATCCGAGCCGTGGGTGGGATCGCCATCGGGGGACGCTGGCCGGATCTCGTGGTGATTTTCGATGTCGACTGGAACACTGCGCAGGGCCGCATGAAGCCCACGCTCGATCGGGTGGAACGCAAGGGCGCGGACTACCACGCGCGCGTTCGCGCGGGCTATCTCGATCAGGCTCGGCAGGAGCCCACGCGGTACCTCGTGGTCGACTCATCGCAGGAACCCGAGGTGGTCTTCGAGCAGGTGAGCCGCGGGATCCGTGAACGCCTCGCGAAGTGAGCTGTTCGCGCGGAGCACACCGTCACCACAGTTCGCCGAAGTCGATGGGTGACACGCAGAGCATGCAGAATGGAGAGGGAGGTGGGCGTGTGACTCGACTCGCGCCGAGTCCGACGGGGCGCATGCATCTCGGGCACGTCTGGAGTTTCCTGATCGCCTGGGGAGTCGCGCGCCGGAGCAGTTGGCGCATTGTGCTGCGGCTGGAGGATCTGGACGCGCAGCGTGCGCGCCACGAGGCCGAAGCGGATGTGCGGTGGATGCTGGAGTGGCTCGGCATCGACTGGGATGGCGAAGCCGTGCGACAGTCGGAACGCGTGGAGTGGCATGTGCAGTGCATGCGGGTGCTTGAGTCGAAGGGAGTCGTCTTTGAAGCGCCACAGTCTCGTGCGGAACTTCGTGCGCTCCGATCCGACGCACGCGAGGCGCAGTCGCGGGGCGACGGTGCTGCGAACACACGTGCGTCCGATGGCGCGGACGCGCCACACGAAGGGGATGATGTCCTTCGCTTCCCTGCGTCACTTCGTCCGCCCCGCGATCACTGGCGATTCGCGGATCGAGCGATGAACCACCGATTGGCTCTCGAGACGGGCCACGAGTGCGTTCACGACGAGATTTTTGGGACGCGAACATTCGATCCAGCGAATATCTGGGGCGATCCGCTCGTGTGGCTGAAGGCTGGCGTGGCGAGTTACCAACTCGCCGTCGTGGCGGATGACATCGCGCAGGGGGTCACGGATGTGATCCGAGGCAGCGATCTCCTGCCGAGTGCGGCTCTGCAGCAGCGGTTGCATGCACTGCTTGCGGAGCAGCCAACGCCGCCGCGTTGGTGGCATCTTCCGCTGGTGAGGGATGCGGCGGGGAAGCGGCTGGCAAAGCGGCATGATGCGCTTTCCGTGGCGGCGCTCGCCGAGCGAGGAGCGACCGCTGATCGGATCCGTGGAGTTGTTGCGTACTGGCTTGGTGCGAGCGAGTCTCCCCGCGACATCACGCGTGAAGCGTTCTTGGAGATCGATCTGGAGCGGACTGTCCGAACGCTGCAGGCGCGGGGGACCGCATGCCAAGTCGATGGAGCGCTCGAAGCGTGGCTAGTGGCGCGTTGACGCCGCGTCCGCACCAAGACGAGTCACGAGCAGTTCGCACACCTTCTCGGTGCACCGAGCAAGATCATCATTCACCACGAAGGTGTCGAAGGTGCTGCTGCTCCGCGCGCGATCGATCTCGCGAGTGCTTTCGGCAAGACGGCGTTCAATCGCTGCCTCATCCTCACGCGCACGATGACGCAGACGACGGAGCAGATCCTCTTCGGATGGCGGCAGGATGAAGATGCCGAACATGTCGGGATGTGTGGCGCGCACTTGCTCCGCACCTTGCACATCGATATCGAGAACGATGACACGACCCGCAGCCAGCGCGGCAAGCACGGGGGCGCGCGGCGTGCCGTACCACGAACGACCGAAGACCTGTGCGTACTCCAAGAACTCGTTGGCATCGATCATCCGTTGGAAGCGCGCCTGGTCGATGAAGAAATAGTCGCGCCCATCCACTTCCCCTGGTCCCGCAGAGCGCGTGGTCGCGGAGATGCTGAAATCGCCTTTGAATCGGCGCACGACTTCATGCACGATGGATGTCTTCCCGACGCCCGAAGGTCCGCTCACAACGAGCAGAAGACCGTGGGAAGCGTGTTCCATTCCGTCAGTGTACGGCGTGTGATTCGTGTAATGCGGGCTTCCCGATCCGCCTTCCTCCGAGTGCATGGTGGCGGATGCAGGACCCGATGTCCTGCCGAAAGTGGGGACTCGATGTCGCGTGACGATGTTCGGCGCGATCGACTTGAGCAGTTTGTCGATCTCGCAAGGATCTACCGTCGGTGGACCAAGCAGCAGGTTGCTCAGGCGCTTGGGCGTGAACCGTCGAAGATGGTTCCAGAGAGTGGCAATCCGAAACTGGATCTGGTGATCGGGTTGGCGGATGTCCTCGACTGGGATGTGGGCGATGTCGCGGAGGGAGTGTGGCGCGAGGACCCCGAGGAGAAGGCGCAGATCGAGACGCTCGCGCAGCGGGGCTTCTTCGCGCTGGATCGCGAAGCAATCGAGGCGCACCGCGCGGGTGACTACCGCCGCATGACGACGCTCGCTCGTGCGATGACCCTCGCTGCGCAGACGGGAGTGGAACGCGCCACCGCATGCAATCGCCTCGCTGGAGCGCAGGATGGACTTGGTCGATACACGAAGGCGCTGACGGCACTGCAGGCGGGGTTGGCAGAGCCTGCTGTGCCGCCCCATGTTCGCATGATGCTGGAAGTGAACTTGGCAAACGCCCATTACGCGCTCTGGCATCTGATTGAATCGCACGCCGTCGCGAGCGGATTGGTCGATCGGTGGACCGCCGATGAGCCGCGCACGAGGGTCGAGCGGGTGGTGAACGCATTTGGGCACTATGTCCGCGGTCACTCGAGGCGGCGCATGATGGAGAGCGATCCGCAGGGCGCGAACCACCACGCCAAGGCAGCGCACGGAGATCTCGTTCGAGCGCAAACCCTGTACGACGATCTCGCGAGCGAGTTCGATGATCCGTCGTATGCAGGTGTTGCCAACACATGTCGCGGCGCCGTCTTGGAGTGTGCGGCGGCACTCGGCACCATGGAAACGCATGCAGCGATCGATGCCCTGATGCAAGGGCTTGAGCAAGTCGTGGATGTCGACGCCTACCCGCCTGGAGACTGGCTGGAGAGCTATGGCTGGTGGGCAGTATTCGGGTGCAACATTGCCCTGCGTGGATCGAGCGGGCCGGAACTGCATCGGGCGATGGCGGTCTTCTCGAACAAGGCATCGGAGATCGCCGAGCGGCTCGAGAACTGGTCGATGCGCGAACGCGCGTTCACCTTCGAGCATTTGCGAAGGCAGCGGCAGTTCGAAGCGATTGGATCTGCGGACCATTGGCTGCTCGATGACGAGGACATCCGAATCGTGGCTGGCACGATGGGGCGGTTCCCCGGCTTCCGAGAAACCGGTTGGCGAATCTTGGAGAGTGCGCGAGCGCTCGAGTCCGCCTGAGGAGCACAGAGGAGATACCCATGAACAATCCCCCAAAGAATCGCTGCTACTCGCGCGGCTGCATGCTGCGACTCACCGCACTGGGTGCTGCAGTGCTGTGTGCGCTCTGGATGCCTGCACTGGCTGGCAGTCGCGCGTTCGCCGTTCCGCCGCTGCATGGAACGCGCAGCACCCCGTATCCAGCCCCATTTTGTGCATTCATGGAGGTTCGCTACGGCGAGTATTGGATGCACACGGTGCAGGAGCGAATCGTTCGCCGCGCGTACATCGAATGGTGTCAGAAGCAGAGCAAGGAGAAGCCGAAGCCACCCGAGCACAGGCGCTGAACCCACGACAACTCATCCAGTCGGCGGCGTTCACTCACCATGCCGCGCGCCGGCGTCGACGACCCTCGTGCACCGAACTCCGGTGCGACGAGGGTCGATCGTCGTTGCGACTGCCACCGTGCGCGGGCAGACGCGCGACGATCAGCCGTGGATGACGCGCCCCTCGGTCGCGAGCGCGGCCTCGTGCAGCGACTCATGCATCGTTGGATGCGCGTGAACGGTGGAAATGATGTCTTCCGCCGTCGCTTCCAGGCGCTTGGCAAGCCCCATCTCACCGATCAGCTCGCTCGCATCCTCGCCGAAGATATGGGCGCCGAGGATCTCGCCGTACGGTTCGCTCGTGATGATCTTCACCAGCCCGTCCGTGGCACCAACGGCGATCGCCTTCCCATGCGCCTTCAGCGGGTACTTGCCGATCTTGTGCTTGATGCCCTTCGCCTTCACTTCGCGCTCCGTCATGCCGATCGATGCGACCTGCGGCGTGCAGTAGGTGCACCCAGGGATCGACGCGTAATCCACGCCGAGCGTGTGATGCCCCTTCATGCGCTCGACGGCCGCCACGGCTTCCTCACTCGCCACATGCGCAAGCCACGGCGGGCCAATCACATCGCCGATCGCGTACACACCCGGCACACTCGTTTGATAGGTCGGCTCGGGCTTGTCGCGGTAGTCGGTCCAGATGTGGCCCTTGGCAGGACCGCTGTCTACGAGACGAAGTCCGAGCGAGGGATCACACAGTCCATCGATGCGCGCGCCGACGCCGATGGCAACAAGCACCACATCCACATCCATCACTTCCGTCTTCTTCTCGTCCTTCACGTCAAACAGCGTCACCTTCGCGCCCTTGGCCGTCTTGTCGATGGACTTGATGCTCGTGCCTGTTCGGAACGCGATGCCCTGCGATGTGAATGTCTTCAGCGCAGCGGCGGAGATGTCATCATCCTCGACTGGCAGGATGCGATCCTGCATCTCCACAACGGTCACCTGCGTGCCGAATGCGTTGTAGAAGTAGGCGAATTCCACGCCAATGGCACCAGAGCCGACCACCAGCATCGAAGCGGGGCGCGCGGGCAGCGTCATCGCCTCGGCACTCGAGATGATCACCTTGCCGTCACAGGGCGCGATGGGCAGTTGCCGCGGCGCAGCGCCCGTGGCAATCATCACGCGATCAGCGGTCAGCACCTGCGCATCGCCCTCGCCGCTGCCCTTGTAATAGGTCCCAGTCGACTTCCGCACCTCGACCTTGCACGGACCGCCGGCGGTCTTGCCCGACACGATCTTCGCGTGCCCCGCCACATGTTCGATCTTGTTCTTCTTGAAGAGGAACGCGATGCCCGCATTGAGCTGCCCGGTGATGCTGCGGCTTCGCCCGATCACCTTCTCCCAGTTCACCTTGACATGCTCGGGCTTCACCTCGATGCCCCAGGCATCGCCGTGGCGAATCGCATGCATGTAGAGCTCCGCATTGTGGAGCAGCGCCTTGGTCGGGATGCAACCCCAGTTCAGGCAAACGCCACCGAGCTTGTCGCGCTCCACGCAGCACACGCGCATGCCCATCTGCGCGGCACGGATCGCACCGACATAGCCTCCAGGTCCGCCGCCAATCACGATGAGATCGAAGTGCCGTGTTTCAGCCATAGGGGTGGGAAGTTTAGCCATCATGCGGCGAACAGTTTGCTAGGATTCCGCGCTCGCCGCCCGACTGCTGGCGAACGATGCGCACGGCTCTCATCAGCGATATTCACGCAAACCTGGCGGCACTCGAGGTGGTGTTGGCGGACATCGACCGCCGTGGCGTGGACCGCATCCTCTGCCTCGGCGACATCGTCGGATATGGACCCGATCCGAAGGAGTGCGTCGACCTCGTCGCAAAGCGCTGCGAGTGGAGCCTGATGGGCAATCACGATTTCGGCGTCCTCTACGAGCCCACCAATTTCAATGCGGCCGCGGAGTCAGCCGCATACTGGACGCGGCGTCAACTCGAACCTTCGCGGAAGGAAAATGGAACGGGCGCCGAAGAAGTGGCGGATGCAACGCGGCGATGGGACTTCCTCGGTCAGCTGCGTGTCCGCGTGGTGTTCGGACCCTTTCTCTGCGTGCATGGTTCGCCGCGACGACCGATCAACGAGTACATCTTCCCAGAGGACGCGCAGAACAGCGCGCGAAAGGTGCAGGACATCTTCAAGCGCATCAAGCCAGCGAGCGTTTGCCTCGTGGGACACACCCATGTGCCCGGCGTGTTCACCGACGACCCGGATTTCCTTCCTGCGGCGGAGATGGCGGAAGGCATCCATCGGTTCGCCGCGGGCGAAACGGTGATCGTGAACCCCGGCTCAGTCGGTCAGCCGCGCGATCTTGATCCACGCGCGTCCTACGCGATCCTCGAGACGGGCGAAAACCACGATCCGCAGTCCGTCCAGTTCTTCAGGCTCGACTACGACATTCAGCGCACGGTCGACAAGATCAAGGCCATCAGCGAGTTGAGCGACTGGCTTGGCGAGCGCCTCCTGCAGGGCCGCTGAGCATGAACCTCTGAGCATTGGCGCGGAAGCAACCAAAGATGGAACCAAAGATGAAGCGCATTCTCCTCACGATGGCGATCGTGCTGCTCGCGTCCAGCGTCGCGGCGGTCACCATTCTCGGCCCAGGCCGAACGCAGCCATCGACCAAGCAGGCGCCGGCTCCACCCGCGCCCGCGCCCGCGCCCGCGCCAACACCCACGACCCCACCAGCACCCGCACCAGCACCAGCACCCACGGCAGCCGCCACGCCCGCTGCAAAGTCGGCCGACACCGCGGCGCCGAACAGCAAGGCGAAGTACGCCGTGCGCCCGCCGCTCTCAGCACCGATCCGACCCGACAGCATCGGATCGCTCGACCCAGCGCAGCACCGTTTCCGCATCGACTTTGCACCAACGAGCGCGGGCATCGACCGAATCATCTTCTCCGAATTCTGGGTGAACGCGCAGGATCGCATCGCTGCAGAGCGACACGCCGCCGCAGTGGCCGGTGGATCGCTCGGCGAAGCGCCGCCGATGCCGCCGATCGAGTCCCGCTATCAGTTGCAGTCCGAGGGAAAGCTGTCCGGCTTCAGCGTGCCGCTGTTGGCGATGCACTCGATCATCATCGACGGCGTTCGTGTCGACCTGTTCAGCAAGGCATGGATGCAGTCGCAGCCGGGTGAGTTCGTCGCGATCATCGATGATGCGCAGGGGCAATCGGTGCTTCGAGTCAAGCGAGCCTACTCGATCGTCGCTGCCGCGGGCGGCGGCTTCGACCTGCGGCTGCAGCAGGGGGTCGAAAACCTCTCGGGCATTCCGCGGCAGGTCCAGATCATCCACTATGCGCCGAGCGACTTGGCGCGTTCACCGAATGAGATGATGGACATCCGACGGCTGAAGTTCGGTTACCTGCTCAGCACGAGGCGCGATCCAGCGCAAGCGTCGGTGCTCTCCAACGATGCGATGCTCGAGCGTGCGGATGTCGTGAAGTCGGTGCAGGCGGGGCGCTTCGATGTCTGGCCGAACGAGCAGCAACGCGCGGAGGAACACAACCTCAGTTGGTTCGGTGCGACGAACCGTTACTTCGCACTGGCGCTCCATGCGCTGCCTGCAAGCGAAGGTGGCGGAACCGTCAGCAAGTCGCTCGCGCCAGTGGTCGAAGTGGTGCGCGCACAACTGGGGTCGCCCGCACCAAGCGACCCGACCGGCGCGCCATCGCTGTTCGCCATCGTGCAGTCGCCGCTGACCGATGTGCAACCGGGAGCCACGGCCGACTTTTCCGTGGGAGTCTTCGCAGGCCCGCTCGATCGCAACCTGCTCGCCACGACCGCTCCCTACTCGCTCCTGGAGATGGTGGGGCTGATTGCATACTCGCTCGGCGGCTGCTGCTCATGGTGCACCTTCGCCTGGCTCGCCAACATCCTCGTGTCGTTCCTCGGACTGCTGCACGGGTATCTGGTCTTCGACTGGGGGCTCGCCATCATCGCCCTCGTCATCGTGGTGCGACTGTTGCTGCATCCGATCTCGAAGAAGTCGCAGGTGCAGATGCAGCGCATCAGCAAGGGGATGGCGGCACTGAAGCCCGAACTCGATGCATTGAAGGCGCGATACGGCGACGATCCCAAGCGCATGCAGCAGGAACAGTTCCGCCTCTACCGAGAGAAGAACATCAACCCCGTCGGCTGCCTCGGCGGCTTCCTGCCGACATTCCTGCAGATGCCGATCTGGATGGCGCTTTATGCAGTCCTCTATCTCGCGTTCGAACTGAGGCAGCAGCCAGCCTTCTTCGGCGTGTTCCAACTCTTCGGCGGCTGGGAGTTCCTCGGCGACCTGAGTGCGCAGGATCGTTTCATCCCGCTGCCGACCTCCGTGAACCTGTTCCTGTTCACCCTGTCGAGCATCAACATCATCCCGCTGCTCATGGGTGGAGTGTTCTATGTGCAGCAGAAGTACATGGCACCTCCGCAGACGCAGCTGTCCCCCGAGCAGGCACAGCAGCAGAAGATGATGCGCGTCATGACCGTCGTCATGTTTCCGCTCATGCTGTACGCCGCGCCGTCGGGGCTGACGCTGTACATCATGACTTCCACGCTCATCGGCATCTGGGAAAGCAAGATGGTCCGCCGACAGGTGGAAGAAGAAGAACGCAACCCGACGCCGCCGAAGCCTTCGAAGACGCGCGACGCGCTTGGACGCTTGTACGAGAAGGCGATGGAGCGCGCGCAAGAGAAGCAGCAGCGATCCAAGAAGTTCAAGGATCGGTGATGAACGCCGCCGCGCCCCGCCCAGCGGAGGCAGCCGACGCGATCGTGGCCATTTCGTCGCCCCCCGGGCGTTCACTGCGCGGCCTCGTGCGCATCAGTGGCGACGATGCATTCGCGGTGCTCGGCGCGCGGCTCGCCGTCGGATCGCTTGAACGCGCCCGCTCGATCCAATTCGTTCGACTCACCATTGAAGTCGCCGGCAACCGCTGCCAATGCCCAGCCACGGCGCTCGTCATGCCAGCCCCACGATCGTTCACCGGATCGGACACGGTCGAACTCCTGCTCCCCGGCAACCCGCATCTGCTTGCAGCAGTCGTCGACGCCCTGACCGATTCGCGTGCACCCGCACCATCCGCGCGCCGCGCCAACCCCGGCGAGTTCAGCGCCCGCGCATTCGCCGCGGGTCGCCTGCCGATCGCCGACGCAGAGCGCATCGCGCTCACCATCGCGGCCGAGTCGCGCGCACAGTTCGCCGCAGCACAATCCCTGCGCGCATCACCCGTGCAGGCGGCAGCAGACGCGGCCACTCGTCGCGTGACCGCACTCCTCGCGCTCGTCGAAGCGGGCATCGACTTCAGCGATCAAGAAGATGTCGTGGCCATCGAAGCCACCGAACTCGCCGCGCGCATCCGCGACATCACCGCGCACATCGACGGCATCGTCCGCCGTACCACGCCGGAAGAATCGCTCCGCGCACTGCCGCTCGTCGTGCTGCACGGTCCGCCCAACGCAGGGAAGTCGAGCCTCTTCAACGCACTGCTCGGACGAACGCGCACCGTCGAATCCGCGGTCCCCGGCTCGACCCGCGACGCGATCGTCGAACCCCTCAGCATCGGCAGCGCCGAAGTGCTTCTCTGCGACCTCCCAGGCATCGAGGACCCGCAGAACGCACTCGCCGCGCACATGCAACTCGCCCGCCGCAGCGCGCTCGACCGCGCGCGACTCGCGCTCCATTGCGCCCCCATCGGCTCCGCCCCACCAAGCGCCGACACGACCGCGCTCCTTGTCTGGACCAAGTCTGACACATCGCCAACCCTCATCCCGACATCCGGCATCCGCACCAGTGCCCACACGCGCGAAGGTCTCGACACTCTCCGCGCCGCCATCGCCGATCGCCTCGACAGCGCCGCAAGCAGCGACGAGCCACTCCTCCTTGAACGCCACCGCCGCGCCATCGCGTCCGCGCAGTCCCACCTGCGCAGCGCCGCCGAACTCGCCGACGCATCCGTCGCGCGCGGCAGCCGCAGCGCCGACCCGGCCGAACTTGTCGCACTCGAACTCCGCAGCGCGCTCGACGAACTCGGCATCGTCGCCGGTCACCGCACGCCTGACGATGTGCTCGGCGAACTCTTCGCGCGTTTCTGCATCGGCAAGTGATCCGGCCGCTCTGCTACAACCCACTCGTGAGCAATACACACACCATCGACATCCGCGTTCGCTACTGCGAATGCGACCCGATGGGACTCGTGCATCACACCGTCTACCCAGTCTGGTTCGAGATGGGTCGCACCGAAATGCTCCGCGCGCGCGGCGGCTCCTACGCGCAGATGGAAGCGGATGGACTGTTCCTTGTGGTCACGCGACTCGAACTGCGCTACCGCAAGCCAGCACGGTACGACGAACTCCTGACGCTCGAGACCACGCTGCGCGATGTGGGACATGTGAAAATTGAGCATGCGTATCGCCTCAGGCGAGGCCACGACGAACTCGTCGTTGGGGAAACGACGCTTGCATGCATTGATCGCAGCGGCAAGGTCCAGCCGGTGCCGCCACAGATCGGCACACCGTAACCGCCGTCGGCGGCGGCTAAAAGCATGTCTGACGCACATCCCCACGCCAGGGGCGGCGGCACGGACCTGCTGGGGCTCAGACAGCTCTCGCCTGCTCCACGGGGCTAGCGCCCCGCGTTCGCAGGCTCGAGAACTCGCCCAGCAGGATCGTGCCGCCGCCTCACACGGTTGGGGTGGGGGTGGCAGGCCCCCCGTACCGCGTGGCAACTATTTGTGCCTGCCTGTTTGCCAACACCGAAGGGCGGAGTACCTTTCCATCCTCCCTTCTGTGGATTAATAGGCTGACCGATTTTTAGGGGTACACCCGTGCGATGCATTCGAGAAGCGGTAAGGCGATCAAGCCTCTGGTGGATGACCGCTCTGGCGGCACTCACTGCGGTTGTGCTACCCGTACGCGCAGGCGGCGAGGTAGTTCCCTGCCCCGCCGACATCACTGGTGACGGAGCCGTCGATTCCGCAGACTTGACAGTGGTGCTGGCAGACTGGGGGCAATGCTCACAGGGCGGTTCGAAGGGATGTTTGGCTGACTTCGACGGCGACGGGGCGATCTCTGGGGTCGATCTGCACTTCCTGCTCACCTCGTGGGGACCGTGTATCTCCGTTCCATCATGGGCCGAAGTAATCGAGGCGGTCCCCAATCCAGATGTGGTCACCAACGGAGTGATCCGCGAGCGCATCCTCGCGACGGGCCTTGCCTGGCGCGTTCGCGACACGGCGACGCAGATGGAGTTCGTGCTGATCCCGCCTGGGACATTCAACATGGGCTGCAGCGCGTCGAACTTGTATGGGTGCGATGGCGATGAAAACCCCGTTCACCAAGTGACGCTGACGAACGCGTTCTACATGGGTCGTTACGAGGTAACGCAAGCGCAGTGGCAGGCGACGATGGGGAACAACCCGAGTTACTACCAGGGCGATCTCAACCGCCCAGTGGAGCAAGTGAGTTGGAACACGATCCAAGGGTTCCTCTCGCAGAGGGGTATGCGTCTGCCGACGGAAGCGGAGTGGGAGTACGCATGCCGAGGAGGCACGACAACGGCGTTCCACGGTTGGCCAGCGAACCCAAGCGGGACGAACGATGACAGCCAAGTTGGGAACATCGCTTGGTACGAAGCGAACTCAGGCGGCCAAACCCGCCCAGTGGGCGGCAAGGCAGCCAACGGCTTCGGCCTGCACGACATGAGCGGGAATGTGTGGGAGTGGGTGAACGACAGGTACTCGCACAGTTACTACGCATCGAGCCCAGCGCAGAACCCGCAGGGGCCGTCGTCTGGCTTGTACCGCGTGCTGCGCGGCGGCTCGTGGTACGACTTCACGTACGACGTGCGTTCCTCCTACCGCAGCGGCTACACGCCTGACGACTCGAGCTTCTACGTCGGGTTCCGCGCCTTGAGGGCCCCCTGAATTCCCTTTCCACTCTGTCCTCTTCCATTTACGCTCTCTTTTCTTTTTCCGAGGACCAACCTGATTTCCACGGTCAACCGCACGATTGTCGCGGCGTGACCGAAGCACACTCGCGGCGCGCGGGTCCTGCCGCAAGGCAGGGG
>SYGP01000012.1 GCA_005799495.1 Planctomycetia bacterium
TGCGGATGTGGCTGCCGTCTACATCGACGTCGGTCATGATGATGATGCGTCCGTAGCGAAGCTTGGAGACATCGAGATCGCTGCCGATGCCGCACTGCAGCGCCTGCACGAGCGTCTGGATTTCCTCGAACGCAAGGACCTTGTCGAGTCGGCACTTCTCGACATTCAGCAACTTGCCGCGCAGCGGAAGGATCGCTTGGTGCACATGATCGCGCCCGCCCTTGGCGCTGCCACCTGCGCTGTCACCCTCGACGATGAAGATCTCGGTGGACTCGACATCGTCGCTGGAGCAGTCTGCGAGCTTCTGCGGCAGCGCACTGTCGCCGAGCGCACCCTTGCGCTTGATGAGTTCGCGCGCCTTCCGCGCCGCCTCGCGCGCTTCCGCCGCCAGGATTGCCCGCTGGCAGATCAACTTCGCTTCGCGCGGGTTGGAATCCATCCACGCCGTCAACTCCTCGGCGACTGCAGCGCTCACGAAGCCCTCGATCTCCTCGTTCAGCAGTTTTTCCTTGGTCTGGTTGTTGAACTGGGGGTTCGGCAGCTTGACGCTGACGACGACGGTCAGTCCTTCGCGCAGGTCGTCGCCGCTCGGCACGAGGTCCTTCACGATCCCCTCGCGCTTGGCGTAGCCGTTCACCACGCGCGTCAGTGCAGATTTGAATCCCGCGACATGCGTTCCGCCATCGGGATTGCGGATGTTGTTGCCGAACGCCAGCAGATTCTCCGCCGTCGCATCGGTGTACTGCATCGCGATGTCGCACTCGAGCCCCCGTTCACTGTCCGTGCGGCGCACGCTGATGCACGGGCTCTGCGTCACCTTCGCGTCGTTCAGCCAGCGCACATACGACGCGATCCCCGACTTGTCGCAGAAGGTCACATCGCGCTGCGACCCATCGGAACCCACATGCTCATCGATGAATCGGATCGACACGCCGGGGTTGAGGAATGCCAACTCGCGCAGCCGCGACTCGAGCATGTCCGCGCGAAACTGGGTGTCGGGAAAGATGTCGGGATCGGGGAGGAAAGTGATGCGCGTCCCGTTCTTGGCGACGCCCGATTCGCGGATGCGGTGCAGCGGCTTGGTGCAGTGACCGCGCTCGAACGAAATGCCCCATGCCACGCCGGCCTTGTGCACTTCCACTTCCGTCCATGCGCTGAGCGCGTTCACGCACTTCACGCCAACGCCGTGCAAACCGCCCGACACCTGGTAGGCGTTGTTGTCGAACTTTCCGCCCGCATGCAGCTCGGTCAGGATGACTTCGATCGCCGGGCGGCCGTCGATCTTCGGGTTGTCGCTGCGCATCGGATCGACGGGCATGCCGCGCCCGTCGTCGATGACGGTGCAGGAACCGTCGACACCCAGCCGCACGATCACCTGCGTGGCGAACCCCGCCATCGACTCGTCGATGGAGTTGTCCACGCACTCGTACACGAGGTGGTGAAGGGCGTTCAGCCCCGTGCCGCCGACATACATGCCCGGGCGCTTGCGGATCGCTTCAAGACCCTCAAGAACTTGAATGTCTTCCGCGGAATATCGGGTTTCTGGCTCGGTCTGTTGGGTCATTTGTGTGGGTGGCGTTCTCCGCGCCGGAGGATCCTGAATCCTACCCGAACAAGGGGGGGAAACGGGGCGTAATCTTCATGCGTTTCATGGGTTGGGTCGATAGCAAGGGAGGCAAGCCACGATGTCCAACTCAGCGTCCAGTGATCTTCCCGAAATCGGGAGGGCGCGGCTACTGCCGCACCTTCCGCGGCGCACGCTGTTGATGCTCGGCATGGGTCTGCTCGCGGGATGCGCAACGACACCCGTGCGCCGCGTGACTCGGCTTCCCTCGCCACTGTGGCCTGATGATTCGCTGCTCGCTGCTGCGCCGACCGTCGTGACGCCTCCGCCGGCGCCGCTTCCCCCTGCACCACCGATGACGGGTGTGATTCCTCGAAGTTCGTGGACAAGCGGAACGCCCGATACGCGCAACATCGACCCGATGCTTCCCGTGCGATGGGTCACGGTTCATCACGATGGGATGACCGCCTTCACGGCGACGGACATGGCAGCGTGCAAGGGGCGCCTTGAACTGATTCGCAACGGTCACCGAGGAAAGGGCTGGGCGGACATCGGCTACCACTATGTCATCGACCGCGCTGGGCGCGTGTGGGAGGGGCGGGACATTCGCTACCAGGGGGCGCATGTGAAGGACAACAACGAGGGGAATGTGGGGATCCTCATGGTCGGCAACTTCGACCTGCACACGCCCAGCATGGCCCAGTTGGCAGCGCTCGATCGGCACTTGCGTGTGTGCATGAAGAAGTACGGGCTTCGCAGCACGCAAGTGCGTTCCCATCAGGAGTGGTCGAGCGCCCGCACCGCCTGTCCGGGGCGGCACATGCAGAGCAAGATGAACGGCATTCGCCGGGCGCTCGCCTGACCCGTCGCGCCGCAGTCCGTCACACCCCAAAGCGGTCGATCAGTCGCGCGTGTCTGGCGGCGCCTGCTCCGCCGTGTCCGCCGTGGGCGCTTCGTCGCGATGCGCGGCGATGCGGCGTTCGCGCGCGAGTCGTGCGCGAGCGTCGTCCGCGTCGAGCTTGCGCTGGAGGTCGCGGTCGCCTGCCTCCTGATGATTCACCAGTTTCCACACGCCGAAGCCGACGGCCGCCATGCTGGCGACCGCAACGATCATGAGGAGCGCAGAACCCATGACGGAAGCGTAACGGTGCCTGTCGAGTGTGGAAGTGCGGATGCGGGCAGCCGTTTTGGATCAGGGGCGATGCTCCAAAGCGGCGTGCGATCGCGTGCAAAACGGGATGGGCAGAGGTGAGCCAAGAAAATGCGCCCGCCAACCTGCGCACGAGGTGCGCGCGCCTAGCGTGCCACGCGGAGAGGCGCGTTCGCGCCGCGCCCGCGCTGGGCAGGACGGGGACCGACAACAAAAAGGGGACAAACATGCGGCAGAATCACTCATGCAGATGTGCGCAATCGCGCACGGAGATCGACCAACTTCATGAACGCAAGCGCCGTGACCGAGCGGAGGCGATCGACCGTCTCGTGGCGGATGCGCGCGAGAGGGGCGGGTGCACGGACCGCATGTACTGGACGCTTGTGCACGACTTTGAGCGGGCAGATTGGACGACCAACCTGCAGCAACTCGAGGAGATCGGCGTCGTGCCGCCACCACCTTCGGATGTGGGCGACACGGAGTTGTCACTCGTGCTGTGGGATCTGATCGATGCGCTTGCGGGACTTGGCGTCTACCTCATCCACACGGATCACCTGACAGACCGCGAACTCTACGAGCAGCTGATGCTTCATGTGCTGTGCGAGCAGGTGCGTGATCTTCCGCCCGATGCGAGCGTGCATGAGTACATCGATCTGTCGCTCCTGCGTCTGCATGGCGATTCGCAAGACCACGAGGACGAAATGCCTCCGGACGCTGCGCCACCCTCCTGGCACGACGCGATCCACGCATCGGCTTCCGCGGACGGGCGCCGAGATCATCTGCTGCCGAGGCCGCCTGCGCAGGGTCCGTGATTGGCGTTCCTGTTTGGCGTTCCTGATTGGGCCGACCGATCGGCAACGAAGCGCGGGCGAAGGGGACAAAAAAACGGGTCTTCGGGAATCCGTGTGGGTCACTCTGCTGCCGCAGGCTGATCCGCGCGCTTCAACGCTCAGGCCGGTTCGCTCGAAGACCGACCGAGACGCTGCTCCGGGTAAAAAGTGTCCCGTATTGGGACAATTCTTGCCGCGAGTAAGACAAATCGCACGTTTTCTCCGGTCTTCGCCTGACCCCTGTGACCCCTGACCCCCGCCCAGAGCCCCACCGCAGCCCACACGATTTCCCGAAGCGCCAAAAAAACAACTGGCGGATCGGCGCCCGCTGAGGTGCGCCGATCCGCCTCGTTGGCCAACGGTTGTTTGTTGCGAAACCTCACCGCACCGATGGGCTTGGAACAACTGTCGGATTCCTAGGCGCGCATCGCAAGCGAAAGGACAAATTTTTGGGCTAAACTTTCCGCCGATGAATCCGTGGACCGCGAGCCAAGCAGTACCCGAAGGCTCGCAAGTGGCTCGCTTCCAAATGGATACGCGGAAATGCCCGCGCTCACTCCTTCGCTTCGCGGCGATTGCGCTGACAGCCGCGACCGCCGCGGTGGCGTCGGTTGCGTGCTCAAGCGGGCCCCGCAGGGTGACCGTTCCAGCGCCGCTTGTCGGGAAGTGGTTCGGGCAGAACTCGGGAGATTCGATCGAGTTCACCGACTCAGGCGTGTTCGTGGTTGAACTCCGAGGGGTTGATCCGCTCATCGGACGCTGCGTGTTCAAAGGCACGCGCATCACGCTGCGGTATCAACTTGGGTCCACCATCTGCCCAGAAGAGCCGGGTGAATACACCTTCGAAGTGGACGGATCATCGCTGAAGTTCATCGATGCTGCAGACACCTGTCAGACGCGCAGGGATGCATTCGCTCAATCCTGGCGGCGGAGCGAGCAAGGATGATGCTGGTCGTTGCCGTGATCCTTTCGGCCGTGTCTGTCTCCGCACTCGGTCCGCCTGTGCGTGGTACGGCGGCGCCCGCAAGCGCACTCGAATGCTTCGGTGAGGCAGGCGAGCAGCGGATCGTGCTCCTCGCGGGAGGGTCGGGGCAGGCGGATGAAGAACTGAAGAACGCCCGCGAGGAACTCGCCAAGGTCGCGTCGGAGATTCTGGCGGAAGTCCAGCAGCCGCAGGCCGCGGATGAAGAGCAGCCCGAGACACAGTCGAGGCGCGGCGGTTCATCCAAGCGTGGATCTGCGCTGTCCTCGCTCCGACCGAAGTTGGAAGCGCTCACGCAGTCCGCCGCCACCGTGCGCCTCCTGCAACTGGTGGGCGCTGCGCCCGACACGGAGCGAATGAGTGTGGCGCAGGAGTACCTGACGCATGCCGCGTTCGCGCGCGCTCTGGCGCTGATCGTCGATCCGGCCAACGAGGATGCGGGAAAGGTGCAGCGTGTCGCGCGGCTGCTCATGCAGGAGCGCTCCAAGGCGGTCGATGCCGCGCCCGAACTTGCGGCGGCCATTTCGGTGGTGTGTGATGCGCCCGTCGTCGCCCAAGTGAACGAGAATCTGGCGAGCGGAAGTGGAGCGCTGCCGGTGTTCGATCACCTCTGCCGAAACGAACGCAGTTTGGTCTTCGGGATCAAGGATGTGCCGAGCGAGGCATGGGTCTTCGTGGTGGATGTCGCCGCGCCTGAGGCGGAGATGCAGTGGGCTGTGCAGCAGTTCGCGAAGCAGCAGGACATCGGCGCGTTGTACGACCGAGTCGAGTACGACATCGACCATCTGGAGAGGGGTACGCCCAAGAAGGTGACGCAGGCGGGCTGGAACCTGCCGAACATTCTGAAGCATGGCGGAGTCTGCGCCGATCAGGCGTATTTCTGTGCGACAATCAGCAAGTCCCTCGGCGCGCCTGCCGCGGTGACGGTCGGACGCGATGGCAGTTTGAGCCACGCCTGGATCGGCTACGCGATGCGTGGTCGCGGTGGTCCGAGCTGGTTGGAGTGGGGGCGTTTCGGCGGATACATGGGAGTCGAGGGGATGATCCTGCATCCGCAGACGGGGAAGTCCGTGTCGAGCACGCTGATGCCGATGCTGACCCAATATGGGCGAACGCCCGCTGCCGATCGACGGCTGGTGGCGGGGCTTCGCATCGCGGCTGCCGAGGCGAAGCCCGTCGATGCTGCGCTTGAACTGGCGCGTCTGGGGCTGCAGATCGGCGTCACGGATTCGCGAACATGGGATGTGGTGGCGCGAGCGGCCGCGAGCGGCAAGATGAGTGATGAGCAGAAGACGCAGTGGTCGGAGGATGTCATCACCTTGTGCCTCGACTCGTATCCCGAGTTCTCGTGGCGCATGATTGAGCCGATGATCACATCGATTCCAGATGCGCAGGAGCGCGTTCGCATGCTGGATCGGTTTGCGGGCGTCTTCGCAGCCCGCGGGGACATCGTGGGACAGATCCTCATGCAGCAGGCTCGACTGCTCGAAGCCGCGGGCGACTTCACCGCGGCGGGACGCTGCTACGACAGCATCATCTCGAACTACGCGAACGAAGGACCCTTCGCGTTCGATGCGGCAATCGCCGGCGCCAAGATCCTCCGCAATCAGGGCAACATGATGGGTCTCATTCAGTTCATGCAGCGCGCGTTCCGCAACATGGATCCGCCGAAAAACATCAGCCCGAACTTTGCTCGTCAGACGAATTGGTATCGCTGCGGATCGATGCTGATCGACGCTCTCCGCGCCGCAGGCCAAGGCCAGCAGGCGGATCTCATCCGAGCCCAGATGGATTCGGTGATGAACTGACGCGCGCGTTTGCGTCGCCGTGTTTTCCGCACGGGGCGTTGCCGCGCATCGATGAAGTCGCGCAGGGATGGCGGCAAGCACTCGATGGGAATGGTCACGCGGGGCTCGAAGCCCACTTGCCGCATGCAGTGCCGCCAGGGAGCACCGTGCGGCTGAACACGATCGCCCAACCGGCGATGCACAGCCACATGCGCGAGTTCGTGGCAGAGCACTTCACGAAGGAGCGCCTCGCAGCCGCTCCCGGCAAGCGCGCAGTTCATCCGAATCAGCCCACGCTTGCTGTAGGCGCGCCCGAGGCTGCGAACCATCCGACCACTCCACCGCACGAGGCACTCGTGCGCGAGTCGTTCATCCTGCCAGCGGCGGCACCACGAAATCGCTTCCACGCGCAGCGTTTCGCAGATGTCAGGCGGCCAAGGAAGCGCATCGGAAGCGGCTCCGACACTCGAAACGACATAGTCCATCGTGCGCGAGTGTAGATGCGCACAGTGCCCCGCCGAATCGACCTGCAAGACCGTTGTCCAAATCGGGTGCTATTGTTCCCCCCGTGGGTGATTCAAGTGGCTCTCGGCCGAGTGCGTTCCAGCTCCTCTTCGACGCGCGCCTGAACAGGGCGGGCGCATTCACCTCCGAGGAACGCGAGGCGTTCGGGCTCGAAGGGTTGCTGCCGGATGCGGTGGAAACCCACCACTTGCAATTGCAGCGCGCGCGTGCGCAGTTCGATGCACAGCCCACCGACCTCGGGCGTTACCAGTTCATGTCGGCGCTGCACGACCGGCAGGAGCGCCTCTTCTTCGCGCTCATCCGCAGCGACTTCCAGCGGTTCATGCCGATTGTCTACACGCCGACCGTGGGTGAAGCGTGCCAGCGTTTCGGGCACATCATGCGACGACCCAAGGGCATGTACATCTCGGTTCGTCACCGCGGTCGTATCGCCCGAGTGCTCCGCAACTGGCCCGTTCGTGACATCCGCTTCATCGTGGTCACCGACGGTGAACGCATCCTCGGACTCGGCGATCTCGGCGTGTGCGGCATGCCGATCCCCATCGGCAAGCTCGCGCTTTACACCGCATGTGCGGGCGTTCCTCCCGAAGCGGCGCTGCCCGTGGTGCTCGACATGGGCACGAACAACGAGTCCTTCCTCGAAGATCCGCTCTATCCAGGGCTTCGCCAGCCGCGCATCGCCGCGAGCGAGGCGGTGTCGTTCGTCGACGAGTTCGTCGATGCGGTGCAGGAGGTGTTCCCGAGCTGCTGCATTCAGTTCGAGGACTTCACGAACCGCCATGCGATTCCCATGCTCGCGCGGTATCGAAACCGCGTGTGCATGTTCAACGACGACATCCAGGGGACCGCAGCGGTCGGCGTTGCAGGGCTCTTTGGCGCATGTCGCATCGCACGCAGCAGCATGCGCGAGCAGCGACTGCTGTTCCTCGGCGCTGGGAACGCAGCGGTCGGTATCGCGGATCTGTTCGTGCGGCACCTCGAGTCGATCGGTGTGCCGCAGCGTGATGCGCTCGCGCGCTGCCACTTCATGAACTCGCGCGGGCTCGTTCACGCGGGCATGGGCGGACTGCCCGACTATCTGCATCGGTACGCGCATCCGATCGCCGTTCCCGTGCCGCCGAGCGTTCAGGGAAATGAACATTCGCCCGTCACGCGGCTGCTCGATGCCGTGGAGATCATCCGCCCAACGGCGCTCATCGGGGTGTCGGCGATGCCGAACACGTTCGATGAGGCGGTGATCCGATCGATGGCGCGCATCCATTCGCGGCCGATCATCTTCCCACTCTCGAACCCGACATCGAAGTCCGAGTGCACCGCAGAGGAAGCGATCCGCTTCAGCGATGGGCGCGCCGTTGTCGCGACGGGAAGCCCCTTTCCGCCCATGCACTTTCAAGGAAAGTTGTTCGTGCCCGGGCAAGGCAACAACGTCTACATCTATCCCGCGATCGGGATGGCGGTCTTTGCCACACAGGCTCGCCGGGTGACTGATGAGATGTTCCTGCGTGCTGCGGAGTCGCTTGCCGCACAGACCACCGATCAGGATCTTTCGGTGGGGCTCATCTTCCCGCCCATCGCATCCATCCTCGATACGAGCATCCGCATCGCGATCGATGTCGCATCACTGGTCTTCGATGCGGGACTCGCGCGCGTCGATCGGCCTGAGGACATCGAGGCATTTGTGCGAAGGCAGGTCTACGACCCGGACTTCTGAGCCGGGTTGGGCGCTGGCACCGGCCCAGACGCGGACGCGGGCATGACCTGCGCATACACCCAGAAGTCGCTGCTCCGTGTGTTTCCGCTCGGGTCGCGCGCCGTCATCGACACGGGCGCGAGCAGGATTGCCGCACCGTTCGCAGATCCCGTGCGGTCACCCATCGCTCCCGCAGTGGCCGTGGCAACCATCGATACCAGTGCGCCCTCGCTATCCGAGCGCTGTCCGACAAACTTCACATCGATGCGCGAGTCCTTCGACTGAACGCCCGTCACGGTCCAACCCTGCGCGCGCTTGAGCTCAAACTCGAACGGAAGCGGCACGTCCACCCGCAGTGAGCCAAGATTGGCGCGGTACTCCGCGAAGGGCAGTTGCGGCGTGATCTTGGTGCAGGCGTGCCGCACACGCATGTCGATCACAGGAGCAAGCGGATGATCGGTCTCGATGATCAGGTAGGGGGGCATCCGGTCACAGGGGATGCCTTGAAAGTCATACGCCACGTCGTAGGCAGTCTGCGGCTCGTCGCGTGCAGGGTTCCACCCGATGAACTGCGGCGGCTTGCCCATGACCGAGAGCACCCGAAACGGGCGGCCATCGGTGCACGACACCTTCATCTCACCCACGAGCGGTGGCGGCGCGACCGAGGGACTGCGCTGCGGGTCATCGAACAGATTGATGTAGGGCATGCGTTTGTTTTCGATCACATCGATGCAGGTCGACCGAACGGCATACGCGATCTCTCCTTGCATTTGCAGCGTGATCGGCGCACTGCGATCGGAAAAGGTCAGCGTCACTGCGGCTGTCTTGACTCCCGTCGATGCGGCGACCTTCATCGTGAGGGGAATCTCGATGCTGCCCTTCGGCGGGATGACCTTGCCCGTCGCATCGACAGTCGTGCAGGTGCAAGTCGGAACGACGGACGCGATCGTGATCGGCTTGTCGGTGATGTTCGACAGCCGGAACGAACGCGTGATCGTGTCGCGCGGCTGCATGAGTCCAAGGCTGATGAACGGAGGATCAACGAGAATGCTGGCACTTGCTCCCTGCGCCGATGCGTGCTGGCTGAACGACAGTCCGATCATCGTGGCCAACGCAAGCGCGCGAG
The DNA here is from genome assembly GCA_005799495.1 of Planctomycetia bacterium. Lineage (GTDB taxonomy): Bacteria > Planctomycetota > Phycisphaerae > Phycisphaerales > SM1A02 > F1-60-MAGs104. The sequence goes on from SYGP01000012.1 coordinate 9,655, forward strand.
CGGTCCACGGACGCAGCCGGGCAGCCATTCGGCAGAGGATCATCATCGCTCCACTATAGGATCGCGACCATGAAAGCCATCGTGATCGAGCGGCAAGGCAACCCGGTCGCTGCGAATGTTTCGCTTGTCGACGGACGCGATCAGCCGCAGCCAGGAACCGGCGAGGTGCTCGTGCGGACGGAAGCGTCGGCGCTGAATAGTCTTGATTTGTGGGTCGGGCGCGGCCTCCCTGGAATCGACACTCGATATCCGTTTTCGTCAGGATCGGATGGCGCTGGCACAGTCGTCGCACTCGGGCAGGGGGTCGATCCTGTGTGGCTCGGGCGGCGGGTTCTGTTGAACGCAGCTGTCGTTCAGGAACAACAGCCGAACCCGCTCCGTGCGGAGGCCGGTGAGGACATCTCCATGATCGGCGAGCATGTCGAGGGCACGATGCGCGAGTTCTTCACGGCACCAGCGGCAAACCTGCTCGACATTGGTGACATCGATGCGGTGCAAGCGGCTGCGTTCGGACTCACGCACTTGACGGCTTGGCGAATGCTGATGACCCGAGCGCGCCTCCAAGCTGGGTCGACCGTTCTGGTGACGGGCATTGGCGGGGGAGTGGCACTTGCCCTTCTCAATATCGCGAAGCACTTCGGTTGTCAGGTCGTCGTGACGAGTCGGCACCGAGAGAAGCTCGATCGCGCGTTGGCCCTCGGCGCCGCTCATGGCGTGCTTGATGATGGATCAGATTGGTCGAAGGGAGTTCGCGCTTGGACCGGGCGGCGGGGCGTTGATGTAGTGGCTGATTCGGTAGGAAAGGCGGTGCATTTGCAAAGCATCAAGAGTCTTGCCAGAGGCGGCGTCTTCGTCACCTGCGGCGCAACCACGGGCGGTGACGCAACAACGGATCTGACCCGGGTCTTCTGGAATCAGTTGTCGATTTTGGGCTCCACCATGGGGGACATGTCGGAGTTTCGGGCTGTGACCGCCCTTCTGCACAGCGGTGCGATCAAGCCGATTGTGGACTCGGTCCACACGCCGCACCACGCCAAGGCAGCCTTCGAGCGGCTCGAGTCGAGGGAGCAGTTTGGCAAAATCGTCATCGACTGGCGCTCAGGCGCTTCGACAAGTCCGATAATGGCGCATTTGATGAAATGCTCCTAAATATCAAACAAAATTAGCGCAGGGGTAGAGCGGTTCTATGTTTACGACGATGCCATGTTGGCACTGCGTTCATGAGTTGTTCGGGCGCAGCTGAGCGTGTTCGATTCAATCACCTCTGTTCGGCTTTCTCAATCAAGTTAGGAGTTCGGATGAACATCACTGGAGTCTTCAAGTCAACGGTGGTTGCTGGCACTTTCGCCGCAGCCTTCATCGCCGCGGGAGCGGCAGCCCAAGGCGACGAGTGTTCGGGAGCAACCGTGCTCGCGAACGGAACGCCTTCAGCATTCGACACAGCGGCTGCGACGCCAAGCGCGGGAGCTGTGGATGACACGCTTTGCGCCGGCACCTTCCTGAACTGGCTCGCCACGCAAAACGATGTCTGGTTCAAGTTCACGGCGACGGAGTCGGGACTTCTTGAGATCAACACCTGCCTCAGCGGCAGTTACGACACCTCGATCGTCGTGTACTCGGGCACTTGCTCGGCACTGACCCCGATCGCCTGCAACGGCGATGGCGCCGGGCTGGCAGGTTGCCAGCAGTATTACTCACGAATCACTGATCTTGCTTTGAACGCCAACCAAACCGTCTTCATCCGCGTCGGTGGCTACGACGGAGCCGTCGGCAGCGGACAGATTGTCGCTTCGTTTGCTGGCGTTCCAGCTGGCTGCCTTGGTGCAGTCGGAGCGTGCAACGAACCGCACGGTGGACTCGGCTGCGACACCCCGGCATGTTGCTCGCAGGTGTGCGCGTTCAATCCGATTTGCTGCGATGTCGGCTGGGACGCTTCCTGCGTCGCGAACGCCATTGAGCTTTGCGGATATTACTTCTGCCCACCCCAATCGGGCGCGCCGGCCAACAACTGTGCAACGGCGGCGACATCGGTGTCGGGAAGCGCCGACAGTGTGCAGACCTTCAACACCACCAACGCAACGATGGACGGACCCGACCACGCTGGGGCGACCTGCGCGTCGGGCAGCGATATCTTTGCCCATGACGTTTGGTGGAAGATCGTGCCGGCAAACAATGGCGCGCTGGTTCTTTCCACATGCGGTTCAGTCAGCTACGACAACAAGTTGGCGGTCTACAACCTCGGAACCGACCCCGCTGCGTTCGACTACAACGAGTTGGCTGGTGCGCTCGTTGGATGCAACGACGATGGAACCGCTTGTGATACCTCAGCGACTCCGCCACAACCTTACGCGTCGGAACTGTCGGTGAATGTTGTGGCCGGTAGCACCTACCTGATTCGCCTTGGCTCCTATGCGGAGGGCGAAACTGGGTCGGGACAGTTGCGGATCACCGTTCCTGCCGCATGCACCCTGCCTTCGGGCGGCGGGGCGGAAGGCGAGGATTGCGGATCTGACACGAACGATGGTTGCAATGGCACCACGGGCGGATTTGCCAACCTGAACTTTGGCGAAACGGTCCGCGGAAACTTCTGGGCCGATGCAGATACCCGCGACACGGACTTCTACCAGTTCCAAGTCACGGCTCCGACGCAGGTCACTGTGTCGGTCAAGTCGTCGAGTTTGGTGACGGTCCTCCTGCTCAAGGGTGATCTCACTGTGGCAGAATGCGCTGGCGTGCAGATCATCTCTGCAGGCTCTGGTGTATGCCCCACCTCGGCATCGTCCTGCTTGACCCCAGGTGTCTACTACGCCTTTGCAGCGGTCAATGGTTTCACTGGCGTTCCTTGCGGATCGGGCTCGATCAATGAGTACTCGATCGAGTTGTCTGGCGTTCCAGCAACCTGCCCAATCACCCTCTCGGGTGGTTTCGACGGAACGGCCACGCAGCCGGGCGTTTGTGATAACCCTGGTCCGACCACGGTGACCACATCCACCGCTGCCCCGGGCGCTGGAATCGTTGCCTGTGCAGCAAATCCAGCGTTCCCGAACTGCGCGGCTGGTGGTTCAACTGTCAACTCGTATGCGCGCTCGATTCCCGCCGGTCAGTTGAACGGCGAGATCAGCTGCATCGATCTTGGCGTCTTCTGTGTTGCCCGCGATGTGAATGCCGCGAACACCGCGTGCGTCCTTTACATCAGCGATCTCGCCCTGCCCGCAAAGGTCGGAATCTATGCCGACTTGGATGGCGGCGCTCCGAGGTTCAAGACGGCCGACGGCGGCGTCGACGGCGGCGACCTCGAGGCGATCTTTGTTCAGGATGTGCTGGTTCCTGGTGGTGCGTACACGGCGACCCTCAACTTTGAGGCTCCTGTGTGCGTTCAGGAATACGCGGACAAGAACCTGGTGGTGATCTTGGACTGCCCGGACTTCGCGAATGTGGCACAGCCTGGAGTGCCGCAGGGTGCTGGCTACCAACTCCGTGCCGGCGGCGGCGCAGTTACTGGCCAGGGTTCCAACACCTATGTGCGGCTCAGCTGCGCGGACGGTGCTGGTGCTTATGTTCTTGCGGAGTCGCTCGGTGCCACCTTCACGGCCCAGTGGATCGTGAATGTGAACGGCACCAATGGCGCAAGCTGCAACGCACCTGCGTGCCCGGCCGACTTCAACGGCGACGGCGTGCGCAACGGAACGGACCTCACCGTGATCCTCTCCAGCTGGGGAACCCCAGCCGGCGACGTGAACGGCGACGGCACCACCAATGGAACAGACCTCACGGTGCTGCTCAGCGGTTGGGGCGCATGCCCAACTGGTTGATGCAGGTGGTCTGACTGGAAGGACCGCCCGCGCGGTCTGGACGACAACAAGGTGATTTGAACAAAGGGTCCCTCGGCATGCCGAGGGACCCTTTTCAATTCCGCGCCAGCAGTGGTGGCGGAGTGCGCAGCACCTCCGCACCGCCGCAGCGCAGCGCAGCAGCGCCGCAGCTCTTGAGCTTTGAGTGCCCGAGGGGGCGAGATGAGTGGAGCCGAGGGGAGTCGAACCCCTGTGCCGATCCAGATGACAAGCCGCTTCTACGCGTGTATCCGCCTATTCAATCTCGGTTCCCGCTCCGCAAGGCGGCGGCGTGCAGAGAACCTTGGCATGCAAAAGTCTCGTTCCCGCAGGGCATGCCAGCCCTTGGCAACCAGCCCGATGTGTGTCGGTCCCCCGCCTCATCGGGCGTCAGACGGGGTGACCGCGCGGACCAATTAGGCCGCGAGTGCGTACTGCGTATTGGCAGACGTGTTGTGCATCATTTTTACGTGGCCTAGATGCTTCCACGACGCGCCACGACAGGCCATGGCTGGCCGGTCGAAGCCAATTCGGCCCCAAATGTCAAAGACGCTTGGAGTGTACTCCGTGTTCGAACCGAATCCACTGAGATCGCTCGTCGACCTACTCTTGAGCGGCGTACCAATGCCCATGCCACGAAGAACCAGACCAAGACTGTTCCGCATTCATGTGCTGCTGTGTGCTCTGCACATCGCGGCGATTTCGTCCGCGTGCGATGAGTCGAATGGTGTCGCGGTGGCGCAATCGAAGGAGAGTGATCCCGTGAAGAGTTCGCAAGTCATGAGTGCGCCCCGCCGCTACTCGAGGTCCGGCTATGACATCACACCGCTGACCAAGGCCCGCGTCGAGGCGTTGGCAAGCAAACTTGATGCGGAGGCGTTTCGGGTCACGCAGCAGTCGGGGACCGAACCCGCGTTCTGCGGCAACTTGGTGGACAACAAGAAGGATGGCACCTACTGCTGTGTGGTGTGCGGTCTGCCGCTGTTTGCAAGCAGCAACAAGTTCCACTCTGGAACGGGCTGGCCGAGTTTCTTCGCACCCGTGGACCGCGCGCATGTGGCGGAGCGCGAGGACAGTTCCCATGGCATGGATCGAGTGGAGATCAACTGCGCGCGGTGTGGTGCGCATCTTGGTCATGTGTTTGAGGATGGGCCAAAGCCGACTGGCTTGCGGTATTGCCTGAACAGCGCCGCGCTGAAGTTCTATGAGAAGGGAAGCGAGATGCCGAGCGAGAGCAAGCCGATCAAGACGGAAACCGCATACTTTGCCGGTGGGTGCTTCTGGGGGATTGAGCACATCTTCCAGCAGGCACCTGGCGTGATCTCCGCAGAGAGCGGGTACATGCAGGGGCAGACGGACAAGCCGACATACCGCGAGGTGTGTGATGGTGATACGGGGCATGCAGAGGCGGTTCGTGTGGTGTTCGACCCAACCGTCATCACCTACCGCCAGTTGTTGCAGGGCTTCTTCAAGATGCATGATCCCACGCAGGTGAATCGGCAGGGCCCCGATGCGGGGACGCAGTACCGCAGCGGCGTGTTCTGTGCGACGCCGCAGCAGTTGGAAGAGGCGCGCGCGTATGTGGCGGAGTTGAACGCAAAGAGCGCCTTCCGAAAGCCGATTGCGACGCAGGTGGAGGCGGCGAAGACCTTCTTCCCCGCAGAGGACTATCACCAGGACTATGTGGACAAGACTGGCCGCTCATGTCATGTGGGCAACCCGTGGCCTGAGGTGCTCGGTGCGGCTGCGAAGCCGTGAAGCCGTGATGATGCACGCGGTCGTGCCCGTGGTGATTTCGATTGCGGCGTTGGCCGCTGTGGATGATCCGAGCGCACCTGTTCCCGTGCGTGCGGATGCGGCGGAAGTCGCGGCTGTTCGTGATGCAGCGCTGTCCTGTGTGGACGCGAAGAGTCTGAGACAGTTTCATGATCTGCTTGCGTCGGAGCCGCATGTGGCTGGAACCCCTGGCGATGCGCGTGAGATTCGCCGCATTGAGTTGGCGTTTCGGGGCATGGGGCTCGAGACGGAAGTGTTCGAGTTCTGGCCTCTGTTGGCGGTGCCTGTTTCTGCGCGAGTGGAGATCGTGACTGCGGACGGTGCGGCCGTTCCGCCAGGAGGCGCGCGTCGCGGCGTGCTGCCTGTGATCGAGAAAAATCTTGCGGAGGATCCGTCTGCGGCGCATCCTGATTTGAGTTGGGGTTGGTGCGCGTATGGCGGATCGGGTGATGTCGAGGGCGAAGTGGTGTACGCGAACTATGGACGCGCTGAGGACTTCGCCAACCTCAAGGAGTGGGGGATCGACTTGAACGGCCGAATCGTTCTTGCGCGGTACGGCGGCAACTTCCGTGGCTTCAAGGAGCTGTTCGCGCGCGAGGCAGGAGCGGTTGGCTTGCTGGTGTTCATCGATCCTGCGGACAGCGGATTCAGCAAGGGCGAGACCTATCCAGATGGTCCGTGGGCGAACGATTCGTGCATTCAACGAGGGTCGATGCTGTCGCTCGGGTATCCAGGCGACCCGCTCACGCCTGGCTGGTCGGCGATGAAGAATGCACGGCGACTGTCGGAGTCAGAGGTTGCGTTTCCTGCGCTGCCCGTTCAGCCGATTGGCTATGCGGCTGCGGGGCAGATCATGGCGCGCATGAAGGGAGAGCCGATCCGTGATGAGTCGTGGCGCGGCGGGATGCAGATGGAGTATCGGCTGACGGGCGGCGGCGAGTGTCGCGTACGCATGGCAGTTGAGCAGCGGCGCGAGATCCAGCGAACCGCGAATGTGATTGCCCGGTTGCGTGGTTCGTCAGGAGATGGAACAACGCTGATCATTGGGTGCCACCACGATGCGTGGGGGTTTGGTGCGGCGGACCCGCTCGCGGGAACGATCGTGTTGATGGAGTGCGCGCGTGCATTCGCGAACGCTGCCGCGGCTGGGAAGCGACCCGCGTGCGATCTGCTGTTCTGCGCGTGGGGCGCTGAAGAGTTCGGGATCATCGGTTCAACGGAGTGGGTGGAGGCGAATGCGTCGCAGCTTCAGACTGCCCGCGCCTACATCAACCTTGATATGGCATCGATGGGCATGAACCTCGGTGTGTCGGCTTCGCCGTCGATCCGCGCGGCCGTGGGCGCTGCGTGCGGGATCGATGTCACCACGATCGGCGTGCCCGGCGGCGGGAGCGATCATGTGGGATTCCTGTTCCATGCGGGAGTGCCGTGTGCGTCCGTGGGCGCGGGCGGCGCTCCAGGAACGGCATACCACTCGAACTACGACACGACTGCGTGGTACAGGAAATCTGTCGGCGACGACTATGCCAGCGCAGAACTCGTCAGTCGAGCGACGGTCTCGCTGGTGGCTTCTTTGTCGGCCGCTGGGGCAGCGTGGGACGCGCCGTCGGACACCGTTCGCGCGGTGCTTGAGGGGTGCGAGCGGATAAGAGGCGAGGCGGCGGGGTCAACTGGCGATCCGTTGGCGGGTGCGCGAGGTGAGGCCGCGTCGCGAGTGGCTGCGTGCTTGGCAGGCTGCGTGCCGACCCGCGGTGGACACCGATTGTTCTACTGCTCGGAAGGGCTGCCGGGGCGCCCATGGTTCAAGAACCTGCTGTACGCCACCAATCCAGACAACAGTTATCAATGCGCCGACTTGCCAGGGATTCGCTGGGCAAGAAGCCGGGCGGAGCTTGATTTGGCGGTCGAACAACTTTGCGCGGCCGCAAAGGAGGCTTCGGCGAAAGGCGGCGGGGCGGATATCCCCGAGGACAATACCCAGTAACTGCCCCATTTCTTTTGAACGGGACGGATTCCCACTCTATAGTGAGGAGTCCTCACGATTCAAGCTCGAACCCGACACATCGACTGAGACCAACCATGCGACCAATCCACGCTCTCTCCCTGATCTCGATCGGACTGCTTTGTGCTCCCGCTGCGGCTGGCGTAACTCCGATTCGCCCGAAGCAGGTCATCGCCACCGGCTTGGTGTATCCAACTTGGATTGGACACGCCCCTGGAGACGAAAGCAGGCTGTTCGTTTTGGAAAAGGCTGGTCGTGTGCGCATCATCACGCTCGGCGCGACGCCGGCGCTGCTGGCGACGAACTTCCTCAACATCGATCCGATTGTCACGGGCGGCGCATCGGTCAGTGACGAGCAAGGCTTGCTCGGGATGGCATTCGACCCGGATTATGCAACGAATGGGCAGTTCTATGTGTACTACACGGGCTCTGGCACCAATAACCTTGCCCGCTACACCGTTTCGAGCAATCCCAACGTTGCAAACAGCACGGGCGTCGTGATGATGACTTGGTCCGATCCGTACGTGAATCACAACGGCGGCGACATCCACTTCAAGCCCGGCACTCGCGACCTCTACATGGGCACTGGTGACGGCGGCAGCGCGAATGATCCAGGCAATGTCGCGCAGAACCTCACGAGCCGCTTGGGCAAGATGCACCGCATCACCCCGACGGTTGGTGGATCATCACCGTACTACACGATCCCTGCGTCGAATCCATTTGTCGGCGGTTCGACGACAGCCGATGACACGGTTTGGTCCTATGGACTCCGAAATCCGTGGCGTTGGTGCTTCGATCGGGCGAACGGCGACATGTACATCGCAGATGTCGGACAGAATGCCGTTGAAGAGGTGAACTTTGAACCCAATGGCACGGCAGGAGGCCGGAACTACGGCTGGCGCTGCACGGAAGGAACTTCCTGCACGGGATTGACTGGCTGCACCTGCAATGGAACCGGCTTGACCGCACCCATTCGGACTTACTCCCACAACACAGCGGGTGGTTACAGCATCACCGGCGGTCGCGTGTACCGGGGATGCGCGATGCCTGACATGCAGGGCATCTACTTCTATGTCGATTACGGGTCGAACAACTCTTGGTCGCTGCGCATGGTCAACGGCGCGGTGACCGAGTTCGTGACAAGGAACTCCGAGCTGCAGACTTCGCTCGGCGGCCAGACCGTCAATCAGGTGGTCGCCTTCGGTGAGGATGCGCTCGGTGAGTTGTACATGGCGGATCACGGCGGGGGGATCTTCAAGATCGTTCCGCAAAGTGGCGAGGTGACCTGCGTTCCACCGAATCCGTCCGATCTCAACGATGACGGCGTCGTGAATGGTGCGGATCTCACCTTGCTCTTGAGCTGCTGGGGCTCGACTTGCGGCGACATCGACGGCAGTGGGAGCACCGACGGTTCGGATCTGGCCTCCATGCTCTCGGCTTGGACTGGCTGAGCGTTCGCGTCGATTCTCTGCGAACTATCCCTTCAACTGCCGCTCGGTGGAGCGGGGGTCTTGTGGCGTGCTCGAATCTTGATGTTGACGAGTTCCACGCCGAGGGAGAACGCCATCGCGAAGTAGATGGCGCCCTTGGGGACGTGGACTTGGATGGCCTCGAGCACCAGCCCTGAACCGATGAGCACGAGGAACGCCAGCGCGAGCGTCTTCAGCGTCGGATGTCGGGTGACCACCTGCGACACCTTGCCGGCAAAGGCGATCATCACCAATACCGCGACGATGATCGCTGCCACCATCACGCTGATCTGGCTCGCCATCCCGACTGCCGTGATGACCGAGTCGATGGAAAAGACAATATCTATGAGGCAGATTTGCAGGAGCACAAGCCCAACCACTGCCTTGCTGGCGGATTGCGCATTGTGTGTCGCGGGTCCTTCGACTTGGTGGTGCATCTCGAGGACCGCCTTCGCCATCAGTACCAGTCCGCCCGTCCCGAGAACCAGATCTCGGATGCTTGGCGCGAATGTGAGGCTTGCGAGCGAGATTGAAAAGAGGGGGTCGGTGAGACTCGCGAGCCAAGTAATCGAGAAGAGAAGCCCGATTCGGACGCCCATGGCCAGCAGCAGCCCGAACTGCCGTGCGAACTCTCGCTGCGATGGCGGCAACTTCTCGCACAGAATCGCGATGTAGATGACGTTGTCGATTCCAAGCACGATCTCAAGTGCCGCGAGAGCGACGAATCCGACGGCACTATCGATGGTGAGCCATTCCACGACGGTCGTAGACTAGTGTCATGCGACCTCCGAGCCATGCGTTCCTGATCGCCGCTGCTGCATGGGTGCTGTCTGCGGGTTGGACGGGAGCGCAGTCGCAGCAGCAGGTGGTGCCGCCGGCACCTGTCGCGGTCGAGCCGCCGCAAATCGATTTTGGCAAGGTCAAGCCTGGAAGCAAGTTGCCCGGCACATTCCGCCTTCGGAACTTGGCTCCGAGTGCGGTGACGGTGAAGGCTGTGACACCGAGCTGCAAATGCACCGACATTTCGCTTGCCCCCGGCACAGTCATCCCGGTGGGTGGCAGTGTGGAAGTCGCTGCAACGCTTGCCGTACCCACAACGCCTGGGGAGAAGGATGCAAAGGTATTCATCACCTTTGAGGGCTTTGGTGCCCCCACGATGGCGATGCTGAAGGCCGATGCGACACTGCCGATTCGAGCGACGCCGTCGTTCGTGGATGCGCTGAAGGGGACATTGACGGGCGTCGTGCAGGTGAGCAGCGAGGATCAGCAGCCGTTTCGTGTGCTCAGCGCAGGAGGCGTGGCTCCGATCTTCGTGAACTTCGATCCAGCGAGCGACGCGCCGCGATCGACCTACATCTTGCGCTGGAACTTTCCGAACGCGCCGTGCGAGAAGATGCCGCTGTGGTGGGTGGTGGAGACGGATCGTCCCGACTGTCCGTTGATTCCCCTGCGTTTTCGCCACGAGTGCACGGGGATGCGCGCGGATCCAGGCAAGGAGGCGCGTTTCTGGTTCATCCCAGAACCGCTGCTGCTTGCCAACCGTGTCGCTGTCGGATCATCCGTGGTGTTGCCCCTCGTGATCGAGCACTACAACCCGAAGTCGAAGGGCGCCGTGATGCGCGCCGACTGGTCGCAGGTGAAGTCGGTGCAGTCGCTGTCGCCTGACTTGGTTGCCACGCTCGAGGGAGCGAAGCCCGGCGCGAAGAACGATGTCGAGGTGCAGGTTCGTGTCGCGCCTGCGCCGTCGGCGCGCGGAGCGATCTATGCGCCCATCGAAATCACGACCGCGACTGGATCGGCAGTCGTGGCGGTCTCGATGCAGGTGGCGGAGCCTGCAGCAGATCCAGCCAAGCAGTGAGCGATGGAACTGCCGCGACCAAACTGGATCGATGCGGACGAGATGATCGAGTTGTTCGAGCGGGCCGCGGACACGCTGCTTCGTTCGCCGCTGCGACGCGGTTCGACCGTGCACCTGCCGCCGCGTGGTCGACTGCTGGCAACTGGTGACATCCACGATTTTCCAGGGCATCTCGAGGCGATTGTGCGACTGGCAGAGCTGGATGGTTCGCCCGATCACCATGTCATGCTGCACGAGCTGATCCATGGCGAGAGGCTGGTGGACCGCATGGACATGTCGTATCGGAACTTGGCGGTGGTGGCGCGGTTGGTGGTGGAGTATCCGCTGCAGGTGCACCCGCTGTTGGCGAACCACGAGTTGGCGCAGTGCCAGCGGATGGCAGTCAGCAAGGGTGGCGGCGATCAGGTGGCGATGTTCGACGATGGACTGGAGTATGTCTTCGGCGAACGGGCGGAAGAGGTCGCGACGGCGATCCGCGAGTTCATCTTGGCCTTCCCGTTGGTGCTGCGCGCTGACAACGGACTGTGGTGCGCACACTCGATTCCGAGCCGCTATGACTTTGATGATGGGGCGTTCGATCGACGGCTCGAGGACGCGGACTATCGTTCGCCCAAGGGAACGGCGTGGACGGTGGTTTGGGGACGAACGCAAGACCCTGATCATGTGCAGACCCTGCTGACGCGATTGCACGCGAAGTTGTTTGTGGTGGGGCACTGCTCGGTGGAGATGGGCGCGGCATCGCCTGTCGATGGTTTGGTGGTGCTCAACAGTGACCATGAGCGTGGCGCGGTGGCGTTCATCGCGTTGGATCGGCCGCTGCCAAGCGCGGATGAACTGGTCAAGCAAGCCATTCCGCTGGTGCTGCACAGACCGCTGTCATGACACGCGTGCTGTTGGCGATCGAGAGCAGCCAGCGAACGGTTTCGGTGGCACTGCGGACGGAGAGTGGAGCTGCGAGCGAGGTCGTTGCCGATGGCGATCCGCGTGAGCACGATCTGCTGTTGCCTGCGATCGATCGCATTTGTCGTGATGCGGGCGTGACGCCCCGCGACATCGGCGCAGTCGCCGTCTCGACGGGCCCTGGAGGATTCACCGGGCTGCGTGTCGCGGTCGCCACTGCGAAGGGGCTCTGCGAGTCGTTGGGGATTCCAGCGATCGATGTGCGGAGTTGTTTGGTGGCGGCGGAGACACTCCGTGAGCGCTGGAGCGCACAGGGGGCCCTTCAGGGGGCCCTTGTGGCCGTGGCGCTTGCGAGCAAGGGCAGTGGATGTTGGCTGTCGGTGGTGCGTACGGAGGCCGATGAGTGCATGACGGTGGTGGAGGAGGGGTGGCGCGATGATGCGCAGCTTCCGCCACACATGTGCGCCCTGATCGCGGATGTGCATGCGCCGCCTGGGCTGCGTTCATGCGCCGCGGCCACGGGAGTGGCGGTGATCGAGCCGCTCTTCACCGCACGCGCATGCCTTGCCGTGGCGGAGCGGCAACTGCGTGCTGGGCAAGTGTGCGATGCGCTCTCGCTGGGTGTGCGTTATCCGCGCGAACCCGAGGCGGTGCTGAACTGGCGTGCCCGATATCCAACGCGCACGGACGCGTCTCGCGGCGAAGTTCGCTGAAGTTTCCTCTTTGGCTGAAGGCGCGGGGGCCATGTGCCGAAACAGGACGCGATGGAACGCGATGCGAGCAATGTTGGGAAATGTGATCGGCCCGTGCTGCTGCTTGTCGGCGGCCTGGATGTTTCCGCGGAGTGGACAGCGTGCAGTGACTTTGGCGTGGTCCCTCGGCTTGCGCGAAGCGCAGATCTGGCGGAGGCGATGGAATGGATCGCGTCGCACTGGGCCGACACGGTGGTCGTGGATGCCGCGTGCCTTGGAACGCAGGCACAGGGGACTGCCTGGCTGACTTCACTTCGGGAGATTCGTCCGCATGCGGGCGTGATTCTGGTCGGCAGCCCGACGGCGAATCTTGGAGATGCGACGAGCATGGTGGCCGCGCTGTTCGGCGTTGGGCTTGGTGATTGGCTGGAACGCGATCAGTGGAGTTCGGCGTGGTCATCCGGTCGTGTCGCCCGCTGGTTGCTCGAGAGTGTGCAGCGGCGAGGGCGCGATGAGCGGTCGCGTCTGGTGGAGGGCGCATGCGCGCGACTGACGCAGGAGCGGCGCGGATTGGAGGAGCGCCTCGGGAAAGCGTGCGCAGACTTGTCGAAGGCGCGTGCAGACGCGGAAGAGCGCGAGGCTGTGGCTTCGATGCGCAGTGAGTGCAGTGCGATCCTGTCGATGGAGGTGGAGCCCGCGCCGATCATCGAGTGGAGTCTGCAGTACTTCATCGCGCGCGTTGGACCGACCAATGTGTCGCTCTTCGTTCGCGAGGGGGAGCGCTTCGTCGTCGGCGGATATGTGCGTGACGATCTGTCGCGGCGGGCTGCGGGCGGCATGCTCGAGCATCTGTCGACGGGTTGGTGCGAGAGCATCGCATCGCAACGCGCCGTTGTGCGGATTGCAGATGGGAACGCGGTCGCCCCGCGGTGGGTGGAGCTGCAGGGCGTTCTGCCTGGTAGGTCGGTGTTGGCATTTCCGTGCGCTGGCGATGAACTGGCGCAGGTGCCCGCGGTGGTGATTGCCTTTCGCGATGGTCGGCGTCCGTTTGGCCCTGATCTGGAACGGGTCGGGCGGGCGCTCGGACCTGCGCTCGGCGGGGCGATCGCGCGCGCACGGCGGGTTCTTGGGCGCATGCAGCCTCAGTGGCCGCGTTCACCGAAGGATCAACCTTCGGAGTGAGTGCGATCAGGCGCGTGGCGTCGCCGCGCGAATGGAGGCGAGCACCGTGACGCCGCCAACGACACGCGCACCCTTCCGGACTTGGACCGTGGACGCGTGCGCTGCAGGGATGATGAGCTCGGTCGTCGAACCGAACTTGATCATGCCAAAGCGCGCGGCGCGTTCAAAGCGTTGACCGGGGACCACGGGGCACACGATGCGCCGTGCGATGGCTCCTGACACTTGACGCACACCCAGCCGCGTTCCATCCGAGGCTTCGATCACGATCAGATTTGATTCGTTGACCTTCGCGCTCTCCTCCGAGCGCGCATCGAGATACTGCCCAGGCGTGTGCAGGATCGACACGATGCTGCACGCGCAGGGCATGCGGTTGATGTGCACATCGAGCACACTGAGGAAGATGCGGATGATTACGGCTGGTCCATGCACGGCGGGATGGTGATCGACCGCTTCGACAGCGGAGATCACGCCGTCGGCAGGGCTGACGAGATCGCTCGGGTTGTCGGTGGCTGGTCGTCGAAAGAGCGGATCGCGGAAGAACGCTGCAACGGCGAACCAGAGGATGCCAACGATGGTGATGAGCCACCAAGATGGCCCAAGGAGAAGAAGCGCGGCAATGGCAGCGAGCGTGGCGAGCCCCCATTCGCGCATCCCGAATCCGCTGAGGATCATCCGTCGATGGACTTTCCGACGAAGAAGCCGATGCCGCCGAAGAGCAGCGTGCCGCCGGCGAGTCCCCCGAGCCAGAGCATCATGTTGTCCCCCGTGATCTCGCCAGCAAGCGCCGATCCACCTGAGGAACGCGTTCCAACCACGATGAGTGCGGCAACAACGATGGCAGCAAGCGCTCCCACCATCAGTCCGATGCCCAGCCCACTCGACGCACCATCGACGGTCTCCGCAGCAACAAGAACGGGTGTCGCGCCGCGTGCCGCCGATGTTGTCGCCATCGCAGGCGCTGCCGCATCGGCATCCACGAACGCCTCGCCACCCACCTCGTCGGTCGGTGCGAACAGGTCAGTGTCCGCAGAGAGCGATCCGCCGCCACCGTCGAAGGAGTCTGCGCCATCATCGAGAAGCGCAGCGCTGATGCTGGACGCATCGGCATCGGCAGAGTCATCCAAGCCGCGACCAACCGGCTCGAGCGAGAGGTCGTCGCCAGCCATCGAACTACCGTCCGCTGCAGGAGTGGGGCGCTTTGGCTGCGGGCGGGTGGGCATGGCCATCGACCCACTCATTTCATTGAGAGCCATCCCCGACCCAGAGTCGCTTGGCGGGGCAGCCTGAGCGGGTGATGCCGGCTTCGTCGTGGAGTCTTCGAGCCCAAGGTCCAGATCCAATCCGAGATCGAGACCGCTGCCGGATCCCATCGATGCGGGGTTGTTCGGGAGTGCATGTGGACTGGATGCGCTTGGAACTGCACCAAGACCGGAGTCATCGAGATCGAGCGCGATGCCACTGCCCGACTCGGCAGCCCTTGCAACCGGCGGAGGAGGTGCCTGCGCTGGCGCGATGCCTGAGTCAGCGAGGTCGAGGTCGAGCAAGTCGAGTTCTGCTCCGCTGCCACCACCTGCGGCGGGTGGTGCGGGCTGTGGTTCATCATCGAACTTGAGTTCATCGAGCACCGCGCTGCCGGAGTTCTCGCTGAGGTCAATGTCCAGCTGAAGAGGCTGAGGTGAAGCTGGAGCTTCGTCCTCGAGCGCAAGTTCGATGTTGCCAAGGTCGTCCACGACAAGCTGGTCGATGACCGCCTTCTTGAAGTGGGTCACATCGTGCATCTTGAACTCTTCCAATTGCCCCGAATCGACCATGGCGCGCAGCTCGGACTCCGACTTCTGGAGTTTCGCTGCAGCCTCGTCGATGGTGTAGAAGAGCTTGGCCATGAGACCCCGCCGGACTCCGTACGCTACGGGCGAAATGCCTTACGCGCAAGGCACTCCATGCGGTGCAGAGAAGGGCAAAGTGCTTCCGCTGCGGGTCGAAAAGTGGTTCCAAGGGAACGCCCGCGACTTGCCCTGGCGGAGGCGGCGTACCGCATATGGGACGGTCGTCAGCGAGTTCATGCTGCAGCAGACGCAGGTTGTGCGCGTGTGCGATGCTTGGCGGAAGTTCTTGAGGCGGTTCCCGTCGGTTGCGAGCCTTGCGCGGGCGCGTGAACGGGATGTTCTGGCTGCCTGGGCCGGCCTTGGGTACTACCGCCGTGCTCGCCATCTCCACGCGGCTGCAAGGGCGATGATGGCCCTCCACCGCGGGCATGTTCCGCGGACGCGGCACGAACTCGAGGCCCTGCCTGGGGTCGGTCCGTACTGCGCTGGGGCGATCGCGTCGATCGCGTTTGGTCAGCGGGAGGCGATTGTCGATGGGAATGTCGCGCGCGTGATGATGCGTGTGCACGGCCGCGCCGTTGATCTCACGAAGGGTGCGGGCAAGCGTTGGGTGTGGAAGCGCGCGCAGGAGTATGTCGATGCGGCGCGTGATCCCAGTCATGCAAACGAGGGGCTCATGGAGTTGGGCGCGACGATTTGCACGCCGCGGTTGCCGCGGTGCGAGGAGTGCCCGCTGAACGCCTTGTGCAGCGCACGGCGCATGCAACGACAGCATCACATTCCCAAGGCGAAGGTTGCACCGATGCGAACGCGCGTTCACCGTGCGGCGATCCTTGCGGTGTCGGCTGGATGGATGGCGCAGCGCGTGCTTCCTGCGGGCGGCTTGTGGGCGGGACTGCCGTTCCCGCCGATGGAGGAGAGTGGTCGGCGCCTCTCGGCCTCGATGGTTGCTGCGCGGATGGGGGTTGATGCGGGTGCCTTGGATCGGTGCGGTTCGTTCGTGTTCCAGACCTCGCACCGTGAGGTGCACTTTGTGGTCTGGCGGTTGGATACGCGTGTCGCGCGGCATCTGCGACAAGCGGGGCGCGATGGTTGGTTCTGGCGTCGCGTGGGTTCCGTGACGGACGCGCCCTCGACAGGCGCGGTACGCCGGATCCTGCAGTGCGGGGGTACTCTGCCGCTCCTGCGATGAACGCGCCTCGCCGACAACTCGGATCACGCGGTCGCCTTCGGCGGTGTGCAGTCATGTCCGCGTCGCTGTGCATCGCGCTGGGGTGTCAGCCAAAGGAGAACCCTGTCCTATCGAACACGGAGTTCGAGGGCGAGAAATATCCCCCGAATGCGCTGTACTCACCCGAGCAGGAAGCGCAGTTGGTTCAGGCGATGCAGGCCACGGCGAAGGGCATGCCGGTGAAGCCGCTGACGAGTGCGCCCGATGCCGTGCGCTGGTCGGATGTGCCTGCGGCTGCGAGCGAGGCGATCGAGCGCGCGGAGATGGGGCTTGTCAGTTCGGCGCTCGATGGCGACACATGGACCTTCGTCATTCGAACGCAAGGCGGCGGACCTGCCACGCTGACGGTCACCAAGAAACCAGCGCCTGCGATGTATCTCGCCACGGCGAAGGTCGGCACCTTTGGCGAGCGCGAGGTGGAGGCGGAACGCGTCGTGCGCGAGTTCCGCATGGCCATGCGGCGATTCGGTTCGCTGAAGCGTCCGTCCTGATGGCCCCCGTGTGAATGGGGTTCATTCGTGCGCGCCCCGCGGAGCGCGGCTGCGCTACTGCGGATGTTCGCGTCCGCCATGCGTGCGTTCAAACGCATGCGCGATCTGCAGCAGGCGCGAGTCGGCAAAGGCGGGAGCCTGAAGTTGAATGCCGATCGGCAGGCGGGTGCCCGTGCTGTCGTCGAATCCCGCGGGAAGCGAGATGCCACAGATGCCGGCGATATTGGTATTCACGGTGTAGACATCGCACAGGTACATCGAGAGCGGATCGGTCACTCCGCCGATGGGGAAGGCGGCCGTGGGTGCGGTGGGTCCGAGGATCACATCGCACTGCGTGAACGCGGCATCGAACTCGTTCTTGATGAGTCGGCGCACTTGCAGCGCGCGGCGGTAGTAGGCGTCGTAGTACCCCGCGCTGAGCACATAGGTGCCGAGCATGATGCGCCGTTGCACTTCCGCGCCGAAGCCCTCCGCGCGACTGGCGGAGAAGAGCGCATTCACATCGGCAAAGTTGCCGCTGGCTCGGTGTCCGTAGCGAATGCCATCGAAGCGCGCGAGATTGCTCGATGCTTCCGCCGGCGCGATGACGTAGTAGGTGGAAATGCCGACATCCGTGAGCGGGAGTTCCACATCGACAAGCTGTGCGCCGATGGCGCGGAACGAATCACTCGCGCGCGCGAGCGCGGCATCGACGGCGGGGCTGTTGCCCTTTCGGTACTGCGCGGGAATGCCGATGCGCAGTCCCTTCGGCATTTGTTCCAGAAACGGCAGCGGATCGTCCACCACCTCGGGTGCGCAAGTGGAATCGAGCGGGTCATCGCCCGCCATGACGCGGTAGAGCAGCGCAGCATCGCGAACGCTGTGGGTGATCGGTCCGATCTGGTCGAGGCTGCTGCCGAACGCCACCAGTCCGTGGCGCGAAATGCGTCCGTAACTCGGCTTGAATCCCACCACGCCGCAGAGCGCAGCGGGCTGTCGGATGGATCCACCCGTATCCGAGCCGAGCGCAGCAGCGCACAGGTTCGCAGCGACCGCTGCCGCGCTGCCGCCTGAACTGCCGCCTGGGATACGGTTCGTATCCCATGGATTTCTCACGGCGCCCCACGCACAGGTTTCGCAGGACGATCCCATCGCAAACTCATCCATGTTGGTCTTGCCGATGATGATCGCGCCCGCCCGCTCGAGGCGTTCCACGGCAGTTGCATCGAAGGGCGAGCGATAGGTCTCGAGCATGCGAGAGGAGCACGTGGTGCGGCCCGTGCGCGTCGCGATGTTGTCCTTCACCGCGATGGGAACGCCCGCAAGTTCGCCGCTGCGCCGGCCAGCGGCAATGTCGGCATCGATGCGATCGGCCGATGCGAGCGCAGTCTCGGCAAACACCTCGTGGAAACTGTGGAGGGTTCGATCCGCCGCCGCGATTCGATCGAGGGTGGACTGCACGACGGCGCGCGCGGTGATCTCGCGTCGCGCGATCTTGTCCCGAATGTCGACGAGATCGCCGGTCACGCCGAGTCTCCGCCGAGCACCTTGGGAACGGCGATGAAGGCGCCTTCGGTCTTGGGGGCGTTGGCGAGCACCTCCATCATGGACAGGGTTGCGCACGGTTCATCGGCGCGCAAGCGGTTCCGCATGGGAAGCGGCTGCGCCATCGGTTCGAGATCTTTCGTGTCGACGGCCTGCAGCTGGGCGATGTGTCCGAGAATGGCGACGAGCGAGTCGCGCATCGCAGGCAGACGATCCTCCACCATCGCGAGGCGCGCGAGGCGCGCCACATGACGGACATCGTTGACCGTCAATGACTCGGCAGGATTTGGCATGGTCGCGGAGTCTAGGGGCATGAGGCAAGTGTTCGGCGCAAAGACGGTGAGTGGAATACCATCGGTTGTTCGCCATGCGCTCTCCCCGCCCGAGTACAGCAGTTCGTCTGACGCGGGCGCTCTTGGCCCTCGCATTCCTCGGCGGTTCGATTGGACTGCTGGTGCTCTTTGCACTGACGCGTCCGCTGCCTCACCTGGCGGACAGGTCGGGAGTCGAGCAGCCCGTCGCGGTGTTCCGCGTGCGTTCCGTCCAAGTTCCGCGGCAGTGGACGGGGTACGGCATCGTGCGCGCGTCGGATTCCGCCGATGTCCCCGCGCGCGTCGGGGGTGTTGTCCTGGAGGTGAATCAGGCCGTGCGCGAGGGAGTCGCGGTGGAGGCGGGTGCCTTCCTCCTCCAACTGGACGATCAGGATTTTCGCCGCGCACAGCTGGCTGCTGAGCAACAACTTGCTGCAATCGATGCGCAGATGCAGTCGCTCGCGGTTGAGGAGGCTGCGCTTCGGGAACGCGTTCGGCTTGCTCAGGAGGAGACGGATCTGATTCGTGCGGATGAGCAGCGCGTTCGTGATGCAGTGCAGTCGGGGGCGGCCGTGCCACGTGAATTGGACCGTGCCCGCCAAGCAGTGATCGTCGTGGAGAGGGCCTTTCTGTTGCTGCGAGAGGCGGCGGATCAGGTCGTTCCGCGCCGCGCCGCGCTCCTTGCGCAGGATGAGATGCAGCGGACGATGAGGGATACCGCCCAGAGGAATGTGGAACGCTGTCGCGTGACATCGCCCATCGCGGGCTCCGTGCAGCGATTCGATTTGGAGGTGGGGGAGAATGTGCTGCCAGGGCAAGTCGTGGCGCGCATCGTGGATCCCCGTCGGCTCGAGATTCCCATTCGCCTTCCATCGTCTGCGCGCGGCTTCGTCGCTGTGGACGATCCCGTGCGAATCGAGACGGTGGGGCAAGTGCCGCGCGAAGTGGTTGCGGCGATTGCACGGATCGAGCCCGAGGACAACGCGCTCGATCGCACCATGATCGTTCATGTGGATGTGCCACCGAGTGGTGCTGCGGTTCCATTGGCGCCGGGTGAGTTCGTCGAGGCGGCGGTCAACGCGGCGGATGCCAAGTCTCACTCGGTCGTTCCTCGGCGTTCGGTCCGGAGCGACCGTGTGATGGCGCTGCGAGATGGCAAGTTGGTTGGTGTGCCTGTCGTGGTGTCGCACTCCTTCGTCGGTTCGCTCGCGGGGAGCGGGATCAGCGATACGGAGTGGGTGGTGTTGCAGGAACCGCTGCCCGATGGTCTCGAGATCTCGCTCGAGGGCGGTCGGAGCATTGCGCCCGGGACCCGCGTTCGTGCGGCGGATCCAGGCGCTGCGTCGGCTGCAGCGGTCCAGCCGGCGCGTCCATCGGTCGACGGCGAAGCAGAGGCACGATGATCGGCATCGTTCGTTTCTTCGTCCGAAACACGGTTCCATCGAATCTGATCACGATCGGTGTGATCGTGGGTGGCATCTTTGCCGCATTGCATATTCGCCGCGAGTTCTTCCCTGACATTGAGCCCGATATGGCTCGGGTGGTGCTGTCGTTCCCCGGCGCTTCGCCGAGCGAGGTCGAGGAGTCGCTCGCGCGCCGGGTGGAGGATGTCGCGGTCGAGGTCGAAGGTGTTTCGAGGCTTGAAACGGTCATCTTCGAAGGCGGTGGAGCGATCGTGGTGAAGTTCGATGATGGTGTCGATGTCCGCAAGCGGACGGATGACCTGCGTGACCGTGTTGAGGCACTCACGGACCTCCCGCCGGAAGCCGATCGCATTCGTGTCGTTGAGTTTGAACCCAATCTGCCCGTGATCCAGGTCACGGTGTCAGGCGATGCGGATCCGCAGACGCTGAAGCAGACGATTCGGCAGGTCGCTGACGACTTGAAGACCTTTCCAGGCATGGGACAAGTGGTCGTGAGCGGAACGCGCGACGATGAACTGCGTGTGGAGGTGAACTTTGAAGAAGCCGTGCGACACGGCATATCCGTGACGCGCATCGCCGATTCGATCACCGCATGGATGCGCGAAGTGCCCGGTGGCACCGTGCGCGGCATCGACGGCGAGGTGAAGGTCCGCACGCTGGGCGTGGAAGAACGAAGCGACCGCGTCCGTGGGATCGTGGTCAAGGGAAGCGATGAGGGCGCGATTCTGCGGGTGGGTGATGTGGCCACCGTGCGCGAGGGCTTCGTGGAGGATGATGTCTCTCGCCGCTTCAACGGGCAGCCATCTGCCAACTGCACGGTGTTCCGAAAGTCAGGGCAGGATGCGGTCGATATGGCGCAGTTTGCGCGCGGCTATGTCGCAGCACGCCGAGGTGAGCCGCTCGATCCGGCATTCCGCGAGCGCCTTCTCGGATCGCCGCGATTGCAGGGCTATGAACTCGGTGTGACTCGTGGGCCGCCCGGCGTGCAGATTCAGGCGCACAACGATCTCGCGCGGTTGATCGAAGGGCGACTTGACCTCTTGACGCGCAATGGACTGCAGGGCGGCCTTCTTGTGTTCGTCGTGCTCCTGCTCGGATTGCACTGGCGCGCCGCTTGCTTCGTCACACTTGGCATTCTCGTCGCGGTGCTTGGGACGGTGCTTCTGATGGATGTCTCGGGGGTGTCACTCAATCTGCTGACGATGTTCGCGCTGCTGATGGCGCTTGGCATGCTGGCTGATGACGCAATCGTGTTCTCGGAGAGCATGGAGACGGAAGCTGCCAAGGGCGGCACCGTGGAGGAAGGCATCCTTCGAGGAGTGGACCGCGTGATCTGGCCAGTGTTCGCGAGCGTGACGACAACGGTGGTCGCATTCGTGCCTCTGCTGCTGGTGCGTGGTCGGGTCGGCGACATCATCGGGGAGTTGCCGATCGTCGTTTCGCTTGCGCTGCTCTGCAGTCTTGCGGAGGCAATCTTCTTGCTGCCAGGACACATGGCGGGTGGTTTTGCGCGTGAACGCCGAGGCACGCCAACATGGTTGGACCGCAAACTGCGCTGGTTCGACCGATGGCGGGAGAGCGTTCTCTGGCCGGCGCTGGAGGGACGAACCGAGAAGATTGCTCGCTGGTCGATCGATCGTCGATACCTCACGGTGTCCGTGGGAATCTCCCTCTTCATCGTGTCGGTGGCTTTGGTCGTGGGAGGGCGTTTGCCGTTCACGTTCCTGCCCAACGACGATGCAGAGACTGCGGTGGTCGACATCCGCATGCCGCTTGGAGTTCCTGCCAGTCTGACGAAGGAGATCGGTGCCCGCGTGGAGCGCGCGGCTCGCGAGCAGTCAGAAGTTCGTGCGATCACATCGATCTACGGGGTCCGACTGAACTATGAGACGGCTGTCGCCGACAATGCCGCGAGCAATCTTGCTCAGATCTTCATCGAGCTGGCACCTGTGGAGGAACGCGAGCGACGATCCGGAGAGGTGATCGATTCGATCATCCGGGGAGCCGGGCCACTCCAGGAGGTCGAGTCCCTGAATGTGCAGGAGATATCGGGTGGACCGTCGGGTGCGGACATCACCTACGAAGTGGCGGGCGAGAATGTCGATGACCTGCGGGAGGTTGTGGAGGGCATCAAGTCCTTGCTGATCGCAGTCGATGGCGTGATCAGTGTGGCAGACAATGACTTTGATGCACAGCCCGAGTTGCAAGTGGAACCGCATCCCGGCGCTGCAGCACTTGGCTTGTCGGCAGTGGAGATCGCGCGCCAAGTACGCGGAGCGCTGTTCGGCATCGATGCGCACATCTTCAGCGACAACCGCGAGGACATCGATGTCCGAGTCCGCATGGATAGCGGGCTGCGTTCTGCCACGAACTTCGGTGAACGGTTGTGGATCATCACTCCGATGGGCACTGCGGTGCCGCTGCAGGAAGTCGCGAAAGTGCGCGAGCGAACATCGCCGAGTTCCATCTCCCGCATCGATCGACTGCGAACCATCGTGGTGACTGCCGATACGGCGCAGGGCACGCGACCGGAAGGGGTCGTGGAACGCGTCGGTTCGGATGTGCGGGAACTCGTGGCGAAGTACCCGAGTGTCGTGATTCGCGAGGGTGGCAGACAGAAGGATCTGAACGAGGCATTTGCGGCACTGCCGTATGCGGCGGGCGCGGCGCTGCTGATGATCTATGCGATTCTCGCGTGGCTCTTTGGCAGCTACCTCCAGCCGCTCGGCGTGATGGCGTCGATCCCGTTCGGCATCATCGGCATGGTGTTCGGACATGTGCTGTTCGGGGCGGAGCTCACCTTCCTCAGCATCATCGGGCTTGTTGCACTCGCGGGCATCGTCGTGAACAACGCCCTGGTGCTGATTGACTTCGTGAATGCTTATGTTGCCGCGGGGAGTGATTTGCATGACGCGCTCATCGCAGCGGCCGCGCGGCGCTTGCGCGCCATCCTGCTGACATCGGTGACCACGATCTTTGGACTCGGCCCACTCATTCTGGAGCCCTCGTTTCAGGCGAAGTTCCTTGCGCCCATGGCCATCACGATTGCAGGTGGCCTTGCGAGCGCGACCGCGCTGACTCTGCTGCTGCTGCCCGCAGTCATTCTCATCATCGACGACGCAAAGCGGCTGATGGGTTGGAAGACCGAGGCTTCCTCGCTGGCGTCCTCGGACGACGCACCGCCACCCCATGAGGCACTCGACCATGGCTCGACGACCTAAACGAAGCGGACTTGTCGCGGGGATCGATCTCGGAGGCACCAAGGTGACCTTTGGCGTCTTGAATGCAGAGGGCAAGATCCTCGCGATGGACAAGCGCAAGACCAAGGCGATCACGGGCATGGAGGGCGTACTCGACCGCGTGGTGGATGGTCTTGAGCGAACATGCAAGGAGGCAGGGAGCACACTGCGGGATCTGGATGCAGTCGGCATCGGTGCACCAAGTCCAGTGGACTTCGATGAGGGCGTGGCCATTCATGCAGTCAATCTCGGTTGGAAGAATGTTCCACTTCGGAAGCTGCTGGAGGATCGTCTCGATCTTCCCGTCCTGGTCGACAACGATGTGAATGTCGCGGCATGGGGCGAGTTCACCGCGGGTGCCGCGCGCGGTTGGTCCGATGCCCTGGGCGTGTGGGTGGGGACTGGCATCGGTGGTGGGATCATTCTGGGCGGCAAGTTGTGGCGAGGGGCTTTTCACACGGCTGGTGAGTTGGGGCATATGGTGCTGCAGCCGAGGGGGGGTCTTGGTCGGCGCACGGTCGAAGAGCACTGCAGTCGACTGGCGATGATCCGCGCGATGGAGACGCTGATCAGCAGTCATCCGCAGAGCCGTATGCGCGCCGTTCTGCCTCGAACGCCGGAGGATGGTCCCATCGGCAGTTCGACGATCGCCGAGGCGTACCGCGCTGGTGACGAACTCGTGCTTCGCGTCGTCGATGACGCCGCGGATTTGCTTGGGCTTGCCATTGCCAATGCCGTGACGCTGCTGTCCGTCCGAGGCGTGGTGCTTGGCGGCGGTGTGACGGATGCTCTCGGGAAGCCGTTTGTGGATCGTGTGCGTGAGTCGTTCGAGTGGCATGTCTTTCCGACAACGCTGCGGAAATGTCGAGTGGTCGCCGCGGAACTGGGCGATGCTGCCGGAATCGTTGGCGCTGCCGCACTCGCCCGCACGCACCTCATCGGCGGCGGGTAGATCGCGGTCGTCAGGCGTCGACGAGCGGGTGGCGATCCGCTTTCGAGAGGGTGAAGGATGTGCCCGCTGTTTCGCGGGCAAGACGCTCGGCGAGCCGCGGCAGATAGCCGCGCTCGCTGACGGTGTGCCCGCTCAGCAGAAGCGAACATCCTTGGCGGACGGCCGCGAGTTGTTCATGGTGCCGGGCTTCACCCGTGAAGAAGAGTGTGGCGCCCGCTTCGAGTGCGCTGCGGAGCAGGCCCATGCCCGCGCCCGCGCAGACAGCGACGACTTCGTGCCGCTGACCTTCGCTGCCTGGAACGATTGCCGCTTCGAGTCGACGCGCTGGGAGATGGCGGCGCAGTCGCTGCGCGATCTCCGCCGTTGTCTGCGGTTCGCTGAGGTGGACGGCACGACCTTGACCTTGGAAGGCGCTGGGATGCTGGGCAAGCGAGTGCACTTCGATCGCTGGAGTCTCGTAGGGATGAGCAGAACGCGCCGCCGCAAGCGCCGCGGGCAGAGCCTTCGCGCCGCACACCATCTCGAGGCGAAGTTCTGGGACACGCTCAAGTTTCCCTCGCCGACCGACTCGCGGTCGCGTCGATGCGCTGCCGAAAAATGTGCCTTCCACGACCGCTGTCGTCGAGCACTGCGAATAGGCGCCGATGCGTCCAGCGCCAGCGATCGCCATGGCGCCGCGGATGCGTTCCACTGCATCGCTCGGTGCAAACACGACGATCTTGAACGCCTCGTGGCCCGACAGCGAAGTGGTCGGTTGCAGTGGGCGGATCAGTCCATCCCCGATCCCCTCGATCAGCCAATCGTTGATGCCGCCAGCGGCCGCATCGAGAGCGGTGTGGGGCGAGAGCAGGGCAATCCCCCTCAGCACGAGCGCTGCAACGGCTCCTGTGGCTGCATCTTGCCGGACGAGACGCTTGATGGGATCGAAAATGGGAGGGTGGTATGCCACGACCGCGTGGACGCCCAGTTCGATCGCTTCCTCCGCGACCTGCTCGGTCAGGTCGATCGTGAGAAGAACGCGTTCACAGCGAGAATCGGCATCCCCAGCGAGAAGTCCCACATTGTCCCAGTCGGCGGCCAGTGAGGGCGGTGCGACTTGCGCGAGAGCGCGGGCGAGATCTCCGACGCGGCGAGCCTTCCTTGGCATCGCCAAACGGTACCCGCCGTCCAGATTTCATGCATCTTGAAAGTGGAATCGCGCGTCGGAAACCTAGAATGTGGAAACATGGTTCACGGCACGCAGGCGGGTTCGGTTCCCGAACAGTCCAAGCGATCGGAAGATTCCACAGCGGGTGATGCGCAGGTGCGCAAGCATTTCGTGCTCGATACGAATGTGCTGCTCCACAATCCCCAGTCCCTGTTCAAGTTCGAAGAGCACGAGGTGGTGATTCCCCTCGCAGTCCTCGAAGAACTGGACACCTTCAAGAAGAACAATGATGAGAAGGGGCGGAACGCGCGGCAGGTGATCCGATCGCTCGATCGCCTGCGTGGGATGGGGCATCTGTTTGATGGCGTCGTGTGGAATGAGCAGGGTGGTTCGGTGAAGGTGGTTCGCTTGAAGCCCGCCGAGTCCTTCGATCTTGATCTGGCGATCGCCGACAATCGCATCATCGCGGTGGCCCATGCGTTGAACGCATCCGGCCTGCGCACCATCTTCGTGTCGAAGGACATCAATGCCCGCGTCAAGTGCGATGCGATCGGCGTGACTGCCGAGGACTTCGAAGCGGACCGCGTGGATGCCGACTGGCTCGATACAGGCTTTTTCATCAGTCGCGTGCCGCGCGATGTGATCGATGACCTGTACTCGGAGCGGCAGCTTCCCATCCATCGCCTCGAGGCGGTTCCCAATGCGATTCCGATCGTGGAGGGGGAGCAGCAGGGCATCCTGCCGAACCACTTCGTGTCGCTGATCGATGAGAGTGACCCCTCGCATACCGGACTTGCCCGTCGGCTGGGTGATACTGGACATCTCATCCCCGTCACCGGTCCGCGCAAGCCGATCTACGGCGTGATCGCGCGCAATGTGCAGCAAACGATGGCACTCGATCTGCTGCTCGATGACGAGGTGAAGCTGGTCACGCTGATCGGACCTGCCGGCACGGGCAAGACGCTTATGGCGATCGCATCGGGCATGCACAAGGTGTTCAAGGAGGAGCGTTTCGACAAGCTGCTCGTCGCCCGCCCCATCATGCCGCTCGGGCGCGACATCGGCTACCTGCCAGGCGACAAGGATGAGAAGTTGTCGATGTGGATGCAGCCCATCTTCGACAACATCGCCTATCTGCTTTCCACGCGTGGCGGGCACACGAGCAGCGAGCCTGACAGCAAGTCGACCGAGCAGCGCATTGACCAGTTGGTTGCGTCGCGCAAGTTGGTGTTGGAGCCGATCACCTACATCCGCGGGCGAAGCATTCCACACCAGTTCATCATCGTGGACGAGGCGCAGAACCTCTCGCCGCATGAGGTGAAGACGATCGTGTCACGTGTTGGGGATGGAACGAAGATCGTGTTGTGCGGCGACATCGGGCAGATCGACAACCCCTACCTCGACGCGTCCAGCAATGGTCTGTCGCATCTCATCGAGCGCATGAAGGGTCATCGGATCGCAGGCCACGTCACGCTCTCCAAGACGGAGCGGAGTGAACTCGCCAGCATCGCAGCCGAAATGCTCTGACGGGGTCTCGGCCGCATTGGCGAGTGCGTTCATGAACACCTGCGTCTTGGTGATGCACTCGAGGTGTTCATCTGCCGCAACGCTGTCTGCCACGATGCCGCAGCCGGCGTTGTAGTCGATGTCCCAGCGGTCGCCCGCGTCGCGCGTCAGTCGTGCCGTGCGGATCGCCACGGAAAAGTGCGAACTTCCGCAGCGGCTCGCCATGCCGATCGCACCGCAGTACGCGCTGCGCGGACCTGCCTCCAGTGCATCAATGACCTGCATGGCGCGCACCTTTGGCGCACCCGTCACGGACCCTGGCGGGAAGCACGCGGCAAAGGTGGCGGAGAGCGGCAGACGCTCGGGCAGCGTTCCCGAGACTTCCGCGACGGACTGCAACACCGTGGAGTGATGCTCGATCGAGCGCCGTTCGGTGACGGTGATCGATCCGATCTCGCAGATACGACCAAGATCGTTGCGCATGAGATCGACGATCATGTTGAGCTCCGCCGCATCCTTGTTGCTCGACCGCAAATCTTCCGGATCGTGTCCCGCTGGGCGTGTGCCCTTCATGGGGCGTGTCGAGATGCGGCGCGATGCGCCATCCACGGACAGGAAGAGTTCGGGGCTCAGGGACAGCAGCGATGTATGGGCATCGAGTTCGAGGAACGCGCCATGTCGTGGGGCTGTCGTCGCGAGCGCGTGGAGCGCCAGTGCGCGCGGGGAGCCAGCGATTGCTGCACGGAAACCACGCGTGATGTTCGCTTGAAAGATGTCTCCTGCGCGGATGAGTTCTCGGGTGCGTTCGACCATCGCCTCGAAGGTCGCGCGTCCTGCGGCACTGTCGCGGTCGAGCGAGCGGCGCACCTCGAATCGCTGCGGCCGCAGGAGGGTGGAACTGTCGATCCACTCCTCCGGTCCATCGCCGATCGCCTCTCCCACGTCGAACCACTGGCCTGTGGCATGGCAGTGCACGGCGGCGCGGGGAACATCGCAGAGCACGGCATCGGGCCAGAGTTGCCCAGCCGAAAGCGATCCCGCCCCATCGCGCAGACGCGCGGCGGGTTCGAACATCGCGCCGCACTCGTAGCCAACGAAACCGATCCAGCCGCCCGCAAAGGGCAGGGTGATCTCCCCACAGCGAATCGGCGGACAGCGCGAGCCGAGGCGGTCGAGTGCGGCCTCGAGTTGCGCACGGCCATGCTGTTGCCGATTCACGCGAACGCATGCTCGGCGCGGGGCAAACACACTGAAGCGTGAGTGGCGGGTGGGCGGACCACCGCTGATGAGCGAGAGGAGTGGCAGTTCCCTCTTCCAGAAACGCATGACGCGCAGAGGAGAACATCTCCACGGCAGCGGACGAACAAGAGGCGTTTCCGACATGGATGCATGGTAGGAGCATTGCGAGGGATTTCCTGCGTTCTTGCGCGTTCGTCGGATGGTGAGCGCTCCTTCGATAGACTTCGAAATCCTGCACGGAACCCCCTATGCCAGCCATGACCACACGACGGACGAAACCCTCCCGCACCCAACCCTCGCGAAAGAGCGCGGCAAAGAAGACTCGAACCGCCGAGAGAGCCCGCGGTCGAGCGACCAAGCGCGTGTACTACTTTGGCGCGACCAAGACCGAGGGGCGCATGGATCAGAAGATGCTGCTCGGTGGCAAGGGAGCGAACCTTGCGGACATGACTTCCATCGGTCTGCCGGTGCCGCCCGGATTCACGATCACCACCGAGACCTGCGGGGAGTACTCGCGCGGCGGGAACCGATTGCCGAGCGGACTGATGGATGAGGTGCGCCGAAACATCACGCTGCTCGAGCGCGAACTCGGCAAGAAGTTCGGCGATCGGCGCAATCCGCTGTTGGTCTCCGTGCGTTCGGGTGCTGCGGTGAGCATGCCTGGCATGATGGACACTGTGTTGAACCTCGGTCTGACGGATGAGGTGGTTGCTGGGATGGCGGCGACGACGGGGAACCCGCGGTTCGCGTACGACGCCTATCGGCGTCTCATCAACATGTTCGGCGATGTCGTGATGGGTGTCGATCACCATCACTTTGAGCACGCGTTCAATGCCATCAAGTCTCGGTACGGCGTGTCGGAAGACACGGCGGTTCCAGAAGATGGGCTGAAGGAGCTTTGCATCGCGTATCAGTCGGTGTACCGCCAGCATGTCGGCGAGCCGTTCCCGCAGGATCCGCTGAAGCAGCTCGAACAGTCGGTGCAGGCCGTGTTCCGCAGTTGGAACGGCGACCGCGCCGTGGCCTATCGCCGCATCAACGAGATCAAGGGGTTGGTCGGCACCGCGGTCAATGTGCAGGCGATGGCCTACGGCAACATGGGCGAGGATTCGGGAACGGGAGTTGCGTTCACTCGTGACCCTTCCACGGGTGAGAATGTGTTT
Source organism: Planctomycetia bacterium (assembly GCA_005799495.1). Lineage (GTDB taxonomy): Bacteria > Planctomycetota > Phycisphaerae > Phycisphaerales > SM1A02 > F1-60-MAGs104. The sequence goes on from SYGP01000012.1 coordinate 39,417, forward strand.
TACGGCGAGTTCCTGGTGAACGCGCAGGGCGAGGATGTGGTGGCCGGGATTCGAACGCCGCGCCCGATCAGCGAGATGCAGGAGTGGAACGCCAAGGTATGGAAGCAGCTGCTGGCGGTGCGCAAGAAGTTGGAGCGGCACTACAAGGACATGCAGGACATCGAGTTCACGGTCGAGCGTGGTCGCCTCTTCATGCTGCAAACGCGCACGGGCAAGCGAAACGGTGTTGCGTCGGTGCGGACGGCGGTCGAGATGGTGAAGGAGCGACTGATTGATGAACGGACCGCCCTGAAGCGGATTCCAGCGGGGGATCTCGTGCAGTTGCTGCTTCCCTATTTCTCCGAGCAGGACAAGCGCGGCGCAGAGGTCCTGACACGCGGCATCGCTGCGAGCCCGGGAGCTGCTTCGGGCAAGTTGGCGTTCACGGCCGCCGAGGCGGTCGATCGCACGAACGCGGGCGAGTCGGTGTTGCTGATTCGCCGCGAGACTTCTCCCGAGGATGTTGCGGGCATGCACAAGGCTGTCGGCATCCTGACTTCGACGGGCGGCAAGACGAGCCACGCAGCGGTGGTGGCGGTGGGTTGGGGCAAGTGCTGTGTGGTCGGTGCGGGAGACCTGTCGATCGATGCGGAGGCCGGCACGGTGACAATTCATGGGCGAACCTTCGGGCGGTCCGACATGCTCTCGATCGACGGTTCCACCGGCGAAGTCATCGTGGGCGCGCTTCCGCGCACGGTTCCGCAGTCGATTTCAGGGGACTTTGCGCAAGTGATGAAGTGGTCGCAGAAGTACGCGACGATGGGCGTTCGGGCGAATGCGGATACGCCTGCCGATGCTCGTCGCGCACGCGAGTTCGGTGCTATCGGCATTGGCCTCTGCCGAACCGAGCACATGTTCTTCGAGTCGGATCGCATCCAGGCCGTGCGGCAGATGATCCTTTCCGAACGCCTGAGCGATCGCGAGATCGCGCTCGCGCGGCTCCTGCCATTCCAGCGCGCGGACTTCGTGGGCATCTTTACGGCGATGGAGGGGCTGCCAGTCACCGTGCGACTTCTTGATCCGCCGTTGCACGAGTTCGTCCCGCATGAGGAGGCGGCGCAGCAGTCCCTTGCGGATGCGGCTGGGGTCACGCTCGCCGATGTGCAGCGACGCGTGGCGCAGCTCCATGAGGCGAATCCGATGCTCGGTCATCGCGGCTGTCGCCTCGCCGTGACGTACCCGGAGATCCTCGTGATGCAGGTTCGTGCGATTGTCGAGGCTGCGGCGGATTGCCATGCGGAGGGAATCGATGCGCGCCCCGAAATCATGATTCCGCTGATCGGCACGCGCCGTGAGTTGGCGATTCTGCGCGAACTGACGGAGCGGACGGTGACAGAGGTGCTCTCACAGCGCAACCTCCGCAAGCTCCAGATTCCGATCGGCACGATGATCGAGATTCCACGCGCAGCGGTGACTGCCGACGAGATCGCTGAGGTGGCGGAGTTCTTCTCCTTCGGTACCAATGATCTCACGCAGATGACATTCGGCTTCAGCCGTGATGACATCGGCTCGTTCATGCCGTCGTATCTCGAGCAGGGCATCGTGGACAAGGATCCCTTCCAGTCGATTGATGTGGATGGCGTGGGATCGCTCGTGTCCATGGCGTGTGCGAAGGGACGCGCCAAGCGCGCAAAGCTCAAGCTCGGCGTTTGCGGCGAGCATGGCGGCGACCCCGCATCGATCCGCTTCTTCCAGAAGTGCGGCCTCGACTATGTGTCCTGCTCTCCCTTCCGCGTTCCTGTGGCGCGGCTCTCCGCAGCACAGGCGGCGCTCGGTTGAACGCAGCGGTGCGGGATGCCGCATCCGTCGCCGTGCGTCTCGCGGCGGGTGCTGTGGGTGCTGTGGCGTGGCTCGGGGCCGTTGGATGCTCCGAGCCGCGCACGATTCGGGCACCCTTTGCCTTGACCGCTCCAGTCATCGACGGTCGCGGTGACGATGCGGTCTGGCAGAGTGCCGCCTGGAGCGCTGACTTCGTGGATATCGAGGGACCTGAACGCCCGACGCCGCGGCAGCGCACGCGGGTGAAGATGGCGTGGAGCGATGTCGGACTTTTCATTCTGGCGGAGCTGGATGAAATCGATCTCTGGGCGACGCTGCGTACGCACGACGAGATCGTGTTCCACGACAATGACTTTGAGGTGTTCATTGATCCCGATGGAGATGGCCGCGAGTACTACGAGATCGAGGTCAATGCATACGGGACGGTGTTCGATCTCTATCTGCCGGTTGCGTACCGCGCGGGCGGGATAGCGAACCATGGATGGACCGCCCGCGGGATGCGGTTGGCGATCGCCCTCGATGGCACCGTGAACGACAATCGAGATCGTGACCGAGGATGGACGGTCGAGATGGAACTGCCTTGGACGCTCTTCGAGCCGGTCGCGACCGATGCGAATGGTGTGGGCGTCATGACTTTCCAGCAGTGCAAGCGTCCGCCGATTGCCGGAGACGCTTGGCGAATCAACTTCTCCCGTGTCCAGTGGCAACTCGAGCGTGTCGGTACTGGATACGGAAAGGTGCCGGGGCGCGCCGAGGACAATTGGGTGTGGACGCCGCAGTGGATGATCGACATGCATGTTCCGCAGAGGTGGGGGCGGGTGGTGTTTGATGCGCCCCGCGCATTTTCGGGAGGTCGAGCGCAGTAGCCTGCGCCGAATGCCGAGCATCTTCACGCGGATCATTCGCCACGAGATCCCAGCACACTTCGTCCTTGAGGAGCCGCATGTCGTGGCCTTTCTGGACATCGCGCCGCTCTCGCGCGGGCATGTGCTGGTTGTGCCAGTGGAAGAGAAGGAGTTCCTCCATCAGCTGAGTCCGGCTTCCGCGGAGGCGGTGGGTCGTGTGCTGCAGAGGGTGGCGGCGGCAGTCGTCGATGCCACGGGAACGCCGGACTACAACATCCTGCAGAACAACGGGGCGCCAGCGCACCAAGCGGTTCCTCATGTGCACTTCCATGTGATTCCTCGGCAGGCGAGTGGTGCTGGTCTCTCTCTGCAGTGGCGCTCGGGCGCACTCGATGCGGCCGATGCAGGCGTGTTGGTCGCGGCCATTCGCCAGCGTCTGAACGCGTGATCTCTATGGCTCGACCCCTGGATGCGTGGCCTGATGTGCTCGAGGCGGTGTGTGCATCGAACGCGACCTTCACTTGTGTTCAGGTGATCCGAAGCACCGCATCGACGCAGGACATCGCGCGGGGCGCGGAGGTGGGGTGTGTGATCGTTGCGGGCAGGCAGACTGGCGGTCGTGGTCGGCAGGGGAGAGCGTGGGCCGATACGGGTGATGAAGGACTGGCGATCAGCTTCACGGCACCGAACGATGCGCGCGCGTGGGTTTCCCTTTCGGTCGCTCTCGCCGCAGCGGAGGCGAGCGAGGATGTCTGTCTGGACACGAGTGGGACTGCACCGATCGTTCAACTGAAGTTTCCGAATGACCTCATGGTTGCGGGGCGCAAGTTGGGCGGCATCCTGGTGGAACGCGCTGGAGGCAAGACCATCATCGGCGTCGGGATCAACTGCGCGCAGCGTTCGTTTCCACCGGCGCTTGCGCAGCGAGCGACGAGTCTCGCGCTGCAGGGCTTCGTGGTGGATCGCTGTGATCTTGCGTGTCGCCTGATCGCACGCGTCGATCAGTGGCTGCATGCGGATGCGGAGAATGTCGCGAGCAGCTTTCGGCAGCGTGACGCCCTTCGCGGGCAGGTGAGGCAGTTCGTGACGCCCGGCGGGATGGTCGAGGGAATGGTGATCGATGTCGATCCGTTGCGTGGCATCGTGGTGCGAACCAGTCGTGGGGATCAGGTGCTGCCACCTGAGCAGACCAGCGTTTTTGTGGAGGAAGATCGGTATGGAAGCACCCAGAGCCCGTGAACTTCGCGGGAAAGCGCTGGGATGATTGAGGTTGCTGCCGCAAATGACCGATGCAGGCGTATTCTGATCTGCCCGATGCGCCCGATGGCCTTGAATGCTCTCGCCCCTTTGCTGGCGCTCTGCGCGGTGGCGTCCGTGCACGCGCAGCGAGATGCGCCCATGCAGCAGAACCACTCGACACGCGATGTCGACACATCGATGAACTATCCGGCGGAGCAGCGGGTTGCGGACCGCGGTGGACTGAGCACTTCGCCTCGTCAGATGCCGATGGAGTTGGCGGAGCCGCAGGGCTTCGATCGCCTCTACGAAGTGCCGGGAAAGTCGGGCATGTTCTACCGGGCGAACGGCGGACTGTTCCTCGTGTTTGAGCGTGGCACCTATGCGAAGGTGCAAGACAAGCAGAAGCGCGTCTGGACAATCCCAACAGTCCCGCCGGGAGGTCAGTACTACATCGGCAAGCCGGACTGGTCTTCCATCCGACGGTTCGGTGCTCTGCCTGCGGGAAGTGTGGGTGTTCACAAGGATGCAAGACTCGCGCGGCGCCAGTCTTCGGATGCGGTGACCGAGGTCGACATTCGCGAAGTCGATCTTCGTGTCGATGCGCGCGTCGATACGGAAGTTGTGGCCGCACGTGCGGGTTCTGCACTGACCGAGTCCATCACCGCCCCAGCGACCGAAGGCGCGGATGTGCCGCGAGTCGCAGCGAAGCCAAGCGGGGCTGCATCATCGGAAGTCGTCCGCACGCAGTCGCCTGCAGCGGCCGCCGAAGCCGTCGAGATGCCTGTATTCGCAAGCAAGGCGCCCGATGCAGCCGCGTGGGCCCGAACGCTGCCGCAAGGGGTTGATCGTTCATTCCTGATCGAGCGCGGTGATGATGTGCAGCCGAGGATGACAGCGGATTTCCTTTACCGCCAGCGCAGGCTCGATGGCATGTTCGAGCGGGCAATGGAATCCGGGGAGTCGTGATGCGCGCCCGCGCGCTGAGCGCAGGTCCAGCGCTTCTGCCGATCGCGCTGGCACTGTGCGCGTCGGTGGTGGCACTCGCGCAGGATGTCGTCGCGCAGCAGAGCACGCACTTGCCACAAACGCAGCGGCTTGTCGCACGCGAGACGAAGCCCGTGGCTGTACGGGGCGGCGTGTTGATGGTGCCGGTTGCACTGCAGGATGCGAGCGGAGGCTGGCCTGCTGCCATGACGATTCGCACGGCGGACGGAAGAACGATCGAAGCGCGTACGGCGAGCATCGAACCGCGTGTCGGTACAGGGACAGGCTGGAGTGCAGTACGGATCGGAGCAGGCACGACCGCACCGCGCAGCGGACTCCCTGTTGTGCTTCTCGCTCCGTTGCCGAGGGACGGTGACGGACCGCTGTGGATCGGGGATCAGCGGATCGACCCACTGTGGCTTGATCCGTGGCGCGCATCGGAGCGTGGGCAGTCGGAGTGGTCGCTTCGTACGGAGGACCTCCCGGATGGTTCGCTGCCCGATCAGCACTTCAGGACCGCATTGGTGGCGCAGTGGTATGGCAGTGAAGTGCCTGAGTGGGAGGGTGGGGATGTGGACCACCTGTACGCACGGGCGATCGCAGGATTGTGGTCGGCTGCCATTTCCCGACTTCACCAGAATGAGCCGCGACTCGCAGAGTGCGTGATCGCTTCGGTTGCGGGCCGCTGCCACGGAGTGCTGGACGGCGAAGAGAGCACGCTCGGCGCCTGGGAAACTCGCGCTGAGGTGCTCGATGAGTTGCTGCGGACTCTGCTGGATCCGAAGGCCAACGGACTGGTGTTGGCTGAAGGTGCGCGACTGTGGCTCGATGCACGAGCGGAGCCGCTTTGCTGGTTCGAGCGTGATGATGGCGAGCGCGTTCATGTGTCCGTGGCGAACCCCCGAGCCGAGCCGCTGACCGTGGCATTTCGATGGCCCAATGTTCGGACGCCATCTTTGGAGGCAGAAGTGGCGCCAGAGTCGTTCCAGTCATTCGCGGTTCCGCGTGAACGAACGGAGACCGAGCAGGTGGAACTGATCGACCCAAAGTTGCGTGAGGCGATTGAGGCGCATGGGCTCTCGGCACTCTTGCCGCCGGGTGAGCGCAGTGAGGCCGCGGGTGCACGAACATCGATGGAACAGCAGGTTCGGAGCATGCCCATCCTGTTTGTCGACTGTGCGCAGACCACGGCGTGGGTCCCGGTGGGATTCGGCAGAGTTGCCGCGCGTCCGCCGAGTGTCGACTTTGGTGTGTTCCTGCCGGCCGTCACGCTCGACGAGATTCGTTCCGGCGAATCAGCGCCGCTCCCGAAGGAATGGATGACATCCGCCGTGCTTCGCAAGCGGCCAAGCAGCTGGGAGCTTCTGATCGAGGCGCGCTTCGATCCGGCAGTTGCTGCACCCTCGGATCGGATTACCGTGACGCTTGAAAGCGATGCGGTTCGATCACTGATCTGTTCGCGCGATGGATCCATCCGTGCAAGTGGCGGCGAGTACGCCGAAGAAGTCGGCATTCACCAGTCTGCGGATCGGTGGCGGGTTCGAATCCCATTGCCGATGACATGGATTTCGGCCGGCGGCGAGGCATCCGCGAAGATCCAGCTCGCCATGGAACGCACGGTCGAGTGCCAGGGGAACGCCGTGCCCCTTCGGGCGCGCCGCCAGTTTGCCGGGGTTTCGCCGCCGTGGGTGCGGCCAGTGGCGAGCGGAATCCCGCTCGATCTCTCGAGTTGGGACCTGACGAGCGTTACACTGACCCCATGAATCGTGCCAAAGGCGCCAAGGTCGGGGCCTCAGCAGTGGCGGCGAATGAATCGCCCAAGCCGCGTGCTCGGGTCATCGCACTCCTCAATCAGAAGGGTGGCGTGGGCAAGACCACTTCCACCGCGAATCTCGGTGCGGCCTTCGCGCTCGAGGGCTTGCGAACCTTGGTCGTCGACCTCGATCCGCAGTCCAACCTCTCGTTGCACTTCGGACATGAGCCGGCGCCCGATCAGCCAACAGTTCGCGATCTGTTCATGGACGCGAACGCCCCAACGAGGTCACTTGTCCATGAGGCGCGTTCCAATCTTTGGTTCATTCCGAGTGATACCGAGCTCGCGCTCGTGGAGGGTGAACTCGCCCTGCAACCGGACATGCAGCACCTGCTGTCGAAGCGGCTCGAGGAGGTCATCGATTCCTTCGATGTGATTCTGCTTGATTGTCCGCCGAGTCTTGGCGTGTTGACGGTCAATGCGCTGACAGTCGCCGACGAGGTGGTCGTGCCGATGCAGGCGCAGTACTTGGCACTGCGTGGTTTGGAGAAGTTGTTGGAGACCGTGCTGCTTGTGCAGCGTGCGCTGAACCCGCGTCTGCAGGTCGCGGGAGTGCTGCTGTGCATGCATGAGTCCCAGTCGAGTCACGGTCGCGCCGTGGTGGAGGAGATGGACGGCTATTTCGAACGCTTCCGTGCGAGCGGACTGCCGTGGCAGGATGCGCGCGTACTGCGTCCGCCCGTGCGTCGCAACATCAAGTTGGCGGAGGCGCCGAGTTTCGGCAAGACAATCTTCGACTATGCGCCGCAGTGCGCTGGCGCCGCGGATTACAAGGCACTTGCTGGTGCGCTGCGCGCGCGATGGCCATCCGCGACCGAGGCGATCGCAGTAGCCGCGGTTCCTGCGGCCTGATCACCCAAGCAGTCCGATGACTTCCCGCACAGGCGAGTTGCGGATGGGTGAGCGCGGTCTTCTCGTCATGCGAGTGCTTGCGCTCGGCGGCTTGCTCGTGACGCTGGTCGCGACGCATTGGCCACGCTTGCAATTGAGTTCGGAGGCGCCGAGCGACAAGGTCCTTCACGCCATCACCTACGGATTCCTGACGCTCCTGGTGTGGAGAGCGACATGGTTCGCCCGCCTGTGGCAGCTTGGTGGCGCCGTCGTGCTCCTTGCCTCGGTGGATGAGTGGACGCAGTCGCTTCCTCCGTTCTTTCGGCATACATCATGGAACGACTGGACCGCAGACCTCGTGGGAGTTGCCGTCTGCGTGTTTCTCCTGTGGTGCTCGATGTCGGCGCGCGGATCGACGGGGGAACTTCGTCGTGCAGTTCGCGCTGCCTCGGAGCGCCGTCTCTTCGATCGGCCCTTCACATGGCTGGCGATGGTGACGTCCGCGGCCGTCGGTGCGCTTGTCGGGGGGGCAATCTCCGTCACGGTGTCGCGCTTGCTGCTTGCTGATGAACGCCCACTGCAGACTCTCTTCCTCGGCGCAGTCCTCTTCGCGGCGATGGGTGTGGACTGGACTGTGCGTGCTGGCGTTCGGGCGATGGCCAAGCAGATCATCAAGGCACGCCTGTGCCTGCAGTGCGGGGGAGCGATCGATGTGGTGGGCGAGGCAGGACAATGCCCCGACTGCGGACGGTCTTGGGTGCGTCAGCAGTGGGTTGCGATGCCGAACCTGTGGAGTCGCGACCGCGGGCGGCTTCGTCGATTCCTGCTGTGGCGCATCCCTCGCGCGGCGCTCATCGCCTTCGTGGTGGTCGGTTCGCTCGGCATGTATGTGTGGGCGGCCCTGATGCTGGTGGATGTGTGGTTCGGTCAGCGGATCGCCGTACCCGGCGACATGCGCGATCTCTTCGCCTACGCGTACGCCTTGGCGTGGATCGGACTGACCATTCGGCTCGTGCGGTCTGCGGTGGCAAGCAAACAGGCAATCGAAGGTCTGGAATGTGTGTCATGCGGACACCTCTTGCGGGGCGTTGGCGTGAGAGGTGGAGTGGGGGTGTGCCCAGAGTGCGGCGTTGAGTTCATCGCGCGACCCGAGGCGGACGCATGGCGGGTGCCCACGCCATCATCGACTGCCTAGGATCGCCCCATGGAGAGCGCGCACGTGCTCATCATCGGTGGTGGAGTCGCAGGCCTCTGTGCCGCGATCGTGTGTGAACGCGCTGGCGTGAGTTGGCGACTGCTCGAGTCGAGCGAGCGCGTGGGCGGGCGGGTGTCGAGTCGTACCGTGGATGGGTGCACGATTGACCATGGTTTCGCCGTGCTGCTTTCGTCGTATTCGGAGATCGCCCGATTCATCGATTGGAACGCCCTCGATGTGCGCGCCCTTCGCGCGAGCGCGCGCGTGTGGACGGGCGATCGATTCCGCACGATCGCGAATCCGCTCGCCCATCCTGCGGCGGGTGCTGCGGGGCTGTTCAGCGGACTGTTGTCGGTTCGAGATGTCGCAGTCCTTCTCCCGATGGCGGTCGGTGCGGCGTGGGGCGCTCGCATACCCGATCCGAGCGCGTGCCGCAGCATCAGCACGGAGCAACTGCTCTTCAAGCGAGGTGTCTCGCGCCGACTGATGGATTCGTTCTTTCGCCCGTTCTTCGGCGGGGTGTTTCTCGATCCAACGCTTGGATACGACGCTGCGCCCTTTGAGTGGAGACTCACGATGTTTGCGCGCGGACGCGCCACGCTGCCGAGGCGCGGCATGGGAGCGATCGCCGAGCAACTGCTGCGTGCGCTCCCGGAGCAGTCGCGAGGTGGTGTGTGGATGCGTTGTGGTGCGCAGGGGATCGAGTCCGCTCGGGATGGGGCAGGATGGCGCGTGAGCGATTCATGCGGAGGAACGCATGCGGCTCGGCAACTGATCGTGGCATGCGATGCGCTGTCCGCGCGAAAGCTGTTGCCATCGCTTCCCGCGCGGCGCTGGTGCAGCACGGTGACGATGGTGTGGAAGATGAAGTCATCGAATTGCCCTCGAGCGCTTCGACGGCCGGAACTGTTGTTGGACGGCACGGGCAGGGGGCCCGTCAACCATGCCGTGTCGCCGACAAGCGTTTGGCCAGATCAAGCGCCTGCGGGCGAGTCGCTCGTGAGTGGCAGTGTGATCGATTCGGAACTGTGCGAACTCTCCGACGCCGAGTTGGAATCGCGCTGTCGCAAGCAGTTCGCGGCGTGGTTTGGATCATGCGTCCTGGAGTGGAAGCACATTGCGACGGAGCGAATCACCCAGGCACTTCCGCGTCAGCACCCCGAAGATCTTGCGCTGCGCCCGGCCATGCATCACGCGGAGGGATTATGGATCGCTGGGGATCATGTGTCGGACGGATCGATCGAGGGCGCGATGCGTTCGGGCAGGTTGGCCGCCGAGTCCGCATGCGCCGCGCTTCGCGGGGAGTGAGGCGGCGAGCGAGGCGGTTCAGTGTCGCGCTCAGCGAGTCGGCGGTGCGAAGCCCTCGATCGGAGCGCCCGCCGAGGTATCGCCCGGACTGGTCGTCGACGGGCTGAACGAGATGGCGGGCGGTGGGGGCGGCGTTGGAAAGACCAGCAAGTGGGCGGGACTCGTCATCGGATCGAGTTGGTTCATCGCAACCTCGACGCGTGCGGATCGGCTGTCCTTGCGGAAGTTCAACACCGTCGCGGCTCCACGCGCTTGCTTGGAGACAAGTATCCAGCCCTGCGCCATGAATCGCGCGCGAGTGTCGTTCACTTGCCGCACGGGGTCATCGATGTCACCTCGGTACAGAACCTCGACTCCTGAAATGCGCCCGCCTTCCCGCTGCAGATTCCGCGTGACGAGCGGCTCATAGCCCGCCACATTGGGGACATCGCTCTCCAGAACCACCTCCGGTGGTCCCTTGCAGCCGGCGGCCAGAAGTGCCATGAGCAGCAGGACAGAAGGAAGGTGCGTGGAATGCAGGATGTTTTGCGCCCAGCGCCGATTCATGCCGATGAGGAGAATCTACCGTGGCAAAGGCGAGAGGTTTCGAGACACATGCCCGCACGATCTCCGTGTTCACGCTGCTCAGCCGCGTGACCGGCTTGGCGCGCGATGCAGCGCTCAGCCGAGTGTTTGGTGTTGGCGTGGTGAACGATGCGTTTGCCTTCGCATTCATGGTGCCGAATCTCTTTCGCCGGCTCTTCGGCGAGGGTGCGCTGACTTCCAGTTTCCTGCCCGTCTACTCGAAACTTGAAGCGTCCGAGCCTGCTGTCGCCACGCACGTCGCACGGCTTGTGCTTTCGAGGACCGCCATCTTCCTTTCAGTGGTCTGTCTCATCGGCGAGGGTGTGCTGATCGCCGCATGGCCCGACAGCGCGATCACCTCGGCGCTGCTCTCCGCGAAGCTCGTCGCCATTCTCCTTCCCTACATGCCACTCGTCTGTCTCGTGGCGTTGGTCGGTGCAGTCCTGCAGGTGCACGGCAGATTCGGTCCCACGGCAGCAGCGCCGGTGATTCTCAATCTGGCGGTGGTCGTCAGTGCGGTTGGACTTGCACCGCCGATGGCGCGGTGGATGGGAGTGGCGGAGATGGAGCCATCTTCACACATCGTGTGGGTTGCCTCGAGCGTGCTCGTTGCGGGGGTCCTGCAACTCCTGTGGAGTCTGGCTGCACTCCGTACCGTTCGGGTGCGCGGATCGATGGTGATGCCGCCGGGCGGCGACGAATCGGCGCGCATGAGTTTCCGTCGGGTGATTCTGCAGGCGGTCCCCATGGCGATCGGACTTGGAGTGCTGCAAGTGAACACCTTCATTGATGGGTTGATTGCGAGCTATCCGACCATCATCGGCCCGACGATTGTGGGCATTGCGTACCCGCTGGAGGAGGGCGCGATGGCATCCCTCTCTTTCGCGCAGCGACTTTATGAGTTCCCGCTCGGCGTGTTCGGCATTTCCGTCGCGACGGCGATCTTCCCGCAACTGTCGCGCGAAGCAAACGACCTCACTGCGTTTCGCGCCTCCGTCGCACGCGCATTACGGATCGTGGCGTTCATCGGGCTCCCTGCCAGCGTCGGATTGATGCTCGTGTGCACGCCACTGACCGCCGTGGTTTTTCAGGGCGAGTCCTTCTCGGCGGATGACACGGCGCGCGTGGCCACGATCCTGCTGGCGTATGCCCCCGCGATCTGGGCGTACAGCGCGAACCATCTCTTGACGCGCGCCTTCTATGCGCGCGGTGAGTCGATGACGCCGGTCAAGGTCGCGGCTGCGATGGTGGTTCTGAACTTTGTTCTGAACATCACGCTCATCTGGACGCCGCTGCGCACGGCCGGCTTGGCGTTGTCGACCGCCCTCTGCGCGGCGATTCAGATGGTGATCTTGATGCGCATTCTCTCGCGTCGAACGGGTGCGGTGGTGAGTGCCGAAGTGCGCGGAAGTTGGCTGCGTACTGCGCAGGCCAGCGCGATCATGGCCGTGACGCTCCTTGTCACGATGGGGCTGTGGCCGCAGCCAACTTCGTGGGGCGGTCACGCGGTGCTGCTTTGCGTCAGCGTGGTCGTGGGCGGCGGCGTTTTCCTCTTCGCCGTTCGGATCATGCGAATGCCCGAGTTGGCTTGGGCGCTCGGACAGCGCGGTCGGAGCGCGAACGAATCACAACCGTGACGACGCAGCGTGTGAGGCGTTCAGCTGCCTTGCGGTGCGGACTTGCTCGCTGAGGAACTTGCGGACGAAGGCGCAATCGGCTTCAGCGACACCGGGTCGCGGTCGGGAAGGCGCGTTGCGGGCCCGAACAGGTCCATGCGTGCGCGACCTTGCGTATCTCCCTTGGCAATGTCGTCCCAAGAGCCGACCACAAGGATCGTCATCTTTGCAGGATCCAGGTGCTTGCGCGCCACGCGCTGGATGTCCTCGGGCGTGACGGCGCGGATCTTGTCTCGATAGGTCTCCCAGAAGCCTGCTGGGCGGTTCGTCCACTCGTCGGACACGAACACGCCAAGTGTGCCCGCCTTGGACGCAAAGGTATTGGGGAACGTCTCGACGAAGGAGTTCTTGGCCGTCTCCAACTCCGATGCACTGACAAGCGTGTCGCGCATCCGATTGATCTCATCCAAGATCAGCTTCGTGGCGAGGGCGCAGGTGGGGCTCTTGCTCTCGAACGCCGCGCGGAACACGCCCGAATAAAACGGGCCCGCGCTGAAGCGAGAACCTGCACTGTAGGCAAGGCCTTCGTCGCTGCGAACGCGCTGCATGATGCGGCTTGAGAACCCACCACCGCCAAGAATCTCGTTCATGACGAGGTATGGGAAGTAGTCGGGGTCATCGCGTTGGATCGACCGCATCCCGATCGACACCTTGCCCTGCGGAATGTCCTTCTGCGAATAGAAGACACCAGGCTTCATCTCGAAGGTGGGCGCCTCGGGCGGCGTATTCTTCGGACCTGCGGTCCAGCCAGCGAATGCCTTTTCCAGCATTGCCTTCATTGCATCTGGCTCGAAGTCGCCAGTGACGGCGATGATCATGTTGCCAGGATGGAAGATGCGAGCAGCCATGGCGCGCATCTCATCCGGTGTGATCGCCGCAAGGCTCTCGCCCGTCAGTTGGCGTGATTCAAAGTGGTTTTCGCCGTACACCAGATAGGCCCACTCGCGTCCACTGATCGACGATGCGTCATCATTGCGCTGCTTGAGGCCTTCGAGTGCATCTGCGCGAGCGACGGCAAACTTTTCATCATCGAATGCGGGGTTCCGAAGCATGTCAACCAGAATGCCCAGCCCATCCTCGAAGTTGGACTTGAGTGCATCGACCGAAGCGGACGAACGCCAGTCGGCACTCGAGATGCCGATGTTTGCGGCCATGAACTCGATCTTCTCGTCGACCTCGTCGGCATCCATGGTGGTGGTTCCGCCACGACGGATCATGGCAGCGGTCATCGACGCCAAGCCCGCCCGATCCGCCGGGTCGAGGTTGCTCCCACCCATGCAGGTCATGCTCAGGTTGATGAGAGGGAACTCGTGGCTCGGCATCATGTACACGGGAGTGCCGTTGGAGAGGGTCGTGCGGTAGGTCGCAGCCTTGGGCGCTTCGAATCGCAGCGGTGGGAAGGTCAGTTTCTCGGGGCGCGTGGGGAGATCGCCGACAGCCGACGCGCTCGCCGCGGCAAGGGCAGCGGAAGAAGCGGCAGCAAGGGCGAGGCGGGTGATCTTGGAAAGGGGAAGTCTGGAGTTGTTCATGGGTGTTGTCTCTCTGGTCATTGGCATGAAGTGCATCTGCCGTTGTGCGATCAGTCGTCCTGCTTCTCCAGTTGAGTGATGCGTTCCTGCATCTTCTTCATCATGAGATCCATCATCGGCTTCATCGCTGGAGGCATCTGGGATGCTTGGGAACTCATCTGCTCGATGGCAGTACGGAGCGCAGCTGCATCGGACTCCTTCATGATCTGGGCGACCATCTGCCGCGCCCGTGCCTGCATGGGTGCAGGCAACGCCGAGATATCTGGATCTTCGGCAGTGCTGCTGCTGGCGCTTGCCTTGCGCAGGTATGTCGCAACGGAGCGGTTGTTGCTGTCGAAGTACTTGCGCGCCACTCGCTGGATGTCGGCTGCGGTGACGGCCTGCAGCTTGCGTGGTTGTTCGTTGATCTCTTCCCATCCGCCGAGTGCTTCCGCGTATGCCAGTCCGATCATCAAACGGAAGTTGGACTGGAGGCCGCGGTACGAGTCCGCAGCCACATTGTTCTTCACTTTTTGCAGTTCCTCATCGCCCACGGGTTCATCCTGCAGTCGCTTCAGTTCGCGGTACCAAGCCTCCTCGAGTTGCGCGGGAGTGGCGTCACCTTTGGTCTCTGCGGAGAACGAAAACGCACCAGCCATTCGACGCGAGTCCTGCTGTGCGCTCGCGCTCGATGCGATCTTCGACCCCTCCACCATGGACTTGTAGAGACGGCCAGTACGACCATTGAGGATGCTCGCAAGCATGTCGAGCGGATAGGAGTCGGCATGGCGGAAAGGGACGGTGTGGTACCGCGCTTCGACTTGCGGCTGGCACTCCGCCTCGGCGTTCATTCGTTGTTCTGCCATTTGCTTGTGTTCAAGCGTGACAATGGGTGGCACTGGTGTGTTGCCGTTCTGCAGGCGTGCGAAGTAAGACGCGATGAGCGGCTTGACTTCCTTCGGGTCGAAGTCGCCCACGATCACTCCCACGAGATTGTTCGGGCGGTAGTAGGTATTCCAGTAGCGCATCGCCTCGTCCATCGTGTACGAGTTCAGGTCGCTGCTCCAACCGATGACGGGCCATGAGTAGGGGCTCGACATCCAGAACATCGCTTCGAATTGTTCTTGGAAGATGCCTGTGGGCGTGCTCTCGGTGCGAAGGCGGCGTTCCTCGTGCACCACATCGCGCTCGCTGTAGAACTCGCGGAAGACGCTGTCATTGAGCCTGTCGCTCTCCATCCAGCACCACAGTTCGAACTTGTTGCTCGGAACCGTGATGAAATAGAAGGTCAGGTCATAGGAAGTGAACGCATTCATGCGGCTTCCACCGCTCTTCGTGTAGACCTGGTCGAACTCGTCCTTCACGATCGATGCCGAGGCGCGCTGTTGCGTCTCGAGTTCGGCGATCTTGGCTTCGAGTGCCGTCGCTTGCTTGGCTCCCTCCGGTGTGGTGCGGTTCAACTTGGCCAGATCTGTCTTCATGGTGCCGATCGCCTGAGCATTGCCGCGCCCTTGCTGCGTCTCCATGGACCGCTTGAGTTGCGCGCGCAACTCGGCGAGCTCTGGCGTGTCGTTCGCAGCGTTCCACGGATCATCAATCTCGCCGCGGAAGAAACGCTGATACTGAGTCGTCCACACCGCCTTGTTGATTGCATCGCGCAGACGCTTCTGCTCGGCGCGGAAGTCCGCGTCCTTCTTCGCATCGCCGGTACCGATCGTGTTCGTTCCCTTGAACATCATGTGCTCGAAGAAGTGCGAGATGCCGGTGATGCCGGGGCGTTCGTTCGAACTTCCCACCTTGGCGAGCCAGCCTGCGGAGATGGTGTTGGGCTCATCGGTGCGCGGAATGAGCAGGAACTCCATTCCGTTGTCGAGGGTCAGAATCTCGGGCGTGACTTGCTGCGCCTGAACGGTCGTGACAAGGCAGCAGAACGAGAGGGCGGTCAGGATGGCGATTCGCATGCGTGTCTCCGTGGATGGGGGGGGTAGCGGGGGGGGAACATTTCTAGTCGAAAGTGGACAGTTGGCGTAGGCCTTGCGAGCAATCGGAGCTATGTTGCTCGTGTGAGAAGCAGTGACTTGTTTGCTGCGGCCTTGGCTGCGGCGGCTGTCGTTTCCACCGCGTCGTCGCAGGTGCGGGTGATGAACTACAACATTGCGAGGCAGCAGGGGTCCGCCACGGCAATCTCGGAAGTCATTGCCGCGGCGCATTCCGATAACAGCGTGGGTTGGGCGAAGCCTGTCGATCTCATGTTCTTTCAGGAGGTGCCCTCGAGTCAGGTGACTGCTCTGCAGAATCTCGTGAACGCCGCCGCTCCGGCCGGCGCGACCTACGCGCGCGCAACATTCAGCTCAAGCTCGCAGGAGGACTCTGCGAGTGGCGCGCAGTGCGCGTTCTACCGAATCGAGACGATCAGCGAAATCGTTTCGGGGCACGCAGACATCTTCACGGGAGCGAGTCGTGCGTGCGACCGTTGGCTCTTCTCGCTGAACGGTTACTCGTCGTCCGCTGCGCGCCTGTACGCGTACAGCATGCACCTCGCCGCAGGCACGGGCGCGGCAGCTACTCGAGAGAGCGGCGCAGTCGCCGTGCGAAGCAATGCGAACGGACTCGGCGCAGGCCCTCGCGCGTTTTATGTCGGCGACTTCAATGTCTACAGCAACACTGAGGCTGCCTATCTCGCGTTTTTGGCAAGCGGTTTTGGCCAGGCCTTCGATCCGCTCGGCACGGGGGGATGGGGCGGGTCGTCGAATGCGATCAAGCACACGCAGAGTCCGCGTGACATCCAGACTGGGTTGGTTGGCGGCGGCATGGACGACCGTTTCGACCTGCACCTCGCGACGGCGCAGCTTCTGGACAACGAGGGGATCAGCATGATCTCCGGCACATGCCGCGCATTCGGGAATGACGGACAGCACTACAACTTGGCAATCAACGCTGGCGGGAACGCGTACTTCGTCGGTGAACCAAGCCGGTCGAATGCCCTTGCTCAGTCCCTCTTTGACGCTTCCGATCACATTCCAGTTCTGGTGGATTACCAAGTCCCCGCTGTCCTGTCCGCCACCATGATGGGTGTTCCGCAGCGAGTCATTCAGGGAGCGCCTGTGAGCGTGACGGTTCGAGTGAAGAATGTGGCGGCAGTCGCCACACCGCTTGGAGCGGATGAACTGGATTACTCCATCACAAGCGTCGCGGGGCTGTTTGGTTCTGGCAGCGGCGTCGCGCCGCTCGCACCGGCAGAAGCAGTGACAACGCTGCAGTTGAACACGGGAGTCGTTGGTCTTGCCGAAGCACAGGCATCCGCGTGGACACTCTCCGAGGCTGCGCAGAACGCATCAGTCGATCTCATCAGCGAGTACACGGTCATCTCGCGCGCGCGACCCTCCTGGGCGGCGGGCAGCGTCGTGACATCAACGACGATTCCGGTGTCCGTGCCGCAGGGTGGCGGGGTGCAGGATGTCGATGTTCCTCTGCATAATGTCGCGTGGACAACGCTGCAGTCTCGGTTGGATGCGGACTTCGTATCGCTGCCGCCGGGCGCACCAGTCTCGGTTGTCGGCACGCTTCCGACCATGATTGCGCAGTTCCCGGGCACGCTGCGGCTGCGAGTCAACCCAAGTGGACTGCCGGTTGGACTCACATCGGTGGAGGGATCGCTGCTTGTGACGGACGAGGGTGTCCCAGGTGAAGGTGATGGAACCCTTCTCTTCACAGTGGCGATCACCGTCGGCGGCTCTTCCGATCCTGCGGATCTGAACGGTGATCAGACGGTCAATGCACTCGATTTGGCGATCCTGCTGTCGCAGTGGGGCAACGCTGGGAGTGCGGATTTGGATGGTTCAGGATCCGTCGATGGACCGGATCTTGCCCAACTGCTTGGATCGTGGGGTTGAACCCTTCGCGACGGATCCCGATCCCTGGAGAACGCATGCCAGTGCCCCAATCAGATTCGTCAGCCCGTCAGACCTCATGCGGAATGCTGATCGGAAGCGATTGGGCGGGAGTGCCACGCAGGATCATTTTGATGTCTTGCATTCTTGCCTCCACGAGTGCTTCCCTCCTCGCTGGTGATCTCGCCGTGTCGAGCGTCGAGTTGCAGCAGGGGTACCAGAGCAGCGGCGGGACGACCACGCTTGTTGCGGGCAGGCCGACCACCGTGCGGGTCAAGATCGCCGTCACGGGGCAGACCACTGCGCAAGCGAGTGTGGACGCCGTGCTTCGGGTGAAAGTCAACGGGTCGCCCATGGCTGGGTCTCCTTTCTTCTCGAGGAACGGTCCGATCTCGGCGCCGATCTCTCCCAACTCCGCAAATGTGAACGACACGCTGAACTTCACGGTCGTGGCCCCCGTGAGCAGTGATGTGGACTTCGAGGTGTTGGTGGATCCGCGCAATGTGGTGACCGAGTCGAATGAGGCGAACAATCTTTTTGCGCTGTCCAACAGGACCTTTGCCTGCCGCAAGACCCTCGACATGGCGTATGTGTCCGTGAACTACACGCCGGGGGGCGGGCAGCCCGCGGCCGCGACGATCGAGCCGGGCATTGGTGATGGGTTTTACCGCGGCATCTATCCCCACGGTGAGTTGAACTACCACCGCACGCCCACGGGGCCGCTCACTTGGACGCAAAGCATCAACTCATCGAACAACGAGCTGCTGAGTGCGCTGCAAACGCTGCGGCTGTCCACGATTCCTGCCGCGGGATATGCGCGCCCCGAGTTCGTCTACGGCTGGTTGCCAGGGAATCCGTTCAGCGGGAATGGCCAGGCGATCGGCATTCCAGGCGATGCAGCGTTCGGCAACTCGGAGTCAACGCGGTTCCAGCGCACTTGTGCGCATGAGATCGGTCACTGCTGGGGACTGAGCCACACGAACAACACGCTCGGTACGGTTGGTTTCGATGTGGAACACCATTTGGCGAACCCGCTGAATCTTGCTCAGACACACGCGTCGTCACAGAGCGATGTGATGGTCGCGGGGCTCCTCACGAATCAGGCGTGGGTGAACTCCTCGACCTACGCCGATTGCCTCTCCGACACGCGCAACGCGTGCGGGGCGTTCGATGCTCCCGGCGGTGGCGAGCAGCCATCGACGGATTGGGTCCGTGCGGTTCATCTGACTGGTTCGTTTGAACACTCGTCTCACCGGATTCAGTTGGATGTGCCCTCGACTCTTGACGCGGTATCCATCACGCCAGACGATCCGCGTGGAGATGTGCTGATCCAATCGATTGCCGACGATGGAACGATGCTGCACAGCGTTCGGTGGCGATCCGCAACGACGCGCGAGTCTTGCGCAGGCTGTGCAACGGGCGCGGCGTGCGTGCACGGCACATCTCCCGTCTCGCTCCTTGTTCCCGCGAGTACTCGAGGGCGCGTGCCAGCACGCATCGAACTGCGCGACATTCGTTCAGGGCGCCTGCTGGCAGAACAGGTTCGATCGGCGCATTCCCCCGAAATCGTTTCCGTGGGCAGTGTGCCGCGGCTGGATGGCAGGGATGGAGCAGGTCAGTCAGTGCCGAGCCTCTGCGGACATGGTCCATACGCTGAAGTCCGTTGGAGCGCGACCGATGCCGACGGTGATGTGCTTCGTGCAAACATCCTGTACAGCCGTGACGGAGGCGCGTCGTGGACTCCGCTTGCTGTTCACCAAACAGGTGAATCATTCGCCGTGTCGCTGGCCGACATTCCCGTTGCGGAGCCCGGACTGGGGCTGGTGCATCTGCGCGTGAGTGACGGGCTGAACTTCGCCGATGCGGTCATGCCGGCAGCTTTCGGTTTCTTCGATCCATCTGGTTCACCAGCTGGTTCACCATCTGGGGCACCACAAGGTGGTGTGGCTGGTGCGGACTGGTCAGGATCATGGATCGTGAACCCGCCTGATGTGCACTTGCTGACGCCCAACAGTGGGAACTCGTTTCCGCAAGGGGCATCCATCCTGCTGCACGCCTCGGGCTGGGACCTGGAAGATCAGTTCCTGCCCGACACGGCGTTCACATGGCGGTCTTCCATCGCTGGACCGATCGGGACGGGCCGGCAGATTCTCGTGTCGTCGCTCTCGCCAGGTGCTCACACCATCACGCTTCGAGGAACCGATTCGAGTGGTCTGTTTGTGGAGCGCACGGTGAGCATCACCGTGACTGCGAGGCAGCTTTACTCCATTGACATCGATCGCTCTGGGGCGGTGGATGGCAGCGATCTCGCCATTCTGCTCAGCAACTGGGCAGGATCGGGCGCGGGAGACGTGGACTTCGATGGCTCGGTGGGCGGCAGCGACTTGACCTTGTTGCTGTCGGGCTGGTCGACCTGAACGATCTGCACGAGCCCCGCGTGGTTGAACCGTCTGCATGAGCCAAATGGCATCCGGGCAGCAGCGCTCCGCGAAAAAGGCCGAGGTGGGATTCGAACCCACGAATAACGGATTTGCAATCCGTCCCCTTGGACCACTTGGGTACTCGGCCGAATGAGGGGGAGTGATATGGTGGCACCTTTCCCCCCTCGCGTCAAACGCAGCGGGAGGCTTCGCAGCGCGGGGGGTTCCAATGGCAACGGCTCGTCGTTACCATTTCGATATGAGTCAAGGCGCAGTCGCTCTTCCCGAAGCCCAAAACGCTCCCAAGCCGATGACCAAGGGTCCCATGGGACCGTGGGCAGTTGTGGTTCACAACGACGACATCAACACCTTCGATTTCGTGATCCGATGCCTTCGCGAGATTGCGCGGCTCGATTCATCGATCGCCGTCGAGAAGACGATGGAGATTCATCAGGACGGCGCATCTGCGGTCGCGCACTCGCACCGCGAGCATGCCGAACTCATCTGTGAACGACTCCAGGGCCGCGGACTCACCGCGACCTGCGAACCCGCCTGAACGCAATTGCTTGACGTTTGAGCCGCGGTGGGACCGCGCTGGGATGAGCGGCGGTGGATCGGAGATCAGGAACGCTTGGAGGAGCATGGTGAAGAACCACTATCCGAGTCGTGCGGGGAACTTCAGCTGGTTGGTTGCGTTGCACTGTGTGGCGTCACTTCCTGTGCCGCTTGCGCACTTCGCTCCGCTGATGTCCTGCAGTGGTGTTTGCGCCGCGACGCAAGATGCGTCGAATACACCTGCCGCTGAACTTGAGCCGCCAGCTGCGGCGAAGTCCGCACCATCGTTGACGCCCGCGCAAGAGGCAGCGGAGATCAATGCATCGGGGCGGTTCCTGCCCCCGATCATCCCGGAAGGGGGCATGTTGCTGCGCGCGAATGCAACGCTTGCTCGCGATGACTTCCTCGGGGTGTGGACGATCGTCCTCGAGGATCGCATCAATGGCGCGTCCAAACGAGCGCTGATCCTTCTGCCAGCTGGTCCGATGGGAGACATGATCGCGCGTCACCGACGTGCTGTCCGTGATGGAAGTTCCGCACCGCTGTTTGAAGTGAGTGGCAAGGTGCTTGCCTTCAGTCGAACCAATTTCTTCCTGCCTTCGTTTGCTGCACCAATCACTCGAGTGATCGAGCCGACGCAGCAGGGTGCGCTCAATGCGCCGGGCTCGAGAAACGCAGGGGGGACCATAGGGCGTGCGGTTGCAGCACCGAAGAGCGCTGACTTGGCGACTTCAGGCGCAACAGCTGCAGACCCAGCGCCGTCCGTTGACCCCGAAGTCTTTGCACAGCAGCTCGAGCAGAAGCTGATGGCCCAAACCCCCTCGGTTCCCGCAAACATCGACCCAGAACCTGCCGCCGTGCAGGCTGCGGCTGGTGTGGAGCAGCCGTCGCGCGCGACCGATCCGAACGAGCTGCCGATGCCGGAGATACCCATGCCAGCCGCGACGCAGTCGACCACCGAAACAGCGGCAACCTCGAACGGGAGTGCCGACGGCGATCAGCCGTTCGTCCTCCCGATTCCGCGCGATCCGAAAACCGCGGCGACACAGCGTCAGGGCGTGGCCCAATCCGCCGAGTTGCCGTCCATCGGCTTGGAAGAGCAAATGCCGGGCAGAGTTGCACCGCTGCTGCCACCCATGCGCATCCACAGTCGACGCGGCGTCGTCACACGGGATCCGATCACGGGCAGTTGGCGATTCGTCCTCGCGTCGGGCTCGCGGGATGATGGCGATCACTCCATCGAGATTCTGCCGTGTGAGCAGCTGAAGTCGCTGATCACGATTGCACGCTCGAGTCCTCTGCCCGTTCATGTGCTCCTGACGGGTGATGTGACGGTCAGCGACGGTCGCAACTACATCCTGCCCGTCCGCTCCAAGCCGATCTACGGTGGTCGCTGGATCGGACCGTGATGATCGCGCTCTTGATGATCGCGCTCTTGGGGGCGCCCGCTTCGCAGCGGACTGTGCACGCATTGCCCTGACCGAAGACCTATCCTGCGCGGCGCGATGACTGGAACGCTTCCGAAGCGATTTGTGCTGACCACTTCGCTCGGCGAGATCGAGTTTGACGCGTGGGGCGATGTGGCACCGCTGCATGTCGCGAACTTTGCGAAGCTCTCGGCGAGCGGGTTCTACGAGGGGCTCCTGTTTCACCGCGTGATTCCAGGGTTTGTCGTGCAGGCAGGTTGCCCCCTGGGCGATGGCACGGGCGGGCCAGGCTGGAATGTCCCCGCGGAGTTCAGCAGTCGCCCACATGATTGTGGCGTTCTGTCGATGGCTCGGTCCATCGATGCGGACAGCGCAGGAAGCCAGTTCGTCATCTGTCTCTCGCGCGAAAGCTGCGCGCACCTCGATGGCGCGTACTCCGCGTTCGGTCAGGTGATGCGAGGTATGGATGTGCTGGAACAAATCGCAGCCGTGGAGTGCGAGCGATCGGGACGCCCCGTGGATCCACCGCGCATCCTCAAGCTGGAGGCGTTCACCTCATGAGTACTCCTGCAGCCCCTGACCGATTCGACAAGGTTCGCGATGCGATGCTCGCGTTCCGCGATGCGCGCGAATGGAAGCAGTTTCACGATCCGAAGAATCTGGCGGAGGGGCTCGCCATCGAAGCAGGCGAACTGTTGGAGGCGTTCCTCTGGAAGACGACGGAAGAGTGCCGCCGCGTACAGGATGATCCCCGGGCCGTCGCCAAGATCCGCGAGGAACTTGCGGACTGTTTCCTCTTCTGTGTGCTCATGGCGGACGCATGCGACATCGACTTGATCAGCGCGGCGCACGACAAGATTGAAATGAATGCGCAGAAGTATCCGGTCGATCTCGCCAAGGGTCGGCGCGACAAGTACGACGCGCTCTGATCGTCAACACGCGGAGGAGTTCGGCAGAGTCGCGCTCAGCGCACGGTGGGTGGAACGCCGCCCGACTCAGTCGTCGGCTTGACCCGCTCGCTGCTTCGATCGGTGCCGGGCATTCTCGCTGGAGCCGCGACCAACTGCATCGACAGAATCGCGGGAATCTCCTCGGGACGACCCGTGGATGGATTCGCAATCGGCGACGCGGCGATCGAGTCGATGGTCCGTGATCCAGAAACCACGAATCCGAATGCGCAGTATTGCCCATCGAGACGCGCCGTGGCCTCGCGTCCGAGCGCGATGAAGAACTGGGAGCCCGCCGAATGCGGCTCATCCGCTCGCGCCATCGAGAGCACACCGTAGTCGTGTGGCAGCCTGCTTGGTTCAAGCGCCACGACATGACCAGGACCTCCGTTGCCCGTCAGCGTCGGATCGCCGCCCTGGATGACGAAGGGGCGGCCTTCGCGGTCTGCGGGGACGATGCGGTGGAATCCGCCGCGGTCGTAGAAGCCCTCGCGCACCAGGGTTCGGAAGTTCCACGCGGTCGCGGGAGCCTCGTGCGGAGCAAGCGCGATCCGCATCTCCCCGTGATCGGTGCGGACAAGCACGTCCATGTCCGGGTAGATGCGGTAGCCAGAGAGCACGGGTGGATCACCATCAATCCAGGATCGCTTGATTTCGTCGATCGTCGTGTCATCCGGGTCCAGCGCCTCGCTTCCCCAACCGACCACCTTCGTGAACTCCGTTGTTCCATCGGGTCGCTTGCTGCGCACCGTTCGGACAGGCGGCGGTTCGAGCAGCGGCTGTATGACGAGCGGAGATCCGATCGCGCTGTCATTCGCGGCGAGCTGCAGCCACGCTGCACGATTCATGCCTTGAACGCCAGGAAGCACGGACAGAAGGTCAACCCTTCCGCTGCGGAGCTCCTTCGCCATGCCCAGAACCTCTCCTGCGGAGTCGATCAGGAGCAGCGTGTACTGCGTCTCTGGGTCGGCACCTCGAATGATGACTTCGACAGGTCCGTTCGGCGGCGCAAACAGTCGTGCAGCGCGAATGCCGATCACATCGCTTCCACTTCGCGACGAGCGCAGATTGCCGTCCCGCGGCTCCGTGTGACGAGGCGGTGGAGCCGTACGCGGAGCAATCGTCGGGTCGCGAAGCGTTTGCGGACGGAGAGCGGGCCCAGCCGAGGGAGGCGGCGCTGTCGCAGGTGCCGTGCTTGGTGGAGGCGGATCCGTTGGTGTGGCTTGCAGCGCAAGGACACAGACCCATGTCGCACTCCAGGTTGCGAGGACGATCGCCACGCGTGAACGCTATCACGGAACACCTGCCGCGCGATGCGGCTCGGTTCACGGTGTCCGCAAGGTCTTATCATCACCAACATGGCGCCCGAGGTTCGACCAGCCATCGTTCGCAAGCGGCTCATCATCGGGCTCGAGATCCATGTCGAGCTCGCCACGCGGACAAAGATGTTCACGAGCGCCCCGAATGTGGCGCATCCCGATCACTTCGATGCGCCACCCAACACGCTCGTCACGCCGGTTGTTGCAGCGCTCCCTGGCACCCTGCCGGTGATGAATCGGCGGGCCATCGAGATGTCGATGATGGTCGGCTTGGCGTTGCAGTGCTCGATTGCGAAGCAGTCGAAGTGGGACCGAAAGAACTACTTTTATCCCGATCTTCCCAAGGGCTACCAGATCAGTCAGTACGACCAACCGCTGTGTACGGATGGGAGTTTGGAGCTCACGCTCGCGAACGGGGAAGCGCTCCGCATCGGGATCATCCGTGCCCACCTCGAAGAGGACACGGGCAAGTTGGGCCACGAGCTGCCGGGTGGTGCGTCGTACGACGGGTCGCTCGTCGATCTCAATCGTGCCGGAACACCGCTGCTCGAGATCGTCACCGCGCCGGACTTTCGCACCGCGGATGAGGTCGTTCTCTTTGCGCAGGAGCTGCGCTCGATCTGCCGATTCCTCGGCGTGACCGAGGGCATCATGCAGAAGGGACACATGCGTTTCGAGCCGAACGTCAACATGGCCCTGACGCTGGCCGATGGGCGCGAAGTCCGCACGCCGATCGTGGAAGTCAAGAATCTGAATTCGTTCCGTGCGCTCAAGGGTGCGATCGATCATGAAGCGGAACGCCAGCCGCGCGAGTGGGAGGAGACGGGTCGCGAGCAGGGGCGTGGTATGAAGTCCACTCGTGGCTGGGATGATGTGGCGATGGCAACGGTGCTGCAACGAGAGAAGGAAGATGCGCACGACTACCGCTACTTCCCCGATCCAGACCTTGTTCCTGTGGAAGTGTCCGATGAGTGGATGGCGCAGATTCGCGCCGAAATGCGCGAGTTGCCGCAGTCGAAGCGGAAGCGTTATTCGGCAGCAGGCATCGGCGAGAAGGATCTTCGCCAGTTGATGGATGCGCCGGCGCTGTGCGTGTTCTTCGATGCTGCGGTCGATGCCGCTGGCGGCGTGAGTGCAGCGGGGGCGGTGGCGAAGGTGGTACTCAATGCAGGTGCGCGCCGCGCGAATGAGACCGGTGTCGCCGTGCATGAACTCGGCATCTCACCCCGTGCGGTGGCGCGCATCGTTGCCCTGCGCGAGTCAGGGCGTGTCTCGGCGCAGGGAGCGGATCAGTTGTTCGGTTTGGCCTGCAGCGATGGCGACGATGTCGAAGCGATGGCGGAGAAGCACGGACTGCTCGTCAGCAACGACGTGGGTCAGCTCGACGCGTGGGTCGATGCGGCGATTGCTGCGAATGCGCAGGCCGCCGCAGATGTCCGCTCGGGAAAGATGGCCGCGATTGGAAGAATCGTGGGCGCGGTCGTGAAGCAGTCGGGCGGCAGCGTCGATGGCAAGGCGGTCCAAGCGGCGATACTGAAGCGGTTGGGGAGCGTCGGTTGATGCACGCCCCGCTCGTTCCGCCCTACTGGGCAGATCAAGGAGTCGATCGTGTGTTGATCGATGAAGGTTCGATCAATCGCCGCGTGCAGGAGATGGGCCGTGAACTCGCCTCGCAGTTCCACGACGGCAGGGAAGTCGTCCTGGTCGCCGTACTGACGGGCGCAGTCGTGTTTGTTGCCGATCTCATGCGCGCAATCCCGACTCGCGTGAAGATCTCGATGGTGAGCGTGGCTTCGTACGGTGCGTCCACGCAGAGCCAGGGCGCGGTGCTGTCCTCGGCACTCCCTACGAACATCAGCGGGAAGCATGTCATCGTCGTCGATGAGATCCTCGATTCGGGGGGCACCATTCGCCTCCTGCGAGATCGCCTGGCCGCGCAGGGTGTTGCGTCCGTGCACGCGTGCGTTCTGCTGCGCAAACAACGCCCGCAGGCTCTCAGCACACCGTGCGAACTCATCGGCTTCGATATCCCAGATGTCTTCGTCGTCGGCTACGGACTCGATTTCAACGATGAGTTTCGCAACATGCCCTTTGTGGGTGTACTCGGTGAGGCGGCGATTCGGGCGCGGGGTACGACATGAGCAACACCATGACTGCGGGCGCTCCGGCGCGTGAACTCGCGGCCCTGGTCGACGAGGACGAGACGATCCTGCTGGTCGTACGACCTGCGCCATGGTTCATTGTGGCGACGAGCGCGCGCGCATTGCCCGCGGCCGCGGCCGCGGGCGGCGTACTGGCGTTGGCATCGCTCGATCCATCGATTCCGTGGGATGTCAACGGGTCCCTGCTTGCATTCGCCGCCATCATGGCGGCACGCGCCGTGTGGCAGAGTGCGGATTGGTTCTCGCGCGTCTATGTGTTGACGGATCGCCGCATCGTGGTTCGCAGGGGTGTTCTGCCGGAGGTATCCGAGTGCCCCATCGCGGAGGTCGCAGGCATCGGGCAGCCGCAGCGTTGGATCGAACGGGTGGGCAGGACGGGTTCGCTTGCCGTGCTCTGCGGCCCGTCCCGACGCTCGCGGCGCGCATGGCGGCTCAAGCAGGCAAGATCCGCCGAGAGTTCCCTGCCTGCGCGCCCGCGTCAGTCGACCCCCTCATCCAACGCGCGCAAGACGGCGGCGCAACACCGCGTGCGAGTGGCGACGGAACTGGAATGGAGCGTGATTCGAAATCCAGAGTCGGTTCGGCAGGTGATTCTGCATGCCGTCACACGCTATCGATGAACGCCGCGGGGCATTGAGCACTCTGCGCGCCGGCAACGCGCTGCCAAGCCGCTGCCAAAGCGCTACCAGAGTCCTTCGCGCGGATTGGGCAGCCGTTCGCCGATCTCCCGCAGAGCACTCTGGTCCTGTTCGGTGAGGGATGGTGGCGCGACAATCTGTATGACTGCGTAGAAGTCGCCGGGCGACTTGTTCGGCGGAGCGATTCCCTTTCCTGCAACGCGAAGCCGCTTGCCGCTCGATGTGCCCGCAGGCACACGAACATCCACCACTCCCTTCAGGAGTGGAACGCTGACTTTCGTGCCGAGGCTCGCCTCTGCGATCGTGATCGGCACATCAATGAGGATGTCGAGCCCATCGCGGCGGAAGTGCGGATGCGGTGCCACTTGAATGTGCAGCACGAGATCGCCCGCGGGACCGCCACCGGCCCCGGCATGTCCGCGACCTGCAATCCGCAGCGAAGAACCCGTTGCGACCCCGGGCGGGATGCGAACATCGAAAGTGATCGGTTTCCCATCTTCACTGTTGCGCAGCGTGACGCTGCGAACGCCGCCCACCGCTGCCGTTGAGAAGTCCACCGTCGTTTCGAGCTCGACATTGCCGCCCCTGCGCCCAGTGTCGCGACCAGTCCGACCTGCTCTGCCGCGACTTCCGACGCCTCCGCCACCGCGCAGAAAATCGCCGATTCCGCCGAGCCCGCCGAGCATGTCTTCCAGGTCCTCGGGGTTGACATTCTGCCACGGACCACCGGCTCCCGGCGCTCCGCCGCCGAATGGACTGCCCGCCGCGCCTGCGTGTCCGAACTGGTCGTAGGACTTCCGCTTCTGCGGATCAGAGAGTGTGTCGTACGCCTCCTGCGCCTCGCTGAAACGCTTCCCCGCCTCGGGAGACTTGTTGCGATCCGGGTGGAACTCCTTCGCCAGACGCCGATGCGCCTTTCGGATGTCGTCATCGCTCGCGCCCCGCGTCACACCAAGCACTTCGTAGTAGTCGCGCGCCATCGTGCGGAGGCAGTATAGAAGTTCGGTGTACTCGAAAGCGACCTGTCGGCATCGTGAGCGCGCATGGGGAGTGGGAGTGCGCCGTAGAATCGCCCTCCATGAAGCCAGTGTCCGTTCCGCTGCCGATTGTCACGCAGTCGCAGGCTTCTGGGCGCGAGTGCGCGTCGCATCGACATGCGGCCATTCGCCCGTCGCGCATGTCCGTGAAGCGCTTCGCCGTGCTGCTTGTGGTGCAGGCGCTCATCCTCGTGCACATTGCGCATTGGATCGCAGCAGGCACCACGCTCGCACCCATCGAGCCGAGCGAGTCGATGGAGACGCTGAAGTATGGAACGGTGACCGTTGGTGCGATCTTCTTCCTGATCGCGCTCGCATCGACTGCCATCTTTGGTCGCTGGTTCTGCGGCTGGGGATGTCACGTGCTGATGCTCCAGGATGGATGCGCGGTGCTGCTGAAGCGGCTGGGACTCCGTCCTCGTGAGTTTCGGTCGCGACTGCTTCGTTGGATTCCGCTCGCGCTTGCCCTCTACATGTTCGTGTGGCCCGTGGTGTATCGATTCGGCATCGCGCCATTCATCCAGCCTGATCTCCAGCCAATGCAACTGTCCTGGAGGCTGACGCTCGATGACTACTGGGCGACTTTCCCAGGTTGGCTTGTCGGCATTCCCTTTCTCTTGGTGTGCGGTGGGTTGACCATCTGGTTTCTCGGCAACAAGGGCTACTGCACCTACGCATGTCCCTACGGCGGTTTCTTCGCGCCCGTGGATGAACTCGCCGTCGGCAGGATCCGCGTGAATGACGCGTGCGAAGGGTGCGGCCACTGCACGGCGGTGTGCACATCGAATGTGCGCGTCCATGAGGAGGTTGCGCTGCACAAGATGGTGATCGACCCAGGCTGCATGAAGTGCATGGACTGCGTATCGGTGTGTCCGAACAATGCACTCTCGTTCGGCTTTGGGAAACCAGCGGTTTCGGTCGCGTCCGAGACGCGCGCATCGCGCAGTTGGGACCTGACCTGGGCGGGTGAGTGGTCGCTGCTCGCGGCTGCGTTGTTGGGGTTCTACTCGGTGTACTTCCCCTTTTCAGATGGCATCGGCAAGGTCACTCTGCCACTTCTCTTCGCCTCCGGACTTGCTGCGTGCTTCGCATTCATGGCGTGGAAGTCTTCGCAGATCGTCCGCCGAGTGCCGAGTGGGTTCCACCGGATCAACTTCGTACGGCAGGGGCGCATCGCCCGAGCGGGAATCGCCTGGGTCGCCCTGACGGGCATCCTTGGGCTGGGGCTGTGCGCCAACCTTGCAACCAACGTCAGTGCATGGATGGCATTCCGAAGTGACTCGATGGTGCGAGTGCCTGAATCCCTGGTCTTCTCGTCCGATCGAAGCCCGATCGATCCACGCACGGTCGTGTCCGCGGAGTCGGCAATCGCGTGGTATCGGCGGACACTGCCGGCAACATCGGGTGGACTGGCGGTCCTTCAACCTTCTCAGGATCAGATTCTTCTTCGGATGGTGTTCTTGCATGGAGTGCTTGCGCAGTGGGATGAAGCGGAGGCGCTGTTGCAGAGGCGGTTGGCCGTATCGGAGAACGAGGTGTTCGTGCTGCTGCTCGCGCGAGTGTGGACGTCCATGGGTCGGACGGAGCGGACGGTCGAGTGGCTGATGGAACAGTCGCGGCGCAATCCTTCGTGGGTGGGTGTTCCCGAGGAACTCATCGGCATTCTCGTGCGGGATGGACGGAATGTCGAAGCGATCGGCTGGGCGCGCGAGGCGTCGAGCCGCCCTGATGCTCCCGTCACCCTGAACAACCGTCTCGCTGCGCTGCTCATCCGCCAAGGTGCGGTGGATGAGGTGGAGGAGGGCCTCCGCATCGCCAAAGCAACCCAGATCCGCGAGCCCGACAATCCGTCATTGCTCGGCGTGGTCGGCCTTGGGGAGATTCGGCTTGGCCGGGTGGACGCAGCCGTGCCGCTGCTTGAGCGGGCCATTGAACTTGCACCCAACGACCCTGCCCTTCACGAGATCATCGCAGAGGCGCTCGAGATGCGCGGCGAACTCGAGCGCGCCCAGTACCACCGCGATCGTTCCGGCGAGTTGCGTTTTGGCGCTCGCGCCGAGTGACTCCGCCCGCCCGACGCAGGGTGGACGCTATGCTCGCCCATTCGATGTTGGTCTCGCTTTCGATTCGTGAGCTGCTCGATCCGCGCGCGGTGCGTGTCCCGCTGAAGGGTGTCGATCGGCAGGGAGTGCTCGATGAACTCTGCGATGCGCTCGGAGGAATCGGTGCGGTGTCCGATCCCGCACAGCTCAAGAAGGCAGTGTGGGAGAGGGAGCAGCAGCGCTCCACGGGCATCGGCGAAGGGCTCGCATTTCCACATGGAAAGTGCAGCAGCGTGGCACGACTGGCCATTGCGATCGGACGCCCCACGGTGCCGATGGACTTTGGGGCGATTGACCGTCGCCCCGTCCGATTGATCGTGTTGCTCGCATCACCGCCGGAACGAATCACAGATCACATTCAGGTTCTGCACCTCATCAGCCGCATCTTTTCCGACGCTGCGACCCGTGAACGGATCTGCCTCGCACCTGACTCGGTCACCATGCGGAACGAGTTGCTCGCCGCAGAATCGGCGCTTGCGTCTCGAAGCGCTTGATGGACTCCAGCCGTTCGGGCTCAGTTCCACTGGGCTCAGTTCCACCGCGCAACAGACGCACGAATCGGCGCACGGCTGAACCAAACGATCAGGAAGAGCGGCAGTGCCCACTGCCAGAGCAGACTGATTGCGATTCCAAAGATCGCGACTCCACGCATCAGATCAGGCGATGCCCCTGATGTGTTCTGTTCAGCCTGCATCCACTCCATCTGTGCTTGGAAAATCACCCAGCCAGCGCCCGCGAGCAGAATGGCCAGCACCAGCTTCGCTGCGGCCCATAGGCGAAGAAGCGTTGCGCTCGTTGCCCGGCGACGGAGCAATTGGATGCCGCCCACGAGAAGAACTGTCGCAACCAACATGGACAGCAGCGAAAGCCCAGTGTTCACCCAGAAGAAGCGTTCATTGACGGCCTGTTGCGCAGCCATCTGGTCTGCACTCTGTGGCGCGAGCCTGCTCATCGATTCATACATCTGACTTCCGAAGAGGGAGGCGACCATCCCGCAGCCGCCCTGCAGAACTCCAGCGATACCAAAAATGATGGCGATTGTTCCAACAACGCCTGGCCATCGGTGAGTCTCGGGCACGCTCACATCCTGAAATGGAGGCGGCGCAGATGAGGGCGTTCCAGGCGTGGACATCATGGCAGGCGCTCCGTTGGTCCGTTACGAATGGAGTCGAACGACAGCATGGTAACTGCCATCGGTGAGAAGGTCGGCGGTGTCGCCAATCGAGCCGCGGGGCAACCACTCCGTCTCCTGCACGACCTGCCCACGCCATTGCTGTGCCAGCCAGCGTGCTTGTTCCTGATTCTCGGTCGGGTCGAGACTGCACGTGCTCCAGAGCACATGACCGCGCTCAGCAACCAGTCCGCGGTGATGAGTGGCGATTGCACGTTGCAGTGCCACCAGTTCCGCCATGGCATGATCGCTGAACCGGTAACGCGCCTCCATGCGACGCGCGAGGACACCTGTATTTGAACAGGGCACATCCAGAAGCAACAGATCAAAGTGGCGGGGGAAGGGTCCGAGCTCCGCCAACTCGCAGATGCGAAGATTGGCGATGCCCTTTGCGCGCGCACGCAGTGCTCGCAGACGCACAGGATCAGGATCCGTCGCCCATACTTCCGCGTTGGGATGCAGCAGAGCGAGTTGGACGGACTTCGTCCCGCGGCCGGCACATGCGTCCAGAATGCGACGGGGAGCGAGGCTGCGAGTCGCGAGAACAGCTTGGGCGCTCGCAGGATCCTGCAGGATCAGGGCCGGATGAGTGTTCAGAAGATGCGCGAGTTCAGGACCGCCCCGACTGTGCAGGAAGAACCCGCTGCAGGAGTGGGGTGGGAGATCCGAAAGCGGGGACGAGTCAGTGCCCGCACTCCGCTCGCAGCCATCATGAATGACGAGCGGCATCTGCATCATGCTGTGCAGGGCGAGGTGCCGTGCGATCTCCATGCCACGAGTCGCATGCCAACGCGCCACGAGCGGATGTGGATGACTCGTCTGAACGCCCAGGCGCGCCACGGAGTCTGCGGGCAGCAGCGGTTCGTTCAGCAGAAGCAAGTGTCCATCCGAAAGCGGCAGCACATCACGTCGTTCCAGCCAATCCGGGCATTCCCCGCGCGTTGTGGTTCCGCTGCGCAGTCCAGCGACGCGTCGCAGAACGGCGTTGACCATGCCTGCGGCACCGTGCTGCAGTCTGCTGCGAGTCCAACCCACGGTGTCATCCACAACCGCGTGGGTGGGTTCACGCGGCATGTACAGAAGCTGCGTAATGCCCGCGAGCAGCGCCGCACGGGCGGGTGGTTGGACTTCGAGCCACGGGCGCGTGCAGAGTGGACGAGCGATCGATTCAGCCGTCAGCCAGTGGCGGATGGTGGCGCGCTCGATCGCCGCCGCCAGTCCGCTGCCGCCGCTGGCACTCCGTTCGCTCGAATCGCCTTCGTGCTGCGCTGCCTCGGCAGCGGAGTCGGCGAGGGCCGCTGACCGCCGCTGGTCAAAGAGCAGATTGGGGAACGCAGTCACCTGCGAGAGGAGGCGATCAAGCGCCGCTGCACGCGGCATCGTCTTGCGATCTGAAATCACTTGGCACGCACGCGGACAGCAGACTGGCGGAGAGCAGACGCGACATCCGTCCGCTCCCACGAGAAACTGCCCTTCCCGGCGGAGCCAGGTTCACGACCGAAGTGTCCGTGGTACGCGGTGTGCGAATAGATCGGACGCTTCAGGTCAAGTGTCTTGATGATGCCTGCCGGTGTGAGATCGAAGTGCTCGCGCACGATGCGCGCAAGCTTGTCATCGGGAATCTTGCCAGAGCCTTGTGTGTCGACGAGCACGGATGTCGGTTCCGCGACGCCAATCGCGTAGGCGATCTGCACCTCGCAAACTTCTGCCAAGTCCGCACCCACGATGTTCTTCGCGACATACCGCGCCATGTACGCGGCCGAACGATCCACCTTCGACGGGTCCTTGCCGCTGAACGCGCCGCCACCATGCCGTCCACGACCGCCGTAGGTATCGACGATGATCTTGCGACCCGTCAATCCGCAGTCACCGTGTGGTCCACCGATTTCGAAGCGCCCCGTCGGATTCACATGCACCGCGATGCCGTCGTGCCACCAATCGCCCAG
This sequence comes from Planctomycetia bacterium, assembly GCA_005799495.1. Lineage (GTDB taxonomy): Bacteria > Planctomycetota > Phycisphaerae > Phycisphaerales > SM1A02 > F1-60-MAGs104. The sequence continues at coordinate 72,812 of SYGP01000012.1, forward strand.
CACGGGCTTGATGATGTGCCGAATCACCTCGGACTTGAGGCGGTCCTGGCAAGTGTTCCACATCGGATGGTGCTGCGTCGACAGCACGACATTCTCGATCTTGCGCGCCGAGCGTCCGTCGTACTCGACGGCGACTTGGCTCTTTGCATCTGGACGCAGCCCCTTGATGATCTCCTTCTCTCGGACTTCAGCCTGACGGGCGACGAGACGATGCGAAAGCATGATCGGCAGCGGCATCAGTTGGCGGGTCTCCCGGCACGCATAGCCGAACATCATGCCTTGGTCGCCGGCGCCCTGAGCCTTCTTCTTCTTGCTTGCAGTCTTCGTGTTGACGCCGCGGGCGATGTCGGGCGATTGTCGGCCGATCGTCACCAGCACTCCACAGGACCGACCATCGAATCCTTTCTCCGCCGAGTCGTAGCCGATGCGGATGATCGTCTCACGAGCAACCTTGGCCACATCGACATCCCCAGCGCATGTCACCTCGCCCGCCACCACCGCCAAGCCGGTGGTGACCAGCGTCTCGCAGGCGACCCGCGCTTGGGGGTCTACCGCGAGCATGGCATCCAAAACGGCATCTGAAATCTGGTCAGAAACCTTGTCTGGGTGCCCCATGGACACGGATTCTGAGGTGAAAGTGTAAAAATGGTTTGGCATAGGGGGGTTCCTGACTGAATACTTTGGAAGCACGGCAATGTACTTGTCGTAAGGCGGAACGCCAACCCGCCTAGTCTTTGGAGCGAAGCGTCAAACCCATGCCACACGTCGATCCATCCAGACACGCAAGCGCTCCTTGTCGCGATCAGCGACGGGGACAATCGCGCGTCACGGCGTTCGCGTCGTCCGTGGTGTCATGGGGTGCGTGTCTGGGAGCATGTCTTGGCGGATGGGCGTTGCCACTGCAGGCGCTTGCCATCGATGAAGAGCTTTTCGCAACGACCCATGTGTTGGTTCGAGTGAAAGCCGACTTCGAGGCGCAGCAGGATGCGAATGGCGAATGGACCTTCGCGCGGTCGGCGCAGGCGATCGGCGGTGGAAAGCAAGGTGCTGCGGTCGGACGAGCTCCCGACGAACTCGATGCACTGGCGCGCATCCTGCGCGGCGTCGGCGTTCACAACATTGAGCGGCCACTGCCGTTCTTGCCCGCGCACGCAGACACCGCCGCTGCAGTCGGGCTCGATCGCTGGTGGCGCATCGACATTCCCGAGGGATCGAACGCGCTCGCAGTGGCGGATCTGCTGAAGGCGTCCTGGGTCGGCTTCGAGGTCTGCGAAGTGGATGGCATCGGCGGGCTCGCGGGCATTCCCAACGATTCCTCGTTCAGTCTCCAGTATTCGATTCGGAACACGGGTCAAAGCGGCGGCACGGTTGGCGCGGACATTCGTGCGACCGACGCGTGGGACATTGTGTCGGGCAACCCCAACATCGTCATTGGGGTGCTCGACAGTGGGCTCTTCCCTCACACGGAGTTGGCGGATCGGATCCTGCCGGGGCGGAATGTTCCTCTCAACACCACCGACACGAGCGAAGTGTGCGGCGGACATGGCACGCATGTCAGTGGAATCATCGCGGCGACGGGGAACAACCAACTCGGCATCGCCGGACTGTGTTGGAATGCGAAGATCCTCCCCGTGGTGATCGTGAACCCTTGCTCGGGTTTGGAGTCGTACGTGGCGGACGGACTCGTGTGGGCGGTCGATCAGGGGGCTGATCTGGTGAACATGAGCCTGCAGTACACGGTGGGGTCGCAGTACTTGCTGAGCGCGGTGCAGTATGCGGCAGCGCGCGATGTCCCGATGTTCGCGGCGACTGGAAACAGCAACGCCGCGGTCGCATTCCCCGCGCGCTTTTCCGAGACGATCGCCGTGGCGGCTTCCAACCGCTTCGATCAGCGGTACAGCCTCTCGAACTTCGGTCCCGAGGTGGATATCTCCGCCCCCGGTGAAGGCATTTACTCGCTCGCAGTCAACAATGGCTACGGGAATCGAACTGGTACGAGCATGGCGTGTCCGCATGTGACGGGCGTTGCCGCGCTGATGCGCGCGGTCTACCCGAGCATGAGTCCGACGCTGATTCGCTCGGTCCTCATGCAGTACGCGCGCGACATCGGAGCAACCGGCTTCGACGAGATGACCGGCGCAGGTGTCGTGAACGCAGCCGCGAGCGTTGCGGCCGCCGCGGCGATGAGTCCTCCCGCAGCCGATCTCGATCGAGATGGGGTGGTCAGTGGCACGGATCTCACGATCCTTCTGTCACAGTGGGGCACATGCAGCGGCTGCAGTTGTCCGGCGGACATCAACGATGACTGTGTCGTCGACGGCACAGATTTGACGGCGCTCCTCTCGGCGTGGTCAAGCTCCTAACATTCCGGTTGCCATGAAGGGCAACGCGGTGCTCGTTCCCGTCGAACTCACGCGGATTTACATCCGCGAGATGACCGACTTGCAGATCATCGAGCTGACCGAGATTGGCGGGAAGCGTTCCTTTCCAATCGTGATCGGGATGGTCGAGGCGTGCGCCATCGAACGGCGCCGCAGTGGGACCGAAGCGGAGCGACCGCAAACGCATGATCTGCTCGCCCATGTGATCCGAGTGCTCGGCGCGACCGTCGTTCGTGTCGAGATCTGCGACCTTCGCGACAACACCTTCTTTGCCACGGTCGTTCTCAGGCGCGGTGGAGAAGAGATCCCTCTCGATTCGCGTCCCTCGGATGCGATCGCCGTCGGGGTTGCGATCGATGCGCCCATCTTCGTTGCCGAGCATGTTCTCGCGGCGGCATCCGTCCAAGCCGCGCAGCCGTCGTTGCCTTTTGCGGTCGACGAGGACTCGGAGTCGGACGATGATGCTGATTCGCAGTCAGAGTCCGAAGACCAGGATGATCCGCAAGGGAACTGGTGGGAGGATGATGATGCGTCGGACGAGGACGAGGAAAAGGCCTGATGCAGTGTGCAGCCGAATCGCCCCGCGATTCAGTCTGCGTCGCGCGTGGACTCCGCGACAGGCCCAAGCAGTTCCGTGAGCAAGGTGGTTGCATAGGAGCCGGAGGGCAGCTCGAAGCGGAGCAGGATGAAGCCACCATGTTCATCCACGCCTGATTCCACGCTCGTTGCTCGCACTGCAGCACGAAGGGCGCGTCGATCGCCCGTGGGCGCGTGCGGGGCATGCGCCATCTGCTCCTCGGAGACCCCGCACTCCTGCATGACGGCGCGCTCGAGATCGGCAGTCTTCCCCGAAGGAGTGCGAACGGAGGTGCCGGGAAGCGGTCCAGTGGGGGTCGTCTCGAATGCGGCGCACCGACGATGGACATCATCGAGGTCGTCCTCCGTACCGATCACGAAACACCGCGAAGTATCGCCGACCTGCATGACATCTCCTGCACGCGGTGCGTTCCAGGAACCGTCCTCGAGTCGCGCACCGAGCACGCGGTTGAACACGGCCGACTGCCACGCGCTTGTCCAGAATCGCAGGTGATCGGCGCCGAGATTCTTGGCTGCGCGAGCAGGCTTTGCGCCCCGCGCGAGTGCTGCAGTGATGCGCCGCTCGGCATGATCGCCCTCGCCCCACAGGGGCACGGCAGCTCCGAAGCGACCCTGCGCACACGCATCGCGTGCGGATCGCTGATGTTCGGGAAACGGCACGCTGCCATCGCCAAACGCGATCAAGTGGTCGACGAGCGCATCCCACTTCTCCAGCACGCACCATGCGCCGAGCAGATGTCCATCTTGCCGCATGCCGAACCGCTGCGGTCCGAACGCATTGGGCATGCCCAGGCGCGCGATCTGCTGCAGGCGCTTGTGCACAATCGGTACTTGCAGTGGATCCACATCACGCACCCTGATCACGAAGCGATTGCCGGCAAGGTGGCCGAGGCGCAACTTGTGCCGATGACGCGCGGTCCACAGCACCTCGAGCCGTTCATGTGCCAGTCGAGCTGCAGGCTCGGGGCCAGGCAGGTTCACCGAGAGCAGCTGGCGGGTGATGGCACGCTTGTCCTTGCGTCCCGCGAAGCCCACATCCCGCGGTGGAATGCCGAAGTGGCTTGCCACCGTCTTCACGAGTTCATCGTGCGTCATGTCACGCTTCTGAACGGAGATCAGCAGATGTTCTCCCTCACCGCTCGGTTCGTAGAGAGGCAGTTCATCCACGAGGAAGTCCTCAGGCCGCACCTTGATGCGACCACCCGGTGCCGATGCGTTCAGCAGCGTGCGTGGGACAAGCGGTGATGGAGGTGAGCCGATGCATGCCGAAGGTGTCGCAGCACGCGAAGGACTGCGCAGCGGCACACCGCATGCGGCGAGCGTCCGAGCAATCTGCTCCGCAGGGCTGCCTGCGTGATCGATGTGCACCGCATTCCAACCAAGCGCGCGTGCGGCATCGATGTTCTCCCGCAGATCGTCGGCAAAGAGGATGTCCGATGGCCCGAATCCGGTGGCGGACTCGAATGCACGGTAGATGTCGCTGTGCGGCTTGTTCATGCCGAGGAGATGCGATGCGTGCCGCAGTTCGATGGCATTGAACGCATCGCTCGTCGCGTGCATCTGCTGCCAGTGGACATGGTTCGTGTTGCTGAGGCATGCGACGCGGATGCCAAGTGCTTGCACGTGCTGGAGCAGCTCCCGCATGCCGGGGTAGTCACCGAGGATCCATGCGGCATGAATGCGGTCGATCTCATCGTGCGAATGTGCTCCGCCGAAGGCGGCAGAGAGGCCAGCGATGAAGTCCGTGTGAGGCAGCGCTCCACGCTGATACAGGTCCACCAGCCTGGTGCGTTCACGAACGAACGCAGGATCGCCCTCCGCGGCCGCCAGACGGTGCGGTACGCCTGCTGCTTCGCAACCCTCTTGCCATGACCTGCAGATGCGCACCACAACACCGCCAAGATCGAGGCAGAGGACTCGCGGAGGTCGTGGCGTTCCACTTCCATCGTCCCGTGCAGTGATGGCGTCGCTTTCGTTCATGCCGATCCTGTGTCGCGCGCGCGCCGCTCCCGGCGTCGTGCGCGGAAGAAGCGGGTGAGCAACTGACCGCAACGCGTGCGATCCACACCGCCGATCACTTCCATGCGGTGGTTGAGACGCGGATCACGACAGAGGTCGTACAGCGTGTCGACGGCGCCAGCCTTCGGATCGCGCGCGCCGTAGACGAGCCGCTCGATGCGTGCGTTCACGAGAGCACCCGCGCACATGGGGCAAGGCTCGAGTGTCACGGCGATCGAGCAACCCGAGAGACGCCATCCGCCCATCGCGACGGATGCCGCGCGCAGCGCCGCCACTTCGGCATGCCCCGTTGGATCTCCCGTCGCCTCGCGGTCGTTCGATGCTTCGCCAAGCACGATGCCGTCCCGGTAAATGACCGCACCCACCGGCACTTCGCCGCGCGATGCAGCGTGCTCCGCCAGCGCGATGGCGCGCCGCATCATGTCGATGTCCTCACGGGTTGCGCCGCGCGGAAGGCTGCGCAGCCGCCGCAGCGTTCGGCGTCGCCACGATGCAAAGACGGGTGCGTGGACCCTCATCAGGCAAGCTCCTGCATCATTCGTCGCCGACGTCACCCTCACGGGTTCGCCCCACGCGCAGTCGTTCACGGAACTGTTCCAGCACGCGACCGCCCGAGACTCTCGAGGGCGGCGCGATCACGATCAGCCAGATCGAGAACTCGTAGAGCAGGTACAGCGGCACCGTCACGATCACCAGCGACAGCAAATCGCCGGGCGCAATGAGCGCGGCAACCACGACGACACCGAAGAGCGCATAGCGTCGGTGGCGGCGAAGCATGTCAGGGTGAACCACGCCCAGCCAACTGAGCAGCAGCATCACGATCGGAAGTTGAAATGCCAGCGCGAAACCTGCCGAAAACAGCAGCACGAAATCCAAGTACTCGCTGAGGCGAAATGACGGCACCAGTTCGCCGGGATTCTCCAGCGCCACGGACGCGATCCGGACCTGCGCCGCGTTGCCTTCGACGGGCACGGCGATGCACAGTTGCTTCGTGGCGGTGTTGACCCACAGCTGGCCCGCACGCGGCATCTGGGGATTTCCATCGATGAAATCGATCGGTGCAGATCGCTCGGCCGATGCGCCATGGGTCGCATCCACGGACGAGTCCGCGGGCAGCACCTGCTGCGGCGGAATGCTGAAGCCAACGAGCACATTCAGCATCAGCGGCAGCATGATCCAGTACAGAAGCGCGACCCCCGTCAGTGCGAGCACGCCACTGCCAGGCAGCAAGAGGCGGACATAGCGCTGCTCGTTTCGGTGGAGCCCGGGCGCGACAAACTGCCAGAGTTGCCAGAGCACCCACGGCACCGCCACGACGATGGCGAGGATGAGCGACAGTTTCAGGTCGGTCATCATCGTTTCGGTGGGGCTCAGAACGGTGAGCTGCGCGGGAATGCCGTTGCTGCGCATCGCCCACAGCAGCGGCTCGCAAAGGAACCGCCGCACCTCCGCACCGAAGATGAACAACAGCACCATCAGGGGGACCGGCACCACAAGCGCCAAGAAGACGCGGCGGCGCAGCTCTTCCAGGTGGTCGCCGAAGCTCATGGATGCTTCGGGTCGTGATGCATCGCCGCCGCCAAGCATGGCGAACGATCCTAGTCCATGCGCAGGGCGTTCAACGCGCCCATCGGACGCCGAAGAAGCGTTCGGCGTTCGCGTCGAGCGCGGACGCCAACTCATGCGGATCCATGCCGCGAAGTGCGGCAAGTGCTTGTGCGACATGCACCACATGGCGCGGCTCGTTCGGCCAATGTCCGCGCACGGGTTGTGGCGAGAGGAATGGCGCGTCCGTTTCGACCATCATGCGATCGATCGGCACCAACGTGGCTGCTTCCCGCAGGTCACGCGCGCTCGGATAGGTCACGACACCCGTGAAGGAGATCCATGCGCCGAAGTCGAGCACCAAGCGTGCATCGGCCGGCGTTCCCGTGAAGCAGTGGAAAACGAATCGCTCGCGTGGCAGGCCGCACGATGCGAGAATCGGCACAAGATCGGCGAACGCCTCGCGGCAGTGCACGATGACAGGTTTTGCAAGTCCCTCGTCGCTCCACCGAAGGATGCGGGACAGCTGCTCATCGAGCACCGCGCGCTGCAGGGCGATAGGCGGCTTGGCGTAGTGGCGGTCCAACCCCAACTCTCCCCATGCCACGCACTTTGGGTGAAGCGCGGCCCGATGCATGTCCTCCCAGTCGCACGGCGAATCAGAGTAGAGCGGGTGAATGCCTGCCGATGCGTACAGGCCTTCGTGTGCGGCAGCGAGCGCCACGCACTCGAGGGCGTTTGCCGTGGTGGTTGCGACCGTCACTGCACCGTGAACGCCATCGGCATGGGCCGCTGCGAGCACAGCATCGACGCGCCCAGAGAACTCAGGAAAGGTGAGGTGGCAGTGCGTATCGATCATGCGGAGCCAGCCGTGTCGTCACGGTCGGTGCATGTCGAAGCGGTCCAGCATCATCACCTTGTGCCACGCGGACACGAAGTCGTGGACGAACTTCTCCTTCGCGTCATCGCTTGCATAAACCTCCGAGAGGGCGCGAAGCTGGGAGTTCGATCCGAACGCGAGATCCACGCGACTTGCAGTCCACTTCGACTGCCCGGTCTTGCGGCAGCGCCCCTGGAACATCTCCTCGTCCTTGGAGGCGGGCGACCAGACGGTGTTCATGTCGAGCAGGTGAACGAAGAAATCGTTCGTCAGTTTTCCGGGAGTCGCGGTCAGTACACCAAGCGCCGATCCGTCCCAGTTCGCGCCGAGCACACGAAGCCCTCCGAGAAGCACCGTCATCTCGGGTGCAGTGAGCGTCAGCAGATCAGCCTTTTCCACCAGCAGGTGCTCTGCGCGGCGCGAAAGCCCTGGCGACAGGAAATTGCGGAAGCCGTCGGCGGATGGTTCGAGCACGCGGAAAGAATCCGCATCCGTCTGTGCTGCCGTGGCGTCGGTCCGACCTGGCGTGAATGGCACACGAACCTTCACGCCTGCCTCGAGCGCAGCCTGCTCGATCGCGGCGCAGCCTCCGAGCACAATGAGGTCCGCCAGCGAGATGTGCCCGCGACCACTCGAGTGGAACGCCGTCTGGACGCCCTCGAGTGCACGCAGGGCAATGTCGAGCGCGGGCGGATTGTTCGCAGCCCATCCTCGCTGCGGCGCGAGCCGAATCCGACCGCCATTCGCACCACCGCGCTTGTCGGTACCTCGGAACGAACTCGCCGAGGCCCACGCGGTGGCGACAAGTTGCTGCACGGTCAATCCGGATGCGAGCAACTGCGTCTTCAGCGCCGCGATCTCCTGATCGCCCACGAGCGGTTGCGAAACCTTCGGCACAGGGTCTTGCCAGATCAACTCCTCGGACGGCACCTGTGCGCCGAGATACCGCGAGCGCGGTCCCATGTCGCGGAGCGTCAGCTTGAACCACGCGCGCGCGAAGGCATCCGCGAAGGCCGCGGGATCCGTGTGAAAA
>SYGP01000013.1 GCA_005799495.1 Planctomycetia bacterium
GCTGTTTCGCGCAGGCCTGGTCGGTGGCCGAGCCGCTCCGCGCCCTCGTCGAAGACGTCCACAGTCTTGCACCGGACAGCCGTGCGGCCTCATCCAAGCGCCGGTCCGAGCCTTTTCCAAAGACCGGGACAGGGGTCCCTGCGCGCCACAGAAACATGGCGATGGTGTTCCAGAAATATGCGCTCTATCCCCATCTCGATGTGCGACGCAACATGGCCTTCGGTCTCGAGCGACGCAGATCGCACGGCAGCCTCATGAGGGCCGCACTCAGTTCCACCTATCGGGCACGACGAGCCGCCGAAAGGAAGGCGATCGACGCCCGTGTGTCGGCGGTTGCAACGACGCTCGGCATCGAGTCCCTCCTGCACCGTAAACCCCGAGAACTCTCCGGCGGTCAGCGGCAGAGGGTTGCGGTGGGGCGTGCACTCGTGCGCAATCCCGTCGCATTCCTCTTCGACGAGCCGCGTTCCACTCTCGATGCGAAGTTGCGGGGCGAGATGAGACCGGAACTTCGTCTGCTCCCTCAGCGTCTGCGTGCCACGATGGTGTATGTCACCCACGATCAGGAAGAAGCGATGAGCCTTGCTGATCGACTTGTGGTGATGAAGGACGGCCTGGTGCAACAAGTTGGCACCCCAAGCGAGGTGTATGGGCGACCTGCGAACCGTTTCGTGGCAGGCTTCGTGGGAACTCCCACCATGAACTTCATCGAGGGCACCATCGAAGCGAGCGGCGTCTTCCGCTGCGCGGTGGGAGCCCTGCAACTCCCTGCCGCGCGGTGGGTCGGTCTTTCGGGCTGGCAAGGCAAGCGTGTGGAACTGGGTGTTCGACCCGATCAGATCCGCGTGGGCAGCGGTTCCTCCCGCGGGCGGGTCGTGACCGTCGAGAACTACGGTGACAGAATGGACGTGGTGATCGAAAGCGATGGGCGCCGCATCACAAGCCGATCACCGACAGCCCCGGTCCGCGAGGGAACCGACATCGCATTCGAACTGCTCCTCGGGGAAGCACACCTCTTTGACCTTGATGGCGCGGGGGCCTCACTTCCTCCCGCAACGCCCGAAAAACCCTGAGCGCATCCACCGAAGCGCGATTCACTGCCAGGCGGCGAGAACGCGCGACAAGTCACTGCCGCCCACGGTTCCATCTTCATCGATGTCACCGCTGCCGCCGGATGTTCCCCACTGCGCCAACACGATTGCCAGGTCAAACGCGTTGACCAAGCCATCTTGGTTGAGGTCCTCCGCGGCATAGGCACTTCCCTGCGAGAGGATCACCGCCGAATAGGCGCCCAGATTCACCAGCGCACTCTGTCCCAGCCCATCCCATGCGACGGGCGATGTGGATGTCGACAGGCACAGCGTGTTGCCGAAGTCAGACGAGTAGCCAGTCCAGTCACTGTTGAAGCGGCAGTGCCATGTGCCCGCACGCGGCAATCCGATGCGATAGTTGCTGCGCGGCGTGACGGAGAAGTTGATCACCACGACGGTGTCATCTCGGTCGCCACCATTCTGCCAACGGTGGTAGGCAAGCACCTTGTCCGTGTTGTTCACATGGAACATATTGGTGCTGAATCCAGAAAGCCCGCGCGTCACGCCCGTTGCGTTCTTGCGCAGCGCGATCAGATCCTTGTACATGGCGTAGATGCCGGAATAGGTGGTCTTTCTTGTCCAGTCGAGCGGAACATCGTCTCGGAAGTACTCGTCTTCCAAAAATTCCTGCCCCTGGAAAATCATCGGGATTCCAGGCGCTGTCATGACGATGACTCCGCCGAGCGTTGAACGCTTTCGAGCCCAGTACGAGCTCGCGTTGCCGGGGGAAATCTCTTCTGGAACGCGCGATCGCCCGTTTGCCACCTCATCATGGCTCTCTGTGTAGATCACCCGCTGCTGCATCGAGCCGTTGTAAGAGAACGCAATCGCGTCACGCATCTCAAACATGTTTCGGTTGGCGTCGGAGGATGTAATCAGATTGCCACGAATCCGCGGGTAGAAACTCGAGTCCCACTGGCTATCGAAGCCGGCGCCGCCGGCGCCCGTTGTCTTCGTGATCCATGGGTCCACATCCATGTCCTCTGCGACGATCATCTTTCCAGGGAACACCGCATCAATGTCATTGTTGATCCACTGCAGCAAGGTCCAGCCCTCCGGGTTGTCAGGACCTGTCAGTCCGATGCGACGAATGAACTTGGTGCCGTCCACACGGAGCCCGTCCGCGCGGAACTCCTCCAGCCACATCATTGCGTTGTTGCGGAGATAGGTGCGCACCTCGCCGCGACCGAAGTCTGGACGCGAATTGCCCCACGGCGTGACGACGCGTTCGTCGTTGTAGAAGAAAATGCCGCCCCCCTGAACCCCGTTGATGTTCTGGTACCAGCCGTCGAACCGCCACATATCCATGTCGTTCGGACCAAGGTGGTTGTACACCACATCGATGTTCACGCCGATGCCACGCGCGTGCGCGGCATCGATGAACTCCTTCATGTCATTTGGCGTGCCGTAGACGCTCTCCACCGAGTACGGGTACGAGGGGTTGTAGCCCCACGAACGATCACCTGGAAACTCAGCCGTTGGCATCAGCACGATCATGTTGACGCCAAGGTCCTGCAGGTGATCAAGCTTCGCCGTGCACTGATCGAAGTTGGCCGGCGGAGACCCCGATGTGGAGGTGCCGTAGGTGCCCACATGCATCTCGTACATCACCACCTTGTCCCAGTTGGGTGCCTGGAAACTGTTCACCTGCCACTGATAGCTCGCGGGGTTGTAGATGACCGAGTTGCCGACCGAACTCGTCAGGTCGCGTGCCCATGGGTCGTTCTTCCAGAGGGTCTGCGTGCCGTTCTTGACGACAAACTTGTACTGCGCGCCCGCTTGCAAGTTCGGAGCGTCAACTGACCAGTAGCCGTTGCCCTCGGAATAGAGTGGCATCGAGGTGGTGCTCCAAAAGTTGAAGGTGCCAGCCACATGAACCGAGGAGGCGTTCGGGGCAAAGACTCGGAATGTGACGCCGAACTGGGTTCCTTGCGCATAGGGAACCGCGCCATATCCCGCTCGCTGGGAAACCTGCGCATGGACCGAGGCCACGCAGCCCAGCGACAAAATCAGGGAGAGCGACAGCGCAGGGGCTCCACTCGCAAGCAAGCGGGTCGTCATGGAGGCAAGGATAGCCCCGCTTGAAGCGCGTGCCAAAAGAGATCTCCGGATTTCGCCAATATCACCCCCAGCGAGCCACCCAGCCAGCCAGCCAGTCAGCCAGCCAGTCAGCCTTTGCCCTCCAGTTTGTTTGCAAACTCCATCCCTCCTGGCGGCATTTGGTACTTGCCGTTCAAGATGTCTGGAACGGTGGCGCCCTCGCCGTAAGTCTTGGTATTTACCGCATCCTTGATCAGGATGCCCATACCACCGATCGATGCCCCCGCATAGACGCCTCCTGCGCTGATGTAGGTCTTGACGGTCGGACCGCTCGCTTGCGTTGTGCCCGTGGTTGCCGCGGCCGTCCCCTGCGCACCGGCATAGAAGTAAGAACCCGACTCCACGAACTTGTCGAATGTCGCAGGGTCGTTGAACACCATCACGATGTCGACATGCTGCGCACCGATGAGCGGTCCGAAGTCACCCTTCACGACGCCGATGGCGATCGGTGGTGACCACCCCGATGGAAGTCGCTTCATGGCAACGCCGTTGCCACCCATCCAGCCAAGCACCACGCCCGCCTGGAAGCAACGCAGCGAAGCGATCGCGACGGCGCTCTTCAGTTCCTCCGCTGGCACAGGCTTCCCGGTTGTCTGAACAGCCAGGAAGGTCTGTTGTCCATCGGTGATGTACTCCAGCATGGGACTGGTCGACTGACACCCCACGCTGACGCAGCAACTTGCGGCACAGAGGAACAGCGTCCAAGATCGAATGATCCGATGAAAAATGTGAGCCATAGACCTCTCCTTGGCAGGGGCGACATGCGCGCATCCATTGCACGCTGCTGGAAAGAATAGCGCCCCCCGCCAAAGGCAGGGGGCGCTTGAAACATCAGGTGATGCGTTCGAGACTCGATGACCCGACCGGCGACTTACGGGCAAGCGCCCCAGCCACTCAGGATCAGGGTGAGGTCGGAACCGTCGGTGACCCCGTCACCGTTGATGTCCGAGATGCACGCCGGCGGCTGCGATGGGCACGCTGGCTCCTTGGGATTGATCACGAGCGATGCGTACTGATCGCCTTCGACATTCGCGAAATTGATGGCACGGGGCTCGCCGAGGTTTGCGCTCCCCGCTGCAAGCGGCGCCAGGAACTGGTTCGACGCGTAGCCGTGATCGCCGCTGTTGATGAAGGCAACGAAGCGGATGTTCTGCTGAACCGCGGGGTCGTACCCAAGCAGAGTCAGAGGGATCGCGATTTCAAGTCCCGTGTCGACGGCGGCTGCTCCTTTGGCACTGCTACCGTCGCCGCCAACGCCGGCGGCGTTGCTGTTGTTCAGGGCGACAATCACGCCAGACTTTCCGACGATAGGTGTGGTGCACGGAACGCCCTGACCGACAAACTGCCCCGCGCCTCCGCCGAGCGTGAGCAACTGGGCGACATTGGCGTACATCGCGAGTGGATCGCCGCCGTTCGAGGCAGTCAGGTAAAAATCAGCCGAGAAGCACTCGTCAAAGGTGAGTCCAGGGTTACCACCCATTCGGTTGAGACCGTTGAAGTCGACATCGGGGTTGTCGGTTCGCAGCGCGTTCTGCCCCCCCTGCTTTGCATCGATGAAGAGGTCGAACTTGTTGAAGTTCGATTCGACATTCCCACCGACAAAGATGTACAGAACGCCACTCGCCACCGTCGCGTGAATGTTGCACAGTTCGGATCCACCATCTGAACGATCGCACAGTGCATCGGTCGAATCGCCGAAACCAGTGGTGCAAGCCTGCACCGCAAGCGCCGCGGGATAGGCAGCATCTCGCGTTCCATCGACAATGAATTGACCGAAAGAGGCCGAACTACAGAAAAGCGCAACAGCGCACGAAATGCGGGTATCCATGGGGAATCTCCTTGTACTAGACCATAGGTCGGAATTGTCGGAAGTCAAATGAGGCGGCTCACTTTCCAGTCGGGCTGCCACCATCAAGTCGGCTCATCGTGTCACAGATGATGTTCCGCACCCCAAGAGGAACGGGTCCGCAGGCAAACTCGGCGGTGCGAAAGCTGTTCACAGTTATCATCCGCCCGCGTGAAGATCATGCTCATCATCATGGGAGTTGCCGGCGCACTCCTCTTTGCCAAAGCAGCGCGCCTTCCCGCCCTCGAGGGTGCCCAACTCGCTCCAATCATCTCCTGGACGGTCTTCGCTGCCGTAGCCGCGAGTGCGGTCTGGCTGGCACGCCAGAAGTTCGCCGCTTGGTCGGCAATCTTCGGCGCCATGGCCGTGGCGCTCAACCAAATCGCTCCGCCCGACATGCCGCCCAACTGGCTGCCGGCGTTCCATATTGCTTGCGGAGTGCTGTGCGCCGCATGCGTCGTGCGCAACTGGCAGTAGCCCCCCATCCGCAATCCGAATCAGCCCTGCACGAAGCGGGCCTATTGGGGAGGCGCGTTCGGCGCGGGAGACGAGGGCTGCACGCTCGGAGCAAGTGGCACATCCGACGCAGACACCGCGCCCGATGGGATGGGGGGCGCATCGCGCTGCTCAGGAAGCATGAACACCAGCACTCCGCCTGGAACGATTCCCTCACGCTCGCTTGCTGGACGCGCAACCACAACCCTCCTTCCGTCTGCACGAAGCGACACTCCCCAGCGCGAAGTTGTCACAGGCACCGATGGCTTCAGACGCAGCGACTCTCCCCAGTTGCCATCGGACGATCGCGCAAACACACCGACATAGCCCGCCATCTGGTCACCGGTGAGCGCGGTTGGATCGCCCACCACGATGCGCCCGTCCGCAAGCGCAAGCGTGATGCCCCAACCTGCGCCGCGCACGATGTCGACCTGCGGCACCAACTCGCCGTCGTACACCCAGCCCGTTGTTCCTCTTCTGTACACAAGCACCTCCGCACCTGTTCCGCTGATCTGCGCTTGTCGCACGGCGATCCGCTCTCCATCGGTCGCGACAGTTGTACCGAAGCCGAGATAGTCGAGCCGATGCGGCGGCGGCGTGAGCTCCCCGTCGTGCGCCCACCCACCATCGCTGCCGCGTCGATACACCACCACGACCGAATCTCCGCCTTGCACGAGTGACTGGTGCGGTGCAGCGGCGATTGCCTTGGGACAACCGATGGCCAGCGTGTTCTTCGCCAGAGCGAGCGACGCGCCAAAAAATGTCGGCTGTTTCGCCGCATCTCGCTGGAGGAAACCGAGCCCCTTCCAACCATTGGCGATGCGTTCGAAGAGAAACACCTTGGGTGCTGCCTGAACGGTGCGAGCCTTGTCTCCAAGCACGCGCATGTCCACGGTGGCAACAACGGCGATCGTGCCATCGGTGGCAAGCGATGCACCGAACGCGGGCTCGGGCGATCCGGCGGGCGGTTCGAGTCGACTCAACTGACGCCACCCAGATGGGGTCGCCGCCATCTCGAAGGTGACGACAGAACTACTCGAACCGTCGCGCCGATCCTCCGAGACGAGCAATTGCTCGCCCGCGAATGCGAGGCGCTGCAGGACCATCGTGCCGCGTCGCACCTGATCGATGGACTGCATTTCCTTGAAAGTGCTCCACTCACCCGTTGGTTGCAACTGAAACGTTGCGATCTGACCGAGCGAACCTCCCTCCTTCGATGGATCGGGTCCGGACGCAAGGACGCGATCGCCCGACATGCCGATGACCATGCCGAATGTGGGCGAGACGGTCGGGCTCGGGGCATCGAGCACGGCGGATTGCGAGATCGTTGGGACTGGGGGCGCGGCCGCGAGCAGGATGGAAAGCGCAAGAGGCATCATCGTGAGAAGGGTAGCCACTCGATCACCTCAGGCGATGCGTGCACGCATGCTCTCGCTTGAGCGACAGCACTTCGGACTGCAAGTCAGAAGTTGATAGAGAAACGAACGAACCCCGCCACCGCCATCGGCTGCTGCCCAAACTCGCCTGGACTTGCCACGAACTGCAGGTCCGGCTCGATCGTCAGGTAGTCGGTCACAGCGATCGCGTAGAAGATTTCGAAGTTCATTTCGTGGAGCCCTGGTTCTGCCGGATACACCAGCGCTGGATCGCTGAACCAGGCGTATCCGACACCCATGCCGAAGTCATCGTCGGGACGCCCCGGCAGCGGACCGTCGATGATGAAGCCTCCTGCGAGCGACCAATTGACGGGATTGATGCTGGGATCTCCCCAGCCGATCTGGCCAAAGACGCGCATTCCACTTTCGTCGAGGTCGTTCGGCGCAGGATCCCAAACGCGCTGCGTGACCTGTGCATACCAGCCACCGTTCGGCTGGGTCGGCGCGACGACTTCCGGCGTGCCGTTCCCCGAAACCGCGCTTGGTCCAGTTTGCACCCAACCGCCGATCCCGAGGAGTCCATCGAGGCCCGACTCAAGCTTCCAAGCGAAGTCCAACTCGGAAATGAAGAACCATGAACCTGGGTTGTCGAAGAATGTTCCAGGCCCGAGCGAGCCAGTGGACACCAGCGGGCTGCCGTTTTCCGAGTAGACATTGGTGCCGTCGAACCAACCGAACTTCCCCGTCATCCATTCATTCGGCTGGATGATCGCAACAAGCCCCATGGCCTGGTTGGGATAGGTCGGCACCCAGGGCGCCATCGTTGCAGGCGCGGTGTCGATGTTGCTCAGGAAGTACCCGGCAGGACCGATCGGGTTCAAGAACCAATTGAGCGCATCCTGCTTGCCGAAGATCATGGTGAGCGCATCGTCGAAGAGCTTCTGCTCCCAATAGAGTTCGGAGAGCTGGTTCACATCACCGAGGCCGCTGGCGAGCCCCTCCCAGCCCCAGTAGTCCGGCACAAGGTCGAGCGGACCAGGGTTCGTCTCGTAGTACGACTGCCACCGTGCCAGCAGCAGGCCACCGTCGACGAGCCCCATCCTCTGGAAATCAAACTGAACCGCGGCGTCGAGGAGCCCAGCGACAAAGCCGCCAGCACGCGCCCCGCCCGTCAGGTTGTATCCGGCGTCGACCGTCAAGTTGATATTGAATGTGAAGCCACGCTGGGCGAGGGCATCGCGGCCTTCCTTGAGTTCGGGACTGAAGTCAAACGCGGCGGGCGGCATGGTGACCGGCGCGCCTTGCGACAGCGGCAGATCCGATGTGCTTGTTGGGGGCGTCACAGTCTGCTGTGCGCGGTCTTGGGATCTGTCTGCCGGGATTGAATCCTGTGCCATCGCGGGAAACACCCATGCAATGATTGACACAATCGCAAGGACTGCCGCACGGATCATTCGCCGATGGTAGTTAAGCCTTGAGAGGTGTTCTTTCGGCACCATGGCTGCACTCCTAGACTTCGCGCCGATGAAGTCAATGCCACTGGTCGCCATGCTGCCGCTCCTGTTTGCCGCAGGATCGCCTCTGCCAACATTCCAGGATATGGCTGCACCGCTCGACGCGAGAGTCGACCGATCGAAGGTGACCGAACAGCCTGTCCCGGCAGTGGCATCATCGTCGGCGACTCCGCCACCGCCCGTGCACCGCGTGAGCCTGCGAGCGGTGGAAGTGCCGTGCGCCGAATCGTCGTGGGTTGCCGCGCGGGAGTCCATCACGAAGGGAATCGAGTTCCTTCGTGCCAAGCAGGACGCAAGCGGCGGATGGCGCGTGTGGAAAGGAAGCACTGGCACCGATCAGCGCGAGCGGTCGCTTGCAGCCTCCACGGCGATCACGGCACTGGCGCTCAAGGCGTTCGCGCAGGTGGGCGAGGTGCCGACCAACTCGCAGACCGCTGCGCGCGCACGCGATTCCATTCGCAGCCGAGTCGGCGGAACGGGCCGAGCGTTTCAGCCGGACCCGCAGGGAAGTCTCGGCAACTATGTGGCGAGCGCCGTCGCAAGCGCGCTCGCTGCGATCCAGGATCCTGAGGATCGAGTCCTGCTCCGCTCGAGTGTGGAGTGGCTCACGATGCATCAGTGGGACCAGACGGAGGGTGTTTCACCGAGCATGGACTGGTTCGGCGGAGCGGGCTACGGGCGTTCAGGGCGACCCGACCTGTCCAACACGCAGATGATGCTCGACGCGCTGCACGATGCTGGCATCTCCGCTGACGATCCTGCCGTGCAGCGGGCGCTCGTGTTTCTCACCCGAACGCAGAACCTCGCGGAGACGAACGGAGCGCCGTGGGCCAGCAGCGGAACGCGCGACGGGGGCTTTGTCTACACGCCCGCGAATGGTGGCGAGAGTTTCGCAAGCGAGGCAGCCGGCGAGGGTCGTTTCGGCGAGAAGATCGCGGTCGGTCAACCGCGCAGTCTGCGCAGTTACGGATCGATGACCTACGCAGGTTTCAAGAGCATGCTGTACGCGGGCCTTTCCAAGGATGATCCACGCGTCCAAGCGGCCTTCGAGTGGATCCGGCGCCACTGGACATTCCAAGAGAATCCTGGTCTCGGCGCGCAAGGCCACTTCTACTACTTGCACGCCCTATCGCGCGCGCTGCTCGCAGCCCAACAGGACACGATCACCGATGTGCAAGGCAGCGCACACAACTGGCGCGACGAACTCATCGCCGCTCTGGTTCGCATGCAGGCGGCGGATGGCTCGTGGGTGAACAGTGCCTCTCGCTGGGACGAAGGGGACAGCGAACTCTGCACGATCTATTCGGTGCTGGCGCTGGAAGAAGCGATCAAGCCTGCGCGACCGGCAGCGTCTGCGACGACGCCTGCGGCACGATGAGCCGCCGCCACCATGCAGCGAGCAGGACGCTCGTGGCAAGCAGTACCGCGCCCGTCACCTGGTGCAAACTGGTGAAGATCACTTCCCAGAGCGGGATCGCTTCCGTCTTGCGTGTGATGACCATGACGAGCGCGAGGATGCCGAGGACGACCTGCAGTCCGACCGTCATCAGCAGCCCGTGACCGACTGCGCGCAGCGGGCGAAGGGCGGGCGGCATTCGCATCGCACGAAGCCCAGTCCACAGGGTGGCGACGAACGCCACCACGGCGAATGTCAGGTGCAGGTGCATCGCCCATGTGGGATAGGTCGGCGCAGCGCCCGCCACTGGAATCTGCAAATGTCGATAGAGCGCGCCCGAGATCAACTGCACCAGCAAGACCGCGACGAGCGCCGTCGGCAATGTCGCACTCGGTGCTTCGGCGACTGGCCGCGCCACTTCGCTGCTGCTCCACCGCGCCCCACACACGACCGCAAGGAGGCAGAAGAGCGAGAACACAATCTGTCCGAACACGCCGTGCGCAACCGCCAGACCGATGCTCGGCGCGAGTTGCGACGCGTCCTGCGACAGCGTCAGATTGCCCGTGACGCGCAGCCCGCCCATGAGCCCTTGCACGCACACCATGAGGAACCCCGCGACCGCCAGCGCGCGCACCCAACCGCGCGACTCGTTCATGAGCGTGAGCACAAGCATCAGCGTTGCGCATAGGCCCACGAGCATGCCGTACAGACGATGCGCGTGCTCGTAGTACACGCCGTCCTTCATTTCCGCGAGCGGGTACAGCAGCATGTTGTGACCAAAGGAGTTTGGCCAATCCGGGACCGCGAGCCCCGCCTCGAGTCCGGTCACCAGTCCGCCCGTGACGAGCAGCAGGAAGATCGCAGCGGCGGTCGTCAGTCCAAACAGTCCCGTGGCTGGGACGCGCGAACGCCATCGAACTCCTGCGCGCCCCCACACGCCGCCGAGAGCACCGCACACGATGCTCGCACCGAAGAGTCCAATGCTCCAGAGCGCGAACTGCCGAAGGACCCCCGCTTCGCCGCCACCCACAAGGCTGCCGATGAGCAGCAGGTTGGCGACGGCGGAGAACGCACCGACCTTCGCTCCCGCTCGCACGCACGCTGCAACGGTGGGGACTTCGACCAGTTTGCCACTGATGCGCGCAGCGAGCACGAGGATGATGCCCATGAGCGCAAACAGCACTTCGCCTGCGAGCTGGCCAGGTCGCATCATGGCCACATACGCCACCGCCCACATCGCCACGGTCGCTGCGAAGCCAATGGCGAGCGGAAGTCCGCGCTGATTCCTCGATGGGTGGTGCATCAGGTTTCTATACTAGGAGCATCGATACAGCTCCAACCAAATGCGCTCCCGCCGGCATCCTTCCGACGCTGGGTGCGCTGGCGAAAATCCGCCTCAACGCGCTTGTTTTGGTGACGACGGCAGTCGGTGCTGTGGTCGCCGCACCCACGGCGATTCCATGGGGACTTCTTGGTTGGACGCTGCTGGGCACGGGTGCATCGGCCGCCAGTGCGTCCATGTTCAACCAGTTGCTTGAACGGCGCCGCGATGCGCTGATGCAGCGTACGGCGTCACGCCCGCTGCCGCAGCGACAGATCGGCCCCTTGCGGGTGTTTGCACTGGCATGCGCTCTCGCCTATGCGGGCTGGGCGGTGCTTGTTTGGAAGGCCGGATGGATTCCCGCGGCGCTCGCCACTGGAAATGTCCTGGTGTATGCGCTGCTCTACACGCCGCTCAAGCCTCTCACATCACTCAACACGCTGGTCGGTGCAGTGTGCGGCGCGATCCCACCGATGGTTGGATGGACCGCCGTGACGGGATCCGTGGAATCGGGGGCGTGGGTCGTTGCGGGCATCCTGTTTGTCTGGCAGTTGCCGCACTTCATGGCGCTGGCATGGATGTACCGCGAGGACTACGGTCGTGGTGGCTTCGTCATGCTGCCTGCCCGCGATCCGAGCGGCGGCCTGACCGCACAGACGATGCTGCTGACTTCACTGACGCTCGTTCCGATGACGCTGCTGGCGACCTTGCTGGGACTGGCTGGCATTGTCTTTGCCCTGTGTGCAACGATGCTTGGACTGTGGCTTTCGTGGGAGAGCTTTCGATTCCTGCGCGATCGATCCGATGCGATGGCGCGACGCGTGTTCCTGGTCAGCATCGTGTATCTGCCGCTGCTGCTGCTTGTGATGGTGCTGGACCGCGGTCCTGTCTCGCCGGCCGCTGGCGTCCGAATGCGCGGGGTGATCGATGGTGGCGATGGCGTTCTGCCGCCAAGTCGCCCGACCGATTCGCGCGAGCCCGCCAGCGCAACGAACTCAACCCCACCTCGGTGAGTGACGACGCCCCCCATCCTCAGCACCCCGCGACGCGCTCATCGCTCGGATCCGCTCGCTGGGTGATCGCACTTTCCATCGCCGCGTCTCTCGGCGTTGCGATCTTCGCCCTGTGGGGTCCGCTGCACGGCGCCACGGCACCGATCGGAGATGGGCGCGATCCCGCGACCTACGGTTTCGATCTCTCCAACCTGAATGTCCCGCGTGAACTTCTCGTTGGCTCTGGTCAGCCTCGCGACTTCCTTCAGCCGCTCGACGATCCCAAGACGATTTCGGGTTCGGAGGTTGCGCCGCGCAACGCAGCTGAGCGGCAGAAGTATGCGGTATCCACGGACCGCGTGGTGGGCGTCATCGTCGGAGGAGAGACACGCGCGTATCCGCTGCAACTCCTCAATGTACATGAAGTGGTACATGACACGCTTGGTGGCGTTCCCATCGCCGTCACTTACAGCCCGCTCTGCGACAGCGCGGTTGTGTTCGATCGGCGCGTCGGCGATCGCACCCTGCGCTTTGGCATCAGCGGACTGCTGCTGAACAACAACTTGGTGATGTACGATCTCCCGCCCGACCGCGACGGCGCGAACCCGACTCAGCCAAGCCTCTGGTCGCAACTTGCGTTCCGCGCCATTGCCGGTCCCGCGGCATCGGAGAACGCCCAACTCACCATCGCGCCGGGCACCCAAATCTGCACTTGGGCGGCATGGCTGCTGCTCCACCCCGAAACGACCGTCGCACTCCCCGCGGATGGAGATCGCCGCCGAATGAAGGGCACGGACTACGAGCGCTATTGGTTGGATGGAAAGGTTCAGTTTCCCGTAGGCACGATTCCGCTTCAGTCCCCGAGTGAACGCAGCGTGCCGTTCAGCGAGATCGCGCCGACCGTTGCGCCCCTGCTTGCTCAGGGCCTCGGAGACATGGCGCTCATCGTCGCCGTGCGGCGCGCGGATGGATGGCGGGTGCTGCCTGTTGCACAGTTGGCGCAGCTTGTGGATCCGAGTTCGATGACGGCGGACTCTGCAGCCATCGGCGTGCGCGCGAACTGGCGAGTCGTCCCACAGCGCGGTGCGCTCATCGCGGAATCCACTTCAGGCGGTGAACTGCCTGTGATGGTCCCCTGCCGCTCCTTCGCCTGGCAGGCGTTTCATCCATTCGTGCCGACCGCGCCCTGAATGGATCCTCAGCGCGATCCGATCCAGAGTGTCGCGTACAGCACCAGCCAGATCGCATCGAGCGAGTGCCAGTAGATGCTGCACAAGACGATGCCATTGTGGCTCTCGGGGCGATACTGCCCGGCCTCTGCACGAGCTGCGACGACGCCGAGTGCATAGATCCCACCAAGCACGTGAAACACATGGAGCGCAGTCAGGACATAGAAGGTCCATGCGTACAGATTGTCTTGGATGCGGACATCCTGCCACATCGTCCACCACGCCAGACCTTGCAGGATCACGAACGCAACACCCAGCCAATAGGCGGCACGCGCGCTGCGGGTGCATGCGGCCAGACTTCCTTGCCGAACAGCAACGAGTGAACGGTGCAGCGCCAAGCTCGATGCGAGCAGTGCGATCGTGCTTGCCAGCAGGGTCCAAGGCAGTCCAGTCGTTCCTTCCGGTCGCCACTCGCGGCCTGCCGAGGGACTCACGCGCACGACCGCGTAACCGAGCAGCGCTGCCGCGAAGAGAAGCCCAACGACCAGCACGAACAACCACATGCCCATGCGGGATGCGCGTTCGCGCGAGAGCGCTGAGTTGAAGGGATCGCGTTCTTCGAGTGCGGCCACGATGAGTGATCAACCGAGACCGCGGCGCGGTCAGGGATTGATCTCTTCCTTCATTTGCGCGACGGGCGCGCCGGGCGCATTCGCATCGAGCGTCTGCTGCGCAACTGGTGGGTTGCCCGTGTACTGGCTATCGCGGTACTGCCCGGTGTCAAGGACGCAGAACGCCATCATGAGGATCACGAAGAGGGAGCAGCCCACGAACACCAACACATTGAACGGACGGTCCCAGCGAAGATGCATGAAGAAGGTCGCCACAAGCGCGGCCTTCACCACTGCGATGCCGATGGCGACCCAGATGTTGAATTCGCCGATGTCGATGTAACGGACCGCCACGGTGATGACGGTCAACACCAGCAGTGAGAAAGCAGTGAACAGCAGCGTGCTGACGGGAACGAGGTGTCCCACGAGAGGGTGATCACCTGCGTGCGCGTGCGCGTCGCCGTGTGTTGAAGTGTGTGAGTGAGCCATGCGGTTGCTCCGAGTCGGTTGCGGCTGGCGATTCGATCAGTGGATCAGGTAGAAGAGCGGGAAGAGGAAGATCCACACCAAGTCGACGATGTGCCAGTAGAGCCCCACGAGGTCGACGGGCGTGTAATAGTTGGGGCCGAAGTCGCCGCGGGTCGCGCGGAAGATCAGCATGCCGATGACGATCATGCCCACCACGACATGGATACCGTGGAGGCCGGTCATCGCGTAGTAAATCGCGAAGAAGAGATGAGTGTTCGGCGGCAACTTGGGATCCGCCAAGTGATCCGATGGGGCCTCTGCCGGGATCGGATCTTGCGGTTCCATGGCGACTGCAGCCGCCGCGGTTGGGGCACTCCACACGCCGAGGCCTTTCGGCCCCGCCTGGGCTGGCTTGATCGCAGACGCATCGGCCGGAGGGCGCGCGGCAAGCGACACGAGCCCCGTCGCACTCGGATCGGTTGGTGCTGGCACTGGGTTCGCCGTCGGTGCAGGAGCCTTCCCCAACACCACTGCTTCAACTTCTCCCTCGTGGTTGTGGGGCGGCACGTAGAACGATGGGCCCCAGACGAGGTTCTCGTGGATCTTGTGCGTGTATTCGAAGTACTTGATGACAAGGAACCCCACCGCGCCGCCCATCGTCAGCCAGAGGCACAGGATGAGGGCGAACCTCTTGCCGCGCTGCGCAAAGTAAACCGCCAGTGCCATCGTGAGGCTCGAAACGATCAGCACGCAGGTATTGACGCCACCCATCATCGTGTCGAGGTAGTGACTGGCGTAGGAGAACACCTCCGGGAATCGGCTTCGGAGCACCGCATAGGCGACGAACAGTGCGCCAAAGAACAGGACTTCCGTCGCAAGGAAGAGCCACATCCCGAGCTTCGCGCTATCGAACTGCTGCGCGGGCGTCTCGAAGTGGTGCGCGAGGAACGGGTACTTCGAATGCTCACCCGAGTGGTGATCGTCGGCGTGGGCATGTCCGCTCGCATGCACGCTCACTTGCGGTTGTGCGGTGATCTGGGTCATACGTGCCCTCGTGCATGTTCGCCCTGCATCTCGGCGGCAAACGCTGCTGCCTCGCGCGCGGGGTCAACGTCGTAGCCCTTCTCTGCCGGGTTCCACTGAAGCATCGAGAAGTCATATGGATTGCCGACTCGCGGGGTGGTCTTGAAATTGTCGTGCGGTGGCGGCGATGTGCACTGCCACTCCAGGCTGCGACCGCCCCACGGATTCGCCGGCGCCGGCGCGCCGCTTCGGAGGCTCTGGACGAAGCAGACCGCCGTGGTGAGGAACCCGATGCCCATGATGTACGAGCCGATCGTGGAGATCACGTGATACACCTGGAACTCAGGCTGGTAGTCGTAGTAACGGCGCGGCATGCCTTGGCTTCCGAGCATGAACTGCGTGAAGAAGGTCAGATTGAAGCCGATGAAGATGATGATGCAGCCAGCGATCGCCAACTTCTCGTCATACATCTTGCCCGTCATCTTCGGCCACCAATGGTGCAGCCCACCGATCATTGCAATCAGGGCTGAGCCCATCATCACATAGTGGAAGTGCGCAACGACGAAATAGGTGTCGTGCAGGTGTACGTCGGTGTTCAGTGTCGCCAGATGGATGCCCGTGAGACCGCCGATGGTGAACAGGAAGAGGAACGCGAGCGCGTACATCATCGGCGCGGTCAGCGAGATGGTCCCCTTGTACAGGGTCATCGTCCAGTTGAAAGTCTTGACCGCAGACGGGATCGCCACGCTGAAGGAAATCAGCGAGAAGATGGTGTTCATCAGGCCGCTCTGCCCCGAGGTGAACATGTGGTGTCCCCACACAAGGAAGGAGAACATCGCGATGGCGATCGATGAGAAAGCGATGAATCGATAGCCGAAGATCTGTCGGTGCGCGTGTACGGCAATGAGTTCGCTGATGATGCCCATGGCGGGCACGATCATGATGTAGACCGCTGGGTGGCTGTAGAACCAGAAGAAGTGCTGGTACAGCACGGGATCCCCACCCATCGATGGGTTGAAGATGCCGATGTTCAGCAGGCGCTCCACGATGAGAAGGCACAGCGTGATTGCCAGCACAGGCGTGGCGAGCACTTGGATGATCGCCGTCGAATACAGCGCCCACAGGAAGAGCGGCATCCGGAACCAGGTCATGCCTGGCGGCCGCAGCTTGTGCACCGTGACGATGAAGTTCAGCCCGGTGAAGATCGAGGAGAAGCCGAGGATGAACACACCCGTGAGCACGGGGATCACTCCACCAGTCGTGGTCGTGGTCGAGTACGGCGTATAAAAGGTCCACCCCGTATCGAAGCCGCCCGCAGCGAGCGAGTAGAGCGTGAACCCTGCGCCCGCGAGCCACAGCCAGAACGAGAAGAGGTTGAGCCGAGGGAACGCCACGTCCTTGGCGCCGAGCATGATCGGCAGAACGAAGTTGCCGAGCGCGGCGGGGATGCTCGGGATGATCACGAGGAACACCATGATCGCGCCGTGCAGCGTGAAGAACTGGTTGTAGGTGTCCGCGCTGACGATGGTGCGTCCGGGCGTCAGCAGCTCGGTTCGCAGCAGGAGCGCGAAGGTGCCGCCCACGAAGAACGAGACCAGCACGGCACCCATGTACATCACGCCGATCCGCTTGTGGTCGAGCGTCAGGATCCAGGACAGGAATCCGCGCGAGTGCGTCAGGTAATTGTCGGGGACATCGACATGGTCGACTGCGTGCGGTCTTGGTGCTGTGACTGTGCTCATCGAAAACCTCTCCAATGGAATCGAACTTCGAAATGTTCCTTACTTCGTCGCCACGGGCACGGACTTCGTCCAAGCGCCTTTGGCATCAAACTCATCCAGATGCTTCATCATGCCGATGACCGCTTCCACGCCGCGGTCGTTCAACTGCCCCTTGAATGTCGGCATGACATTGCCGTAGGGGGCGACCAGATGCTTGCCGGGGTTGTAGATGGAGTCGCGGATGTAATCCTCTGGTGTCGCATACTCCTTGCCCGGCCCGATCAGATCCGCATAGGACTTCCCATCGGTGAACGCCGAGCTGCCGGTCGGGTTGCTGACGCGCTCCCAAATGCCCTTCCACGACGGGCCCAGTCCCGCGGTGCCATCGATCGAGTGACACTGCTGGCATCGTGCGTACAGCTTCGGCCCCGCCTTGAAGTACAACTCCTCATCGGGGATTTCGTCGAGCCACGCGGCTTGCTTGGTCAGCCAGCCATCGAACTCAGGCTGCTCGAGCACGAGCACCTTGCGGTTCATGTTGCTGTGCCCTGTCCCGCAGTATTCGGTGCAGAAGAGGTGGTAGCCCTTCGATTCGTCGAGCCCGGTCGGCACATCACTCTGGAACCAGAGCGTGCTGAAGCGCCCCGGCACCAGGTCTCGCTTGACGCGAAAGGCAGGGATGTAGCAGGAATGCAGCACATCGTTGGAGCGCATCACGAGGCGCACAGGGCGACCCGCAGGCACCACGAGGTTGTCGGACTGCGCACCGTTGGGATACTTGAAAGTCCACCCCCACTTGAACGCGGTCACATTCACATCAAAGGAATTCTTCGGGGGCGTGGTGAGATCCACGAAGCCGCGGAAACCGAAGAAGAAGATGCCGATGCAGATGAGCAGCGGAATGATCGTCCAGGACAACTCGAGTCCCTGATGGTGGGTCAGTCCGTCGAGGCGGATCTTCGAACCCTCCTTGGCTCGGTACTTCCAGACAAAGACCACCATCATGCCGACGACAAGAACGAAGAAGAAGTAGCAGATGTAGTTGATCCAGTGGAACATTGTGTCCACTCCCGCGACATGGTTGCTCGCGCCCGATGGGAGCCAGAAGTCAGCGGGAGTCGCCGTAGGCGCGGCGGCTTGGGCAATCAGCATTGAGGCGATCGACAGCATGGGGAATCCTAGGAGGGGCGAGGCGCAGAAGTGGGAGGCAAGGCGCCGTCGCTCTGCGGAGCAAGTGCCGCGGCGCGAGTGCCGCGCAGGAAGAGAACAAGGAGCCCGGAGGCGATCACGACCACGGTGATGGCACCACCGACCTGCATGAGACGGAAAGCAAAGACCACATAACCCTGTGACGACGCGTCGTACTGGTGGCACCACAGGATGAATCGATCGAGGGGAGTTCCAATACGCCCCTCGCCAGCCTCGACGATCGCCATCTTCATCGTGGCCGGTTCAAACTTGACGCCGTAGAGGTAGCGCACGATGCGTCCGTCCGCCGCGACCATCGCGAGCATCGCGGGATGCGAGTACTCGCCATCGGGCAGCCGTCGGTACTGGAAACCCACCGCATCGGCGATCTGCGCGGGAGCAAGCGCCCCCTGCTCGCTTTGGACGGCGGTCAGGAAGTGAACGCCGCGGTCGCTGCCCGCTCGCTCGTACTCTGCGATGTAACCCTTCTTCTTCGCGCCCGCGAGTTCCCACGACTCCTGCGGATTCACGGAGATCGACACCAGGTCGAAGTCGCGTCCGATGGAGAGATCCACCTTCTGCAGCGATCGAATCGCCTCGTTCAGCACGAGCGTGCACAGCATCGGGCACTTGTAGTAGCCCATGTGCAGCATCAGGGGTCGACCGGACTTCAGCAGTTCACCGAGCGTCGTGGTGGAACCATCATCGAGAACCAAAGCGGTCTCCAGTGGAACGCGGTCGCCGAGGTGTTCGATGATCGTGACGCCTTCGAGTTCAGGCGCAACGCCCTCGGCAGAGATCGGGGCCTGCCCGGGCGCATGCGCAGGCATCGACATCTGCTGCGAGGCCGCATCGGCCGTCCACACCGCCAGAGCAGCGACAGCCACGCCGAGCGCATGGCGCACGGTTCGGCTGGTGCAGAGGTTGGGTGTTCGCTGGATCATCACTTTGCAGCTGGTGCAGCGACGCCTCGCTCGGTCACGATCTCCATCGCGCGCGAGATCGGAATGCGGATTCGTGGTTGCATCGAGCCATCGGGCGCCGCCACGGAGTACTTCTGGTACTTGGCGAGTTCGCCCTCCTGCTCCAGACGCATGCCCTGAGACCAGGCGTTGGCAGGCATCACGACCTTTTCGTCCACTTCCTTGTTCTCGAAGCGGAAGAAGAACACGCAGGTGGCAATCACGAGCACCGAGAGGATGATGACGCCCGCGAGCGACACCACCCAGGTCTGTCCTGCTTCGGGATCGTCCATCATCTGCGGTTGGGTTGTTTCTGTCTGTGCCATGGGTCGTGTGATGCGTGTGCGATGTTGAAGTCGTTCTGCGTCTGGCCGGCGGGGCGAGGTCAGATGTTCTCGAATCGGAGGCTCTCCTCAAAGCGCGGATCGCGGCGGCACACGAGCGCGCCCTTGGACAATCGTCGCGCCGTGAGTCCGACGGTCAGCCCAAGCAGCGCACCGAGCATGAGGAAGTTGAGCGGGTTTGACAGTCCCGTGGTGGTGCCCTCATAGGCGGCGGCGAGCGCTTCATAGGTCGTGAATGTCGCGACATCCGATGGCACGACAGGCACCACGAGCCAGTAGATGTCGAGCCAAGCGAAGGCGAGCATCCAGATGCAGCCGAATGCCAGCGTGGCCTTCCAGCGCTTCGTCCAGCGCGAGATGAACAGGACGAACGGAATGATGAAATGTCCGAAGAGCAGCGCGACACTGACCCACGACCAGTCACCGACCTGCCGCGCAAGGAACCAGACGGTCTCCTCCGGCAGGTTGCCGTACCAGATCAGCATGTACTGGCTGAAGGCGATGTACGCCCAGAACACGATGCCGAACGCCCAGATCATCTTGCCGAGATCCTGATAGTGCTCACCCGTGATCACCCCTCGCAGGTAGCCGAGCGATTGCATCCGCAAGCATGTGAACGCCACCATCGAGAAGCCGGCCGCGCATGTTCCCGCGAAGAAGTACACCCCGAACATCGTGCTGAACCATGCGGGCGAGAGCGACATGATCCAATCGAACGCCGCGAAGGTCGTCGTGAGCGCATACACGATGAGTGCCGGACCAGCGAAGGTGCGCATCTTGCGCGAAAGTGCCTGATCACCCGACGCGTCCTGGGCGCGCGAAGTGGACACGAACCAGTGCGCGATGCCCGCCCACAGGGCGAAGTACGCCACCGCACGGATCAGGAAGAACTGCGTGTTCAGGTAGGCGTTCTTGGCGGAAACGATGGCGGCCTCTGCCGGGTGCGCTGCCGCAAGATGCTCCATATCCGCCCACGGCCAGATCAACGCGAGGCCGTGACCGTAACCCGCCCACTCGCGGTGCGAGAAGTGCAGCCACAACATGGGCAGGAGAAGAACGATCCAAAGCCACCGGAGATTCGCTGCGTGCGCCTCCGCGACACGCCGCACCGCAATGCCCCATCCGGCGCTGGTGATGTGCTGGATGAGCAGGAAGAAAAGAGATCCGAGCGAAAGCGTGAGAACAAAGATGCCGTTCTGCAGCCACACCATGGCGACGGTGTGTGCATCCACGCTGCGCGCTGCAAAGAGTCCCGCACCGATCGCACACGCGAATGCCACGAGAAGCGCAACCTGCGAAACGCGCACGAGCCGTGAATCGCCGAGCACGCTTCGGTCCGAGAGGTCAGCGGTGGGAGCGAAGGTCGATGCCATGTTCAGAGACCTCCCCGCTTGTCCGCGGGCACATCATCCATCGAAGCGTTCTGGCTGATCTGGAGCGCTCGCACATACGCGACGATGGCCCAACGATCTTCCGTGGGAACCTGCGATCCATAACCGGCCATGTTGCGGACTCCATGCGTGATCGAGTTGAAGATCTGACCGACAGGCTGGATCGTGACGGTCGGGTCGTGCAGGCTCTTGGCCGCCACCCAGACCGTTCCGTTCACGGGACCTTCGGCGTTCGCGACGAGTTCCATGGCACGCTGGTTCACCGTGCCATTGCCCGCGCCCGTGTAACCATGGCAAGGCGTGCAATAGATGTTGAAGCGTTCCTGTCCACGAAGCAGCAGCTTTGCGTCGAGTGTGAACTGCGAGGGGAGCGTTGTTGCCCACTGACCATCCACGACGCCATCGTTCAGATGCGCATCGAGGTACGCCTCGCCGCGCGCCACACTCCCCAACACCGCAGGTCGCTGCGAACGCTTGTCGGCGAACAGGTCGTTCTCGGACTGAGGCAGGAACTTCGCCTGAAGATCCATGTCCTGGATGATGTTGATCGGTCGGTTGGGATTCGGTCGCGAACGGGCGTTCGCGGCGATGACCGGCGGCAACAGCAGCAGCAATCCCAGGATCAACAGCGTGTAGACGATGATCCGCGGCATCAGCGGTCCTCCACCACCTCGACATGCGAGGCACCAAGCGACTTCAGGAACGCCTCCGTCTTCGAGCGGAGGAACTTCGGATCGCGCGCCTCGATCACCACGAAGAAGCGGTCATCACTCGCGCGTCGGAAACGATTGTTGGCGAGCAGAGGATGCGAAAGGCGCGGCAGGTTGTTCATCAGCAGCATCAGTCCCACAGTGGAAAGCGCGGACAGGAGAATCGTGAGTTCGAAGATCACGGGAATCCACGCAGGCACGGACATCAGCGGCTTGCCCGAGATGAGGAAGGGATAGCCCGTCACCCACACGAGGGCCCAGATCGAGAAACTCGCCGCGTTCGCGAACGCCTGCAGGCAGAAACCGACGAGCGCGCCCGTCGCACCCGCGCCGAAAACCAGCACGGGCAGGATCGTGCGTCGCACCCCCATCGCCTTGTCGAGTCCGTGGACCGGGAAGGGCACATGGCAATCCCAGTACCGATAGCCCGCCGCGTGAACGCGCTTGGCGGCATCCATGATCTCCGCAGGCGTGCGGAACTCCGCCATCAATCCGAACGGGGCCGTTGTCGCCGTTGTGGACGGTGCGTCCACCTTTGGTGCGGTCAAGGTGCTCATGGCTGTCCCTCCGAGGATCGCGGATCACGCAAGGCCGGCATCGCTCCGCTCGGCACGCCATGCCCAGCATGACTGTCGTGCGGACCGCCGTGATGTGCATGTGCTCCGTGCGCATGCGGATCCGCCTCGGGCATGACCGCCTTCACTTCGGCGATGGCGATCATCGGCAGATAGCGGCAGAACAGCAGGAACAGCACACCAAACAGACCGAACGCGCCGACCATCGTTCCAATGTCAACCCAAGTCGGGACGAACTGGTCCCAGCTCGACGGCAGGAAGTCGTTGGCGAGGCTCGTCACGATGATCACGAACCGCTCGAACCACATGCCCACATTCACGAAGATGCTGAGGATGAACATCAGGGGGATGCTCGTTCGCACCTTCTTGAACCAGAACAGCTGCGGCGTGATGACGTTGCAGCTCACCATAATCCAATACGCCCACCAATACTGTCCGAAGGCACGGTTGACGAAGGCGAACTTCTCATACATCGCGCCCGAGTACCACGCGATGAAGAACTCCATCGAATACGCGTAGCCCACCATGCATCCGGTGAGGAGGATGATCTTGTTCATGTTGTCGAGATGCCGAAGGGTGATCAGGTCCTTCAGGCCGAACAGTTCGCGCGCGGGAACGGCGAGTGAAACCACCATCGCGAATCCGGAGAAGATCGCGCCCGCGACGAAGTACGGTGGGAAGATGGTGGTGTGCCAACCGGGCACCTGACTGACCGCGAAGTCGAAGGACACCACGCTGTGCACGGAGAGCACGAGCGGCGTCGCAAGCGCAGCGAGCAGCAGATACGCGACTTCGTAGCGGTGCCAATGGCGCATCGAACCGCGCCAGCCGATCGCCGCGAGCCCATAGGCAAACTGCTGGAACTTGCCTTTCGCACGGTCGCGGAGCGTCGCGAGATCGGGAACCATGCCGATGTACCAGAAGACGAGCGACACGGTGAAGTACGTGCTGACGGCGAAGACGTCCCACAGCAGCGGGCTGCGGAACTGCGGCCACATCTCCATCGAGTTCGGCAGCGGGAACAGCCAGTAGGCCAGCCACACACGACCGACGTGGATGCCTGGGAAGAGTCCGGCGCAGATGACCGCGAAGATGGTCATTGCCTCCGCAAACCGATTGATGCCCGTACGCCACTTCTGCCGGAAGAGGAAGAGGATCGCCGAGATGAGCGTGCCTGCGTGACCGATGCCGACCCAGAAGACGAAGTTCGTGATGTCGTATGCCCACATCACCGGATTGTTGAGCCCCCAAACGCCGACACCCGTGAAGATCAGGTAGTTGACGCAGATGCCGAGGAACCCGAGCATTCCAAGGCAGATCACAAACGCCACATACCAGGCAAGCGGTGGCTTGCTCTCGGCGACGCGGCAGACCTGATGGGTCACTTCGCCAAACCGGTGCATGTTCAGCACGAGCGGCGCGCGCCCACCGATGGGCTGCTCCGTGTTGTCCGTGTCGACAAAACCCTTGGTGGCAGAAGAGAGGTGCATGGACGGCTTGGATGGCATGGATGAATGGCTCGCCATGGATCAGCCCTTGGTGTTTCCGTTGCTGTGACCGTTGCCGTGATCGCTGTCGTGACCGCCGGAGCCATGCCCGCCGGAGCCGCTTCCGGACTCGCGTGGGAGCGCGGGATTCGTCACACGCGCGAGGTACTGCAGTCGCGTCTTCGTGTTGAGTTCCTCCAGCATCTGATAGGACCGACTGCTCCGGTGCAGCTTGCTCACCGCGCTGTCAGCCACATTCAAGTCGCCGAAGGTGATCGCACCCGTGGGGCATGCTTGCTGGCACGCCGTCTGGATCGTGCCATCCGGGATCGAGAACTGCTTCTGGCCACTCGCCGTGCCGCCCGCGCGCGCCCAGTCGTTCTTGGCCTTGATGCGCGCCGCCTGAATGCGCTGCGTGCAGAAGGTGCACTTCTCCATCACGCCACGCATGCGCACGGTCACCTCAGGGTTGAACTGCATGCGCAGCCACACATCGGGACCCTCCTCCACGTAGTACTCAGGCTTCACCTTCGCGATGCCTTCTTCACGGCTGACTTCGCGACGGTGGTAGTCGAAGAAGTTGAACCGACGCACCTTGTAGGGGCAGTTGTTGCTGCAGTACCGCGTACCGATGCAGCGGTTGTAGACCATCGAGTTCAGTCCATCCTGATCGTGCACCGTGGCAGCGACCGGACAGACCTGCTCGCACGGCGCATTCTCGCAGTGCATGCAGGCGACGGGCTGCAGCGCGAAACCCTCGGGGCTCGCGGCGTTCGCTCCCTTGAAGTAGCGATCGATACGGATCCAGAACATCTCACGCCCGCGCAGGACCATGTCCTTGCCAACAACGGGGATGTTGTTTTCGGCTTGGCACGCGGTGACGCATGCGCTGCACCCCGTGCACTTCGACAGGTCGACCGCCATCGCCCATCGGAACTGCGCGCCCTCGAGGTTGTTCTCCGACCACAACGACAGCCGCGACGCGACATGCGTGCGGTGGCGTGCGAAGTCTGGATGAGTTCGGTACTCGTCGAGCGTCGCTTCGCGCACGAGCGTCGGCAAGCGATCTTGAACCCCTTGCAGCGGGACGGATGTGTTCAGCGCATCCGCGGCGCCGTGATCTTGCGTGTGCGCCACGGTGTAGGTCGCACCCGTTGCAGTGATCGAAGTGGCGGTTGTCCAGTCCGGCGCACCGGCCGTGCGAATTCGGTTCGCGTTGAATCCCGCCTCCGATGCGACGAGCCCAACACCCGCGCCGCTTCGCCCGTACCCGAGGCTGATGCCAACCGAACCGTCCGACCATCCTGGTACGGGCCATGCGACCGCTTCGAGCGTGCGTCCCTGCACGGTCACCGCCGCCATCTGACCGCGCTTGAGTTTCAAGTCATCCGCAGTCTTGGGGCTCATCAGCAGCGCGTTGTCCCAAGTGATCTTGGTCACGGGGTCCGGCAGTTCCTGCATCCAGCTGATGCAACCGAAGCGTCCATCCCACACCTTCATGTCGCGGAGGAACGCCACTTCAACGCCCTTGGCGCTGTCGCACTCCCACGCGCAGCCCGCGAGCGTCTTCGCAATCTCCGCGTTGCGCATCGGAGGCGCAGGAACCGACGGCAGCGACGACCCTTCGACGAAGCCGCGGTCGAGCGTCTTGCGCCAGATCTCTGCGAAGGAAGGCCCGCCCGCGCCGACGGCCGCGAGGGACTGATGCGTGCTCTTCACCATCTCTTCGCCATCGGTTGGACCATCGCCCACGAGTTCCGCGAGCAGTTCGTCGACGCTGCGACCGCCCTGCCCTTGCGCGAGCATCGGAAGAATCAGCGGCTGCTGAACGGCGATCGTTCCATCGAAGCTTCGTGTATCCGACCAGCACTCGAGGAAGTGCGCCTGAGGAATGTGCCATGTGACGCCGGGGTGCCGCGCGGTTTCATCCGCGTGCAGCCCCAGATGAACCACTCTCGCAACCTTCTTGAGCGCGCCGCCGAAATCACAGTCCGCCGGCGCCGCGTACACGGGGTTCACGCCAAGGATGAACAGCGTGTCGACTTCGCCCGCTTCCATCGACTTGCACAGCATCTGCATCGCGGGCATCGATGCGCCCTGCATTTCCGCAAGCAGCGTGACGGTCGATCCCTCATTGCCGAGCGCACGGTTGATGGCGGCGACGAGCGCGTGCGTCGCTTCGCATGCGGTCGCACCCGCGGTCACCACCGAACGCCCGCGGTTCGCCTTCAGGTCCGAAATCAGCGCGTCGAACACCTTCTGTCCGCGACCCTCGCGAAGGGAGCTTGCCGCCGCGCTCGAGTTCGCCGCGGTCAACGCTGCACGAAGTTCGGCGGAGTCACTGCCCACACCGACCGCGTCGGCGATGATGGCTGCGGCCACATGCATGAACGCAAGCCGCGTGGCGATGCGCTCGTCCGCGCACATGCCCGTCGAGGTGAGTCCCTGTTCGATCACATACAGGCGAGCAACTTCCTGCGCCTTCGGATCGGCCGCATCGATCGAGCGGCCAACGGCCCAACGCTTCGCCCACTGAGGCGCGTCGGGGTTTCCGTAGAGGAAGTCGTCGCCGAGCGACACGATCACCTTCGCCTTGTCGAACGCAGGCAGCGCGCGCATGGGCGCACCGAATGCAGCTTCCGTTCCGACGATTGCATTGTCGCGTCCAAGCGCCTCCCACTCCACGATCGTTGCCTTCGGAAAGGTCGCGCGCACACGCGCGATCGTGGCGGCGTGGGTCGGGCCACTCGCTGCGCCGCACAGGACCGCGAGCCCCTGCCCGCCCTTCTGCTTCAGCTCTCGCGAGGTGTTCGCAAGGAATGTGACGAATGGTTCGTACGAAGAGGCGACCCCCTTGGACAGCACTTGACGGCTTCTTTCTGGGTCGTACAGCGACAGCACCTGAGCCTGCGCGACGGCGGAAATGCCAGCGCCACCCCAGGGATGCGCGGGATTCGTGTCGAGCTTGATCGGGCGACCGTCGTAACTCTTGACCAACAGCGGCTGACCGAAGCCGGCAAAATCCCATGAACTGCAGTACGTCACCGGCACACCGGGGATTCGATTCGCCGGCTGATTCGCCGCAGGAACGATCTTCGTCTCGGGCCAACGCCGACACCCTGCGATCCCCAGACCCGCGAGCGCGAACGATGCACCCATCACCTTCAGGAAGGTGCGCCGATCGTCCGACGGAACATGCTCCGAAGCCCCATCGGGGAACTCTCGGTGCATCCAATCGCGGAACTCAGACGATTCAGTGAGATCGTCGACGCTGCGCCAGTAAGTCTTCTTCATCGATGACATGTCGAGCAGTTCTCGCTTGGATTGATGTGGTATTGCGT
Source organism: Planctomycetia bacterium (assembly GCA_005799495.1). Lineage (GTDB taxonomy): Bacteria > Planctomycetota > Phycisphaerae > Phycisphaerales > SM1A02 > F1-60-MAGs104. The sequence goes on from SYGP01000013.1 coordinate 27,122, forward strand.
GGCAAGCGCCTCGCGTTGTTCACGAGTCATTTCCGTCCGCTGATCCCACGCGAGATTGGTGATCTGCGAAACGGGTCGAAGTCGGTCGATCGGATCGCGGTGGCACTCGAGGCACCAACCCATCGCGAGAGGCGAATGGCGATAGACCACTTCCATCTGATCCACGCGCCCATGGCACTCCACACAACTGACACCGCGGTTCACATGCGCGGCATGATTGAAGTAGCTGTAGTCGGGAAGCTTGTGCACCTTGACCCATTCGATGGGCATTCCCGTCTCATAGGAACTGCGGACCTCCGCCAGTTTTGGACTCTCACGGTGAATCTGCGTGTGGCAGTTCATGCAGGTTTGCGTGGGCGGCACTGCGGCGAAGGATGTTCGCTCGACCGTTGTGTGGCAGTACCGACAGTCCAAGCCAAGCTTGCCGACATGGAGCGCATGGCTATAGGGCACTGGCTGCGTCGGCATGTACCCCGCGTCAATTGTCTTGGGGCTGAACCCGTATGCAACGACCAGCACGGCGTACAGGGGCATGATCGCGCCCGTGACGAGGATGAAGGGCAAGATCGCGTTCGTCCAGCGGGGAAAGAGGAATCGGCTCATGGGGCTTGGTGAGAGAGGCAGTGGAAGCGGCGTTCAGCAGGGCAGGCTCTTGCAGGGAAACAGGTGGATGACTTCGTGATTTTTTTCACAATGTCGGTCAGAAATGAATGTTAGGGGGCGTGAGATGGAGCCGCAACGAATGCCAGACCTGAACTGAAGGGATCAAATCGAAAATTGCATCGGACACCAACCATCGGCGAAATCACTTCAAAAACGCGGATGTATGTTCCGAGTTGAAGCGAGCCGTTCGAGCGCCCGATCATGATGCGTGCAACCAAGAACCCAATGCTCTAAGTGTTGTTTTGTATCCTGAACTATAATAAAACCGCTCGACCAAATCGGCCGAGGAACAAAGGCCGCGAGACAATACATTTGAGCCGAATGAATCGGTTCCCCATGGCAGCCCTCCTCAGTTTGATTGCTTCGGTGACCTGTTTGAGCTGCGGCGAGGCATCGGTGAAGATGGGCGCCCATACCCGTTCCGCGATCTACGCAAACTCGGTGCTGGAGCGCGATGGCGGTGCGCGCGCGATCCTCACCGCGCAACCACCGCGAGTGGGCACGCTGCAAGGCGTCTCCCCGGGCGCCCCCCTGCGTGGACTTGGCGCTTTCGCATCCGACGCCGTTCGGATTGGGCTGCATCGCACATGCCCCAACGCAACGGTGCTGACTGGACCAACAACCTTGGCTCTCGCCGTACGCGCCGGCAAGTCACGCGATTTGCATCGACTGCTCGACCATGCGAACAACACGGGCATTCTCCTCGCCGAAGACTTGGCGGCGCTTGGGAAGGCAACCGGACTGGACTACTTCTTCCTCGGCACGATTGCGTGGATCAACATCAGTAACGCGACGCGCTTCAATCCGCTCGGACTGACCATCGTCCGATCCGACTGGACCAACATGAACATGGTGCTGCAGCTCTATCACGCCCCGAGCGGCGAGATCGTGTGGCAGTCGGTTGGCGATTGCACGGGATACACGGAGTCAGCAGCTGCGGTTCCCATCTCCGTTCATGTCGTCACAAGCGATCTTGGCGAGGCGATGATGAACGATCTGCTCATGGGTCGATCGCGTTCCACCATGTTTGGAACGGGCAACGAACCGCTTCGCTCTGTGCCTGAGCCGACATCGGGTGGCACGCAGACGGCAAGCGGCGCGCCGAGCCAGGAGGATGCCTACGCCCCTGCAGACTCTCCGGAGATTGAGCCCGAGGCTCCACCGCTCCCGAAGCCGTGAGTCGTCAGAGCATCAGTCGTTTGCGCCGCGCGCACTGACATCACCAAATGGAATGGGCTGCTCACCAAGCGCGTCGAGGAGCAGCGTCAGCATGCGTGTGTCGCTGAACTTACTTCGCTCACTGTGGAGAGGAGCGAAGCGCACGGCCACCATGCGCACCGATGGCACGACATAGAGACGCTGCTTGCCAAGCCCTGCGGCCATCCAGACCGCCGGCAAGTCCTTCGGTGCGCCACGCGGTCCAAGCCACCATGTCAGCCCGTAGCGATCATTGCGCTTCGATGGCTCGAAACACTGATGCAGCAGGTCAGTGCGGAGCAGTTCCACATCGCTTCCGCTCGCCGCGCGAACGCGACCACCGAGCCGCACAAACTCACCGAACTTTGCCCATTCCTGGGCGCTGAGTGACGCGCCGCCCGCGACCTGCGCGTGCCCCTTCCGATCGCGCCCCACGCGCGCCACCTGCATGCCGATGGGATCGAACAGGTTCTTCTCGTACCACGCCCACGCGGTCGCGGGTGCGATGCCGCGCGAGCGGAGTGTGCGTTCAAGGAACTCCGTGAAGGCGAAGAAGTGGTTGGCTCCATAGTCGAAGCGCTCGCCGGGGTTGTGAACCATGGGCGCCTGAACTGCCTGCGCGTGGAAGTCATCACGCTGCTCGGCCGCAGCGAGAAGACGCTCGACTGCATTCCCCGTCGCGATTGTGCGAGTCCGCTTGCGGTCCGCGGCTGTATCCGCTTCGAGCCCACTCGACAGTGTCAGGAGCTGGCGAACAGTGATCTCGCGCTTGCGTGGATCGGACTGCCACTCCGTGATCGTGTCGCTCACCTTGTCATCGAGCGCGAAGAGTCCCTGCTGGACTGCCAGCATCGCAGCGACGCCTGTGAAGCTCTTCGTACCACTCGCAAGCGGGTGCGGACGGGAACGGCTCCACCCGGCAAGTCCATCCTCGAAGATGACCTTTCCATCTTGCATCACGAAGAGAAACTCGCCTCCCGCCGATCGCGAGTATTCGGCCGCTGTACGCCAAGCTGCCGCGCGATCGTTCGCGCTGGGATCCGTGGGTGACGCAGCAACTGGAGCTGGTGCGGCGTCCGTGATCGGCGCGTCAACCGGTGGCGTGACGGGCGATCCAGTCAGAACTCCCAAAGAAACTCCCAGGGACAAAGCTCCCAAAGCAACCGCTCCAGCAAAAACGAGGATTCGGAGTTGGGCGGCTCGGTGGAGCATTCCGTTGGATTGTCCTCGATGGATGGCCCCGGGACACGCGACCTGAATATCGGGGACTGCCTGTCTCCCTCGGCGACTGCACCCCCCGCTGCGTACCATTCGTCCTCGGTTTGACGATCCGAACAAATCCACCCAGGTTCCCCAACCAAGGAGAAATGATGCCACACTTTCGAAAGGTGATTATCGCCTCGCTCACCATGCCCGCGCTCATTGCCTGCGCGAGCATGGCTCGGACGGACGAGACATCGAAGAAACCAACCGATGCTCAAGGCAACGGCACACCCACCGCGCCAGCCGCGACCGCAGCGGCTCCCGCTGCCCCCGCTCCAGACTCGACGGAAGCGGAGATCAAGCGCCTTCGTCAGCAGGCGGAGCTCCGGGAGCAGGAGTTGAACGCGCAACTCGCGACTCTGCGTGCGGAGAAGACGAAGCTGGAAACCGAATTGGCCCTCACGACCGCAAGGCAGAACTCGCAAGCGGAGCCCGACAAGACGAAGCTCGATTCCCTGCAGCGAGCTGCCGCGCTGCGCGACGCGACACTGCGCAGTGAAATGGCCAGCAATGCGGCGGAGTTGGAGAAGATGAAGCAGGCACAGGCGCTCGCGCAGACGAAGGTCGAAAGTGAACTCGCCGCGAACAAGGCGGAAATGGACCGCATCCGCTCTGCGCAGGATCTGATGGACATCAAGCACCGCGCGAAGTTGGCAGACACCCGCCGAGAGCAAGAGACGATTGCGGCGGACAACTTGCTCGCAGCAGAGAAGCGCAAGGCCGATCAGTCGAAGATGGCAGACGAGCAGGTCCGCGCAGAGATTCAAGCGCGAACATCCGCTGCGCTCCTGCAGGAAAGAGATGGCACCGACAAGCTCCGAGACCTGGTCACATCACCGATCACCTACACCGCGACCCCCTTTGAAAACGGCGTGCTGACGGTGAGTGACCGCAAGATTGCGCTCGACGGGCCGATCATTACCGGCACCGCGGACTATGTCTGCGACCGCATCGACTACTTCAACAATCAGGATCGCAAGGCGCCGATCTTCATCGTCATCAACAATTCGCCTGGCGGCAGCGTGATGCAGGGCTACCGCATCCTCAAGGCCATCGAGACGAGTGATGCCCCCGTGCATGTCGTGGTGAAGAGCTTTGCCGCCAGCATGGCTGCGACCATCGCGACACTCGCACCACACAGTTACGCCTACCCCAACGCGATCATCCTGCATCACCAGATGTCGGGCGGCGCATCGGGCAACATGACTGACATCGAGCAGGAAGTGAAGACGATGAAGGAGTGGGAGCGACGGCTCGCCGAGCCGATTGCACGCAAGATGGGCATCTCGCTCGACGAGTTCAAGGCGCGCATGTACTCCGCCAAGAAGAACGGTGACTGGGATGAGTTTGCAGACAAGGCCGTTCAACTGAAGTGGGTCGATCACCTCGTGAACGAAGTCCGCGAGGAAGGCATCCGCAAGAAGCCTTCGGGTGGGCGCCCCGAGCAAATGTGGTTCTTCATGATGGACCGCGATGAGCAGGGCAAGCCGTTCATGCGCCTGCCCCCGCTCGAGCCGTACGACTGCTACTTCATGGTCAATCCTCGCGGCTTCTACCGAGTGGACGGACGCTGAACGACCGACGAAAGGTTGCATCCATGAGCACCATCAACGCACCGAACACGGAAGTCAAGACGACGGGCGGCACATGTCCCTTTCGAGGGGCGTTCACACGCGACCCCGCGAAGGCAGCGACCAACCGCGATTGGTGGCCCGAGCAATTGGACCTCGCGTCGCTCGCGCGCAACTCCGCCAAGTCCGATCCCATGGGAACGGGCTTCGATTACGCGAGGGAGTTCATGCAACTCGATCTCGCGGCGGTGTGTGCCGATCTCCGTGTGCTCATGACGAAGTCCGAGCCGTGGTGGCCTGCGGACTACGGTCACTCCGGTCCGTTCATGATCCGCATGGCGTGGCATGCGGCGGGCACCTACCGCATCAGTGACGGACGCGGCGGTGCGGGCTCGGGAATGCAGCGCTTCGCGCCGACCAACAGTTGGCCGGACAATGTGAACCTCGACAAGGCTCGGCGGCTTCTGTGGCCGATCAAGCGCAAGTACGGCAAGCGTCTCTCGTGGGCGGATCTCATGATCCTCGCAGGGAATGTGGCGCTCGAATCCATGGGATTCAAGACATTCGGATTCGGGGGCGGTCGCAGCGATGTCTGGGAACCCGACACGACCTATTGGGGCAGCGAACGCGCGTGGCTCGCGGACGAGCGGTACACGGGTCAGCGCGAACTGGAGAATCCTCTTGCGGCGGTCCAGATGGGCCTGATCTATGTGAATCCAGAGGGCCCGAACGGAAAGCCGGATCCGCTGCTTGCCGCGCATGACATCCGCGAGACATTTGCGCGCATGGCGATGAATGATGAAGAGACGGTCGCGCTGATCGCGGAGCGAGGTAGGTTTTTCCCGCGGTCTGCAGACCTGCGACCCATCGCCATGAAAGGGTGTTGGAGGCCGGATCCCCATCAAGCAAATGCCGGTAAAAGAATGCTGCTCCAAGTTGCCA
>SYGP01000014.1 GCA_005799495.1 Planctomycetia bacterium
AAGCGCTGGCCGCCTGTGCGTGCCGTGCCGCCCAGTGGCTGTTGGGTGATGAGGCTGTACGGTCCAGTGGAACGAGCGTGGATCGTGTCGTCCACGAGGTGATGCAGCTTGAGCAGGTACATGTAGCCCACGGAAGTGCGCTGGTGGAATGCCTCGCCAGTGCGACCGTCGTACAGCTGAACCTTGCCGTCTTCGGGCATCAGCGCCAGCAGTTCCCGAGCAGACCCCGCGTTCTTTCGGGTGGACTCGAACGACGCGACGCGTTCATTGACATGCGCGTTGGCTTCTTGGATCGCCTGGAAAATCTCCGACTCGGTCGCGCCGTCGAACACGGGGGTGACCGCCTGGAAGCCGAGGACCTTCGCCGCCCAGCCCAGATGCGTTTCGAGGATCTGCCCGACATTCATTCGGCTTGGTACGCCGAGTGGGTTGAGCAGCACTTCGACGGGGGTTCCGTCCTCGAGGAATGGCATGTCGGCCTCGGGAACGATGCGGGCAATGACGCCCTTGTTGCCGTGGCGACCCGCCATCTTGTCGCCCACCGACAGTTGACGCTTGGTGGCAAGATAGACCTTCACCATTTCCAGCACGCCCGATGGCAGTTCATCGCCACGACGCATGTGGTTGACCCGGCGTTCCTTTTCGCGACGCAGCTTCTGGATGCGCGGCCAGAACTGGCTGTAGGCCACGAGTGCGTCATCTCGGGACTCCTTCGAGCCCTTGATCCACTTCTCTTGGAAGCCATCGATCTGTTCGATGATGACATCGGGGATTTCGCTCGCGCCGACGCGCTGACGGGTCGATGGATCGACCATGTCCGTGCCGGTGATGCGATTGATCTCGGAAGCCATCTGCTTGAAGAGCGTGATGGCCTTCGCATCCATTTCCGCCTCGAAGGCCGCGATCTGCTTCTTCAGCGCCTTCTTCTGGTCATCCGTCTGATGCTGGCGACGGCTGAAACTCTTCGCGGCGATCACGACGCCTTCGGTGCCCGCGGGCACCTCGAGCGAATCGTTCTTCACATCCTCGCCCGCGCGTCCGAAGATCGCGTGCAGGAGCTTTTCCTCCGGGGAAAGTTCGCTCTTGCTCTTCGGGCTGACCTTGCCCACCAGGATGTCGCCGGGGCCGACGCGGGCACCGACACGGATGACGCCATGCTCGTCGAGGTTGCGCAGCGCGGACTCGGAGACATTGGGGATGTCCGCGGTGAACTCTTGGCGACCCAGCTTCGTCTCGCGTACTTCCACCTCAAAGGACTCGATGTGGATCGAGGTGAAGACATCATCCTTCACCAACCGCTCGCTGATCACGATCGCGTCTTCGAAGTTGTAGCCATCGAAGGTGTTGAATGCGACAAGCACATTCTTGCCGATGGACAGTTCGCCCTCCTGGGTGCTCGCGCCGTCCGCGATGATCTCGCCCGTCTTGACGCGCTGCTTCAACTCGACGATGGGCTTCTGGTTCTGGCAGGTCTTCTCGTTCAAACCAACGAACTTCCGGAGGACGTACTCGTCGGCGTTGTCGATGATGATCCGTTCCGAATCGACATAGGTGACCACGCCGCCACGCTCCGCGCGGACGATCATGCCGCTCGACTTGCCGACGGACTTCTCCATGCCCGTTGCCACGAGCGGAGGATCGACCTTCACCAGCGGCACTGCCTGCCGTTGCATGTTGGAACCCATGAGTGCGCGGTTCGCATCGTCGTGCTCGAGGAAGGGGATGAGCGCAGCCGAGACGCCGACGGTCTGCTTGGGGCTGCTATCCACGAATTGCACCTCGGTCGATTCGGCGGTGACCAGTTCGCCGCCCCGACGCACGAGCACCAGTTCCTCGTCGATCTTGCCGGACTTGTTCAAGGTCTCGCTCGGAGCAAGGATGCTCTTGATCTCCTCATCGGCGCGCAACTTGATGCTCTTGCCGCTCGCCTTGCGGTTCTGCACCTCCTGATAGGGGGTCAGGAGGAATCCGTAGTCATCCACTTCCGAGTAGATGCCCAGGCTCGCGATCAGACCGAGGTTGGCGCCCTCGGGCGTCTCGATCGGGCAGATGCGTCCGTAGTGGGAGATGTGCACATCGCGCACCTCGAAGCCGGCGCGCTTGCGGTTGAGGCCACCGGGACCGAGGGCCGAGAGGCGGCGTTCATGCACCAGCATGGAAAGCGGATTGGTCTGATCGACCACCTGGGAGAGTTCGCCGCGCCCGAAGAAGAACTCGATCGCGCTGGAAATGGACTTCGAATTGACGAGATCGGCGATCTTGTAGGAGGTGTCCGTCGGATCCTTGACGCTCATGCGTTCCTGCACGGTTCGCTTGAGCTTCAGGAATCCCTTTCGCATCTCCTCGATCGAGAGTTCATCGAGCGTCCGCAGGCGGCGATTGCCGAGATGATCGATGTCGTCCACATGCGCACGCGAAACGCGGTTGGGATCGGCGGGGCGGCGAAGCTCGAGCATGTAGCGAACGACTGCGAGCAGGTCCTCGGCGCGCAGATGCTGCGCCGACTCACCGACCTGCTTGTACTTCGGGTCGTCGGCGAACTTGCGGTTGACGCGGAAGCGTCCGACGCGCCCCAAGCGATAGCGGTTGACATCCTGGAACTTCTCCGCGAACAGGTCGCGTGCCTTCTCCGTCTGCGGTGGGTTGCCCGGACGCAGACGCGCGTAGAGACGCAGCAGAGCGGCTTCATGCTCCGTGGCTTCCGCGAGGAAGTCGAGTTTCTCCTCGGCGAGCGTGTTGAGGATGAGCGGATCGCCGGGGTTGCAGATGGCACGAACGGTCTTGAGGGGGCTCGCCTGGATGACGGCGACCTTGTCGCCGAAGGGAACGCCGACGCGGCACAGCTCCTCGCCCGTGTCCTGATCGATGATCAGTTCGGCGGAGTAATGCTCGGGGCGCAACTTCTCGACGCGCACATCCTCCACCTCATAGAAGAGTTCGAGGATCGTCTCGGTGCTCGAGAACTTTTCATCCATCGCGCGCAGGAATGTCGTCGCCGCCAGCTTGGTGGACTGGTCGATTCGCATCGCCAGCACATCCTTCTTGGTCACTTCCAGTTCAATCCACGAGCCACGCTCTGGGATGATGCGTGCGCTGTGCAGCGGTCGATCCGCGATGCTGGAGGCCACCGAGAAGTCGACGCCAGGCGATCTGTGCAGCTGGCTGACGATCACTCGCTCGGATCCATTCACGACGAACTCGCCGCCTCCGAGGAGAATCGGGATGTCGCCGAGGTAGATATCCTCTTCCAGGACTTCCGACGATCCCTCGCGGCGTAGACGCATCTTCACTCGCCAGGGGTATCCGTAGGTGAGGCGCAGTTCGCGGCACTCGCCCTCGGTGTGCTGGGGTTCGCCGAAGGAGTAGGAAACGAACTCCAACTTCATCTGCCCGTCGTAGCTCTCGATCGGAAAGACTTCCTCGAGCAGCGACTGGATGCCGAGATGCTTCTTGCGGCTCTCGGGAGCGACATCCTTCTGCAGGAATCGGTCGTAGGCTTCGCGCTGGACCCGCGTCAGATTTGGAACGGGGATCGCGTCGCCGCGCTTCGAGTAGTCACGGACGGTTCGAGTGGTCATGTTCACCTCAAGAGAGTCTCGCTCGGATCGCACACGCACGCGGTCAAGCAGAACGCTTCACAGAGGACACACGGAGGCATGGCACAGGGCCATTCCCGTCGTCGATCGCCTCTCAAAAGTGCACCTGCCTGAACGCGCGCCAAGTCCCGAAGAGTAGCAAGCCAAGCGTTCTTTGCGCAAGGGGATCGATCGAGGAATTCTTTCAAGATTTATGGTGGGTGAATGCCAGTGTGGCTCGCCAGTGGCTATGCAGATGCAAAGCGGCGCTCCTGGGCCCCCTGACGAATGCCCGGAAAGAGAACGGACCCCACCGAAGTGGGGTCCGTTGGATGTGCTCCTTCATCCGACTCGCTCGGTTCGCACGCTCGGGCATGCCTCGGTCACATGCGCCCTCGCACGAGCCGCCACGAACTCGAGGGAAAACCCTCGAGTTCGCGCCTGATCACTTGAGGGTGACCTTGGCGCCAGCTGCCTCGAGCGCAGCCTTCAACTTCTCTGCCTCTTCCTTGGGGATGTTCTCCTTCACTGCCTTGGGTGCGCCGTCGACCAGGTCCTTCGCTTCCTTCAAGCCAAGTCCCGTTGCTTCGCGCACAACCTTGATCACATTGATCTTGCTCGCGCCGGAGTTCTCGAGCAGGACCGTGAACTCGGTCTGCTCCACAGCAGCAGCTGCGCCACCACCAGCGTCGCCGCCAGCGGCAACCATCACTGCGCCGCCCGCCGCGGGCTCGATGCCGTACTTGTCCTTCATGTAATCCGCCAACTCAACGGCCTCCTTGAGGGTGAGGCCGGCGATCGAGTCGCCGAGCGTTGAGATCTTTGCTTCGTAGGTCTTTGCATCTGACATGTTGAAACTCCTGAGTGTGAATGCTTCCCAGAGGCAGCACCACGAGGTGCCATTTCATCCCCGAGGGGACCAGTGGGAACGCGTTTGGGATCCGAAATCGGTTCAGCCTGCCTTGGCGATGGTCTCGCCCTTCTCGAGGCGTTCCTGAACCTGCTTGACGATGCCGAGCACTCGCTTGCCCGGCGAAACAACGCTGCCCACGACCTTGCGAGCCGGGGACAGGATGAGGGTGACAAACTGCGACTGCGCTTCTTCGCGGGTGGGGAACTTGCTCAGGCGCTTGACGCCTTCCGCACCCTCGAACCATGCGCCATCGATGCACGCGCCCATCAGGGAGAGTTGCTCGTTGGTCTCGGCGGTCTTGACGAGTTCGCGTGCAATCGTCACCACACTCGTCTGTCCGTACACGATGGCGCGCGCGCCCTTCAGCCCGGGGTTCAGCGCCTCAAGCGGCGTTCCCGCGAACGCACGCTTGGCCAGCGAGTTCTTCACGACGGTCACTCGCACGCTGCTGGTGCGCAGTTGCGCGCGCAACTGGGTGTTCGCGCGTGCAGGCATGCCGCGCAGTTCCACCAACACGGCGCCTTCCACCTGCTCGAATCGCTTGCGGTACTCCGAAACGATCATGTTCTTGATTGGCTTGCTCATGGGAAGTCCTTGGTCTTCGTTCGCTGCGGGTTCAGACGGCCACGGGAACGCCCGGGCTCATCGAGGCGCTGATGACGCAGCGACGGATGTAGGTGCCCTTTGCCGCAGAAGGCTTGGCCTTCTGGATGATGCCGATGAAGTGCTCGATGTTGGCGATGAGATCCGAATCGTCGAAGGACATCTTGCCGACGACACAGTGCACATTGCCACCTTCGTCGTTTCGGTACTCGACCTTGCCCGCCGCGTACTCACGCACTGCGGTGGCGACATCGGGTGTCACGGTGCCCGCCTTCGGCGATGGCATGAGACCCTTCGGGCCGAGCACCTTTCCGAGCTTGCTGACCACGCGCATCATGTCGGGGCTCGCGACGGCGACATCGAAGTCCATCCATCCGCCCTCGATCCGAGCGACCAGGTCGTCACCGCCCGCTTCCACTGCGCCCGCCGCCTTCGCCGCGGCGATCTTGTCGCTGCCGCAGAAGCACACCACGCGCGCTGTCTTCCCGACGCCCTTCGGGAAGGAGATCGCGCCGCGCAGTGCCTGATCCGCTGCCTTCGGATCGATCCCGAGGTGCACGACGATGTTCACCGTCTGATCGAACTTCGGCGCCTTGTACTTCCGCAGCGAAGCGATCGCGTCCGATGGGGACTGCGGTTCGGTGATGCGAACTTCCATGTTCTTGCGCACACGCTTGCTGTGACCGATGACACGAGCTCGTGCGTTGGGTGTTCGAAGTGCCATGTGTTCAGCCCTCCACCGTCACGCCCATCGAGCGGGCAGTTCCTGCGATCACGCGCATGGCAGCCTCGACACTGCCGGCGTTCAGGTCCTTCATCTTGTCCTCGGCAATCTTGCGCAGTTGGGCCTGGGTCAACTTGCCGACCTTGTCGGTATTCGGCTTGCCCGACCCTTTCTCGATCTTCAGTGCCGATGCGATCAGCACGGACGATGGAGAACTCTTGATCTCGAGATCGAAGGTGCGATCCCCGTAGACGGTCACCACGCAGCCAACGACTCGTCCGTTGAACTCGCGCGTGGCGTCGTTGAACTTCTGGATGAACTGTCCGGGGTTGACGCCATTGGCGCCGAGCACCGGCCCGAGCGGTGGCGCTGGGGTTGCCTTGCCGCCTGGGGCAAGGATCTTGAACTGCTTTTGGATCTTCTTGGCCATGTCTGGAACCTCCCACCTGGCGTGCCCCGACGGGGGGCGGAGCCGGCCCAGCCAAGGTCCGGCGCGCGCAAGTAGTGCATGCGGTCTGGGATGTCGAGTCGCGAAGAGTAGCGGGGCGCTTCGCTGAATGCAAGTTCACTCGCGGCGAGAGCGAGCCGAACGCCTGAACTACTTATAGGATGCAACATTCCCATGTCCACGGACTTTCTCAGTGAACTGACCTGGCGCGGACTGCTTCATCAGACCACCTCGCCGCTCCTGCAAGGGCATCTGGTCTCCGCGGCACGCTTGGGGTACTGCGGCTTTGATCCGACGAGCGACAGCCTGACGGTGGGCAATCTGGTGCCGCTGTTGATCCTCGCTCGTTGGCAGCAGGCGGGCCACCGTCCGCTGGTGGTCATGGGCGGAGCCACTGGACTGATCGGCGATCCGAGCGGCAAGTCCGCCGAGCGTCCGTTGCTGAGCGCTGACCGCGTGCTGCACAACATCTCGCAGCAGCGTCCTGTGTTCATGCGACTGCTCGACTTCACCGGAAAGCACGCGGCGAGCATCGTCGACAATGCCGATTGGTTGCTGCGGCTGAGCTATGTCGATGTGCTGCGCGAAGTGGGCAAGCATTTTTCGGTGAATCAAATGATCGCACGCGACTCCGTGGCAGTCCGTCTCCATGAACGCGAGCAGGGCATTTCGTACACGGAGTTCAGCTACATGGTGCTGCAGGCCTATGACTTCCTTCACCTGCAGCGCACCGCGGGATGCACGGTGCAGATCGGCGGCGCAGATCAATGGGGAAACATCTGTTCTGGGATTGACCTGATCCGCCGCATCAGCGGGAGAGATGCCTTTGGCATCACCAGCCAACTCGTGACCAAGTCGGATGGCACGAAGATCGGGAAGACGGAGAGTGGTGCCGTGTACCTGAACGCCGAGCGGACCAGCCCCTATCGCTTCCATCAGTTCTGGCTGCGCAGCGCGGACGATGATGTCGGCAAGTTCCTTCGGTGGTTCACCTTCCTGCCCAAGGCGCGCATCGAGGCGATCGAGGCGGATCATGCGGCGAACCCGAGTGCGCGCGGCGCGCAGAGGATGCTCGCAGATGAGGTGACGCAGATGATCCACGGCACGGATGAAGTCCAGCGGGCCAACGCATGCGCGGCTGCGCTGTTCGGCGGTGATGTCCGCTCGCTCGACGGGCGATCGGCGGCCGATGTGGCTGCGGATCTCCCTGGCCTGCGCGCGCCGCGCGGGACGCTCCCGGCCGAGGGGCGAGCGCTGCTCGAACTGCTCGTGGAAACGCAACTCGCTGCGAGCAAGCGCGAGGCTCGGGAGTTCCTCGAGTCGGGGGCGGTGCAGGTGAACGGTGCGCGCGCCGCGCTCGACAGCAAGGTCACTGCGCAGGACCTGTTGCACGGCAGTTACGCCTTCATCCGCCGGGGAAAGCGGCAGTGGGCAGTGGCCGAGTTCACCGCGTAGGCGGTGCGTGCGTGCAAGAGTGTTCGCGCGGTTAGGATCGCACCATGGCAGGGACAGCCGACACCTTCGATCTTGGACGCTTCTCCGGTCAATGCTCGCACACGGGCAGCGTGATCGCAGCGGGGGATGCCTTCATCGCTGCGCTGGTGGAGGGCACGGATGAGTCGGGCCGTCCGGTGCTGCGACGCGCGGATTTTTCGCACGATGCATGGGAGTCTGGTGCCCGACCGGATCGCCTGATGTGCTTTTGGCGCTCGACTGCTCCGCAGGCGGGTGAACGCCGCCCGATGCTGGTGGATGACGAAACGCTGATGGAAATGGTGCAGCGAGATGAGTCGCACACCGACGAGCGCCGGCGGGCGTTCCGCTGGATTCTGGCGCTCGTGCTGCTTCGGCGCAAGATGCTGCGGTTGGATGGCATCGCGCAGGACAACGGCGCCGAAACCTGGTCGTTTCTGCGCCGCGGCGCGGTCGAGGGGGAGGCACCACTTCGCATCGTGAACCCGAAGATCCGCGACGAGGAAGTGAGCGAACTTTCCGAGCAACTGGGTGCGATTCTCCGAGCGGATGCGTAACGCAGCATTCTTCATCGCTGTCGGCGTGCTCTGGAGTTGCATCGCGGTCGGCTGTGCGGCGCCGCATGCCGCTCCGCAGCCGGATGGACCTGTGCCCACGGCGCAGCAATGGGCGGAGGCGCAGGAGCGCCGTGCCGCCGCCGTTCGGTCGCTGTCGCTGCGAGGGCACGCGGACTTCGAGTGGCGCGATGCTGCAGGGCGGCACTTCGACGACGGCGACTTCGACATCGTCTTCCGTGCGCCGAGTGAATTGTGCCTGCGCCTGTCGAAACTTGGACAGAAGGCGCTCTGGATCGGTTCCGGAGGCGGGCAGGCGTGGGTCATCTTCTTGAACGAGCGGCCCGTGCGTGCGATGCATCGCCTTGTTCAGCCAGCGGTGCGTCCGCCGCAGGGTGCGCCCGCAGGTCTCGGCGATGGGATGCCTGGGATCGAGCGTTTCTTCGATCCCGATCGACTGGCGGAAGCGCTGGGCATCGGGCGCGCGAGTGCAGCGGATGTGCAGGGCATCGCATGGGACGGCGGACGCGCTGCATGGGCGGTCTCGCTGCCAGGTCGCCGAGTGTTCGTTCGCGGCGAGAGTCTGCTGCCCGTCGGCATCGATTGGCTCGATGCATCGGGGGAGGTCGCGGCGAGTTGCGCGCTCGGCGCGTTCGAGTGGTTGCGGAGTGAGCAGGCGATCGCTGCGACGGAGTCCTCGAAGCCGCTCGTTCCCACGCGCATCCGCGTCGAAGTCTGGAACGCGGGACGCACGCGTGCGCAGGGCACCCCCGATGGCGTTCTGCAACTTGCCGCGGCGGAACCGACGGACGCATCGGCTCGCCTGAAGCCGCAGATGTTCTCGTGGGACGATGTCCGCGGTTCGACGCGGCCGGAGGTGATCGTCGCGTGGGAGTGATGGCGTGGATGGCATCGTGTGCGCTTCGCGCCTGCCGCGCGTTCGCCGGCCTGCGAGCGGGCGTCACTGTTGGCGCGTTGCTCGTGGGTCCTGCGCACGCGGATGCGCCGCGTGAACTGGTCGCTGCGAGCAGCGGATCGCATGTGTGGGTTGCGGTACCGATCGATGGTGGCTGCAGGCTCGTGCATCACGCGTCCGCGATGGAAGGGGCGTTCTGCCGCAGCGTGGTGCAACTGGAACGCACTCCGCAGGCACTTGTCGCATCGGGTTCGACGCTGACGATCATCCTGCCTGCCACGGGTCAGCCTGCGAGTCACGCGGTGTTCGCACTCTCCACCGAGCGCAATCCGGCAACGGGCGCATTCTTCTATCGCCCCGCCGGACGACTCGATGTGCTGGCAAGTGCGCCCAGTACTGGCGCCTTCGCTGGGGCAGCGACGGACGGCAGCGGCGTGTGGCTGATGCAGCAGGATTCGCCGATGTCCTTGTTGCGTTTGGAGCCAACGGACTGGGCTGTGGAGCCACTTCCGATCGAGCGCACTGGCGCGCTGCTGGTGACATGGCCGGATGGCGCGGGGCAAGGACCTGCACTTGTGTCGGCGGACGGCGGCGACCTGCTGCTGTGGCAGAGGCGAGCCGTGTCCGATTGGCGCGAGACCCGCTGGCCCGGCGCGGCACGCGAGGGATGGTCGCTCGTGACGGGTTCGTCACGGCCCACACTTCTTCTTCGCGAGAGTGGTGGACTTCGCATCCTCTATCCGACGCCGACGGGAGTGCGCATGCTGGCAACGATGGCGGTCCCGGCAGACCCATGGGCGCTGGTCGGTGTGGGCGACGGGCTTCGACTAGTCACGGCAGCAGCGGATGGTGTCGTGCGCGTGGCGCCGATCGATCCGCTGACAGGATCAGCGGGCGAGGCGGTTGCACTGGAGCCGCAGCCGACGACCACGAGCTTGTGGCTCCATCTGCCGATCATCGGCGCAGTCACGATCGCGATGCTGTTGGCGGGTTTCATCATTCGCCCGCCCATGACGGCACCGCGACAACTTCCGCCAGAGTGGATGCCGCTGCCGATGGCGCGACGTGCACTCGCGCTGCTGATGGATCTGCTGCCGGGCGCTGGCGTTTCATTGGTGGTCACGGAGTGCCGAGTCGGCGATCTCCTGGTGATGCCAGCGTGGACGCCGGACATCGGGCAGTCCGCGCCCGCCGCTTGGATGCTTGCGGTGACGACGGTGTGGTGCCTGTTGTTCGAGACGCTTCTTTCGACCACGCCGGGAAAGCGCCTGATGGGTGCACGCGTGCTTGCCATCGGGACGGAGGGGCCACTCGAGTCTGCAGGGGCGGCGCGGCGGGCAGGCAGGGCACTGCTCAAGGGCGTCGTGCTGTTCGCGCCCGCCCTGGGATTCCTGGCGTTCGTCCATCCGCTGCAGCAGGGGCTTCCAGAAACGCTGACGCGCACGATTGTGGTGCGCGCGCGACCGCAGCGCGGGTGAAGCGTGAGGATCGAACGGCGCTGCGCCAGTCGTTACTTCGCGGCGATGCGCGGCGAGTGCCAACCACCCGCGGGGAGCAGTGACTCGTTCGCGATCTCCGGCCCCCACGACCCAGGTTCGTAGGGGTGCACGGGAACCACGGAGCCGAGCACATTGTTCACGATGCGCCAGCACTCATCCACGCCATCGGCGCGTGCGAAGAGCGTGCCATCGCCGCGGAGCGCATCGCCGAGCAGCCGCTCGTACGGGGTCATTTCATCGTGCTGCTGATCGATGGCAAGAAGTTCGAGCGGTTCGCCGACCATGCGCTCACCGTCCACTTTCACCTCGGCGTTCAGTCCGACCTCAATGCGCGGCGTCAGTTGGAAACGGAAGCAGTTGTGTGACGGTGGCACGGGTTCGCTGAAGACCACTTGCGGCGGACGGTGTAGTTCGACTCGAACCTCCGTCGCGCTGCACGGCATGTGCTTGCCCGCGCGGATGTAGATCGGTACTCCGGACCAGCGCCAGTTGTCGATCTGCAGGCGGACGGCGGCATAGGTCTCCGTCGTCGAGTCGCTCTTCACGCCAGGTTCCTCAAGGAAACCGCGGAACTGCCCGCGAACGAGATCCGTCGGCTTGAGGGTTCGAACCGCACGGAAGAGCTTGACCTGTTCGTCGCGTGTGCGTTCCGTGTCCTGCCAATCGGGTGCCTCCATGCAGAGGAAGCCGAGCACCTGCATGAGATGGTTCTGCACCACATCCCGCAGCGCTCCCGTCGCGTCGTAGAACGAGCCGCGACCCTCCACGCCGAACGACTCCGCCATCGTGACCTGAATCTGCCGAATGTGGTGACGGTTCCAGATCGGTTCGAGGAATGCGTTGGCGAATCGGAAGTAGAGGATGTTCTGCACAGCCTCCTTGCCGAGATAGTGGTCAATGCGGAAGACCGAGCGTTCGTCGAAGACTTCATGCAAGTGCGTGTTGAGCGCTGCGGCGCTCGCACGGTCATGACCGAAGGGCTTTTCCACGACGACCCGTGCACCCGCCGCGCAACCGGACTTGGCGAGATTCCCCGCAACCATGCCGAACAGTGACGGCGGAATCGCCAAGTAATGCAGCGGTGCCTTTGCATCGCCGAGTGCTTGACGCACCTGCGCGAAGGTCTTCGGGTCGGCGTAGTCGCCATCCACATACCGAAGCAACGAGCAGAGCTTCGTGAACGCCGCCTCATCCACGCCGCCTCCAAAGCGGGTGATGCCATCGCGCGCGCGCTCCTTCAACTGGTCGAGCGTCATGCCGCTCTTGGCGACGCCGACCACGGGAACGCTGAGTGCGCCGCGGCGAACGAGTGCTTGCAGCGCCGCAAAGATCTTCTTGTGTGCAAGGTCACCCGTTGCACCGAAGAACACGAGCGCGTCGGAGGGCGCGGAAGCAGACATGGCTCAGTGCGCCCTTTCGTTGTCGGGTTTTTCGAGATGTCCGCCGAAGCCCATGCGCATGGCAGAGCAGACCTTGTTGGCGAAGTCCGCATTGCCGCGGCTTGCGAAGCGGTCCATGAGCGCTGCACTGAGGACATGGGTCGGGACACCCTCATCGATCGCAGCAAGAATCGTCCATCGACCCTCGCCCGAATCGGACACTCGCCCGGCGAAGCGTGTGAGATCCTTGTCGCCGGCGAACGCCTGGGCGGTGAGGTCGAGCAGCCATGAGGCAATCACGCTGCCGCGGCGCCACACCTCCGTGACCTCGGCGAGATCAAACTGGTACTGGTAGTTCTCGGGATCGCGCAGGGGAGTGGTCTCCGCATCCTGTTCGCGCGTGTGCAGCCCGGCATCGGCATGCTTCAGGATGTTGAGCCCCTCGGCGTAGGCAGCCATGATCCCGTACTCGAGGCCGTTGTGGACCAGCCTCACGACGTGTCCCGCCCCGTTTGGACCACAGTGGAGGTAGCCCTGATCCGCGGTGCCGCGCGAGGCGCGGCCCGGCGTGGGAGGGGCAGCCGCCTTCCCCGGCGCGAGGGCCGAGAAGATCGGGTCGAGGCGGGCCACGACCGCACT
>SYGP01000015.1 GCA_005799495.1 Planctomycetia bacterium
GCGCGTGCGCTGGAGCGAGCGGGCAGTGTGCGCGCATCACCGCGGCGACATGAACCTCGACGGCGAAGTGGACGGCGCGGACCTTGCGCTGTTCATGGATGCATGGCGAGCAGGCGACGAGGTGATCGCCGATCTCGACCGCAATGGCCGTGTGGATGCGAGGGATGCCGCTCGAATGCTGGTGGTGGTCGGCAGCGACTGAATCAGTTGCGGCGTTCCAATTCCTGTCGCCAGCGGCGCAGCAAGTCGAACGCAGCCATCGGCGACAGCGATTCGATGTGGAGCGCGAGCATCTCATCGACCACCGCTTGATGCGCGGCTTGCTCGGCGCTTGTCGCACCTGATGCATGCGAATCGAAGAGCCCCGGCTCCGCGGCGCGCTGCGCAGTGCCCGCCGAACTCGGCGGCGGCGTGATGTGGGTGTGGACGGCCAGCGTTTCCAGCACGCGGCGAGCGCGTTCCACCACCGCAACTGGAACGCCTGCGAGTTTCGCGACATGGATTCCATAGGAACGGTCTGCGCGGCCGGGTTCGATGCGATGCAGGAAGATCACCTCGTCCTTCCACTCGCGCACGACGACCTGCAGGTTGCCGATCGCTGGCATGTCATCTGCGAGTGCCGTCAGTTCGTGGTAATGCGTGGCGAAGAGCGTGCGGGTGCCGCGGTCCGCGAGGCACTCGGTGATGGCCCAGGCGAGGCTCAGTCCATCGAGTGTGCTGGTACCGCGTCCGATCTCATCGAGGATCACGAGGCTGGCGCGCGTGGCGTGGTGGAGAATGTTCGCGGTCTCCATCATCTCGACCATGAAGGTGGAGCGGCCGCTGTGCAGTTCGTCTCCCGCGCCGATGCGCGCAAAGATGCGGTCGCACAGACCCACGGTTGCCTCATCCGCAGGGACAAAGCTGCCGGCAAGCGCGAGCAGCGCGATGATCGCATTCTGGCGGATGAAGGTGGATTTGCCCGCCATGTTCGGGCCCGTCACAAGCGCGAGCGTCTGGCGCGATCGGGCATCGCCGTCCGTGGTGTTCGCACCGAGCGTGCAATCATTCGGCACGAACGATGCGCCGAGCGCGTGAGCGAGGACCATGTGCCGACCGCCGCGCACGGCGAGCAGCGGTTCATCCGTGATCACGGGACGCACGAGCCGCTGACGCACCGCCGTCTGTGCGAAGCAGCTGACGACATCGAGTTCGCCCATGCACTGTGCGTACGACGCCAACGCCTGCGCATGTGATGCAATCTCGTCGAGGAGCTGCTCAAACAGTTGTCGTTCGCGTTCCAGTGCGCGCGCTTCCGCCGTCAGCACACGATCCTCGAAACCCTTGAGTTCGGGGGTGATGTAGCGCTCGGCATTTCGCAGCGTTTGCTTGCGCGTGAATGTCGCGGGCGCACGCGCCGCCTGCGACTGGGTGAGTTCGATGTAGTAGCCGAAGACACGGTTGTAGCCGGTCTTGAGGCTCTCGATCCCGGTTTCGGCAATCAGCTGCGCTTGATAGCGCGCAAGCCATTCGCCCGCATCGCGTTCGAGTGCACGCGCCGCGTCGAGGTCGCTGTCGAAGCCTTCGCGGAACAAGCCGCCCTCGCGCAGGTGCGACGGCGGCTCCTCCACGCATGCGGCAACGAGCGTCGCGCCGAGCGCGGTCAGCGGACCTGCAACCGCCTGCAGTCGTCGCTGCCAGTTGTCGAGCGCTGGCGTTCCCTCGAGCAGTTCCGACGCGCTCGTGGCAGCTGCGAGGCTTCGTCCAAGCGCCACGACATCACGCGGCGTGGCGCGGCGCATCGCCACACGACCGTGGATGCGTGCCACATCCTGCACGCGACCGAGGATTCCTGCGAGCGCCTCGCGGAGCGCGGCGTCTTGCGTCAACACCGACACCGCAGCGAGTCGCCCCTCGATCGCGCTTCGATCGCGAAGCGGGAAGCACAGCCAGTCGCGCAGCAGCCGACGACCCATCGGCGTTCGAGCCCCCGTGAACACCGACAGCAGCGAGCCCTCCGCCGAACCGCTGAGCGCCGTGCGTTCGACTTCGAGCGCGCGCAGTGTCCACGCATCGAGCCCGACGGACTGTGAACGGTCGACGGCGTGCGGCGGCCGAAGATGCGCCAACGAACGAACGCCAGCAGCCGTTCCTGCCGCGCCATCCAACGCAAGACCTGACTGCGTTTCCAGGAGGTACGCGAGCAGTCCGCCGGCAGCGCACACGCATGCCTCGTCAAGTCCCCATGCGGAAGTCGAATGAACGCCGAAGTGGCGGCGCAAGCATGCATCAGCCTCCTCGCGCGCGAGGGTCCAGGGTGGGCGGAGAGTGACGGCTGCACCAAGCGGCTTGGCCAGATCCGCGAGCAGCCCATTCGGTCCCTGCGCTGCATCGGCAATGACCAGTTCGTTGACTCCCACGCGAGCGAGTTCATCGGCGACTGCCGATGCATCGCACGCGACCGTTTCAAACTGACCTGTCGAGAGTTCCGCAACGGCAATCGCTGCCCTCGAGCCCATGACAACAGCCGCTGCTACCGCGTTGCGCGTGGATGCATCGAGGAGCGCATCGTCGACGCGCGTTCCCGGCGTCACCACGCGAACGACTGCGCGTTCGATCACACCCTTGGCATCTTTCGGATCCTGCACTTGCTCGCACACGGCGACTCGTTCACCATGCTCTACCAGTCGGCGCAGATAACCCTCCGCCGAATGGAAGGGAACGCCCGCCATCGGAATCCCCGCGGTGCGCTGCGTGAGCGTGATGCCGAGGATGCGATGTGCCCGCACGGCATCGTCGTCGAACATCTCGTAGAAGTCGCCGAGGCGGAAAAACAGAATGCAGCCAGGGTGTTCTCGCTTGAACCGTTCGTACTGACGCATCGCAGGTGTATCGCGAGACGGTGGCGGCGGAGTGGGCGGTGTGCCCGCTGCAATCGACGCGCCACTGCCGCCGTCGTTCTCCGCCTTCTGCTTCGCCTTCTGCACGGGGAGAAAGCGTACAGCCGCAACCAGCGGGCTTCGGCGCGCTTGCGCACAGTGGCTGAGTGTGGGTGACAGCCACCGATTTGCGCTACACTCTCTCGCCTCCTGCTTTGGGGTGGTAGCTCAATTGGGAGAGCGCTTGAATCGCATTCAAGAGGTTGTGAGTTCGATCCTCATCCACTCCACTCGCCCCGCCAGAAACGGCGGGGCTTTCGTTTGGGCAGTGTGAGCGGTAGCCCAGCGCTGCGGGTGTCCGAAGCGTTACGCTTCGGCGATGGCGGTGCTGCTGCTGATCGACAACTACGACTCCTTCACATGGAATCTGGTGCAGGCGTTCGGGACGCTCGACCGAAGCATCGATGTCCGCGTGGTTCGCAACGATGCCATCGATGCGGATGCCGCGCGCGCCATGAACCCGCGCTGGCTCGTGCTCTCGCCTGGCCCATGCACCCCGCGCGAGAGCGGCGCGTGCGCTCCGGTGCTGCGCGCGCTGCGGGGTGCGATCCCGATCTTGGGCGTGTGTCTCGGACACCAGACCATCGGTGATGCGCACGGCATGGTGGTGCGGCGCAACGACCAGCCGATGCACGGCAAGACTTCGGAGATACACCACGATCAGCGAGGGTTGTTCGCGGGACTCCCCGAACCGTTCACCGCCACGCGCTACCACTCGTTGGTGGTCGAGCGCTCCACCGTCGGAAGCGACTTCGAAGTCTCTGCATGGACCGACCGCGGCGAGGTGATGGGGCTGCGCTGGCGCGCACCTGCGGGGGCGGCGGCGATGGAGGGCGTGCAGTTCCACCCGGAGAGTTTTCTCACCATCGACGGACCGAAGTTGCTGGCGAACTTCCTCGCAATGCCAGCTGCGATCACTCACCCGGAATGTGTGTGATCACACCTTCCCAGGGGCTCGATGCGGTTGCGTAGCGACGGCGGGGGATGCGTCCAGCGCGAAGCCCAAGGAACCCGCTTTCGCACGCGAGTCGCATGGCATGCGCCATCGCAACAGGATCGCGCGCGTGGGCGATTCCCGTATTCAGCAGAACTCCGTCCGCTCCCAACTCCATCGCCAATGTCACATCGCTTGGCGTTCCAACGCCTGCGTCGACGATCACTGGGTAGTTCGGGTCGCCGCCCGCCGCGGGATCCTTGAGCAACTCAAGGATGATGGCGATTGCCGATGGATTCGCGATGCCGCGCCCCGATCCGATGGGGCTGCCCGCAGGCATCACGCTCGCCGCGCCTGCTTCGCGCAGACGCACCGCCATGATTGGATCGTCGCTTGAGTAGCACAGCACCTCGAAACCATCGCGCACCAGTTCGCGGCATGCTTCAAGCGTGCCGACGGGATCTGGCAGCAGCGTGCGACGATCGCCGAGCACCTCGAGCTTCACCCAGCGCGCTCCAGCGTTCCCGCACTGTTCGAGGATGTCGCGCCCGAGCCGCGCCACGCGCACAGCATCCTCCGCGCTGAAACAGCCCGCGGTGTTTGGCAGAATCGTGACTCGCGAAAGATCGAGCGCATCGAGCAGTGAAACCCCTTGCGCATCGATGAGTCGCTCGCGCCGCACTGCGACCGTCACGACATCCGCGCCCGATGCCTCGACTGCGCGGTTCATCGTTTCGTAGTTTGGGTACTTCCCAGTACCGACGACGAGTCGGCTGCGCAGCGTGAACGATCCAACCCGCAGATCATCCATGGCGTCAGCCTCCTCCCACGAGCGTGACGATTTCGATGCGGTCGCCGTGATGCAGCAGGACTGCGCCGCGTTCGCCGTGGCGCACCAGCGTGCCGTTGACTTCGACCGCGCAGGGTTGCCCCGCGGGGCGCAGTGCGGCGAGCGCCTGCGCGACGGAGCATGGCTCGGGCAATTCCTGCGCAGAACCATTCACGGTGACTTGCATCTGCGTCATGGGGGCGGCGTAAGATTAGCGCGATGGCTCTCGCTTTTCTTGCGCGCCCTGTCCGTGCGGCACTCACGCTCATGTTGCTGCCACTCGCGTCGGTCGGTTGCAGCAAGCCTGCCTACGACACGAGCACTCCGGACGCTGCGCTCGAGGCAGTCCAGAAGATGCTTGAGGATGGTCGTCCCGAAATGCTGCCGACGCTGATCGAGATCAAGGCGCGAGACATCACCTTCGACGATGGCGTCACCGAAGCAAGTGCGATCGCCGAAGTGAAGGGGAAGGCGGGCGACATGATCGCGCAGCTCTGGCGAGTCTCCAGGAAGGTCAAGGAGCGCTTTCCGAAGGAACTTCTGCAGGAGACCAAGGTTGCCGGTGACGCCGCCGCGAGCAGCGGATTCGACTTCCGCGCTTTGGCGCAGCGTGTGCTCGGTGATCCTTTCGGTTTCATCACGGAGCAGCGCGAGCGGATGAAGGTGGAGGATCTCGGCGACGGAACCGCCGCGCTCAGCATCGACGATGAGCCGGTCTTCGGGGGTGCGCTCACGCTTGTGGAGACGGACGAAGGCTGGAAGTTCAATGTGCCGGTGGATGCGCTTCGCACCAATCAGTACTGGCCCGACACGCGCGATGAGTGGGCTGTGATCGCCTCCATGATGCTCGGCATCGAGAACTCGCTGAACGACTTCGAGCGGGAGTTCGATGACGGCAAGATCCGCTCGGTGCGCGAGGCGGGTGAGCGCGTCGGACGACTCGTTGGCGAGTCGGTCGTCGTGCAGAGCGTCATTTACGGCATGATGAAGCGCGACTCTTGAGCGCGCGACTCTGGGATGTGCGCGCGTTCCTCAGCGCAGGAACAGCAGGCTTGTTGCAGCGAAGACGGGAAGGAGGATCGCAGCAGCCCAAACCATGTAGCCGAAGAAACTCGGCATGCGCACGCCCCGTTCTTCGGCGATCGCCTTGACCATGAAGTTCGGCCCGTTGCCGATGTAGGTGATTGCGCCCATGAACACCGCGCCGAGTGAGACAGCGGCGAGCAGCGGCTCGGCAACGGTCGATCCGTCGGCGAGCATGATGGACACAACGCCAGTCGGTACCGGCTGCGTCATCGCAGTCGTCAGGAACACCAGATAGGTGGGTGCGTTGTCGAGAAAGCTCGACAGGAAACCCGTCGCCCAGAAGTAGCCCATCGGCGAAGTCAATCCCAGTTCGCTGCCTCGCTGCTGCAAGACGCCGAGCGGCACCTGCATGGCAACGAAGATGCCGATGAACAGCACAGCCACTTCGATGATCGGTCCCCATGTGAAACTGTTCACCCGGCGCAGCTTGGAGCGCGTGGTGGCCAGGCTCAGGATGGCACACGCAGCCATGACTGCCTCGCGTGCGAAGTTCGGCACGGTCCATGATGTGCCTAGCAGCGCACGCCCTGGAATGAGCACGATCACGGCTGCAAGGATCCCAGCAAGCCACAGCAGGTTGATCGATCCCGACATGTGAACTCTCCGCCGCGTCACGGATTCCGCTGCTTGGTCTGCCGCGGGTTCGCGGCGGAACATCCAAGAGTCCACGACCCAGTAGATGGCGAGCACGCTGCCCGAGACGAAGAGGAACGGCTTCCACATCTGCAGCGTCCAGAAGAACGGCACGCCGCGCAGGTAGCCGAGGAAGAGTGGGGGATCGCCGATGGGCAGCAGCGATCCGCCGATGTTCGACACGAGAAAGATGAAGAAGACGACCGTGTGAACGACTCTGGTGCGCTGCTGGTTCGTCGCAAGAAGCAATCGGATCAGCAGCACGCTGGCACCCGTCGTTCCCATGATGCTCGCGAGCAGCGTTCCAGCGAGCAGGATGCCCGTGTTGGTAGTTGGGCTTGCCGCCAGATCTCCGCGAATGACGATGCCGCCCGCTACCACATAGAGGGATCCGAGGAGGATGATGAACGGGACATACTCAAAGAGGAAGGTGTGCTCGAGTGCATGCCACGCCGAACCGATCGAGTCCGTTGCTGCGATGAACAGCAGCGTTGCGATCCCGCATGCGGCTGCCACCATCAGCTTGCTCGAGTTGGCATGCCACCAGTGTGCAGCGCGCGGTACAAGCGGCAGGACGGCAATGGCGAGCAGCAGCAGGACAAACGGCAGGCTGCCGAGCGGCCAGAGATGGTGCACGCTGTGCATGTCGGGCAGCGTAGTCAGCCGATGAAAGCTGCGTCGGCGTAGGTGCGATCGCACCCGCGACCTAGACTTATCTTTCGGTCATGCCCTTCGAGCTCCTCATCCTCGCTGCGAGCCTTGCGCAGGCTGTTCCATCGAGCGCAGCGCTTGCAGGGACTCCCGCATGGGAGTCCACCGTCGTGGAGTCGCCAGTGGCGTGTGCCATCGATCCCACAGGACAGGTCGTCGTCGCTGACTCTTCGGGCGAAGTCGTTGCGTTGAGCGCTCGCGATGGCAGCGTGCGCTGGCGTCTCGACAAGGTTGGCGATGAATCGTTCATCGAACCTGCGGGGATCGCAGCGGAATCTGGTGGAACGCTGCTCGTGAGCGATGCGCGCGCACGGCGCATCCATCGCCTTGCGAAGGATGGCGCGCGCGTTGCCACGCTCGAGCCTCAGTCGCCGATCTCGGAGCCGGCGGCGCTCGCGGCGGACTCTTCGCCTGGAGGCGGCGGTCGCATCGCCATCGTGGACCGCGCGGATGGCGCGGTTCACATCGTGCTGCCGAGCGGACAGTCCCTCGGGCGCTTGCCCAAGGAACTGTTCGCTGTCGATGGCGCGATGTGTGTGCCGACAAGTGTTGCGTTCCGCCCGAGTGGCGAACTTATCGTGGCGGCGGCGGAGCAGGACCGCGTGTTCGTCGTGAGCCTCGGCGCGGACTCCATGAATCCAGAGCGCCTCGCGGTGTGGGGTGGGCGTGGTCCATTCCCAGGGATGTTTCGCGGACCGAGCGGTGTCGCTGCGGCAGGCGAGTGGATCTTCACTGCCGACACCTTCAATCACCGCGTGTGTAGGCAGGATGCGAAGGGGCAGGGGCGACTCGCCTACGGGCAGCATGCAGTTCGCCCGCGCGATGGCAATGGTGCGGTGCATTATCCGAGCGCCGTCAGCGTGAGTGCTTCGGTGCAGCGCGGCGATGTCGTTGGTCCACTGGCTGTCGTGTGCGAACCCTTTGAACGGCGCGTGCAGGCGTTCGTCCCAGGATTCGGGGCGGAACCCGCCGACATGCGGCTTGAACTTCCCAACCTCGATGGCGTGCAAAGCCACTTCGGCGGAGCGGCGGCGTTCGGCGGCGATCGGCTGGCGATGCATGACCCCGAGTCTGGAACCGTCGTCATTTTTGACATGCTCGGCGGGCAGCCGCGCCATGTCAGCAACATGTCGGCGAGCGGAGCAAAGCCACACGAAACTGGACGCATCGATGCGCTGTGGATGGACGCGCTCGGGCGGCGTGTGCTGCTCGCCGATGGTGGATTGCGCCGCCTTGCGCTCTGGGAACTGACGGCGCGACCGAAGGAGATCATCTTCGAGCCGTTCATGGCGAAGCTCGTGAAGACGCGACCGTACGACCGGCTCGGCAGCGGTGCGGATTGCAAGGTGGTCGCACTGGCGCGCGCGCTGAACGGTGATGTGCTCGCGCTGACGCTGCCTGGACCGCGTCTGGTTCGGCTCGATCCATCGCTGCGAACGGTGGAGAGCCTTCCCATTGCGCTCCCCGACACGACCGCGCAGCCGACGGGCCTGGCGATGGGCAGCGATGGACGGGTGGCGGTGCTGCTCGATCGTCCCGCGATGCTTTGCTTCCTTGAACGCACCGCGCAGGCGTGGGAGTCGCGCGGTGCGCTGCCGCTGACGGCGCTGCGTGATGCCCGTTCTGTCGCGCCCCTCGACGGCGGCGAGTGGATCGTGGCGGACAGCAGCGGCGATCAGATTGCTTGGATCGGTTCGGGCGGTCTCGTTCGGCGGGTGGGAACGCGCGGCGTTGCCGATGGGCAGTTGTGGCTGCCGAGCGCTGCGGTCATCGACTCGCAGGGACGCCCCATCGTTGTCGATTCGGGCAACCACCGCGCGCAGCGTTTCGGCGCAGCGGGTGAATGGGAGATGACTTTCAGTCTCGGCAGGACCTACACGCGCGCGCGAAGCGCGGACGAAGTCCTGAAGGTGAATCGGCGACAGCCCTCGCCAGCAGGACCTTCAGCTTCGCCGCGGGACAAAGGAGCCGAGCAGTGAGTCTGCGGGCGCGGTGGACACTGGCTTCTGCCGCGATCGCGGCTGCGATCATGGCGGCGCCGAGTTCGCTCATGCAGAAGGCTGACGAATGGGGCAGCGTTATCAGCAACGACGGATCATGGCGCGTGCAGTGGCGTCTCATGATGGGTGCAAAGCAGTTGCCACTGCCCGAGGTGCGCAAGCGGTTCACGATCGAACTGCGCATCGAGTCGCTGCTCGATCCCAAGCGCCTCGTGCGCGCCGTGCTCGTGGATGCGCAGATGCCCGATCATGTGCATGGGATGAATGTCGCTCCGACCATCCTGATGCTCGAAGGCGGCGAGGTGGCGAGCGAGGGGATGTTGTTCCACATGTCCGGTCGCTGGGAAGTGGATGTGGACATCGATGATGGTGAGACCATCGAAAGGGCACAGTGGGACATCGGCATGTACTGAATCATGCGGTGCCGGCTGCGATCTGCACCCTCTTGATTTGCTGCAAGGGCGGCGAGCGTGTCGATGCAGCGAAGCAGCAGCGCGCGCAGCCCGATCGCGGTACATCCGGCGTTGAACTCGGCGCGGCACAGATCGACCGTGTCAACGAGATGGGGTACCCGGGGCCGCCGCCGCCCGACGAGACCAATCTGGTCGCGAACGATCTGCGTGCGGCGCAGCTGGGGCATCTGCTGTTCTTCGACGCGGGACTTTCGGTCAACGGCCAGATCTCCTGCGCGACCTGCCACGATCCAGACCGCGGATTCACCGATGGCCTTGCCCTCAATCAGGGACTTGAGCGCGGTCGACGCAACACGCTCTCGGTGCTCGATGCCGCGCACATGCGTTGGTTCAACTGGGATGGACGCTTCGACTCGCTGTGGGGACAGAGCCACGGTCCGATCTCGCATCCGCGCGAGATGGGCAGTACGTTCGCGCAGGCGGTCGAGCATGTGCGCGAGACACCCGTCCTTCGCGAGCGATACGAACAGATCTTCGGCGCGCTGCCGGCAGCGCCCGCCGATGGACTGGCGGGTGAGACCGCCATCGCGAACATCGGCAAGTCGATCGCCGCGTACGAACGGCGACTCGTGACGGGGCCAAGCACTTTCGACCGCTGGGTAGCCCGCTGGCGTGAACGCGGCACGCCGCGTGATGCGGACTCGGTGCCGCCGATGGACTTCAGCGCATCCGCGCTCCGAGGGCTCGACCTCTTCACGAGTCGTGGACTCTGTTGGCAGTGCCATGTGGGATCGCTGCTCAGCGACGGCGAGTTCCACGCGCTCGGCGCTGCTCCGCGAAATGACCTCATCGCCGATGGTGGCCGCTTCGAGGCGGTTCCGCAGCTCAAGGCGAGTCCGTTCCGGGCGGGGGGCGTTCACTCGGCGAATCCGCAGGGTGAGCAGGCAAAACTGGTTGAGTCGCTCGTGCCGCAGCCAGATCAGTGGGGAGCGTTTCGGACGCCAAACCTCCGGAATGTCGCTCTCACCGCGCCGTACTTTCATCAAGGGCAGTTCGACACGCTTGAGGAAGTCGTGACCTTCTACAGCACGCTCGAGGGAGCAGTGACGATGGATCACCACCGCGAATCCGTTCTGCGCCGCCGCGACCTGTCGGCGCAGGAGATTTCGGACATCGTCTCGTTCTTGCGGTCACTGACGGGCGAATCGCCTCCATCGGATTGGGTACGCAATCCGTGGAAGTTCGGTCCTGGCGAATCGATTCCCACCGCGGAAGTCGTGCAACCGAGTGATGCTGCCCGCGCACAAAATGCCTCAGGAATCTGATGCCGTGGTGGATTCTCCGCGCTCACGGGCTATTCTTCCACCATGATGAAATCCACGCTGGCCCTTTCCGGGGTGGCGATTGTTCTCTTTGGGTCTGCGCTCTCGTATGCCCATGAAGATGATCCAAAGGCCCAGGACATGGAGCCAGCGTTCGTCGGTCCGGTCTGGCGTGACTCCGATCCACCGAGCGGGGTCGCTGACACCTTCGGTTCATCGAACATCAACTTGCGCGCATGGTTCCCGTGCAACACATTCAACAGCGCATCGACGAGCGGCAATGATTGCTGGGGTTATGTCAGCCCGAGCGGCCGCGAATACGCGCTGATGGGACTCGACAACGGCACTGGATTCGTGGAGGTCACCAACCCGTCGCAGGCAGCGCTCGTGAAGTTCATGCCGAAGCCCGCGTCGGCATCGTCGAGCCTCTGGCGCAATGTCAAGACGTACCAGCAGTACGCCTACTCGGTGAGCGAGGGTGGAGGTGGCATCCAGATCTTCGACATCTCGGGAATAGATCAGGGCAATGTGACCGACCTCGGCACGGTGACAACGGGAGGCTCGGCCGCCACCCACACGATGATCATCAATGAGCAGACGGGCTACCTCTACCGAATGGGCGGCGGCTCGAACGGCGTGCGCTGCTACAGCCTCGCGAACCCTGCGCAGCCCACCTTTGTGTCGTCGTGGAATCCGAAGTACACGCATGACGGTGCCGTCTTCAACTGGCCGACCGGCCCATATGCGGGCAAGGAGATTTTCCTCGCGTGCGGCGGCTTGAACGGCGGGCAGACCGACACTGGCATGGACATCCTCGATGTCACCGACAAGAGCAACATCACCGTCATTGGTCGAGCGACTTATTCGAGCGCGGCGTTCTGCCATCAGGTGTGGATCTCCCCCGATTACAAGTACGCGTACATCAACGACGAGATCGACGAGTCGAACTTCGGCATCAATTGCCTCACGCGCATCATCAACATCGAGAACCTGGCCAATCCCGTTTCGGTCGGCGGCTTCACCAACGGATTGGTGTCGGTCGATCACAACCTGTACATCCGTGGCAACCAGCTGTTCGCCAGCAATTACAAGACGGGACTGCGCGTCTACGACATCACCAACCGTACGAACCTGAGCGAGACGGCTTGGTTCGACACCTATCCCGATTCGGACGGCACGGGCTACGCCGGACTTTGGAGCAACTATCCGTTCTTGCCCAGCGGCACCGTCGTGCTGAGTGACATCCAGCGCGGGCTCTTGGTGGTCTCACTCGGCGTTGCGCCGCTGACGATCGGCTATCCAAGTGGCACTCCAACGTCGATCACTCCCGTGGGCGCATCCTTCCAAGTGACCCTGACGCTCGCGCCAGGGCAGTCCATGGCGCCAAATGGGGCGAAGCTCATCTACAACACGGGTGGTCCGACGGATCGTTCCGAGCCTCTGCAATCGCTCGGGGGCAATCTGTACCGCGCTGCGTTCCCCTCGCTTGCGTGCCCGTCGACCGTGTCGTATGGCATCGAGGTCACGCTGGCGAGCGGCACCGTGGTGCGTGATCCCATTTCGGGATGGCGGACTGCGAGCGTGTCGTACGGCGAACAAGCAACCTTCTCCGACACGATGGAGAGTGGCACGAATGGATGGACCGTCGGTCTCCCGACCGATGACGCCACGGCCGGAGTCTGGGTTCGTGGGGATCCCAACGGAACGACGGCTCAGCCCGAGGAGGATCACTCCGTGACCGGCACACAGTGTTGGGTCACTGGTCAGGGGACGATCGGCGGCGCGGCCGGTGCAGCGGATGTCGATGGTGGCACCACGTCCCTGACAAGTCCGATCTTCAGTGCGCAGGGCATCGTCGATCCGCGGATCGGTTACTGGGTGTGGTACTCCAACAACCTCGGCGGCGCGCCCAATGAGGACTCGATGCCTGTGCTGCTGTCCAACAACGGCGGGACCACTTGGACGCAGGTGGAACTCATTTCGACGAGTGCGACCGCATGGGTCGAGCGGTCGATCCAGATTTCCAGTTTCATGACGCCGACGAGCCAGATGCGCATTCGTTTCCAAGCTCGTGATCTCATTTCGGGCAGCCTCGTGGAGGCCGCCATTGATGACCTACGAGTCTTTGGGTTGGATTGCACTGCGCCGCGACCGGGCGACATCAATGGAAGCGGCGCTGTCGATGGAACCGATCTTGCGTTGTTGCTGTCCGGTTGGGGAACCTCGGGGCAGAGCGACATCAACGCCGATGGTGTCACGGAAGGCGCTGATCTGGCGATCCTGCTGAGCGACTGGGGTTGAACGCTGGGGTTGAACGCCCTTCCCGTCGCTGCGGTAGTTTTTCGCCCATGATGCTGCGCGTCGTACCGTTGCTCCTGCTCGCTCTGCTGGGGGCTGCATGGGTGGATGCGTCACGCGGTGATCCATCGCGTGGCGAGGAGCAAGGGAGCGGCGAGGGGCCACCGCTCGTCACCACTCCGCCCGCGCCTGCTCCGTTCACGCAGGCAATAGCAGGCACCACGCTTTCCATCGACTTTGTTCCCGTCACGCTGGCTGATGGTCGCCCACTGTGGATGAGCCGCACCGAGATCCCTTGGGAGGTGCTCGATGTGTGCGTGTACGGCTTTGATCAGGTCGATGGCAAGAGCGAGTCGCCGAATGCGGATGCAATCACTCGTCCGACGAAGCCGTACATCGCCACGGACCGAGGCTTCGGGCATGCAGGGTGGCCTGCCAACTCGGTGAGCTTCCAGAATGCCAAGACATTCTGCGAGTGGCTGAGCGCCAAGTGCGGTGGTGCGTACCGCCTGCCGCGCGAGGCGGAGTGGATCGAGGCGTGCGTGCGCAGCGGCGTGACCGCGGCAAGCGCACCCGACCACGCATGGTTCGAGGGCAACAGCGGCGGGACCACGCACCGCGTCGGAAGCAAGCGTGCCGATGCACAGGGAGTGCATGATTTGTGGGGCAATCTCGCAGAGTGGTGCGTCCTGCCCGATGGGCGCGGTGCCGTATTCGGCGGGTCTTACCGTGATGCCGCTGCGGGCATCGGGTGCGCCGCGCGCGAACCGGATTCGCCGCGCTGGAACCAGAGCGACCCGCAGATGCCCAAGAGCATCTGGTGGCTGGCGGATGCAGGCTGGATTGGCTTTCGCGTGGTGTGTGATGCGCCGCCATCGAAGCCCGCCGCGGCACCGATGAAGCCCGAGAAAGCGCAGTAGCCTTCAGCGGTGTTCGATTCGCCAACGGGCGATTGGGGGATGTTCGGTGAACCGCGAAGGAGACACAGCCATGCACGCAGCGCACGCAGAGCACTCTCGGCGGATGTTCCTGAAGACGGCAGCTGTTGGAGTCGGTGCAGCAGTGGCACCCTGGAGCGTCCTCGCACACGCGCCCGACTCGCGCATTCGGGTTGGCATCGTTGGTTGTGGCGGGCGCGGCACGGGTGCTGCGGCGCAAGCGCTCGCAGCCGATCCCGGCGTCGTGATCTGGTCGATGTCGGATGCGTTCGCAGACCGAATCGAACAAAGCATCAAGCAGTTGCTCGGCTCGGAGCAGAAGGACCGTGTCGAGGTGCCGCCGGAACGCCGTCATGTGGGCATCGGTTCGATCGATGCGCTGCTCGGCGAAGTCGATGTGGTGCTGCTGTGCAGTCCGCCTGGCTTCCGCCCAGAGCAACTCGCCAAGAGCGTGGCGGCGGGCAAGCACATCTTCTGCGAGAAACCCGTGTGCGTGGACGCGCCTGGCTACCGATCAGTGTTGGAGAGCGTTCGCGCAGCGCGTGCAAAGGGGCTGTCGCTCGTCAGCGGATTCTGCTGGCGCAGTTCATCGCCGGAGCGAGCGATGTTCGCGCAGATTCACGCTGGGACCCTCGGCGAAGTGGTGGGCGTTCACTCCACCTACCTCACATCGCCGCTTGGCGTGCGAGCACGGCAACCTGGCTGGAGCGATCTCGACTTCCAACTGCGGAATTGGCAGCATTTCACCTGGCTTTCGGGCGATCATCTCGTGGAGCAGGCGGTTCACTCCGTCGACAAGATTCACTGGGCGATGGGCGGTCGTCTGCCGACGCGCTGCGTGGGCATGGGCAGTCGCTTCACGCATGATCCGCTTCCCGAGCGCGGCGATGTGTACGACAACTTCGCGGTCACCTATGAGTATGAGAACGGCCCGCGCTGCGTGCTGATGTGTCGGCAGCAGCCCGACTGCTACAACATCAACGACGATTGGATCAACGGCACCAAGGGATACGGATGGGTGAATGGGTGGGGCCCGACCCACTGGATCAAGGATTATTCGGGCTCGCTGCTCTGGTCGTATCCCAAGGACGGTCCCACGCCCAACATGTATCAGGTCGAGCACGACACGCTCTTCGCCGCGATCCGCTCGGGGCGTCCTGTGAACGAAGGCGAGTGGATGGCCAACTCGTGCATGATGGCGATCATGGGTCGCATGTCCGCGTACTCGGGGCAGGCGATCACCTGGGAAGAAGCGACGCAGTCGACCCAGTCACTCCGCCCGGCGGATCTCGGCGAAACTCTCGGCGTGCCGCCCGTCCCGCGTCCGGGCCGTCGCCCTCAGCCGCAAGCCCCGAAGGTGTGAGAGAGGAACCCATGATGGATCGACGCGCGTTCATCCACCACACGGCAGCGCTCGGCGCCGCAGCTGCGCTTCCGTCTTTCCTGCAGGAATCTGCGGGAACCGTCCGTGCGGCCGGCGCCGCGCGCGCCAGCGCCGCTCGAGTTGGCAGTGAACTTCGGATCGGGGTGATCGGCTGCGGAGGTCGCGGGACGGGAGCCGCCGCGAATGCGCTCGAGGCATCGCCGGATGCGCGCATCACGGCGGTGGGGGATCTCTTCGAAGATCGGATCGCCTCGTGCCTCGGGCACTTGGGGAAGCTCGGCAGTCGGGCGGAGGTCTCACCCGCAAATCGGTTCGTCGGCTTCGATGCGTTCCACGGTGTGCTCGCCGCGCCGTGCGATGTGGTGATCCTCGCAACGCCGCCTGGGTTCCGCCCACAACACTTCGCTGCAGCGGTGGACGCGGGAAAGCATGTGTTCCTCGAGAAGCCCGTCGCGGTCGACGGGACGGGGATCCGCGCGATACTCGCTGCAGCAGCGCGTGCTGATGAACGACGGCTCGCGGTGGTTGCCGGCACGCAGCGACGGCATGAAACGAGTTACCGCGAAGCGATCGAGCGCATCCGCGGTGGCGCCATCGGCGACATCGTCCTGGCGCGTGTGTTCTGGAACATGGGAAGCCTTTGGCACAAGCAGCCCGATCCAGCGCGCACCGACATGGAGAATCAGGTCCGCAACTGGCTGTATCACACTTGGCTGTCGGGCGATCACATCGTCGAGCAGCATGTGCACAACATCGATGTGGCGAACTGGGCACTCGATGCAAACCCCGTGGGCTGCGTCGCCGTGGGCGGTCGCCAGGTACGCACCGATCCCGTGAGCTTCGGCAACATCTTCGATCACTTCGCGGTCGACTTCGAGTATCCACCCGCACGCGATGGTGCACCACGCTTCGTCCTCAGCATGGCGCGGCAGCAAGATGGGACGGCGGGTCGCGTCGAAGAAGTCCTGCGCGGCACGCGCGGCATGGCGCGCCTCTCGCCCGGCTTTGCGCAGATTTCCGGCGAAACGCCTTGGCAGTTCACCGGACAGGACAACAACCCGTACGTGCAGGAGCATGTCGACCTGCATGGTGCGATCCGCAGTGGAACGCATGTGAACGAGGCGTGGAGTGTGGCGCACAGCACGCTCGCTGCGATCATGGGGCGCACCGCTGCGTACACGGGTGCGGAAGTGTCGTGGGAGCAGGCTCTCAACGATTCGGCGGACTTGTTCCCGCGCGAACTGAAGATGGGGCCGCTGCCGCAGGCGACGGTGCCGATGCCGGGGCGTCCGTGGCCACCAGCGCCTTCCACCCCTCCGTCGCCCTGACGCGAGCGGTTGAACGCCCCTCAGCGTTCGAATCGACCGTGACGAGCCGAGCTTCAAACGGACCGAGCGCGGCGCGAAGTTCGTCGACGCGGTCCATGAGCGCTGGGCGTGCGGCGATGGCGGTGGCGAGCGCGTCTGCAGTCGCTCCGTGCGGCGCGACGACCGTTGCCGCAAAGTGCCCCTGGCGTGGTGCAACGGTGAGGGGATCGATGATGTGGGTGATGCGTTCACCGTCGACTTCCATCGATTGCTGACGGTCGCCGCTCGTGGATACCGCGCAGTGTGTGACGGACAGCAGGCAGCCCGGATCGCCGTCCACACCGCTGTCGACGCGCACGCGCCAGCCCGTGCGCCCATTCGGCGCTGCGCCGCACGCGACATCGCCATCGAGACTGACCAGCGCGATCAGGCAACCTTCCCGTTCAAGAGTCATCAATGCCTCCGTCGACGCGAGACCCTTTCCGATGCCGCCAAAGTCGAGCCGGACCCCGTCGCAGTCGAACTCGATGGTTCGCGTATCGCCGTTCCAGCGGACATGAGACCATCCGCTGCGTGCACGCGCCTGCGCCGCGAGAGCGTCTGAGGGTCGTGTGCCCGAAGCGCGCGCTTCTCGCCACAGTTGGGTGAGTGCGCCGAGCGCCGGATCGAAGGCGCCGTCGGTGGCTCGCTGGACGGCGCTGCTCCACTCGAGTGCCGTTGCCAGATCGCCCGTCACAACCGTCGGCTGCCCCGCATGCTCGGGCAAGCGACACACGGCGGAGTTCGGCTGCCAATCGCTGAGCGCGTTCTCGACTTCGATCGCTCGTGCGTAGGCAGCCGATGCAGCAGTGCGCGCATGTTCTGCATCGCGTGCGTTCACCGTGATACGCATCGGCGAAGCCATCACCAGTTGGGTGAAGCGTGCCTGCACTTCAGATGGCGAGACCGTGGTGGTTTGGATGCGCCGTGGTGCGCATCCAAGCCACAGGAGCAAACTGCAAAGCGCCGTCGTCGTCGAGAGAGAGACCGCTCGCCTCATGTCCGAGGGACTTCTTCCGGATTGGCATCGCGCACGCGTCGGATGGCATCGAGCTGGACGAAGAGGATCTCGACGAGTTCGGGATCGAAATGCCGATGCGCTTCCGACTGGATCAGCTCGAGTACGCGTTGCTCGGTCCACGCCTCCTTGTAGCAGCGCGCAGTACTCAGCGCATCAAAGACATCCGCGAGCCCAACGATGCGTGCGAACAGCGGAATCTCCTCGCCCTTTCTCCCGCGTTGTACTCCGCCATCGTCGAAGCCTGGATAGCCGTTGCCATCCCACTTTTCATGGTGCAGCAGCGCGACCTCGCGAGCAGCGTCGTCGAAGTCCGACGGATCGTGGGTGAACAAATCGCCACCGATCGCGGTGTGCTTCTTGACCTCGTCAAACTCCTGCGGTGTCAGTCGCCCTGGCTTCTTGAGGATCGAATCTGGAACACCCACCTTGCCCACATCATGCAGCTTCGCCGCCGTGCGCAGTCGATCACGCTGTCGCTCGAATGCCGCCCCCTCGAGCCCGCGGCGGCGCGCCCACTCTTCGAAGAGCACGGTCGCGTATCCGGCAACGCGCTCGACGTGTGGTGCCGTCTCCGAGGGGTCTCGAATCTCCGCCATGCGGATCATCCGCAAGACCGATCCCTCCGCGAGATTGGTTCGCTCGATCGCCACTGTGGCAATGCTCGCAAAGTGCTCGAGTAGGCGGATGTCTTCGGCAGTGAAACCGATGACCGCCCGTCCATCTGGCGAACGCGGGTTGATCAGTTCAATCACGCCGAGGATGCGCCCGGATTGGTTCTTCAGCGGCATGGCAACCATCGAACAGGTTCGGTAGCCCAGGAGCTGATCAAAGGACGAATCGAATCGGTAGGGCGCTTGCTGCGGAATGCGATAGCAGTCGGGGATGTGCAGTGGCTGTCCCGTCAGGCAGACCCATCCGGCGAGGCTGCGGTCTGTAATCGGTACTCGGAAGCTCGAGACATGCGGGGTCTCGCCCGTTGCCGTCCGCTGCGCGAGCGCCTCGTTGTGAAAGAACGCAAATCGAAGCGAATCGGCCTCGCGCAGGAAAATCGTTCCCGCCTCCGAACGCAACAGGTGCCTTGCTTCGGAGAGAATGCGGTCCATCAGCGTGTGGAAATCCTGAATCTGATTGAGCTCAATGCCGATCTGCATGAGTCCGCTGACACGAAGCTGCCACTGCAGGTCATCGGGATTGCGAAGACGTTCCTCGAGTTGGCGGCGTGCCTCCTCGAGCGAGCGGTTCACGGCGCGCAGCTCCGCCTGCAGGGATTCGTAGGCTGAGGCCGTGCGATTGCGCTTGATGATGTTGATGTAGGACGCCGAGTGGATTCGAACGCGCGCCACGATCTCGCCGACGGACACGGGTTCAACGAGAAAGTCCGTCAATCCGCGGCCAAATGCCGTCTCGCGGATGCGTTCGGATGCAAGATCGCCAAGCAGGATGATCGGCACCGCGCCCACCTCCGGGCTCCGCTTGAACGCATCCAGAATGCCCAAGCCGTCGAGTCCCGTGCCACGCAGATCGATCAGAATGCTCGTAGGACACGTGCGGATTGCCTCATCGACCGCATCCTGCACGCGGGCGCACACATTGACGCGGATGCCGCCTGCCGCGATGATCGCATCGGCGAGGTCGCGTACGCGCGTGAAGAGGCTCCCCACGAGCAGCAGCTCATGGTTGTCGAGGTCAAGCCCCTCAAAGGGATCGCGTCCGTTCGCTTCCTCAGCCATTGTGCAAGGCTACGCGCGGCGAGGATTGCGGGAAGACGCGGAAGATGATCGCGCGGGGCCAGCCCGCAACGACCCATCACCGCCTCGCACACCGTCGGGCTGGCGCGGCGCATCGATCTCTTGGGCCGTGGCAGCCGCACCCATCGACGCTGCGCTGCCCGCGGGCGGCAGGTCGATTCGCGAAAAGATGATCCGTCCCGTTTGCGTCTGCAGGACATTGGTGATGGTGCATGCGGCTTCCGAGCCGATGCAGTTCGCTCCGCCATCGACCACGACCATCGTTCCGTCGGGGAGATGTCCGACGCCCTGACCGGGCTGTTCGCCAGCCCGCGTGAGGGTCACGGTGATCGGCTCGCCTGCCTGGATGGGTGGGCGAAGTGCCGCCGAGACCTCATGCAGGTTGATGACTTGGATCCCGCTGATCTGCGCGACGCGCTGAAGCCCTGCGTCGCAGGTCGCGATTCGCAGGTGATCACGCGCGGCGCATTCCACGAGCATGCGATCGGCTCCGCGACCATCGAGCGACAGATCCTGCACGCGCAGATCCATCCGTGGGTTCGACTGCATGCGGCTGACGGCATCCAGTCCGCGCCGTCCACGCGCGCGCTTGTGACGGTCTTCGCTGTCGCACAGCGCTTGCAGTTCGTCGAGGATGAACCGCGGCACCACGAGATGTGCATCCACCAATCCAGCCGATGCAAGCGCTTCCAATCGACCATCGATCAGTGCTGAACTGTCGAGCAGCACCGGCGCATACTGATCGGGCTTGCGATCGAACTGCACATAAGGGATGACCATGCGGAAGTCATCTTTGGTCGTCAGCACGATCGAAGTGGCGAGGTAGCACAGGACGATGCCGATGATGATCTTGGTGAGGCTCAGGTACACCTGCGCTGGTCCCTGTGCGATGTCCCAGGCGCGTGCGACGATGTCGATCAGCGATCCAAAGGCGACCGCGGCAACGAGTCCAAGCGATATTCCGAGATAGACGCCGACCACGGAGGTGAGCTTCTTGTTGGGCGTCAGGACGTCGAGCAGCAGCACCACGATTCCCACGCCCACGGAGGCGAGGATCAGACCGACGACAAAGGGCGGCCCAAACTCCTCGATCGTGCGCGAACTCGCCACGGTGACCGTGACGACCACCACCAACATCACGACGAAGATGAGTCGAACGGCGAAGAGCAGGAACCGACCGCCGCGGGGGCCGGTCGTGATCTGCCGCGAAGAGTTCCAGCGGATCTCCTTCGCAGGCTGCGGAAGCGGGGGTTCAGGAGCCACGCGACCGAGTGTAGTTGTCGTTGCTACGATTCAGAGCGCAGGATCGCGGAGGACGGCCGGGCCCGTTGGGCGGTCGGCTCGTGAACCTGGTCAGGGCCTGACGGCAGCAGCCATAAGCGTCGTTGTCCGTGCCGTCGGTCGCCTGGTCGTCCTCCGCGCCCCTGCACCGTATGTCACCGAGCAAACCGAGCCTGAAATCAGCCGCACCAGCGGTGCCGCCCGTTGCCCTCTTCGGCGCGGATGATCAGCCTGCACCGTACGAGGTCTTCGCACGGCGCTATCGATCGCGCACCTTTGGCGAGGTGGTGGGGCAGGAGACGATTGCTCGCACGCTGCAGAACGCCATCACGCTTGGGCGAACAGCCCATGCGTATCTCTTTTGTGGAACGCGCGGCGTCGGCAAGACCTCGATGGCCCGCATCTTTGCGCGGGCCTTGAACGCCGTGGAGTCGTTGTCGCAGCAGGATGCGATTGCCAACTCGATCATGCGCGGCCAAGATCTCGATGTCATCGAGATCGATGGCGCGAGCAACCGTGGTGTCGATGATGCACGCGACCTGATCGCAGGTGCGGGGATGGCGCCCGCGCGCAGCCCCTACAAGATCTACATCATCGACGAAGTCCACA
>SYGP01000016.1 GCA_005799495.1 Planctomycetia bacterium
ACAACCGCCGCGGTTTCAGGCCCGCTGCCGTCATCGGCGACGATGCACTCGAAGTCACGGCGATCCTGCACGAGCAGTCCTTCGAGTACGCAGCGAAGCGCATCGGGTCGGTTGTAGGTGGTGACGATCACCGATGCGGCAGCTTCCGAAATGCGCCGCCACGATAGTGCCTTCGCGCGGGCAATGTGCCCGACATCACTTTGGCATGAGTGCCAGCAGAGCGCCTGCATCGGCAGGGCGACCCTCGGGTTTCTCGGCGCAACATCTGGCGACGAGCGAATCGAAATCTTCGATCTTCGCTGCGAGCTCGTCTCCTGATCGGCATCGACGGCGCTCGGCGATCTGATCGGCACGCAGGGGATCGGTCAGGGTGAGCGCACGCAGCACCTGCGTGGGCGGCATGGCGTTCCCCGGCCTGCTTCGCCGCGCCGCTGACCGCGACCGCCCAGACTGCGCCGCACTGGCATCACTTCTCGCCTTCATCCACGCGCCATCACGCGGGACAAGGCCGCACAGCAGTTCACCAAGGATCATCCCCAGAGCAAACACATCCGCGCTTTCATCGCACGCCGCAAGCCCAAGATCCCATTGCTCCGGCGCCATATACGCGGGCGTTCCCATCCGATGAGCTGGCGAGATGGGCGTGAGCCGAATGCCGCTGCTGATCACGGAACGCGCCATGCCAAAATCGATCACTCGCGGTTGAAGCACACCGTCCTTGGTCAACTCGGCGAGCGCGTTCCCAGGCTTCAGATCACGGTGCACCACACCAGCAGCGTGCGCTGCCGCTATCGCCGACACCAGCCGACGCGCAAGCACCAGGCGAGACTCCAAATCAAGCGCTGCATCATCGGCAGCCTGTGTGACGGCGGAACCGCGAACGAGCGGCATGGCCAGCCATGGTGAGCCGCTCGCGTGAACACCCGCATCGATCACGGGCACGATCCCTGGATGAGCAAGCGACTCGACGATCCGCCGTTCGCGCGCGAAGCGTTCCAGCATCTCCTCGCTGTCGATTCCTGCGCGCAGCAACTTGACCGCATGAGTTGCACCGCGCCCCGCGCCGCGAACGGCAGAAAACACCTCGGCGACCGCGCCCTCGCCAATCCTCGACAGCAGCGTGAATGGCCCACACTGCAGAGCATCCGCCAGCTGTCCCTCGCGAACCTCCGCACGCAGTGCCAACAGCACATCATCGAGCGTCGGCTTGCAGCGACGCGGGTCAGTCAACGCCTCTTCTCCCGAACCCCCATGCGCTTTGCGAGGCGCTGCCGACCATCTGTCAACTCGCGGTACGCGGTGCGCTCACTGATCCCGAGCAGTTCGGCGACCCGCGGAACGGGCACATCAAGAATCGCATGCAGCGCAAGAATCTCCATCATCCGTGGTTGGGTAGTCGACAGCCGTGCCATGTGTTCCAGAACGGAATCACGCAGTTCCTTGATACTGCAATCGCCCGGTTCGGATTCCGCATCTCTCCGCGGGTTCCGCATGTCCTGCACGACATCTCCTCCGAGCAACCCTGGCCGCACGCCCTTTCCGCGCTTCTGCGCTCGACGGAACTTCGCACGGTCCGACAGTGCCTGCGCCATCAGGATCGTCGCAAGTCCGCACAAATGCCGATCGTTCGTCGGTGGCTTCCGCTGTTTCATCAAGCGAACGACCGACTCAGCCACGAGCGAGCTGGGCGTGATCGTTTTCGCGAGTCCCGATGCGCGGATCTCCCGCGCCGCGATGCGCCGAAGTTCGGGATAGGAGTGGTTGACGAGTTCATGAAGCGCGCGCGAGTCGTGCACGCTTCGGCGCACGGATGGGGTGGCGCTCGCGCGATTCGATCTCGATGCCGAGGAAGCAGCGAGCAACGATTTCCGTCGACCCGCCCTCATGGGGTTGGTCCTCCTGCTTGGACGGGCGCACGGAGAGCTGCTCGAACTCGTTCGCGCGCCCCGTGCAGGTCACGAAGCAGCAGGTCGTTGGTCTGACCGCGCGCGACCGATGCCGCCTG
The DNA here is from genome assembly GCA_005799495.1 of Planctomycetia bacterium. Taxonomy (GTDB): domain Bacteria; phylum Planctomycetota; class Phycisphaerae; order Phycisphaerales; family SM1A02; genus F1-60-MAGs104. Next base: position 2,006 of record SYGP01000016.1, read on the forward strand.
CGCGGCTGCCAGTGCATCATCCACGAGTCCTTCTGCCAGGGGATCGCCGGTGTCGAGGGCCATCGCCTCGGCGAGACTCGCCGTGCAGCGCAGCGTCGCGGGAGCCGTCGCTCCGACTGCTCGCTCGAGCGCGGCCTGGGACTCCTCCAGTTCTGTCCGAGCGAGTGACAGCTTCCCCGATCGCAGGAGGCATTGGGCGTGCGCGACACGATGGTGCAGATAGTTCGCGGACTGCGTTCCCGCCGTGCGGGCGAGCCGAGGCAGTGCATCCTTGTACACCTCGCATGCCTGAGCAACATCGCCGCCTTGCTGAAGTGCGAAGGCAAGCCCGACTTGAGCGCGCACGGTGCCTGGCGCATCCAACCCGATTGTTCGAACACGAATCTCCCACGCCTCGCGCAGCATGGACTGACCCTGTGAGAAGTTGCCGAGATTGGCGAGCGCCGTTCCCAACTCACGAAGCGGACCAGCCGCTTCCGCGGAATCAGCGCCGAACAGCTTTCTCCGCGCGGCGAGTGACATTTCAAGAGGCTCGAGCGCCTCCGCGCTTCTGTCCGCCGCCGCAAGCGCACTGCCGAGTTGCATAGCTGATTCGCTCGTGCGGATGTCGTCCTCGGGCAGGGTGCGTGAACGCCCGCTCCACGCCTCAGAAAGAAGCGCGATCGCTTCATCCATTCGGCCCTGCGACCACGCGATCATGCCGCACAGGTGCGTGGTGTCGAGCGTGTCCTGATGCAGCTGTCCGAGGGTCTCGCGCCTGATGTCACGAGCACGGGAGGCAAGCGCCTGCGCCTGCTCCCACTGCCCGAGTTGCCAGCGGCGATCTGCGACTTCGTGGCGCAGTTGTGCCGCCGCGAGTGGAAGGTCTTCGAGGGCATCGGCTTCCGCCTCGAGCGGGTCGAGCAGACGCCGCGCGATCACGGCCCCACCGAGATCACTCTTGTTCACCTTGAGCACCTCTCGGTACATCGTGGCGAGCAGCTCCTTGCGAATACTTCGGTCAGGCTCATCGCGCACAAGTGCATCGCGGTGGCGATTGAGAAGATCCTGCACGATCTCCGCTCCGAGGAAGTCAGGGCGGAGTCCCGCGATGACCTTTGACTGAACGCTTGCAATGCGGCGAACTTCCTCCGCGCGCCGCTCCACTTCAGCGCGTGCGCGAGACTCATGAACGGCGAACCACGACGAGACGCCAGTCGCACCCACAAGCACCAGACCGATCACGGCAGCAGCCGCGACCTGCATTCGGTGTGTACGCGCATAGGCACGAACGCGGTAGGTCAGCGTGCGCGGTCCAGCTTCAAGGGCGCCGCCGGAACACCACGCGCGGAGATCCGCGGCGAACGCGGCAGGAGACTGGTAACGCTCGCTTGGATCGGGTGCAAGTGCACGGTCGAGGATCCAGCCCAGTTCGCCGCGAGTCGCGTGCAGCAGTTGCACGCGCGAAGCGGATCGCGCGACGAGCAATGCATCGTCGAATCGGCGAAGCAACTCATCTCGCGACACGACGATCCCGCCGCGCAGGTTTGCGATCGCGCGTGCACGCGAGATCGTGGATCCGTGAGGATCCCCCGTTGGCGGAACTCCCAGCAGCAGTTCATGCAGAATCGATCCCAGTCCCCAGACATCGCTGCGCGTATCCGCGTCTCCACCACGCGCCTGTTCGGGACTCATCGATGCAGGCGTGCCGATCATCTCGCCCGCTTCCGTCACCGAAGGGTTCTCGTTGGAAGTCAGTGCTTTCGCGATGCCGAAGTCGATCACCTTCACCTCGAGTGCGCCCTGCTCGCCGCGGCGAGCGAGCACATTGCCGGGCGTGAGATCGCGGTGGAGAACGCCGCGTTGGTGCGCATGCTGCACGGCATCGCATGCGGAGGCAAGCAGCAGAGCACGGGTCTTGAGATCAGCCTGAGCGACATCGCACGCCGTGGTGATCGGCTTGCCCTCGACAAACTCCATCACGAAGTACGGTCGGCCGCGCTGCGTCATGCCTCCATCGATCGCGCGCGCGATCGATGGGTGATCCATGCGTGCAAGGACAGCGCGCTCCTGATCGAATCGCGCAAGAACAGCTTCGGAGTCCATGCCGGCCTTCATCACCTTGAGCGCGACAACCTGATGAAACGGCTCCGCTCGGACGGCACGCCACACCGTTCCGCACCCGCCGCGCCCTGCGATCTCGATCAATCGGTAGGGACCGATCGATTCGCCTGGGGATTCGGAGGTTGAATGCTCGTGGAGGTTGACGCGCCGGTCTGGCATCGCTGCACTCTGAAACGGGAAGAATCATTACAAGACTAGAAGGACTGCTCACCGTCACAATCAACTCTGGATCACGCAGCCCTCCGGCAATTGTGGTGATGGCCAATAACCGTAGAAACTATTTTTTCTGCTTCGTGTCTGAATCACTTATCCGAATTCCCGTTCTACGCTTGCCCCCGACCTTTCCGCTCAAACTTTGGGATTGCCCGACAATGTGCCAACAAGACACCCGTGCTCACTTTCATCTGTTTGTCGCTAGTTGGATCGCAGCTGCCCTTCTGTGTTCGTTTGAGTGTTCGCGGGCAAACGCGCAGGGTCAGGTTGTGGGTATCGGGTATGCGGCTTACGGTGGGGGAACCCCGCCGCCGCAAGTTCTGCTGCCCGCGGTCGGTATCGACGCAAGTGTTCAGTCGGTGGCGATTCTTGCCGATGGCACGGTTGCTGCCTGGGGAGGGAACAACAACGGACAAGCGACGCCTTCGTCGGGACTTCAGTCGGTCATCCAAGTGGCGGCTGGCGAGACGCAAACATACTGTCTCCAAAGAGATGGATCGCTCAAGCGATTTGGAGTTTCTGGAACTGGTTTCTTCAACGAGGCAGCAACGCCGGCAGACCTTGGGCCTGTCGTCGAGGTCTCGTGTGGTCGGTATCACACTGTTGCACGACTTGCGAGTGGACAAGTACGTTGTTGGGGCGCTGGCAGTCCAGGGACATCGGGACAACCGCATTTTGGCCAGTCGACACCGCCAGCCGCACTCCAGGCGAGCAGAGTCGACTGCGGCGAGTACTTCACCCTCGCAGTGACCACTGCAGGTCGTGTGATTGGTTGGGGACAGAACGACTATGGGCAATGCTTGGGATCCGCGGCGGGTGGCGGCGCGATCACCGGCTCGCCCTCGGGACAGGAGTTGCGCATCAACGGGCAGGTATTGACGGGAGTCCTGCAGGCGTCGGGGGGATATGCCCATTCGGCTGGAGTGCTCGCATCGGGCACTGTTGTTGCGTGGGGTAGCAACACTGCGGGGGGGCAGCATCCGCAAGGTGGTGTCACGGTTGTTCCAACCGGATTGACAGGAGTTGTGCAGGTGGGGTGCGGGCGATCCCACACGGTCGCTCTCAAGTCGAATGGGCAGGTTGCGATGTGGGGAAGCAACTATTGGGGACAACTCAACGCGCCAACTCCACCCTTGGAAGGCGTACAGCAGATCGCGGTGGGAATTGATCACGCCGTTGCGCTCCGATCGGACGGTTCGATCGTTTGTTGGGGTGACAATCAGCAGTCGCAGTGCAACTCACCGCAGGCGCCATGGACCGATCTGGTCGAGGTCGCAGGAGGCGGCTTCCATTCCATGGCTCGTCGTTCCAGCGGTCAGGTGGTGTGTTGGGGTGGCAATGGGCAGAAACAATGCGATGTCCCCAGTTCGGTCTCGTCAGCCTTAGACATCTCTGGCGGGACGATTCACAGCATGGCGCTTCTGCCCTCTGGTCAGGTCGTGGCGTGGGGTTACAACCAGCAGGGGCAGTGCCGCGGTACAGACTCCACGGGGGCAAGCATTTCTTCATTCATCGACACTTCAGGTACGCCAGTGGTGATCGGTGGACAAACCTTGACTGGCATCGTGGAAGTTGCAGCGGGGCACTACCACTCGCTCGCGCGACGGCAAAATGGGACGGTGGTGGCATGGGGTGCTGGGCTTTCCAACGGTGTCTCGCCAGATCGAGGTCAGTGCATAGTGCCATCCAGTCTCAGCGGAGTGACAATGATTGACGGTGGCGACGAGCACTCCATGGCACTTCGAAACAACGGTCAGGTGGTGTGCTGGGGCAACAACGATAATGGCCAGTGCCTCGGGCGAAATGCTTCTGGCGGGGCCATCACCGGGTCTGCAACGGGACAGCCCGTGCAGTACCTCGGTCAGATCTTGGCGAACGCCGTGCACATTTCGGCGGGCACTTCCTACTGCTTGGCAGCACGGGCTGACGGCACCATCGCAGCTTGGGGTAACAACCAGTTTGGGCAGAGCACTGTTCTTTCAGGATTGGCGAACGTTGTTCGGGTCTCAGCATCTTCGTCGAGTTCGATGGCGCTGCTTGCAGATGGGACCGTGCGGTGTTGGTCCGGTGACTGCACTGGCGCAACTCTCGTGGCAGGTGCCGTCTCCTTGGAGGCGGGTTGTCAAGCGAGCCATGCAGTTGCGCTTCTGCCGGCGTCTCACAGTCAGTGCACCACAACGGGCGGATCAGGAACCGCATCGCTTGCAGTCAGCGGCAGTAGTTGGAACAACGTAAGCATTTGGCAGTGGTCTTCGGGGGGGATGCGGGTACCTGGAAGCAGTTCCACGGTGAATCTAGGGTCCTACGGATCAGTCGGCAGCACCTGCGACGCGCAGTGCGCAACGCTGACAGCGAACAGTGGGTCAACGATCATCGTGCCAGTCGACCTCACTGTTCCTCAGTCTGCGCAACCCGATCGATCGATCGATGTAAGCGGTACCGCGAATTTGGCGGGTCGAATCTGGTTGGTGGCGAGCGGCGCATCGGTGCTTCCAAACGACCTCAACATCAAGGTGCTGCGGGCTGGCGATCCGCAAGGAGCTTTCGACATCATCCAAACGACCGTCCCCCCCCCAGCAGGGACATTCCTCACGCTCGTGCAGTCTGGATCATCGATTGCGGGGATGACCGAGTTCAGCTTGGTGGTTCGGCCCCTCAACGGAGATGCGGCTTTCGGGGGAAACAACAACGCGACACTTCAGGGTACGGCTGTTGCTGCAGAGACGCTTAATTGGGACAACGTGGGTGGCGACGATCTTCTGATCGCCGTCAGCAACGGCCCATCACAGAACGGATTCCTACAACTGGTTGAAAATGCGGGTCAGGATGGGCTCATCAATCGGATTGTTCCACTCGATGCTGCAGAGCCCATGTGCCTTGCAGTTGGCCCTCTGGACTCGGATGGTCGCACCGATGCAGTGGTGGGAACGAAGTCGCCCAATCGGCTGCGTATCTATTCGAACAATTCATCCAATCCATCGAACGGCGCTTTCCTGCCGAGCACGCAGTTTGTTCCCATTGGGCCAATCTTGAGTGTGACGGTGATTCCGCCATCAAGCGGTTTGGTAGGGCTTGGCGCGGGAACCATCGGTGCGGGGACGGGCAATTCGAACGGAAGCGCAGGCGGCGCCGTTACGCTTCACCAGCCGAGTGGGGCGGTGATTCAAACTGTGTCAGTTCCAGTGACTCCGACCACAACGCTGTCGCGGAGTCGTCGAGTGACGACTGGAGGCGCAAGCAGCACGACGGTTGACGAACAACTCGTAGGCGAGAATGGACGCGTGGTCGTTCTCACCCAAAATGGTGGCGGTGTGTGGGGCCAGGCACAGTCGATCGCAGTTCCAGGCAAGCCGCTGTCCATGGACGAAGCGGACATCGATGGTGACGGTCGGTTTGAACTCATTTCGGCGAACGCGGCGCCCGTGGCACAGGGCAGCGGATCAGCACTTCCCGTTCTGACACTCTTCCGCGGATTGTCGACCGGACTTTCTGCACCAGTTCCCATTGCTCCGGCGGGCGCATCATCGGGGCTGGATGTTGTGCTGCTCGATGTGGATGCGGACGGCGACAAGGACATCGTGAGTGTTCATCGCACACTCGGTTTGGAGTCCAAGGCAGTGCTGATCCGAGTGGATGTTCCGCCATCGCTTCCAGGGCAGGCGCGGCCAATCACTATTGGGCAGCAATCGGAGCAGCCGTCCACGAAACCACTCTTTTGTGCGCGCGGTGATATGGACGGACAGGGTGGCGAGGACTTGTTCCTAGTGGACGCGGGTCTCGTCAGTTTGACGGATAGTTCTTCTGCTCCGCTGGTTCGACTTCGGGTTGCCGAATTGGCCGCGCCGCCATGCGTCGGGGACCTCGATGGAAGTGGCCTTGTTGAGGCGGCAGATCTCGCGATGGTCTTGGCTGCATGGCAATCGGGATCTGGTGCGGCGGATGTAAACGGGGACGGTCTGGTGGAGGGCGCAGATCTCGCTCTTGTGCTTGGCGCATGGGGCCCATGCCCTGGGCAGTAAGTGGATAGCTTTTCGCTGAGGCGAGATGAACGACTCCCCGACAGACGGCGCTTCACCAGCTGACCGAGTGGATCGCAAGCCCAGCGGCGATGGGCACGATGTTGGAAGCGAGGGGCAAACGCTGGCTTCCATTGGGGTGGGAGATGCCGTCAAGTCAGGGACCGGCGGATTGCGAGAGCGTGTCGTACTGGAGAAGCCGGGCGATCAGATTGGTCCGTTTGTATTGGTGCGCACGATTGCTTCGGGCGGATTTGGAACGGTGTGGCTTGCTGAACGCAAGGAGCCGTTTGTGCAGCAGGTCGCATTGAAGCTGATCCACGCTGGAATGGACTCATCGACAGTGCTCGGTCGCTTCGAACAGGAGCGTCAGTCGTTGGCGTTGATGAACCACCCCAACATCGCCAAGGTGGTGGATGGCGGGATCACTGAGCGCGGGCGTCCCTACTTCGCGATGGAGTATGTGCCAGGGAAGCCCTTGAATGAGTATTGCGACGAGCGAAAGTTGGATGTCCGTTCGCGGATACAGCTGATGGCTGAGATCTGCGACGCAGTGCAGCATGCGCACAACAAGGGGATCATCCACCGTGACCTGAAGCCCGGCAATGTGCTGGTGATGACGGGCGATGGCGATCGCCCAATCCCGAAGGTCATCGACTTCGGCATTGCGAAGGCACTTCATGGGCGCATGAATGACCACTCGATTGTCACGGAACTGGGGCAGATGATCGGGACGTTGGAGTACATGAGCCCGGAACAGGCAGAGCCTGATGCGATCGATGTGGACACGCGCACGGATGTGTATTCACTCGGCGTGATGTTGTACGAGGTACTCGTGGGCGCGCTGCCCTTCGAGCCGAAGGAGCTTCGTAGTCGCGCGTATCGAGAGATTCAGCGCATCATCCGTGAGGAGGATCCGCCGTCACCCAGCAAGCGCCTCTCGACGGTATCGACGCGCAATGATGGCGTAGGGATGCGCATCGCTGCCGCGCGACAGAGCGATCTTTCGGCGTTGACGACCGCGCTTCAGAGCGAACTGGAGTGGATACCGATGATGGCGATGCGGAAAGAGCGCGAACAGCGCTACGCAACGCCTCGAGACATGGCGGAGGATCTGCGGAACTACCTAGCAGGTCGTGTGCTTGTCGCCGCGCCCGAGAGCAGGATCTACAGGCTTCGCAAACTTGTGCGTCGCAATCGCGTGTTCGTCGGTTCAGTGGGTGCGGTAGCGGCGGCACTCGCGGTCGGTGCGCTCGTCAGCGTGTGGTACGCGCTCGCCGAATCGCGTGCGCGGAGTCGCGCGGAGTCTGCGGTGATCGCGGAGCGTGCTGCCCGCGAGCAAGCGGAGCAACGCGAACGAGACATCCAGTCGGTCCTCGGACATCAGGTGCGCCTCGCAAGCGAGTTTGGCGGAGGAGACACGGGAACGCGCCTTGCGGCGGAGATCATGAGGCAAGTGTCCGCGCTCGGTGAGCAGAACGGCGGTGCGGCGGCCATGCAACAGCCCGTACGGGAATTGCTCCGCAACATCAATCTGACGGATGTCGCGTCGACACTGGTCACGGACATCATGTTGGAGCGAGCGGTGGCACGAGCGGAGCGTGAGCATGCGAATGATCCCTTCGTTCATGCTGGATTGCTGATGGCCGCTGGGCGCGCCTATGAGCAACTCGGAAAGCGGACCCGAGCCGCTGAACTGTTTCGGCGCTCGCTTGATCTCTACCAATCACGACTGGGGTCAGACGATCGGAGAACGCTCGCCGCTCGCGAGTGGGTGGCGTTGACATCGCCAAACAAGGCAGAGGCTGAACAAACACTGCGCGAAGTGCTGGCAAGGCGTCTGGCACTGTATGGGTCAGCCGATCTTGACACGATTGCTGCGCGCCGCGCCCTCGCCGCGCTCTTGGAAGCAAAGAAGGACTGGAAGGGCGTTCGGGCCGAACTCGAGACCGTACTGACGACACCGAATCTGCCAGCGGATGTGAAGATAGCCGCCGCTTCATCGCTGGGCGATGCGCTTCGGGAACTCGGTCAACTCGATGATGCCGTTCGGGTACTCGAGGAGGCACGACAGGAAGTCGAGGAAATGCAGCCAGTGCCTGACCGTCTGCTTGCCAATGTGCTGACGCATCTCGGTCTTGCCCTTGCAGCGCATCAGCATTCCAACGAGCGGCAGGTACAGGGGATCGCCCTCCTTCGCAGGGCGGCGGAGGTGGATGCGCAGTTCTACGGCGACGCGCATCCGCTGAGTTTCGACAGTCGTGGGAATGTTGCGGCGGTACTCGTGCAGATCGATAACGGCACACTCGGCGAGTCGTTCGATGAGGCGCTTCGCATTCACCAAACGAGCCGCCGAATCGGCGAGAGTCTGGTCACGCCGCCGAACGAGTTTGTCCTGACATTGATGGAGTTGGCTGTGATGACTGCCAAGCGCGCAGCGGGTGACCGTCCGTCGGGCGCGGCGATTGCCGATGCCGTGGCCCTGGCAGATGAGTCTGTTCGCCTCGCAGCCTCTCGGCGATTGCAGGATGCACCGTGGTGGGGGGAGCTTCGCCGTCAGCAGGCGTTCGTATTGGGCGTGGCCCAGCGCTTGCCTGAGGCCGAGCAGATCTTGAGCGAGGTGCGCGCGCGCTTGCTGTTGGCTGGCGATCCAACTGCGGTCGCGGTGTTCAATGTGACGGCGGATCTTGCCGAGAATCTTCAGGCTCAGGGGCGCATCGCGGATGCGGTGGCCCTGTTGCAGTCGATGCAGGACGACAAGCCCCAACGCTCAGACACCAGTGATGCACGGTGGGTGAATGCCGTCATGCTCAGGGATGCGCTGTCGGCTTGGGCGGAGTTGGATCCGCAGGGACCCGCCAAGTTTCGCCTTCCTGCGCAGGAGGCGGAAGTGGAGTTCCTCCGCCGTGCCCGCGAGCCCCGCGTCGGGCGGTAGGTTCCCGCTCCCATCCTTGGGAGGGAGTGCGCGATCGTTCGCATGACCTCGCGTACCCTTCCACGCCCATGACGAACGACGCGCCCATTCCGCTTGCGCCCGATGGTCCGACGCCGGATGTTCCGCCGCTGTGGGGGCGCGTGCAGGTTTCAGCCGATCCGCATGAAGCGGCCGAGGCACTCGGCAGCAACTTGCTCGAGCAGGCGCGCGATTGCGCCGCGAACCTCGGCGACTTTCATCTCGCGCTGTCGGGTGGATCAACGCCGTTTCCGTTCTACCAGTCGTTGATGACCGACCCGATGTATCGGCGGCTGCCATGGGATCGCACGCACCTGTGGATCGTCGACGAGCGGCGCGTTCCATTCGACCACCCCAAGAGCAACTGGCGACAGATTCACGAGATCATCGTCGAACACTCGGGCATTCCGCCCGCGCAGGTGCATCCGATCGAAGCGATGGTTCCCGATGCGGCTGCGCGGTACGAGCGCGCGTTGCGCACCGCGTTCAGTCGCCGTCCCGTGACCGAGCAGCGCCTCGACTTCGTGCTGCTGGGGATGGGCGACAACGGACACACCGCGAGCCTCTTCCCGCAAACGGCGGCACTGCACGAGCGAAAGCTGCTCGTCTGCGACTGCGATGGTCCGACCGTCACGCCGCCGCCTCGCGTGACGATGACGTATCCGCTTCTCAACGCAGCCCGCTTCGTCGCCGTGCTCGCGCTCGGCAGCGAAAAGGCGCCGATGATTCACCGCGTCGCCACGGGCCGCGACGACTTCACCGTGTTGCCGATCAAGAACATCCGACCTGTCGGCACGCTTGTGTGGCATCTCGACCGCGCGTCTGCCGCACCACCCAACGGGTGAACGACTCACCCGCGCTGCGCGAGGAAGTCCTTCAACAGTTCGCACGCGGCGAGCGCGTCTCGGATGCGCTTCTTCTGCGCGTGTGTCCTGCCGCTGCGGTTGAGCGATCCCTCCGCGGCATGGCTCGTGAGGCGTTCATCCTGAAAGTGCACGGGCAGGCGAAAGCGCTCCTCGCATGCCGCCGAGAATTCGCGCGTCAGTTTCGCACGCGGTCCCTCCGAACCATCCATGTTGAGCGGCAGGCCGATCACCAGCGCGTCAGGTTCGTACGAGTCGATCGCGCGTGCGATCGACTGCAACAGCACCTCGCGCGTGGAAGCCTCGATCACTTCGATGGGCGCAGGAATGCGCAGCACATCATCTGCACAGGCAAGCCCCGTTCGTCTATCGCCGAGATCGATGGCGAGGAAGCGCATGGCTGCATCAGCGGCGATCGGACGGGAGCAACGCCACCAGTTCCTTCACCCGCTCGGCATCAGCCGCTCTGCAAACGAGCGTCGCGTCGGCGGTTCGAACCACGATCACTCCCTCGATGCCGATGGTGGCGATCAGGTGCGACGGATCGTCGCTGATGCAGGCAACGTCACGGGATGCCAGATGCACCGCCAACGATGATGCACGGTTGCCAGCCGCATCGCTCGGCAGCAGCTCGGCATAGGCGGGCCAACGACCGACATCGCGCCACGCCACCGGCATCGGCACGGCGCAGATGGACAGTGCGGCATCACGCGATGCAGGTTCCATCAATCCGTAGTCGACGCTGATCTTCGTGAGCGTCGGATAAACCTCATCCACAACCGCATGCGCCCGCGCCGTGGTCCACGCGGCGCCGATCCGGCGAAGACCTGGACCGCACGCGGGCTGGAAGCGATCGATCGCGTCGAGCACGGTCGCCGCACGAAAGACGAACATGCCGCTGTTCCATCCGAAGGTGCCTGCAGTCACGAACTGCGTGGCGCGTTCAAGATCCGGCTTTTCCACGAAGCGCTGCGCAGTGAAGGCACCCGCGAAACCTTCGATCGCATCGCCCTGCTCGACATAGCCGTAGCCCGTGGCGGGATAGGTCGGCGTGATGGAAAAGGTCACGAGTCGGTTTGGATCCGCTTCGACGAGCCGGAAACCAAGATCCAGTTTCTGTGCGAACACATCCTGCGGTTCGATGACATGGTCGCTCGTGAGGACCGCAAGCGTGGCATTCGGATCACGCGCTGCAGCAACCGCCGCAGCGAAGCCGACCGCGTTCAATGTGTCGCGTCCGATCGGTTCGCCGAGGAAACGATCAGGCTGCAGTCCAGGGATTGCCGCAAGAATGTCCGTTGCATAGGAACGCGACGCGCAGACGAACTGGCGATCCGTGGACACCACGCCGCTCAGGCGCGCGGCTGCGATCTCGAGCAGCGTCCCGCCCTGTGGCATCGGCATGAGTTGCTTCGGTCGTGCGGCGCGGCTCATCGGCCACAGGCGTGTGCCGGAGCCGCCCGCCATGATGACCGCATGACGGTGCGTCACCTAGCGACTCCCTTCAGGGCCAGGGCTGCGGCGACGAGCGCATCCGCGCCCCCGATCGTTGGCTCGCGCTCAAGCGCCGAATCGATGAGCGACCGCGCATCGAGGCGGTTCTCGCCAAGTTGCACGAGCACCTGGACTGCATCGAGAACGGCACTCGCGCTGATGGTCGGCGCTCCACTCGGCTGTGCAGTCGAAGTCGACGGTGCCGTGGCTGTCCCTGAACGCACGCCCTTCTTCGCCGCCGTGGCGCGCGGCGATGGGGTCGGCGCGGCCGGCAATGCACCGCCGCTGCGCAAGGCGTGACGTTCGACCTTGTCTCGCAGTTCGAGCACCATGGTTTCAGCGGTCTTGCGCCCGATCTCGGGAAGCGCCACGAGCGTGCCGAGGTCCCTCCGCACGATTGCCTCCGCAACGCGATGGAAGGGGATCGTGAGCGCCCGCAGCGCGCGTCGCACGCCGATGCCCTTGACGCTCGTCACCAGTTCGAAGAACTCGCGGTCCGCTTCGGATTGGAAGCCGATCAGGCGCGGCCAAAAGCTGGCGCCTTGCCCCTGCGACTCCAGGTAATGCAGGGTGTGCAGCAGGACGGCTTCGCCGAGGCGATCCCGCAGTTGCTGCATATCCGCCGCTGGAATGGACACCTCATAGGCCAACGCACCGACTGCGACGAGCGCATGGTCGTCGCCGACCCGCTCGAGCGTCCCTTCGATGCGGCTGATCATGCCTTCGAGGGTATCCGCTTTGACTGGACGGTTCGAATCCACTGCTCTCGATGGGAACGACCGGCCCGATCCGCTATCCTCTCGCCCGTTTGGACTGAGCGCGCCGCGCGAGCGGCACTCGGCACCAACGCGAGTCACCGCATGCCACGCCGAAGCGACATCCACACGATCCTCATCATCGGCTCAGGTCCGATCGTCATCGGGCAGGGCTGCGAGTTCGACTACTCAGGAACGCAAGCGTGCAAGGCGCTGCGCGAAGATGGATACCGCGTGGTGCTGATCAACTCCAATCCGGCGACGATCCTGACGGATCCGGCGTTGAGCGATCGAACCTACATCGAGCCGATCACGCCCGAGGCGGTCGAGCGCGTCATCGTGCGCGAGCGCGAACTCGGGCATCCGATTGATGCGGTGCTGCCGACGCTCGGTGGGCAGACGGCACTCAACTGCGCGTGTGCGCTCCACGACAGCGGTGTGTTCGAGCGTCATGGAATCGAGATGATTGGCGCATCGCGCGAGTCGATCCGACGAGCCGAGGACCGGGAGGCATTCCGCGCAATCGTGCAGTCGCTCGGGCTCTCGCAGCCGCACTCTCGAACGGTCACGAACTTCGAAGACGCCAAGCTGTTCCTCCAAGAGATCGGATTGCCAGCGATCATCCGACCTGCGTTCACGCTCGGCGGAACGGGCGGCGGAATCGCCTACAACCTCGAGGAGTTCGAGGAGATTGTCCGTCGAGGGCTCACCGCGAGCATGATCGGACAAGTCCTGATCGATCAGAGCGCGCTCGGTTGGAAGGAGTACGAGCTCGAAGTCGTTCGCGACCGCAATGACAACTGCATCATCGTCTGTGGCATCGAAAACATCGACGCAATGGGTGTGCACACGGGCGATTCGATCACGGTTGCCCCGATCCAGACTCTGACCGACCGTGAGTATCAGCGCATGCGGGACGCATCGTTCGCGATCATGCGTTCCGTCGGGGTCGATACGGGCGGATCGAATGTGCAGTTTGCGATCAATCCGAAGGATGGACGCATGGTGGTCGTGGAGATGAATCCCCGCGTCTCGCGTTCATCCGCTCTCGCATCGAAGGCGACGGGGTTTCCGATCGCGCGCATCGCCGCAAAGCTCGCCGTTGGCTACACGCTCGACGAACTGCGCAACGACATCACGGGCACCACGAGTGCATGCTTCGAACCATCGATCGATTATGTCGTCGTGAAGATGCCGAGGTGGACCTTCGAGAAGTTCCCCGAAGCCGATGAAACATTGACAACGCAGATGAAAAGCGTGGGGGAGGCGATGTCGATCGGGCGCACCTTCAAGGAGGCGCTGCAGAAGGCGATCCGGTCCATGGAGGTCAAGCGCTTTGGTCTTGGACTCGATGCGAACGACAAGTGGCTGGCGGGGCAGCGCCAATCGGCGAAGGAGCTGGCCGATGGATCTGTGGCGGTGTGGCCAATTCCCGACGAGGTGCTCCGTCGCAAGCTGAGCGTTCCAAGCCAGGGGCGCCTGTTCTTCGTGCGCTATGCGCTGAAGATGGGGTGGAGCATTGCCGATGTGGCGCGCTCGACGGGCTATGACCCATGGTTCCTCGACCAGATCGCGCAGCTCTGCGAGTTCGAGTCGAGGATCTGCGCAGTCCATCGACTCGAGGATCTCCCTGCGGAGACGCTCCGCGAAGCAAAGATGCTCGGCTACAGCGATGCGCAGTTGGCGTTCGTGTACTTCGGCGCGATCACCGCCAAGAACATCCTTGCCGTGCGCGCACACCGCAAGCGCCTCGGCATCGAGCCGGTCTACAAACTCGTCGACACCTGCGCGGCGGAGTTCGAGGCATTGACGCCGTACTACTACTCCACCTATGAGCGGCCAGTACGGATCGCAGGCGAGGCGATCATCGAGGATGAGATCCGTATCTCGCCCCGCCGAAAGATCATCGTGCTCGGCGGCGGGCCCAACCGC
>SYGP01000017.1 GCA_005799495.1 Planctomycetia bacterium
CATCAGGCGAGAATTGGGGAAATCCCCGTCACGATTCGGACCGACGCGGGAATTCCTCATAAGTGGACAACCGCACGCAGCAAGTCTTTTCCCTCTGGACGGCCGCACAGCCCGCCGTGAGTGCATTCGTTCACGCGCTCGTGGGCAGCGCCGCGCTTCGGGACGAGGTGCTGCAGGACACAGCGGTGTCGGTCCTCGAGTCGTTCGGCTCGTACGACCCCGCGCGACCATTTCTCCCCTGGGCGCTCACCATCGCGCGCCGCGCTGCGGCGGATGCGCGACGCCGCGGCGCACGCTTGCCAACGCCGCTGAGCGATGCGGCCCAAGCCAGTTTGGTCGCAGCGTTTGAAGACTCGCGTTCATCGGATCGCGCACGACTGGATCACCTGACCGACTGCATCCAAGCGCTGCCCGCGCAGCAGCGTGAAGTGTGCGAACTGCGCTACCGAAGTGATTTGCAGCCCGCCCGCATTGCTGAACTGATGGGACTGAAGCCCAACACGGTTGCGAAGTCCCTGCAGCGGATGCGTGAACTGCTTCGCGACTGCATTCAATCGCGTGTCCGCGCTGCTGAAGCAGGAGGCGCGCGGTGAATCCCGATCGCCACCACCTGCGCAGCCTTGCACACGCCATGCTCGATGGCACACTCGACGAGTCGGGCAGCGAGTTGCTCAGTGATGCCCTCGCCACCGATCGCGCCCTCGCCCACGAGGTCGCTGAACTCGCCTTGTTGCATGACGCACTCTCGCGTGAGCATAGTGCGGCGATCATCGGACGAAACACCGCGCGGCGGCTCGCTGCGTGGAGCATCGTTCGCCGAGCGTGTGCCGCAGCAGCGGTGCTCGCAGTTGCGGGAGTCCTGCTGTGGACTGGACTGCGCACATCGCCGACCGCGAGTGCCAGTGATGTCGTCGCACGATTGGTCGCGCGCGCACGCGAAGGTGACCGAACCTACACGCTCCGCGCCGTGACCGTGGACGATGCGGGGGGCGGCAGGCGGCGGCGCGACGCAGCGCCAGTTGCGTCCGATGCTGACTCGGCGGTCGGTCGCGGCAAGCAGCCATCGATCGATGGGGCGATCCTGACCGTTCGCGATCCGGATCGGTATGTGCTCGTGCGCACTGATTCGGAGGGGCGGCGCGTGATCAGCGGCTGCGATGGCAACCGCGCGTGGACCGTGCGCGAGGATGGAACCGTTCGTACAAGCAAGGATCTTCGGCGCTTCAGCGGCGCGGTGCCTGGCAGCAAGTTCGACCTGCCGTTTCTGAATCCCGGCGATGCGCTTGCCGAACTTGGCGCGTCGTACGACATCGCCATCGTTCCTGCAGCGCCTGCGATGGGTCAGCCGTGGCCGCGCATCGTTGGCACGCGTCGTGTCGATGCGCGCGGCGGCCCACGAGACATCGAGATCGCGTACGACGCGTCATCGTTGGTGATTCGGTCGATGCGGCTCGGCAATCTCCCGCAGGCGCGCGGCGGTCCGCGCGCAGTCGACTTCGAACTCCGCGACGAGTCGTCGCAACCTGATTCGTTCTACGGGCACGCTGCCCACCACACGGCTGATCGTCCAATCATCGAGGAGTGACCCGCATGCCATCCATCGTTCCGTCCATCATTGCATTTGCCGCATCCATCGCGCTCGCGCTGTTTGGCGCGCCGCCGACTCCGACGCAGTCTGGAGGCGCTGGCTCGATCAAGGGAGGCAGTGCAGCGACCCCGAGTGCAAAGCCGAACTTCGTCTTCATTCAAGCTGAGGCGCAAGGATGGTCGAGCACATCGGTCGACATGGACGGTGAACCGCCGAGCGCCGCGCGTCCGTCGGGACTCACGCCAAACCTCGAGGCATTCGCCAAGGAAGGAACGCGTTTCAGCGACTTC
Source organism: Planctomycetia bacterium (assembly GCA_005799495.1). GTDB lineage: Bacteria > Planctomycetota > Phycisphaerae > Phycisphaerales > SM1A02 > F1-60-MAGs104. Next base: position 1,879 of record SYGP01000017.1, read on the forward strand.
TATGTGACCTGCCCACGGTGCACTCCATCGCGGACCAGTTTCGTGACGGGCATCAGCCCCGCCAAGTTGCACATGACCTATCAGTCGGAAGGGAGCCGAAAGACCGCGGACGGTGATTCGCCTTACAAGTTGATGCGGATGATTCCGCCCACGCCCGATGTCGATCTTCCCTCGGGCGTGAAGACCACTGGCGGATTGCTCGGCGATCTTGGATACACCAGCGCGCACTTTGGCAAGTGGCATGTCGGGCGCAAGTCTCCGACGGAACTTGGATTCACCGAGTGCGACGGCGCCAACAGCAATCAGGGTCCTGATCGCGGCACCGCGCCGAATCCGACGCAAGCGGTTGCGATCACCGACCGCGGCATCGCGTTCATGCGTGAGCAGGTGAAGGCGGGCAAGCCGTTCTACCTGCAGATTTCCCATTACGGTTTCGGCGCCGAGGAAGAAGCAACGCCAGAGTCGCTTGCGACCGCCAAGGCGTTGGTGCCTGGCGTGAGCGGCAAGCCGATGGGCGCAATCGCGGGTGCGAACCTCGTTGATGCGCAGGTCGGACGCGTGCTCGCGGCGATCGCTGAACTTGGGATTGCAGATCGAACATTCGTGTTCTACAGCGCTGATCACGGCGCGCAGGGCGCTGGTGGTGGCGGGGCGAGCGGTGGCGGCGGTGGTCGCCAGCAGGCGAACCCACCATTTGTTGGCGCGAAGGGCAGCGTGAGCGAAGGAGGCATTCGCGTGCCGCTCATCGTTCGCGGTCCTGGTGTGAAGGCAGACTCGGTGAGCCATGTTCGCGCGAGCGGCATGGACCTCGTTCCAACGATGCTTGACTTGGCTGGCGCGCCGGTGAAGCAGCCGACAACGCTCTCGTCGATTCCGGCAATCGAAGGTGGCACGCTGTTGCCAGCGCTCAAGGGCGGCACGGAGCAGGTGCAGCGCGCTTTCCCTGATCTGGTCGTGCACTTTCCGCATTACGACCTCAACAACGGCGGTCCTGCGACGGCGATTTACCGCGACCAGTGGAAACTCGTCCGCAACGATGACGCGGGCACGGTCAAGCTGTACGACATCGGCAAGGATCGCGCGGAGTCGACTGATCTCGCCACAGCAAACGCGGATCTCGTCGCAGCGCTCGTCAAGCAGATGGACAGCTACCTCGATGCCGTTCACGCGCAGCGAGCGGTGAAGAACACGGACCCTGCGGCGGGCACGGGCAAGCCGCCCGAGCGCCGTGGTGGTCAGGGTGGTGGCCAGGGTGGTGGCCAGGGTGGTGGCCAGGGTGGTGGCCAGCGCGGTGGGCGCGGAGGTCAAGGTGGAGGCAAAGGTGGTGGCAAATCGAAGCAGGACGGAGTCGATCAGTGATCCACAAGATCGGCAGCGCTTTCATGTTTGCGAGTTTGGTCGCAACTTCGTTGGCAACGGCACTGGCCACTGCGCATCCTCCTGGGTACCACGATGATCCGCGCGTGAGCTTGGGTCATGGCACTGCGCTTGGGCCGACGGAACTTGCCGCGACAATCGCAGCGCTGCACGAGCCCGGCGCGATCTTGCTCGACCCGAGCGCTGCGACGGTTGCCGATGCGCCATGGCAAGCACGCACATTTGCACCGTTCGCTCCGTTCGTCGCAACTCGGTTCGATGCGCGGTGGCTGTTCGTGGAATCCGACGGGCTTCCGCATCCTCCGCTTGAGACGAAGATGATGGTGGGCATTCGCTCGTGGCAGCAGCAGGTGCCGCTGCCGCAACCGTACACGGGATCCAATGCCTGGCAGGTTCCGCTGAAGCCAGAGCTTGCCGATGTACCGATTTACTGCAAGAACGCCCTGATGCGCGGCGCAGTGGCGATCGCCGCGAACGGCATCCCGATCTTCAACGCACTCAACAATGGTGGGCGCGACAGCTATTCGATCGGTGAACTCGACGAGTTCGGCGGGCACTGCGGACGCGGTGACGATTACCACTATCACGCCGCACCACTGGCAATCGAACGGATCGTTGGCAAAGGAAATCCAATCGCATTTGCGCTCGATGGCTTCGCGGTCTATGGGCTGTTTGATCCTGCTGCGAAGAAGGGCGAGGATCTGGCGTGCCCGCTTGGATCGCATGAGCCGCTTGACGAACTCAATGGTCACTTCTGCGAGGTGCCGAACGGACAAGGTCTCAGCGGCGGCACACGGTCGTACCACTATCACTCATCCAAGACCTTTCCTTACATCAACGGGGGACTTCGCGGCAAGGTGCAGCTGGAGGGCACCGGCAACGAATCGCAGGTGATTCCGCAACCCCGCGCCAATGGCGTGCGACCCGCGCTGCCGCCGCTGCGAGGCGCGTCGATCACGGGGTTCGAGCAGACAGGTCCCAAGGCGTGGTCGCTGCGCTACGAAGTTGGCGGCAAGACATCGTTCGTCAACTATCAGGTTGAGAGCGGCGGAAAGGTTGTCTTCGAATTCGTGGGGCCCGACGGCGAGAAGCGCGTGGAGGAACATATGCCGCGCGCGCGCGGTCAGGGCGGTCAGGGCGGTCAGGGCGGTCAGGGTGGTCAGGGTGGTCAGGGCGGTCAGGGCGGTCAGGGTGGTCAGGGTGGTCAGGGTGGTCAGGGTGGTCAGGGCGGTCAGGGCGGTCAGCGCAGACAAGGTGGAAAGCCACCGCGCGACGAAGCGCCGCGTTCGCGGGATGGGTTCAGCGTGTCGTGCCAATCGTTGGATGCCGCTGGACTGTTGGATGTGCAGTGCACATGCGACGGCGATGGAAAGAGTCCTGCGTTGAGCTGGGCGAAAGCGCCGACCACTGCCAAGAGCTTCGCGGTGGTGATGCATCATGTGCCGCCCGACGGCGACGAGCATGTCTACATGGTTGTGTGGGGCATTCCTGCGAGCACGACGAAAATCGCGTTGGGTGACGCGAGTGTCGGCACATGGGGCGCGAACACCGTCTCGCGGCGGGCTGAGTATGCGCCGCCGTGTTCACAAGGGCGCGGTGAGAAGGTCTACACCGTGACTGTGTACGCGCTCACGGAGACGCCGAGTCTTCGTTCGGGCGCGACTCGCGCGGACTTGCTTCAGGCGATCAAGGATTCGACGGTTGGGAGCGCGACCATCGATCTTCGTTATGCGCGCCAGCAGGGAGCGAACGATGCGCCACCAGCAAGAGGCGAGGGGCAGGGTGGTCGCGGCGGTCGCGGCGGTCAAGGCGGCGGTCAGCGCAGCAAGGGAGAAGGCGGCGACGCTCAGGGTGGACTGCTCTCACGCATGACTTCGTTCAAGACCGATGTGCCCGCGCATGATCACGATGTGATTCTGGTGCGGCCAACGCGTGATGCGATGACCGCCAGCATCGTGGCTTCGAGTGAACGCCTCGGTCAAGTCGAGTTCTGGCGAGATGGCGACGCGCAGAAGCGCATGACTTCCGAACAGCCGATGAAGCCGGGCGAGCCAGTGAACTTCCTCATGGATGGACTCGCGCCAGATGAGAGCTATCGATACCGCTTCGTTTGGCGTGCGACGACCAACGCCGACAGCAGCCGTGGTGAGGAAGCCGCGTTCCACACTGTGCGTCGCGCGGGCGAGTCGTTCACCTTCACCGTGCAGGCGGACTCGCACCTCGATCAGGGTGTCGATCCGCGCGCGTATGAACAGACGCTCGCCAACATGCTCAGGGCAAAGCCCGACTTGTTTGTCGATCTCGGCGACACCTTCATGACCGACAAGCGCGGGCGCGACTTTCAGCGGACGCTTCCCCAGTACGACGCGCAGCGCTGGTACTTCAGTCGCCTGTGCCACAGCGCGCCGCTGTTCATGGTGCTCGGCAATCATGACGGCGAGAAGGGCGATTCGGGTACGGGTGCGGACGACATCGGACCTTGGTCGTATCGCCAGCGCACTACGAGATTCCCCGCGCCTCCGATCGATGGCGCGATGTACACCGGCAAGACTGGATTCAACGATGGCCGCGGCGCGAACTACTACGCGTTCACTTGGGGTGACGCGCAGTTCATCGTGCTTGATCCGTTCTGGTCGACCACTCGGCGCGTCGGCAAGGGTGGTGGCGGTAGTGCGCGTGGCGGCGGACAAGGCGGCGGACAAGGCGGCGGCGGCGAGCGCCCCGAGCGCCCGAGCGACGAACCTCTGAAGCCGACCGATGCGAGTTGGAACGCAACCCTCGGCCGCGAGCAGTACGACTGGCTCATGAAGTCATTGGAGTCATCAACTGCGAAGTACCGCTTCGTGTTCATTCACCATCTTGTGGGCGGCGTGGGCGGAAGCGAGTCGCGCGGCGGCGCGGAGAGTTCGCCCTTCTTCGAGTGGGGCGGACTCAACGCGGATGGATCGCCCGGCTTCGCGGAGCATCGCGCGGGCTGGCCGATGCCGATCCACGATCTGCTGGTGAAGCACGGTGTGCAAGCGGTCTTCCACGGCCACGATCACCTGTATGTGCACAGCCAGCGCGACGGCGTGCAGTACCAATGCGTTCCCCAACCTGGCAACCTTTCGGGCAATACCCGCAGTGCGACACAGTACGGGTACGCAAGCGGCACTTTGTTCGGCAGTCCAGGACATGTTCGCGTGATTGTTGCGCCGCAGTCGGCCAGTGTCGAGTTTGTGCGGACAACAGTGGCTGGAGGTGACGCGGGCGCAGGCGGTCAAGGCGAACAGCGCGGCGGCGGCCGTCGCGGCGGCGGCGGAGCAGGTCCAGCGGAACCCAACGACTCGGTGGTCGACCGCTATGAACTCGCACCGCGCGTTGGCGCACCCATCCGAAAGGAGTCCAAGTGAATCCATGGAACATGGCCGTCATTGCGCTCGGCGCTTCGTTGTCGTTTGTGCTCACCGAACAGCCGCTGCAAAGCGGTGACCAAGCGTCGCCAGCGGCGGGCAGGACCAAGCAAGGCGGCAATGCAGGTGGTCGTCAGGGGCGTTCGGGGCGCAAGCCACCGCCGCAGGACGGCATTGTCAAGCCATCCATGTCTGACACGATCAAGTGCGCGATGTACGCCGACAACTGGTTCGCGCTCTTCGTCAATGGGAAGCAGGTGGCGGTCGACAGCATCGACTTCCTGCCGCACAATGTCGTCGCGATCGATCTCTTGCCCGAGTATCCAATGACCATTGCGGTGCTTGCCAAGGACAACGCCGATCCCGCCACGGGCTGCGAGTACGGTCGGCAGATCGGTGACGGCGGGTTCATCCTGCGCTTCGCCGATGGAACAGTCACCGATGCCTCGTGGAAGGCCAAGTGTTTCTTTCACGGTCCCATCGATCGGGATGTTGCGGCCCCGAAGGTTCGCAGCGAGCCCATTCCAAAGCAGTGGTTCGCCGTCGATTTCGACGATTCGTCGTGGGATCAGGCCACCGAGTACACGCAGGAGAGGATCGATCCGAAGGAGCCGTTCTTTCAGCATGACTTCTCGCAGGCGCGGTGGATCTGGACTTCGGACCTTGACCTCGACAACACGGTGATCCTGCGCAAGCGCGTAGAGAAGGCGGGTTGGAAGCCGCGCTGGACCACGAAGCCGGACCTGACTCCCGCGGCTGAGTGACGACACGCGCCTGCGCTGCGCGAATCTCGTCGCAGCCTAATCTCTGACTCATGTCGTCCACGCTTCCGACAGTGACGCTTGAAGTCCCGATCGATTCGCTGGAAGCTGCGCGATTGGCTGCGCCACTGGCCACTCGCCTGGAGGTCTGCCGCGATCTGTCGTCGGAGGGCTGGACGCCGAAGATGAATCTCGTGCGGGAGTGCCGCGAACTGGTCGATGGAACGTCGTGCACCGTTGTAGCGATGATCCGTCCTGAGTTTGCTGGATGCAGCCGTTCGCTCGATGTGGCGGCGTTCACCACCACGCCGAAGTTGCTGGACCTTTGCCTGCGCGAAATCGAGGCGGCCGCTGAGGCGGGGGCGCACTCCGTGGGTGTGTCGTTGCTGACGCCAGACGGCTTTGTGGACATCGATGCGAACGCGCGGCTGATCGAGCATGCGCGATCGCTGGGCTTGGTCGTCGCGTTCCTGCGAACCTTCGACCTGCTGAACGATCGTGAACGCGGCATCCGCGACCTGACCATGCTCGGTTTCGTCCGCTTCATCACCGCTGGAGTGCTGGGTTGGGATGCGGCGGTGGCGACACTTGATGAGCGCATCGCCGTGGTTGCGCATGATGTCGCGCGCACGCGGACCGAGGCTGCACGGCGCGGTGGCGAGCCGATCGAGGTGATTCCCGGCGGCGGTGTGCGCGCGGTGAACGCACCGCGATGGCTGACATTGTCCCCACATCTGCATGCGTCGTGCCGCAACAATGGACGATTCAGCGTGGAGGAACTCGTGGCGCTCCGCGCAGCCATGTCGAGGAGCGTGTCGGTGTGAGCATGCGGGCGCGCCGTCCGCTTGATGCGCATGCGAAGGTGCGGCGGCGAGCTGCACGCATTCGCATCGGTGTGCGGTGCGGGGTGCTTGGTGTGCTCGTGGCCCTTCAGTGTGTTGGGTGTGCACCACAGCAGCCGCCTCCTGCGGGGATGGTGTGGGTGCCGGGCGGCGAATTCACCATGGGCAGCGACCACGCGATGGCGCGGGGCGACGAGCAGCCGCCCCACCGCGTTCGTGTTGACGGCTTTTGGATGGATGTGACCGAAGTCACGAACGCGCAGTTCGATGCGTTCGCTCGCGCGACGGGGTATGTCACCGTGGCGGAACGGCCTGTCGACTGGGATCAGCTGAAGCTGCAGTTGCCGCCGAACACGCCGCGCCCTGACGAGTCACGATTACTGCCGGGGTCGCTCGTGTTCACGCCTCCTTCTGAGGAGGTCGACCTCGAGCAGTTCGATCGCTGGTGGAGTTGGGTGCAAGGTGCGAACTGGCGCCATCCACGCGGTCCAGACAGTTCGATCGTGGGCAAGGAAGACGATCCAGTAGTGCACATTGCTTTCGAGGACGCCAACGCCTTCGCGAAGTGGGCGGGCAAGCGCTTGCCGACAGAGGCAGAATGGGAGTTCGCGGCGCGTGGTGGTCTCGATGGTGCGCTGAACGCATGGGGCGATGCGCCCGTTGACGCGACGCGCGCAAACACATGGCAAGGGGATTTTCCCCATCGCAACACGGGTGCGGATGGTTTCGTGCTGGCTGCACCAGTTGGATCGTTCCCCGCGAATGGCTACGGGTTGCGCGACATGGCGGGCAATGTGTGGGAGTGGTGCGCGGACCGATACCGCCCCGATGCGTATGCGCTTCGGCTGAGCGGGGGTGCGGATGGCAGCGCGTCGACGACTGCAGTGGTGGTCAATCCATGTGGACCTGCGGACTCCATCGACCTGCGCGATGCATACGCGCAAGGCGGACGCGTCGTGCGCGGAGGATCGTTCCTCTGCAATGACTCGTACTGCTCGAGCTACCGACCGAGTGCGCGGATGAGCCAGTCACCTGATACTGGCATGCAGCATCTCGGCTTTCGATGCGTTCAAAGCCGCCAGTGAACTCTGTGCAGCGCGCGCTGTTCCGCGGAGCGTATTGGTGTCAGCGCCGCCCGCGCGTTGGTCGGTTCCATCCAGACGAGCGCGGCGAGCGACCCGTCGTTGGAGTGGGCACCGTTGGAGTGGTCGCCGCTGCATTCGCTCGTGCGTGGCGACCGCCTTTTCCACGCGTGTGATCGACCTTGGTCGAATCTCTCGTCGGTCGGATCGCAGCACTCGGCTGCGGTTCGGCCAGCGAGATGCCCGCGGGCATCTGTCGCACAGGGATCAGCCTGCGGGTGAGCTTCTCGATGCTGCGCAGGAGTCCACGCTCCTCGTGATCGCAGAAACTGATCGAAGCGCCGCTCGCGCCTGCGCGCGCCGTGCGCCCGATTCGGTGCACATATGCCTCGGGTTCCATCGGCAGGTCGATGTTCACAACATGGGTGATGCCGTCGATGTCGAGCCCGCGCGCGGCGATGTCCGTCGCCACGAGCACGCGCACGCGCCCCTCGCGAAAGGCGAGCAGTGCGCGGACGCGGTAGTTCTGCCCCTTGTTCCCGTGGATGGCCTCCGCGGGGATGCCGTGCGCGAGCAGCCGCTTCAGGACGCGGTCGGCGCCATGCTTGGTCTTGGTGAACGCCACCACGCGCTGCATGGCGGGATCCTGCAGGAGGTGAACGAGCAAGGGAACCTTGTGAGCCCTCGGCACATGAATGAGTTCCTGCGCGATCTTCTCGACGGTGGTCGCCTCGGGCGTGACGGCCACGCGTACAGGATCATGCATCAGTTGGTCCACGAGATGACGGATCTCGTTGGGCATCGTCGCACTGAACAGCATGGTCTGGCGCTTCTTCGGCACGCGCGCGGTGATGCGCTGGATCGGCTTGATGAACCCCATGTCGAGCATGCGATCCGCTTCATCGAGCACGAGCGTGTGGATGGTGTCCAGATGAACGAATCCCTGCTCCATGAGATCGATCAGTCGCCCAGGCGTTGCGACGATGATGTCGACGCCAGCTTGCAGCGCCTTGACCTGAGGGCGCTGACCGACTCCACCGAAGATCACCGCATGGCGCAGGTGCAGACTGCGGCCGTAGGTCGCGAAACTCTCCGCGATCTGCGCTGCGAGTTCGCGCGTCGGCGCAAGGATGAGCACACGCGGTCGGCGAGCGCTGTGTCCGTGCGGTTGTTCTGCGGCTTTCAATCGATGGAGGATCGGGAGCGCAAACGCGGCGGTCTTGCCTGTGCCCGTCTGCGCAATCCCAAGCACATCGCGACCAGAGAGCGCGATGGGAATGGTCTGCGCCTGAATCGGCGTGGGAGTGCTGTAACCCTCGGCTTGCACCGCCTTCAGGATGAGCGGGTGCAGGTGAAGGCTGTGGAAGCCCGCGGAAGCGGGCACGGCGGGAGATTTGGGATGTGTCACGGGAAAAACCACGGGCGGCGTAACGGAACGCTTCCGTGACGATCAGGCAGTGTACAGGCGCGCACCATGAAACGGTTCGCTGCATCCGATCAGTCGCGAACCCACAGCGCGCGATAGGCGCCGTTCGCGTCGTACCGATTTGCCTGCGACTGCACATCGAAGACGCGATTGCGCGGATCGTTGCCCACGCCTGCGACATATTGCCAGTTGCCCCAGTTCGGTCCGACATCGAAGTCGATCAGTTGGCTCTCGAACCACGCGGCGCCCCAGCGCCAATCAATGCCCGCGGTCTTCGCGAGCCAACTCGCGACATTCTGCCGCGCACGGTTCGACAATTGCCCCGTCGCGCGCAGTTCGCGCATGCTTGCGTCCACGAATGGCTCGCCCGTGCGTCCTTCGCACCATGCCGCGAAGCCGCGCTCATCCTGTGCGCCGCAGGGTGTTCGTCCGAGCACGCCGTTCGCCTTGAACGCACGATCGCGTGCGTGTCGCACCCAGAAATGGAAGTAGTCGCGCCACAGCAGTTCGAAGAAGAGCCAGTAGGTGCTCTCGTTGGCAGTGCGTTCGCGCTCATACCGACGGATCTCCGCGGCGACTTCACGCGGCGAGAGCGTGCCGAGCGCAAGCCAGGGCGAGAGCCGCGATGAGAAGTCCGCGCCGATCAGCCCATCGCGCGTCTGCTTGTAGCGCGCGATGCAGTCGGTCTCCCAGAACCACCGCTGCACACGCGCGAGCCCATGCGATCGGCCGCCGACGCATGTGAACGCCATCCGTGCATCCTGCGATACGGCCGCCGCACGCGCTTCATGGAAATCCGCACAGGCAAGAACGCGATCGGTGTCTTCGGTCGCACGCGAGCAGAGGTCGGTCGGCATTGCTGCGAGAACAGGCTCACGCACAGGCTCGCGAACGCGACACTTCTTCTCCACGATCCGCCGGAAGTTCGAGAACACATCGGGCAGGTCGTCGACCGAGAATGGCAGGTCGCTCGCCGCGATCATGGTCGTTTCATCGTGCACCACGAGCGCGATGCCATGCTCTGCAAGCGCCCGCGCAGCGGCGGCGTTCTCCCGTTCTTCATCCGACGCACGGCAGGGTGCGGTGTGCACTTCGGCAACACCCAGTTCCGATGCAAGCGCCGCGACACAATGCGCTGCATTGCCGCGGGCGACGAAGAGCGCCGAGCCCTTCGCCTGCCAGTCGTGTCGAAGTTCGTCGACTGCCTGGAGCAGGTGACCGATGCGCCGCGGGCTCACTCGGACAAAGTCGGGCAGGGTCGTGTGTTGCTCGGCGCGACCGCGTTCGAGGCGCACGGGCGCTGCGACATGCTCTGGCAGCACGACCAGGCCGACCACGCGACCATCCGACGCCGCTGCCGCCGCCGTCACAGCCGCGTTGTCCGAAAGCCGCAAGTCCGTTCGGTACCACACGAGCGCGCCGCTTCGAAGGCAAGTCATCCTGAAGGACTGTAGGAAACAGGATTGAGCCGCGCCGCATTCAACCTATCTTGCTGTGCATGAAGTGGAAGCACTCCCTGCGAGGACTGATGTGCGCGTGGCAGGTGGTTGCGCAACTGGGGACTCAGGAGTTGCTCGCGGCGAACGCGACTGCGGACGGGGTCTACTTCACCTACCTCTGGCATCTCGAGCAGCCGCTGTACTGGCCCGATCAGCAAGCGAGCGGCACGGACCGGACCGAACGCGCGTGGCAGAGCATCCTCCGACGCGATGCGGGCGCCGCGCATCCAGAGAACGACCTCCGTTCCATCTTCGGTCTCGATGACCGAGTGGCCGCCTACCAGTACCGACCGCGCGACACCGTGAACGCAATCTCATGGACGGCGGAGGGTGGAGCGCAAGTCAGTTTCAGCGGTGGGCTCATCGCCAACATTCAATCGTTTGCCGATGCGGGTGGGCAACTCGGATATGGCACCAACTGGACTGGTGCGTGGCGCCAAGCGCGAGGCCTGCAGACCAACCTGTCCGCCGGTTCGCCGACTCGCTCGCGTCTGGACATCGTCCTGTTTTCCTACCACCACGCGCTGCTGCCCCTCATCGACGACGCTGCCGTGCGCATGGAAATCCGCATCTATAAGGAGGCGTACCCATCGGTGTGGGGAACGAGCCCCGCCCTGAGCAAGGGGTTCTTCCCAAGCGAGATGGCGTTCAGCGAGCGGATCATTCCCATCCTGCAACAGGAGGGAGTGGAGTGGTGCCTCGTGAGTTCTGAAAAGATCGCGCGCGCGTACTCCAACTTCCCCGTGCAGTTCGGGTCGGGTGGCGTGAACTGCGATCCACCGAACAAGGCGGATCAGGTGAATGGTGCCGCGACGGCGTTCACGCGATCTTCGATCAGTCGCGGCTGCGGACCTGCAGAGGCGCTGCCTGGCTCCTACCGACCGCACCGCGCAAAGTGGGTGAATCCAACAACAGGTGCCGAGAGTTCCATCACCGTCGTGCCGTGCAGCCAGATCCTTGGGTGGGAGGATGGCTACTCGCCGCTGAGTTTGCAACGGCTGCAGCAGTTGGCGCCATCGAACGATCCTGCGCGTCCGATGCTCGTGGTGCTTGCGCATGACGGCGACAACGCGTGGGGCGGCGGCTACTCGTACTACATGGAGGCGGTGCCCAACTTCGTGGGGCAGGCGAGCAGCGCGGGCTTTGTGCCGAGCGTCGTGCAGAAGTACCTCGATTCTCATCCCGTGCCCGCCAACGATCTGGTGCATGTCGAAGACGGAGCATGGGTGAACGCCGACGGTGACTTCGGTGCGCCGCAGTTCCTGAACTGGAACTATCCGCCCGTGAATGCGCAGGGGCAAGTCGACATCGTGAATGGCTGGGCGGAGGATGTGCGCAACTGGGCAGTCATCACTGCTGCGCAGAATTGGGTGAGTACGGCTGAGGCAGTCAGCACCGCCGTAGGCAACCCCGTTCGACCCGCGAAGGTCTTGAATCCAGATGCGTCAACCACTGCGGCTGAACGAGCGTGGCACTTTTTCCTCGGGTCGCTCAACAGCGGCTACATGTATTACGGCACGGCGCTCGACATGGAGGTGAAGACAACGATTGCATGCAACGAAGCGCTGCAGCATGCCACCGCTGTCGTCGGATCGGGCAGCGGTGAAACGACTCCGCCAACGATCTGGTATCCGCAGCGTTGGCCGTGGAACCCGGGCAGCATCAACTACGGCGCACCCTACGGGTATTCGCAGAACCAAGATGACGGCGACTTCACCGTGTGGAGCCTGGTGCACGATGTCAGCGGCTTGCAGTCCGTGACGCTGAAGTGGCGGCAGGATGTGGACGGGGAAAATCCGCTGGAGAGCAATCAGAACGAGACTTTCGCGGGCGGCAGTGAAGTGGGTGCGTGGCAGTCGCTGCCGATGACCTCGGCGGTGTTTCCAGCAGAGAACATCTTCAACTTCGCCGGGATCGACTTCTTCGAGATGCCGCAGCAGATCGCGCACCGCGTGCACGCGAACATCACGGGAGTCCGAAGCGCGCTCATCGATTACTACATCGAGGCAGTCGATACGCGAGGGAATGTTGCAACAAGCCCGATTCTGCATGTGTGGGTCGGTGCGGGCATGACGGGCGGCGGAGGTGGCGGCGCAACGGTTGTGAGTGTGTCGCCGAGTCCAGTGCTGGCAGGCCAAACGGTCATCGTTTCCTACAACCCATCGGGACGGCCGCTCGCGGGCGCCGCGGCAGTCAACCTGTACTACGGGATCAACGAGTGGCAGTCCGTCCTTCCGGCTGTGCCGATGCAGTGGATCGCCGCAGAGGGAGTTTGGCGGGCGAGCGTTCTTGTGCCGAACAGCGCGCAGCAGCTCGACATGGTGTTCAACAATGGAGCTGGTGTGTGGGACAACAATGGTGGAGCGGACTGGCACTTCACCGTCGAGGGTGGCTCGGGACAAAGCGACTGGGTGATGGATGGCCTGCTCGATACGGATGCAAAGCTGGTGGGGGAGAACGGGACGCGGCGCCTCTGGGCAGGCCTGAAGTTGGGACGGTTGTATGTGGCAGTGCAGGATGCGGGCGGCGGTGACGACGCATTCGTCGCGCTTCGAGCTGATGTGCCTGGACCCCTGCAGTCGGCGATGTGGACCAAGGCAGGGCAAGTTGCTGCGTGGGGTGCGTTCCTGGCTGCGGAGAATGACAATCAGTTTGCGGGTTGGTTTGATGCGGCGGGAGTGCAGCGCACAGGCAGCGCATGGCGCAGCGCGCGCGGGGGCAGCAGTGGAGTCCTCGAGGGCACCGCAGAGTTTGCCACGCTCTTCGGCGCCCAGCCGCAGCGCATCGCATTCGCGGGCTTGCGCTTCGCCACCGCCAACGCTGGTGGACTGCGGTCGAACGCGCAGGTGCCTGCGAGCATCGACGGCAATGGCAATGCGGAAGCGGGAGAGTGGATACTCGTCGATCTGTGTGCCCTTGCGGTGGGCGCTTCGTGCTGCCCAGGCGATCTCAATGGAAACGGCGCGGTGGATGGCGCTGACCTGACGCTGCTCGTGGGTGCTTGGGGCAGCGCTGGTGGTGATCTGACGGGCGACGGTCAGACCGATGGCGCCGACCTCAGTGCACTGCTGAGCGGTTGGGGTTCCTGCCCCTGATCTGAACTCTCCCCAAATCGCCAACGACCCCGAAGGATGCGAGCGCCGTGATTCTGACATTGACTCAGTGCATTGGAGGACTGGGCATCTTCTTCGCGGGCATGTACCTGCTCACGGAGAATCTCCGTCTGTTGACGGGCCGCCGATTCCGCGAGGCGGTTGCGCGCTTCACGCGCTCGCGCCCCGCGGCAGTGGCGTGGGGCGTTTCGGCGGGGGCTGTGATGCAGAGCACTCCCGCGGTGACGCTGATCGCCATCAGCATGCTCGGCAGCGGACTCATCGCGGTGGAGACGGGGCTCGCGATGGTGCTCGGCTGCAATGTCGGCACATCGCTGCTCGTGGTGGTTGCCTCGCTCGACATCAAGATCCTCGTCTTCGCCCTGTTGGGATTCGCCGGCTTGTCGTTCGCGAGCACGCGATTGGCGGCTGCGCGGACCGTGCCGCTCATTGTGTTCGGCATTGGGCTTGTCTTCCTCGGACTCGACCTTCTGAAGGATGCGGTGGGACCGATCGCCCAGCAACCGTGGCTGCGCGAACTGCTCGCCTCGTCCGGGTCGTCGATGCCGCTGCTGTTCCTTGTCGGCATCGTGTTGTCCGTGCTGACGCAATCGGCCAACTCGATCATGCTGCTGGCCATCGCGCTTGCAGATGCGGGGGCGCTCACCTTCAACCAAGCGGTGATCACGATCTACGGCGCCAATGTCGGCGACAGCATGCTGACCTGGGTGCTCTCCATGCCACTGCGCGGACGCCAGCGGCAGGTGGCGATGTTCCAAGTGGCGTTCAACTCGATCGCTGCATGCGTGATGGTGCCGTTGTTGGTGGTGGAACTCGCGGGAGGCGTTCCGCTGGTGCTGGCGTTGGCGCGGCAGATCACCGTTGATCCGCCGTTGCAACTGGCGTGTCTCTCCGTGATGTTCAACATCGGCGGCGCGATCACGCTGTTTCCGTGCATTCCATGGGCGGCGCGAATACTCGCGCGTCGCTACCCGCCACCCACCGAGGAGGGCGATGCAGCGCCGCAGTTCCTCTATGCCGAAGCGGCCGCGGAGCCTGAGTCGGGACTGGCCCTTGCGGCATTGGAGCAGCGGAGACTCGTGTCGTTCATGCCTCGACTGTTGGCGATCGCGCGCGAGAAGCCTGCCGATGCGCCCGCGCGGATTCGGCAAAGGCGTGATTCGATCCAGCAACTGAGCGCCGCGATCAACGAGTTCCTTGATCGGGTGGGTGAACGCTCGTTGCACGCCGGCGCGTACGAACAGCTCCATGCCGCGAGCAGCAAGGCGGAACTCATCGATGAGATCGCGGACACCATTGCCGAGTTGGCTTCCGCCGCAGTCGTGGCGGGGCGGCATGAGGCCACCCACAGGCTCAGCAGCAGCATCGTCGAGGGCATTGACGCGATGTTGCTCACTGCTGCGGAGGCGATGGGACCCGACGGTCGCGAAGAACTGGATGTTCTGCGGACCATGACCGGTGACCGCAGCACGCTCATGCGAAGAATTCGTGAAGACTATCTCGCGCGCGAGGCTGACCTCTCGGCAGGAGACCGAAGGGATATTCTCTCCCTGACGATCGTCGCGGAGCGCGCATCGTGGCTGCTGCATCGGCTGGCGGCCGCGCTGCTTGAGGAGAGTCGAATCGAAGGTGGTGGTGGGTCTGCCCAGAAGACCCCGAATCTTTGAAGTGGATCTCTGTTGGCGAATCAGGGAGTGCGCATCCATGTTGAAGACAGAACGAACGAGTGAGAATGTGTTGGTCATTCGGATCGAGGGACGGCTCGATGGGGTATCCCGAGCCACCGTCGAGCCCGCCATCATCAGCGAACTGCAGTCGGTGCCGTGTGCGATCGTTGATTTGTCCGGCGTTCCATTCATCGGAAGCGAAGGCCTTCGACTGCTCCTGATGCTTCGAAGGCGACCGGGCAGTGCGCGCATGCTTCTGTGCAACATGCAAGGCCATGTTCGCGAAGTATTCGAGATCAGCGGGCTGCTGCCGCTCTTCGATGTCTTCGCGGCGCGGGACGAGGCAGAACACGCAGCGCGCTCGCACAGTCCGAGTTGATTCGCCCCAAGTTGGGCAGTGCGTTCGCGTGCCGCCCGAACAAGGTCGAGGTCGGTGAATCCCTCGAGCCTGCCGCCCGCCGAGACGCGAAACAGTGACGAGAGGTCGACGCGGAAGAGCCCTCCCAGTGTCGCAAGCAGTATCGCAAGGGCGCGCTCGGGGTCATCGCTTCCAGCCTCGCACGACCGCCCAACCGGCGGCCGCCATCGGGATGTAGGCCCCGATGAGATCAAGCAACACCCACCAGGTGGGCGTTGCAGGCAGGGCGCGCACCATCATGATGCCGCCGATGAGAAAGAGGCACCCAATCTGCAACGCGGCGATCATTCCGCTTCTGCGCGTGCGTGCGATCGCCGATGCCACGAGTGCCCCAACAAAGGTGCCGCCAGCGTGAGCAATGAAAGGTGGCAACAAGCGTGGCGGGTCGGCAGCGGCGATCGCTGCATTCAAGACCGCGGGATCCGATGCGTCACCGCCTCCGCTTGGGACAAGTGGGAACAGCCAAACACCCACCTGAATGAGCGCAACATTGACGCCACTTCCAGCGAGCAGTCCAGCGAAAAGCGACCCAGCCCACCAAAGGAATCGCGTCAGGAGTGACGGCGCGCTGTTCATGGCGGCGAGAGTACGCGGGCAACGCGGTCGGCTGTTGGAAATCTGACGCAGATGCAGAGTAGAATAAATCTGGTGTCAGGGATATACTCCGATCATGGCAACAACATATGAAACGATCATGGCAAAGGTTCGTGATCTGACTCGAAAGGCGGAACAGGCCAAGCGCGCTGAGCAGAAGTCGCGCGCTCGCGCAATCCATCGCATCCGGCAGATCATGAAGGATCACAGGATTTCACTGGCGCATCTTGGCGGCACATCGATCGGCGGATCGACCAGCGGGCCCAAGGCCGCCAAGCGCCGCCTGTCTCCCACGGATGGACGCCTGAAGGTCAAGCCGAAGTACCGCCATCCAAAGTCCAAGGAGACTTGGTCGGGGCGGGGCAAGACCCCGCGCTGGCTCGCCACCGAGATCAAGAACGGAAAGCGCGCGGAAGATTTCCTGATCAAGACCAAATAACCAAAACGTTGGGTTTTGGTCCGCGATCGATCGGATTATCCGACCTCCGTTCGAGGTTCGGCTTCCACACGGATTTTTCTCGCATTGGGCGCCCTGTGCGCCCGATGGGTAAAGGCTCCAGCGGATAAATCCGAAGGTCCATCCATGAGTTCCAGTACCACGCCTCTTCGCCAACGACTGGTGTTTCGGATCACCTACCTCGGGATCCTGCCCGCGGTGCTGATCCTTGTGATCGTCGCCGGGTTCGGCATTTACAAGGCTTACACGGATTCCGCGGCGATGACCCGCAACAACTTGCGGCAGGTGGCGGAGCGGATCGCGGCAGAACTGGATGTGCAGAATCGGATGGCATGCGTGCTCGTCAGCACCATGGCGACGCAAAGGTCGGCCCGTTGGAATCCCGTGGTGGGGGACCGCGAACAAACGCTTGCGGCGATGAAGTCCCTGGTGCGTGAAAACCCGTGGAGCATCGGGGTTTACTTTGACTATGAGGTCAACGCTGACGGGCTGGATTCCCACTACGCCGCCCACCCGATGGATGACTGCCAACCAGCCAATTCTGGGCAGTTTGTGCCGTATGCGTTCTTGGACTGGAGGCGTGGAAACGCGCTGTCGGTCAAGCCAACCGTGGATCTGGAGACGAGCCTCTTCTTTGCTGGAATCCGCGAGATTTGGCGCTCGAGCGGGAAGACCCAGCCGCTCATCACGGAACCGTACGTGTACGACGGGCAGGCCATGATTGAAACGGTGGCACCGATCATCGTCGATGGGAAGTTCGTCGGCATTGCCGGTTGTGATCGGGCTTTGCGGGACATCGCCAAGGCTGTGCGTGAGGTCTGCGAAGCGAACGGGGTGGATGCGTTCGTGATCAGCAGCGGCAGCAAGGTGAAGGGACTTGAGAAACCGCGTGCGTTCGTCACCGCATCGACCGACCCGAAGGACGCTGCCGAGGATGCCGTTGAGGGGATGCTCCGAACGAGGACAGTCGACGGCACGCCCTTCGCAGCGCTCTTTTCGAACTTCATGTCCGTCGCGAGTGACGATGTCCAGGATTTCGATGCGGAAGACCCCACGAAGCAGTTGGACTGCATGTGGGCGCGAAAGTCGCTGCGCTTGCCGGATGGGAATCGATGGGACGTCATCGTTCGGGAGTTTCGGAGCGATGCGCTGGCTGCCGCGAACGAACGGCTCCTGTACCAGGGGTCTGCGGCGGCGCTGGGAGTGTGCGTGCTGGCAGCCCTGCTCATCATCCCAACTCGGTCGATCGGGAACCGAGTGGGGACTGCAACGGAGTCTGCGAAGCGGATGGCTGGTGGCGATCTCTCCGCCGGCGCCCCACCGGTGACTGGAAGTGATGAAGCGGCACTTCTCCTTACCGCCCTCGGATCGATGCACGCAGGCATGGAGTCGCTGATCACAAAGGTCAAGCAAGCGACCATCAACATCAATTCCACCGCCACGGAGTTGACGGCAACCGCGCGGCAGCAAGAGCGCGGCGCACACGGGCTGAGTGCAAGCACCACGCAGGTCGCGGCGGCCGCCAAGCAGATCGCTGCAACGAGCGGCGAACTGGGCAAGGCCATGGAACGCGTTGCCGCGAGCGCCGTGCGTGCTGCCGAACTCGCCCAGAGCGGTCGTTCCAGTCTCGATGGCATGGGCGCAACGATGCACCGACTCGATGAATCAACCGCGGGCATCGCAGCCCGACTGTCCGCCATCAGCGAGAAGGCCGCGACGATCAACAGCGTTGTCGTGACGATCACCAAGGTGGCGGACCAAACGAACCTGCTGAGCGTGAACGCTGCGATCGAGGCTGAGAAGGCAGGTGAGCATGGCGTCGGCTTCCTCGTTGTTGCGCGGGAGATTCGCCGTCTCGCCGATCAGACTGCTGCGGCCACCCTCGACATCGAGCAGACCGTTCGGCAGATGCAGGGCGCCGTGAGCACTGGCGTCATGGAAATGGACCGCTTTGCGGAACAGGTCCGCCGTGGTGTGGCGGATGTGGGCACGATCGGCTCGCAGCTCGGACAGATCATCGAGCAGGTCGATGAGGGATCGTCGCAGTTCGCTGAGGTGAATGCTGGCATGCGCAACCAGAGCGAGGGCGCGCGGCAGATTTCCGAGGCCATGGGCGGACTCACGGGCACGGCTCGCGAAACACTGCTCGCGGCAGAGGAGTCATCGCGTGCGGCAGAACGCCTGCTCGAGGCAATGGGCGAGCTGAAGACCGCCGTCGAGGCCTTCAAACTCCGCAAGTGATCGCATCATGCGCCACCTCTGCGTCATGATCGGTGGCTCACGATTCGCAGTGCCCGCTTCGGAGGTGCGCGAAGTCGGTCCCGCCGTCGCTGCTCGAACACTGCCGGGCGTGCCGATCTGGTGTCGAGGCTTCGCCTGCGCACGGGGTCAGTGGATGCCGCTCGTGCATGCAGCTGCGCTGCTTGGGATGCCGCTGACCCCGCCGACAACACTGTCGCGCACGCTGTTGTTGGATGACTCCAAAGATCCAACGCAGTCCGTCCTCATCGAGGTCGACGCAGTCGACGACCTTGTGCAACTCGACGGGACTGGCGTTCATCCGGGGCTCCAAGTCGCCGCGCACCCCTGGCTGGGGGCCTTGCATCCGTTTGGCGGTGGCAGTGTGCAGGTGTTGCTGCTTGGAGCGCTGCGGCAGCATCCGGAGTGGAGAGCACTCGCCCGAGAGGCTCCGGCGGCATGACGGCGGTGCTTGCAGACCTGCTGAGTCAGCGTGCGGCATTCGATCCGCACCTGTGTTCAGGGAACGCCTTCGAGGTGACGTGCGAACAGCTTCGTCGGCGGCTCGGGGAAGTCTCTCTCGAGTCACTCGCCGATCGCGTTCGGCGCGACGAGGACGCACTGGAGCTGCTCGCGGCGCAGGTGGCCGTTCCCGAAACATGGATGTTCCGCTACCCGTCGAGCTTCGAGACGCTGCGCGATGCGTGTCTTGCGCGCGGACGCGGCATTCGCATGGCGAGTATCGGCTGCGCAACGGGGCAGGAACCGTTCTGCATGGCGGCGGCGGCACTCGCTGCGCTTGGCAGTGAGTCAGAGATTGTCGTCGATGCGCTCGACCGAAATCCCGAGGCACTTGCCATCGCTCGCGCCGTCGATTGGTCTGGCGCGCTCCGGCAGCGCGGCGAAATCCCAGCGTGGGCAGCACCATGGATATCGCACCACGCAGGCTCCGTGACGGTGCACGAACGCACCCGTGCAGCGGTGCGATTTCACCGCGTGAAGCGCATCGACGATCTCGTCGCATTTCTCGCCGAGCGCTCGTTTGATGTGATCTTCTGCCGCAACATGCTCATGTACCTCGACGCCGCTGCACGGACTCGCGTGGTCCGAGCGATGGTGGACAGCGTTCCCGTCGGCGGTCTCCTGTTCCTTGGGCATGCGGAGAACGCCATGCTCGCCGAGGGATTGGAACGCAGCGCTGCTCTCGATGCCTTCGCCTGGCAGCGGGCGGAACTGCCGCCGCTGGTTCGTGCGTCCTCGGTGGAGGCTTCCGGTACGGCATCGCGTGCGAAGACGGAGGGCGCCTGGGCCAGGCGTCCGCCGAACAACGCGCGTGGGCCAGAGGCTGCTGTGCAAACACCTGTGAGCGAGGCGCGGTCGGTTCACTCGGAACAGGATCAAGCGATGCAACTTCGCACGCGAGTGAACGAGTTGTTCCTCCTTGCGGAGGAGCGTCTTGCCGCCGGTGACGAAGCGCAAGCCCAGCGCTTGCTTGGCGAAGTGGTGTTTCTTGCCCCGCAACATGACCTCGCGATGCTGGCGCTTGCCGATCTCCACGAGCGGAGTGGCCGTGGGTCGGTGGCGGCGCAACTGCGAATGCGCGCCCAGCGAATCGCGCTGCGCGGGGGAGAGCCCCAATGATCGATCGCGCGCGAGTACCTACAGCGCTCGATCCGCAGGCGCTCCAAGACAACGCGGATGCGTTCGCGCGTCCCGTGCAATCGCAGCGCAAGCAGGATGTGCATGTCGTCCTTGCGCGGATCGGGTCGTCCTGGATCGCCTTTCCCGCAGCCCGAGTGCTGCGCGTCACGGCTGCGGCGGCCCCGCACCGCGTACCGCACCGCAAGCATCGGGCACTTCGCGGACTCGCGAACATCGATGGACAGATCGCCGCAGTGATCGACTTCGCGTCGATCTGCGGATTTGAGTGGAACCCGGCAGGCGGCACGAAGGCACGAATGGTGGTGCTGGGGGAGCGAAGCGCAGCGTGGGCGTTCGAAGTCGACGAAGTTCCTGGCACACTGGCTGTCAGTGCCGAAGATGTCGCGGTCGCCCCAGTGACAGTCTCCGCTCCACATGCCGGGTTCACATCGGGGCTCGTGCCAACCGAGCATGGCGCTGCGGGATTGGTGGATGTCGATGCGCTGCTCACCGCATGCGAGGGAGTGGTGCGTTCATGAGCCTCGGCGGCTTCAGCATGTTCGACCTGTACCGGCAGGAAGCAGAGCAGCATGGCCGCGCACTCAGCGATGGACTGGTGTCGCTCGAGAGCGCAAGTGATCCTTCGCTTGTGGAGCCGTTGATGCGCGCGGCGCACAGCGTGAAGGGAGCCGCGCGGATCGTGGGCTTCGATGCGCTGGTGAAACTCGCTCATGCGATGGAGGATTGCCTCGTTCGCATCCAGAAGGGAACGGAGGCAATCAGCGCCGGGCGAACGGATCAGTTGCTGCAAGGGGCGGATCTCATCGTGCAGAGCGCAGCGGTCCCTGAGTCGGATGTGGCATCGTGGTCGGCGCAGCAGGATGCAAAGATCGATTCGCTTGTGAAGCAGTTTGAGCAGGCCTCGGCGCCCGCTGCGGCAACCGCCACAGTGGTGCCGCCGCGCAGCACGGCTGCGCCAGAGCCCGCCGCGGTTGCGGCACCCTCCCAACCTGCGCCGACGCCGACGCCGCCGCCGCCACCGCCACCGACCGCGCCGCCGCCTGCGCCTGCGCCCGCGAGCGGCGATGTCAGCGTGATGGTCCGCACTCGCAGCCTCGACCGCCTCATGCGCCTCTCAAGCGAGAGCCTTGTGGAGTCGCGCCGCCTCGAAGGCGTGCAGCAGCGCCTGCGCGCGATTCGCCGCGGCGAACGCGTGCTCGAAGACCTGTTTGATCGTCGGCGCGCGGGCGCGGCGGTCGTCGATGACGACCTGCTCGCCGCCCATCAGCGCGTGCGCGCCGAGGTTGCACAGCTCGACTCCGACCTGCAGGCGCACTTGCGCCGCAGCGAAGAACTCGGCTCTGCGCTCCACCATGAGGCGATCCAGTCGCGCATGCGACCGTTTTCGGACGCGTGCGTGACAGTGCCGCGGACCGTGCGCGATCTTGCGCGGTCGCTCGGCAAGGAAGTGACCATCCGTCTCGGCGGACAGGCGGTCAGCGTCGACCGCGACATCCTGCGGAAGCTGGAGGCGCCACTGACGCACCTTGTGCGCAACGCGATCGATCATGGAATCGAGTCTCCGTCGGATCGAGGCGCGACCGGCAAGTCGGTGCAGGCGACCGTCCAGGTCAGTGCGAGTCATCAGGCGGGCATGCTGCTCGTGGAAGTGGGCGATGATGGGCGGGGCATCGATCTGGACCGGCTGCGAGCGAAGATCCTTGAGAAGAAACTGTCGACAGCCGAACTCGTGGCACGCATGGGCGACAAGGAGCTGCTCGACTTCCTCTTCCTGCCGGGCTTCAGCACCGCGTCGGCACTCACGGATATCTCCGGGCGTGGTGTCGGGCTTGATGTCGTGCAGTCGACCGTCCACGAGGTTGGCGGAAGCGTCGAAGTGATCACCGCTCTGGGAAGGGGAACGACGTTTCGCATGCGCCTACCCGTCACGCTCAGCGTGGTGCGCGCTGCGATCGTGTCCATCGGCGGCGAGCCCTATGCGCTGCCGCTCGCCCGCATGGAGCGCATCGACAGGCTGGGCGAGAGCGACCTGACGCATGTCGAAGGGCGGTTGGTCGCACACATCCAGGAGGAACTGGTGGGGCTCGTTCGCGCGGATTCGCTGCTTGCGCTGCCAGAGCCGCCGCCATCGGGGTCGATCGCCGTCGTCAGCCTGCGTGTTCGGCAGAAGACGCTCGGACTGATCGTGGATGGGTTCCTCGGCGAAGAGGACATTGTGGTCAGCCCTCTCGATGAGCGCTTCGGCAGCGTTCCCCATGTGGCCGCGATGAGCGTTCGTCAGGATGGCGGGTTGGTGCTGATCCTCGATCTCGATGCGCTTGGCATCGATGCGGCGCGGCAATTGGACGAGGGATCGCTGCGTGGAGCCGCAGCGGGAAGTGAGCGCAACACCGCGCGGCGCCAGCGTGTGCTGGTGGTGGAAGATTCGCTGACTGTCCGTGAAGTCGAGCGACAGATGCTGGCGCGCGCGGGATACGACGTGGATGTCGCGGTGGACGGACTGGATGGTTGGAACGCCCTCCAGCGTTCCCGCTACGACCTTGTCCTGAGCGATGTCGACATGCCGCGAATGAATGGACTCGATCTCGTGCGTCGCATTCGGGCCGATCGCCGTCTGGCGCACCTGCCGATCGTGATGGTTTCCTACAAGGACCGCGACGAGGATCGCCGCGCCGGACTGGAGGCGGGTGCCACGGCATACATGACGAAGGCTTCGTTCCATGATCGGACGCTGCTTGACACGGTGGCGGACCTGATCGCGTCGTCGGTGCAAGGCAACTGAGTGCCTCACCCGTACATTCCACCCGTGCGCATTGCCATCGTGAATGATCTGCGGCTCGCGGTCGAAGTCTTGCGGCGGGCGGTCGCGCAGATTCAAGGGGCGTCGGTCGCATGGGTCGCGGAAGATGGGCAGCAGGCGGTGGACATGTGCGCGCGGGACACGCCGGATCTCCTGCTGATGGACATGCAGATGCCTGTGATGGACGGCGCTGTTGCCACGCGTCACATCATGAAGCGCTGTCCGTGCCCGATCATCGTGGTGACGGCATCGATCGATCACAACCTCGACCGTGTGTACGACGCGCTTGGCGCGGGCGCGCTTGATGTCACGCTGACGCCGACGATCCGACCTGATGGAACCCTCGATGGACTCGACGCGCTCGTCCGCAAGGTCGCCTATGTCCGCGCGCTCGACGGGCACCGCCATGAGGTGACAGGTGCCCCGGCCCCCGCGCGCACCGCCAGCGGCCGAAGGATTGTCGCGATTGGATGCAGCACGGGCGGTCCTCCCGCGCTTGGCAAGCTGCTTGGCGCCTTGCCGCGCGCACTCGACTGGCCGATCGTGATCGTTCAACACATTGATCGGTGGTTCGCCCACGGTTTGGCGCAGTGGCTCACGTACATCTCAGGGCGCACGGTGGATGTGGCGCGCGAGGGTGAGCAAGCGGAGGCGGGGCATGTGTACCTCGCGTGCAGCGATGATCACCTCGTGCTGCGAGGCGGTCGCTTCTTCCACACTGCGGAACCGCGGGGACTTGTCCATCGCCCATCGGTGGATGTGTTGTTCGAAAGCCTTGCGCAAGCGCCGCCGGGCATCGCCGTGCTTCTCACCGGCATGGGGCGTGACGGTGCGGATGGACTGCGTGCGCTTCGTGCAGCTGGCTGGCACACGATTGCGCAGGATGAGGCGACAAGCGTGGTCTGGGGGATGCCTGGCGCGGCGGTCAAGTGCGGCGGAGCAGTGGAGGTGTTGCCGCTCGAGGCAATCCCCGACGCAATCGTCCGAAAGACCACGGCGCATGCCTCGCGCGGCGACGGCGTGCAAACATCGTAAGAGCACCAGGAGCACCATGACCCAAGTACTGAAGCCCAAGGACCTGCCCATCACCGTCTTGCTCATCGACGATCAGGCAATCATCGGCGAGGCAGTACGGCGCATATGCGCATCGCAACCCGACATCCACTTCCACTTCGTGAGCGATCCAACGCAGGCGATCGCGAAGGCTCGTGAACTGCAGCCGACAGTCATCTTGCAGGACCTCGTCATGCCGGGGGTCGATGGGCTTGATCTGGTCAGCCAGTTCCGCGCTGAATCCGCCACGGCGCTCATCCCTCTCGTGGTGCTGAGTTCGAAGGAAGAAGGGAAGACCAAAGCAGAGGCTTTCGCACGCGGGGCAAATGACTACATGGTCAAGCTGCCGGATCCGCTCGAGATCATCGCACGGCTCCGCTATCACTCACGCGGCTACATCGCGCAGCTCCAGCGCAACGCGGCGTACGAGGTCCTCGCATCGGAACTCCACCAGGCTGCGGAGTATGTGCGCAGCCTTCTGCCCGCACCGATCGATGTGTCCGCGCTCCGAACGCGCTGGGTGTTCACGCCGTCGGCTTCCCTTGGTGGGGACTGTTTCGGCTATCGCATGCTGGACGACAGCCACTTCGCGTTCTGGCTGATCGATGTGTGTGGGCACGGCGTTGGACCCTCGCTGCTGTCGGTCAGTGTGCGGAACCTTCTGCAGGGGGCTGCTCCAAGCGTCGACCTGCGTCAGCCAAGCGCGGTGATGAGCATGCTGAATGCGTCGTTCCAGATGGCGACGCAGAACAACCTGTACTTCACTGGTTGGTACGGGGTCTTGCATGTTCCGACGCGGGCGCTTCGCTGGTCCGGCGCAGCGCATCCGTCTGTGCTCATCGCGGGAGCGAGCGGCATCCGCGAGTGCGAGTCACAGAACACCATCATCGGCATGGTCGACGGCATCGCCTTTGAGGAGACGCTGATTGACCTGGATCACGGCGACCGCCTCTACCTCTACAGCGACGGCATTGTCGAGATCGCCATGCCCGATGGCACCGTGTGGTCGCACAGCCAGTTCATGGAGTTCATGCGGAACGATGCGCTGCTGACTGCATCGCCGATCGACCGAGTGATGCAGTACACCGAGCAGTTGCAGGGAAGTCCTGCGTATCAGGATGATGTGAGCATGGTGGAGATCGAAGTCCGCTGAGGTCGAACTGCCGCACAAAGTGCTTCCGCCGCGCTCCTCTCCAGCGACCGCGTCTTAGGGAGCTGGCGCGACTATCGCGTTGATGGCGGAGCCGTTCTCGAGTTCGCCCTGGTTGCTGACGATGATCAGCTCGTCGGTACGCAGTTCCCTCCGACTCTTCACGCCGTCCGTTTGCTCCGCCCATGCAACTCTGGCAAGTGTTCCATCATCGATGTCGATCGTGATCGGGCAGAGCCGTGCCGTGCTTCCTTCGACGCGAAACAGAAAGGGCATGCCGCCTCGGCGCACGATCGCACTGCTTGGCACGAGAGGGAGATTCTGGAAGCGTTGCACGGTGAGGCGCATCCGTCCATACATGCCGGGCAACAGGCGCGGTGTCGCTCCCGCGGCAAGCCCGCGCGGCACTTGCGGCAGAACGCCACCTTTCAGGTCGGCGTGTCCAGTCTGCGCCGATGTCCGCTCGAAGGCGGCGAATGATTCGGGCGTACCGTTCCACAAGTCCACCTCGACGCGGCGCGTTCGGTCCGCCGCACTGAGCGCCGGCGCAATTCGCGTGAGTGTGCACTGAAAAGGTCCCGTCGACCCACCATCGATCGTGATCTCCGCCGTCGTATCGAGAGTGATGAGCGCAGCCACGGTGTCGGGAACTCGCATTCCTGCGGTCAGAATGTCATCGCGAACGACTGTCATGAGTGGCACGGCACTTGGGAGAAGGACTGCGCTTGTGACGAACGTGCCGGGATCGACTGCACGCGTTGCGACCACGCCTTGGAACGGTGCGCGAATCTCGCGCTGGAGTGGATCCGAGGGCTGCCCTGGAAGCGGCTGAATCCGCATGACTATCTCGCCAGCCTGCACGGGATGCCCCAGACTCTTTTGAACGAACTCAATCGTCCCCGTGATGGGCGCAAAGAGGTCGGCGCGGTAGTACGGTGCGATCTCGATCGGTTGTTGGACAGTCACGGAGAGTTCCGGTCCGACTCGAGGATGCTCCGCTCGAACGCGGATCGGATCGGACGCGCTCGCTCGCGCGGCGCCCGAAGCCGTGGCAGGTGCAGCCGTCGGCTGGGTCTGCGTGGAATCCTGTGCGACCGCGTGCATCACGCAGCACAACGAGAGTGCACAGGCACCGAATCCCGGTGTGATGCGCATGCGGCTCAGGATCGCGTCGGTCGAGTGCGGAAAGCCATGAGAGCGTGGGAGGGCGACGGGCATCAGTGCTGCTCCTTCGCTGACGGGGAGAGCGGCGCAGCGAGTTCCGCATCGAGGTCGATCAGGGGACGGAGTCGCCGCGCGAGCAGCGTGTACATGACTGGCACCAGGAAAAGCGTGAGCAGCGTCGAACTGATCATGCCGCCCACCACGGCTCTTGCGAGCGGGATGTTCGCCTCGTGACCGCGCCCGATGCCGATTGCCATCGGCGTCAATGCGAGCACCGTGGCGAGGAACGTCATGACGATTGGCTTGAAGCGCGTCGCAGCCGCCTCGCGGATCGCCGTGTTCGCATCGGCGCCTTCGAGGCGCCGAGAGTTGGCGAAGTCGACCAGCAGCACGCCGTTGTTGACCGCGACGCCGACAAGAAAGATCGTTCCCATGAGGCTTTGCACATTGAGGCGCGTGTCGGTCAAGAAGAGCATCCAGATCACACCGATGAATCCGAGTGGAACGGTGAGCATGATGACACCTGGACCGATCCAACTCCGGAAGAGCGTCACCTGAAGCAGGTACACCAGCATCGCGGCGAGCCCCAGCCCGAGCGCCAACTGCGAGAACGAATCGTTCATGCGGTCGTACTCGCCTCGGAGGGTGACGCGCATGCCAGCTGGCAGGAGAGTGTCCTTCAGGATGGACTCGATGTCGCGAGCGACACCAGCCAGGTCGCGCTGTTCAACATTCACCAAAATGTTGGTCACTCGGCGGAGTCCACTGTGATTGACCTCGACGGCACCTTCGGTTCGGCGCGGAGTCACGACGCTGCCGAGGTTGATGCTGGCGGCTTGTGCGGGTCCCTTCACCGGCAATGCGAGTACATCATCGAGCGTGCGATCCACATCCTCGGGAAACTGAACGCCGACGAAATACTGATTGCCCGAGCGCGCATCGACCCAGAAGTTGCGATTGACGCTGACGCTCGAGTTCATGGCAACGACGACCTGCTGGACGACATCTTCGACAGTCAACCCGAACTCCGCCGCCTTGACGCGATCGACATCGAGCACGAGGTATGGCGCATCAGATCGCTGCTGCACGCGGACGTCGGCGGTTCCCGCAATCGTCGCGATCTTCTCTCGCAGGATGCGAGCCACTTGCAGGGACTGCGCGGGAGTACCGCCTTCCATCTGCACATCAATCGGGCTCGATGCGCCGAGATTGAGCGCGGTCGAGACCATTCCGCCCGTGTCGAAGTCAAAGCGCAGATCGGCAAATGACTCCTCCGAGGCGAGGCGGTGTCGCAGCTCCATAGCCCACTCTTGGGCGCTGCGCGAACGCGCGGCGGTCAGTTGCAAGCGCAAGAGCGCATCCTGCTGACCGGCGTTCGTCGTGTAGGCCGCAGACCAGTCTGGGTTCAGCCCAAGTTCGCTGACGATCATTTCGCGCTCGGAAGCGGGGATGACATCTTGGATGAACTCCTCCACCTCGACGATGCGCCGCTCGGTCGCATCCAGCCGCAGGTTGGAGGGGGCGCGCACTCGAAGGACAATCTGACCGGCATCGACCTGCGGGAAGAACTCCCGTCCGATGCGCGGCACCAACAGCAGCGACCCTCCAAAGAGAAGGGCGATGCCGAAGATCACTGCGCCGCGGTTCACGAGCGCCCAAGAAAGCACGCGCGCGTATGCGCTTGCCAGGCGGTCGACGATGGCGCGTTGGAAGCGTGCGCTCGTGCGCGCAATGAACCCTGGCGCACGCCCGCGGATGGTGCCCTGGTGTGATCCACCGAGTGAGGAGCGATGATCGTCCGGCAGGAATGTGGCGCACATCATCGGCACAAAGGTGCGGGACAGCAAGAACGAGGTGAACATCGCGAATCCGACCGCGAGCGTCAGGGGTCGAAACAGAAACCCGCCCATGCCCGGCAACAACGCAAGGGGAGCGAGCACGATGAAGGTGGTGCATGCTGCCACCAGCACGGGCACCATGACTTGCGCACAACCATCGATCGCCGCGCGGATTCGACTCTTGCCCATGTGGTAATTGCGGTGGTTGTTCTCCAGTTCCACGATCGCTTCGTCGACCAACGGGCCGATGGCAAGCGCCATGCCGCCCAGTGTCATGGCATTGATGGTGTTCCCCGTTGCGAAGAGCCCCACGATGCAGCCAAGGATCGAAAGCGGCAGGCTGAGCGTTGCGATAAATGTCATGCGCCAATCGCCAAGGAACAGCAGGATCATGATGGAGACGAGTGCAGCGCCAAGCAGTCCCTCGAAAACCAGTGAGGAAAGCGCGCCGCGAACGGCTGCGGTTTGGTCCATCACGAGGGAGAGTCGTGTGCCTTCGGGCAGGACCGATTCCATTTCAGGGATCTGCTCACGCACGCCATCCACGACTCGCAGACTGCTGCTGCCGCGCTGGCGATAGACCGGCACGAACACCTCGTTTCGTCCATCGATGCGAACGCGCGACGTCTGGATCGTTGCGGCATCCTGCGCATGCCCGATGTCGCGAACCAGGATGCTCGATGCAGGCCCGAGCGTGATCGGAATCTCGTTCAAGTCCTCGGGGCGTTCGACCATGGCATTGCTGTCCAGCAGCAACTGCTCATCACCGAAGTACGCCGTGCCTGGCGTCACCATCAGGTTGCCGCGCCGCACTGCCGACACGACATCCATCGGCACGAAGTTGCGTGCGTCCATTCGATTCGGATCGAGGTAGATCATCACCGCACGATCCTGGCCGCCGACCACGACAGGCGCAATGCAACCAGGAACCGAACCGAGCATGTTTCGCACATTGATGCGCGCGAGATCCTTCTGGCGGGCGTCATCCATCGCTCGATTCGTGACCGTCAGAATCCCAACCGGCAGGGTGCCTGTGGCGTCGAACGGCATCGCAACGGGGGGAAGCGTGTTCGGAGGCAGGTTCGGAAGCGCGCCGAGCGCAAGCGAATTGACGAGGGTCAGTGCCTCATTGGGATCGATGTCGTCTCGGAAGTGCACCTTCACGATGCTGACGCCGGGTACCGAGCGGCTCTCGACCAGTCGAGCTCCAGGTGCCTGGTTGACCCAGCGCTCAATACGGTTGGTGATCGTCTTCTCGATGGACTGCGCAGGCATGCCGGGGTAATAGGTCATGACCTGCACCGACGGTGCCTTGAAGACCGGCAGGATGTCGATGGGAATCCGTTGGAGGCAAAGCACCCCCACGATGGCCAGCATCAGCACGAGCGCTGCAACGAGATAGGGGTTTCGGACGGACGCGCGAATGAGCCACATCGAGGCCAGAGATTAGGGGAAGACAGTATGGCTGTATCCGAGCCTGCCGAGGGGGGCGATGCTCCCAGAACGCATCGTGCGCCGGTTGCGTGCAGCTTGCAGCTGCGCTTTGGCATCGCCGATCGACCGAGTCATCCAGGACACCGAGCAGTTGCAGGGGAGTCCTGCGTATCAGGATGATGTCAGCATGGTGGAGATCGAAGTCCGCTAGAGTCGAAGGACTTCAGGAGTTGCTTCAGCGGATCCCCATCACAGGGCCGCACGAGATCTCGCCGAGGACCGCGTTCATGGATCTGACACGACGAACATCATCCGACGCCGACATCGCCTCAAGCGATGCGCTGCAGGCGCAGTTTGCGGCTGCCGTGGCTTTGCTTCGTGCGGGAGACCGCACCGCCCTCGATGCACTCCATCGGCGATTGACACCTGGCTTGTGTCGTCACTTCCAATCCCAGTTGAACGCCGCGGGTGTGGCGGGGGGGATTGGCGATGGCGGCGATCTGGCATCCGACCTCGCGCAACGGACATGGGAGGAGTTCTGGCGTGCGTTGGAACGCGGCGTCTACGACCCAGCACGCGCTCGCTACTCCACATTCCTGTACGGCGTCGCTTCGAACATCTGGATGCGGGCGCGGCGCGATCGTGCGCGGGGAGTGCGGATGCGAGGCGCGGAACAGGACGCGGGTGCGCTCGCTCAGGCAGCATCGCAAGATGTCGGTGAGGGTTCGTACCACTCGCTGGCATGGGCTGAGGCAGTGGAGCGCGTTCGCTCCGCGATCGAGGGTGGCGCCGGCACACCCTTTTCGGAGGAAGATCGTGTCACGCTCAGGGCGATTGGCGAGGGTGCTTCGGAGCGCGATTTGGCGCGGCGGATGGGGGTTTCCCCGAGCAGCGCGCACGATCGGCGAGCGGCGGTGCTCGAACGCCTGCGGGAGTGGTTGGCGGGGAAGGGGCTTCTATTTGGTGAGAACGCCCGAGCGGATGCGGGCAGAAGCGGCGAAAGACTCCAAGGCACGGCGGCGCGCAAGAACCCATGAACGACTTCCCATCCACCACTCCACCAGGCGGTTCGCGGTCCGACGACATGAGCCAGTCACAGATCGAAGACTTGGTGCACCATGCGAACGCGGCATCCGCCTTTGAGCAGCAGTTGATCGCTTCCCACGCGACTCGATTCATGCCTTCGTGGGCGGCACATGGACCGCCGCAGTCTGCAGTGGAGTCTCGCGGTGGCGCGCGCCGTGTCGGACCGCTTCGAGTCCTGCTCACGAGTGCAGCCGCGTGCGCAGCCCTGGGGCTTGCGGGTTTCCTGTTCCTCCGTGGAACTTCCACCGAGGAAAGGGTTCCGTTCCTGGAAGAGGCAGTCACCGCCGAGGATGCGCAGTCCCGGTTGCTGAAGATGGCAAGTCCGGTCCCTCACGGAGTTGGAACGCAGTCGCACGGCGATCTCGTTGTTGCGATCTACCGCGGCGAACATTCCCGCGGCGATGAGTGCGGCGAGTGCTGGTGCGTGCGACGATGGTCGCCCCAGTGGGGTGCTGAGCGGAATGTCAACGAACTGGAGGAATCGGAACTCGTGGACGATTCGATTGTGCGTTCATGCGTCGGCGACCCAAGCCGCGTCATCGTCATTGGGCTCTCGGGCCCGGAAGACGCGCTCCCCAAGACAGACGATCAGGCGCTGCAGTTGTCGCTCTGCTTGATCGGTCAGTCCCCGAGTACTGCGACGACCTGCGTTCCAAGCGGGCTTGATTACTGCATGGCCGCGTGGTCGCGGTCACGCTGAGAGACTCAGGTGCCCTCGAGCCGAACGGCACGAGCTGCCGCCTGCGCGACTTGGCGTGCGCGTGCGATCGACCCCGCTCGGGCGAGCGCCACACCCATGCGGCGGTGCGTGTGGGCGGAGGGCTTTCCAAAGAGGCGGATTTCCACTCCCGCGGTCTTGAGTGCCGCGGCGACCCCTCGATACCGAGGAGCGCCCTGGGAATCCCGCTGCGCCAAGATCACCGCGCTTGCACTCGGGCCGCGGTAGTCGATCCGAGGAATCGGCAGTCCGAGGATTGCACGCAAGTGCAGATCAAACTCGCTGAGATCCTGTGAAACCATCGTCACCATGCCGGTGACGTGCGGGCGAGGCGAGAGTTCGCTGAAGATCACTTCACTGCCTCGCAAGAAGAACTCGACGCCGAAGAGTCCGGCGCCATCCGCACCTGCGATCCGGTCCGTGATGCGCTTGGCCATCCGCTGCGCTTGCCGAATGGCAGCTGCGGTCATCGGATGCGGCATCCATGATTCTTGGTAGTCGCCGCGCTCCTGACGATGTCCGATCGGTCGTACAAAGAGGGTGCCGCCCACATGCGGACGCTGCTTCACCGTGAGCAGCGTGATCTCCGAGTCGAAGCGGACGAACTCCTCCGCAATGACGCGGATCGTGTCACCGCGCATCCCTGCAAGCGCCCATTTCCAACTGCGCGCAAGGTCAGCCTTGGTCCGCGCGATGGACTGACCCTTGCCGGACGAGGACATGATCGGCTTGATGACACACGGCAGCCCGATCGATTGCTTGCCGTTGCCGATCACCACGCGCTCGAGCTCCTTCGAGCTGTCCGCGAAGGCGTACCGCGCGGTGGGCAGGCCGAGTTCCTCCGCCGCAAGCGAGCGAATCGCATCTCGGTTCATCGTGAGGTGTGCCGCGCGCGCGCTTGGGATCACGCTGGTGCCCGCTGCTTCGAGGCGCAGCAGTTCCTCCGTGCGGATCGCCTCGATTTCAGGCACCACGAAGTCGGGGGCATGCGCGCGGACCAGGCGGCGGATCGCAGCACCGTCGAGCATGTCGATCACGGCACTGGTATCCGCAACCTGCATGGCGGGCGCGCCTGCATACCTGTCGACGGCGATCACGCGGCAGCCAAGGCGCTTGGCACAGATCACGAACTCTCGGCCGAGTTCGCCACTTCCAAGCAGCAGAATCGTCCTCGGAAGCGAGTCATCCATGTGTGCCACCCGACATGGAAAGCGATGCCGAACGGTGCGGGCGAGCGAGGAACCGTCCATGACCCACTCGACCGACGAAGCGTCCATCTTCGACCGCTCGCGCACCGCGAACCCACACATCCCGCACGGCTCCCGCCACCGACATCCCCTCGAACGCGCTGTAGTCCACCGCGCTGGCGTGCGTTCGCGCCGAAATCGTTGAACGCGCGCGCGGATCGAAGATCACAAGATCTGCATCCGCGCCCAAGGCAATGCTGCCCTTGCGAGGGTGCAGTCCAAACTGCTTCGCCGCATTGGTGGATGCGACGCGCACCAAGGTGCACAAATCGATCGCGCCTTCCGCGACGCCGCGTCCATACAGCACCTTCACACGCTCCTCGAGCGATGGGATGCCATTGGGGATCTTGGTGAAGTCGTGCTCGCCAAGGCGTTTCTGAGTCGCAAAGTCGAAGGGCGCATGATCCGTGGCAACCGTGTCGATGTCGCCGCGTCGGAGGGCGTTCCACAGCACGGCCTGATTCGAACGATCGCGCAGCGGCGGCGACATCACGAACTTCGCACCCTCGAAGTTCGGACGCTCCGCGTCCTCCTTGTCGAGCACGAGGTACTGGATGAGCGTCTCGATGCCCACTCGAACGCCGCGGGCACGCGCAGCCAACGCGCGCTCGAGCGCTTCCGCGCACGACAGGTGCACGATGTAGGTTTCGGCCCCAGTCAACTCGGCGAATGTCATCAAGTGATCGACCCCACTCGCTTCCACACGCGGAGGGCGGCTGTCGTGGTGCGCTTCGGGTCCCGTGCGTCCAGCTGCGAGCAGTTCGCGTGAAAGTTCAGCGATCAGCGTCTCGTTCTCACAGTGCGCCGTGACCACGACCCCAAGCCTGCTCGCCAGTGCGAGCGTGCGGTACAGGATCTCATCACCGATTCCCAGGGCGCCCTTGTAGGCGAGAAAGACCTTGAACGAGGCAACACCGCGGCGAACGATCGAAGTCAGCGCTGCTTCGGTCGTGTCGTCCCAGCGTGTGACACCCATGTGGAAGGAGTAGTCACACGCGGAACGATCGCGTGCGTTCGACATCCACACTTCCAGCGCGGCCGTGGGATCGTCACCCGACGCTGGGCAGACCATTTCGATCATCGTGGTCGTGCCGCCGAGCAGCGCAGCCTTGCTGGCGGTCTCCCATGTGTCCTTCGCCAGCGTTCCCATGAACGGCAGATGAATGTGGACATGCGGATCGATGAAACCTGGAAAAACCAACATGTCGCGCGCGTCGATCGTCGTGCAACCGGTTGGTGCAGCGATCTGTGGCGCGATCGCCTCGATGGACTCGCCGCGCATCAGAATGTCCGCGCGGAACTGCCGCGTATCGGTGACGATCTCACCGCCGCGAATCAAGGTGTGGTGACCCGTTGTCGGCATGTTGGGACGGGGATTCTAATGGGAGTGGTCACGCGGACTGCTAGCATCCCGGCATGTCGGCAGCGCAGATATCCGCTGATGCGCTGATCATCGGCGGTGGAGTTGCGGGGCTCTTCATCCTGGACACTTTGGTCGATTCAGGCGTTGGTGCATTGCTCGTCGATGCACATCCGCTTGGCAGTGGGCAGACCACGAGCAGCCAGGGAATCTTGCACGCCGGGGTGAAGTACGCGCTCGCTGGCAGCGCCGGAGACGATGCCGTTGAAGCATCGGAGGCAGCCGCGCTCTGGTCGGAGATGTTGTGCGGCGGAGCGGGCAATGACTTGCGCGGCGTGCGCGTGCTGACCGACCACTGCTGGCTGTGGCGCAGCGCATCGTGGGCTGGGGTGGCGGGCATGCTCGGTGCTCGACTGGCGCTTCGAACTGCGCCGGTCGCGGTCGCCGAACAGGAGCGCCCCGAGTGGCTGAGAGGCGTGAAGGGTGATGTGCTGAAACTCGGCGAGACGGTGATCGATCCCCGTTCACTCCTGCAGGTTCTTGCCGAGCGGCATTCCGCACGCATTCTGCGCAGCGATGTCCAAGCGATCGAGCGTCTGGCGAACGGCGCATCGGTCACGATGGGCGGAACAGGGGAGTACCGCGTCCGCGCATCGTCCGTGATTCTCGCGGCGGGGAACGGCAACGAACGGCTGTCCGCACTCGCGGATGCGGCAGAGCCGATGCAGCGCCGCCCGCTGCGGCAGTTGATGATTCGCGGGTCGCTGCCGCTGGTGTTTGGTCACTGCATCGACGGCGCTCGAACGCGTGTGACGATCACGAGTGACCGTTTGGCTGACGGATCCGTGGTCTGGCATGTGGGTGGGCAGATCGCGGAAGATGGCGTCCGCATGGATGCGAGTGAGTTCCTGCGATACGGACTCGCGGAGGTCGCCAGTGCGCTGCCCGGCGTGGAACTCGGCGGCTGCGAAGCGGGGGAGTACGTCGTGGATCGAGCGGAACCGCGGACAAAGGACGGTCGCCGTCCGCCGCGTGCGTTCGCGCAGTGGAGTGGATCGATCTGCACGGTGTGGCCCATCAAGTTGGTGCTCGCACCGCTGCTCGCCAAGGCAGTGTGCGCGCAAGTGCGTGAGCGATCAGTTGTGCGCTCGCCATCGAACGGCTGGGGCGACTTGCGCGATGGAGTCACCATGGCCCAGCGTCCCTGGGAGTCGCGGTGGAACTCGCCGCAGATGGGAACGAGATGAACGCACTCGCACTCCCCGAGCGGCGAGCCGCCCGACTTTCGCGCGCAGTTCAAGTGCTCGGTTGGGGGGCGTTCAAGATCGGTCGCAATGAGGGGATCAAGTACCCCATGGCGTATGAACTCCCCACCGAACAAGACGCCGTCGCGCTCGTGCAGCAGATCGTGCGGATGGGGATTCGTTCGATCGATACGGCTCCTGCCTATGGACTCTCCGAGCAGCGCATCGGCCTTGCGCTCGAGGGGCTCACGGCGCAGGAGCGGAGTTCCGTGTTCCTGTCGACGAAGGTGGGAGAGCGCTTCGAGGGTGGGCAGTCGCACTTTGACTTTTCCGGAACAGCGGTGGAGTCGAGTGTCCTGCGCAGCCTGCAACTGCTCCGGACCACGCGGCTCGATCTGGTGTGGGTTCACTCCGACGGAAGTGATGAACGAATCGTGGCGGACGGCGCGGCGATCGGCGCGCTCGAAGCACTTCGAGCGGGTGGCGTGGTGGGGGCCATCGGTTTTTCCGCCAAGCACGCCGATGGCGCGCGGGCCGCACTCGCCGATCCTCGCGTGGATGCGCTCATGCTCGAGTTTCACCCGACCAAGCCAGAGTTGCTGCCTGTCATCGCGGATGCGGGTAGGAGTGGGCGAGCGGTGTTCATCAAGAAGCCGCTTGCCAGTGGCACCCTCGATCCAGCGGTCGCCATCCCGTGGATTCTGCGAAACGCGGCTGTCACCAGTGTGGTCGTCGGGGGACTCTCCATCGAACGCCTTCGCGCCAACGCTGCGCTTGCAGCAGACACCGCGCCTGCCTCGCGTTGACACTCTTTCCAGCGCCCTTTACCATCTCGCGACTGCGTCGAGTTCGTCGCAGATTTCCCCTCGGACAGCTCGGGAGAACCCAATGATCCTCGGAAACCATCGGTCACAACCCACCCACTCGCCTCGAGTTCTCCGCAGGACCGCACTGTCACTCGCGTGCATCACGCTTGCAGCAGTTGGCTGCGAGACCACGCGAACCCGGCAGCAGACCACTTTCACGACGAACCCGACGATGGCGGGTGGAAGTCTCCCAACGCTCGACACAACCCAGAATCCAGTGCCCATCGATCCTTCGATCCATGTGCACGGGCCCAACAACACCTTTGCGTTCGGTCAGCAGTTCCGGCCGACGACGATCATTGATCCGAAGGAACGCATCGACCAGAACACGGTGTCCACCACGACGACGACCACCACATCGACCACTTTCCCCAAGATCAATCCATGAGCACACTCAAGAACGCCGCACTCCTTTCCCTCGCATCGATCTGCGTCGCTTCGTCAGGTTGCGTGACTCGGCAGTCACTCGTGACCGACGGCAGTCCGACGGCCCTGACGTCCTACGATGCCAACTACACGGAGACCGCCTACCGCGCCGTGCAGTACATGCTCTGGAATGCTCGGGATCAGATCGTGGGCGACGATGCATTCGATTCCACCCGTCCCGTGCTCTGCTCAGTGGCGGTCGACTTGAACGACATGAACAAGACGACCAACTTCGGTCGTCTGATGGGACAGTCGCTCAAGACCGCCCTGCAGGCGCAGCGAGTCAACAAGATCATCGAAGTGGATCTGCGTCAGGCGTATGTCCCGATCATCCAGGGCGAGAACGCCGGCGAATTCCTGCTTTCCCGCAATCTGCTCACACTCGCGCCGCGCTTCAATGCGGGTGCAGCGCTCGTGAGCACCTACAGCATCGCGCTCAACAAGGTGTATGTCACGGTTGAACTGATCAATGTGGACCAGAACGTGATCGTGGCGGCGCACCAGTTCGAGATTCCGATCGGGCCGCGGACCTGGGCGCTGCTGACGAACAAGGAGCTGCCACCCGAGGCGGATTCGATCCTGCAGTACCGCCCTCCGCAGTCCGCGTCGGGGCAGATGGAGAAGCCGTGGCCATTCGCGAATCCCAGCTGATGCGGATGGAAGCCAAGTGCAGTTCCTGAAAACTCAACCCACCGCGAATGCCATGAATCTCCCGATCCGCTCTCTCTCTTCACTGCTCGCCCTCGTCTCGCTCTGCACACTGAATGCGTGTCAGACGCCCAACCAGCCGAACGCTGTTCCGCTGGCGAAGGTCCGTGCACAGTTGCCCTCAGACTGGGTTTCCTTGCAGCCCGATGACTGGCGATTGGCATATCTCGACAGCCCGACGCGTCAAACCCTGCGGGATATGAAGAAGGAGTTGGCTGACGAGCGTGCATCGCACACATTTGCGTTCAACAACGGCTATTCCGATGCGACCTATGCGAAGATCCGCGATGTCAATGAGGCTTGCAACAAGGCCTTCTGCGCGAACGCAGTCACCATTGGCAAGGACCTGACGCCGGAACTCGCAGGCACCTCGCTCTCGGTCAACGAGGCCTACATGAACTCCACGGTGGTAGGGGATGTGAACCTGCGGCAGGTGCAGGATGATTGGGCGCGTCTGTGGCTGATGAACAAGCCATCGAATCTCAGCCCTTATCCGATTGTCAACACGGGCGGGCGTCCCTGAGAGCGATCCGATCGCGGCCGCCGAGGTGAGGTCGCAGCGGGGCCGGAATCAGCACGCTGCCATCCGCCTGCTGATGCATTTCGAGAAGCGGGATCAGGATGCGGGGGCTTGCCACCACCGTGTTGTTGAGCGCATGCGCAAAGGTCGTCTTCCCACTCTCATCCTTGTATCGCAGGTTCAGCCGTCGACACTGGAAGTCGCCGAGCCTGCTCGCGGAATGCGTCTCGCCGTACGCGCCGCGAGGTGATCCATCCGCGGCCGTTTCGCCGCGACCTGGCATCCAGCTTTCGATGTCGATCATGTCCTCGTTCTTTACGCCGAGGTCGCCGCTGCAGCACTGCAGCAAGCGGTAGGGGATCTCCAGCGATTGCAGGAGCATCTCCACTGACTCCATCATCGTCGCATGCCAGCGACGGCTTTCAGCATCGTCCGCTCGGCAGACGACAACCTGCTCCACCTTGTCGAACTGGTGGATGCGGTAGAGCCCCGCAGTGTCCTTGCCCGCAGCGCCTGCCTCCCGGCGGAAGCAGGTGGAGACGGTGACGTACTTCCGAGGCAACGACTCCACGGGGAGGATCTCATCGGCATGGAGACCCATGAGTCCCACTTCACCTGTGCCCGTCAGGAACAGATCATGCGTGCTGCCGCGCGATGACTCGGCGATGTGATACGCCTGCTCCCGACCCGCGGGAAAGAACCCTGTGCCGACCATGCACTCCTCGCGAACGATGACGGGGATGCCCATCGGCTCGAATCCGCGCACGTCCACCATGAAGTCGAGCGCATGCCGCAGCACCGCCTGATGCAGACGCATGCCGAGTCCCGTGAGGACGTAGTGGCGCGTTCCAGACATCTTGACGCCGCGGTCAAAGTCCACCAAACCGAGCGAATGCACGAGTTGCAGGTGGGACTTGGGTGCAAAGCCGCGGTTCTCCGCAAAGGAACGCGCAGGGTCGAAGCCCGGCGGATTCCAGCGGCGGATCTCGACATTGTCCTCGCTGCCTTTGCCGCGCGGCACATCAGCCGCGGGTGGCTGCGGCACCGTGAGGAGAAGTGACTGCCACTCCGGTTCGACATCGCCGAGCATGCGCTCGAGCACGGCCACTTCATTCTTCAGTTGCACGGGCTTCGCCTCGAGTGCTGCCAACTGCTCGGCAATGCCCGCGCGCTCGCCATCCGATGCCGATTTCAGCTGTCCCTTGAGCTTGCCAATCTGCGGTCCCGACTCCTTGCCCAAGCGATTCTGCTCCGCGCGCTTCTGCTCGAGATCGGAGAGGATTCTCCGTCGCTGCTCATCGAGCGCGCGCAGTCGGGGGAAGTCCACCTCCATCCCCTTGTCGCGCGCACCCTGGATGAACCGTTCGGGATCGTCGCGGAACGCCTTGATATCGATCATGGGCGCCAAGGTATCGCGGATCACCTGTCCTGTCGGAAGCTCGCGCGAACGCCTACCTTCCATGGGCCATGTCGCGTCCGAGTCGGGATCGTCAGCGACCGCTTGCCATCGGCGGGTGGATCGCCGCCAGCATCGTGGTTGGCGTGACGCTCCTGAGCGCAATCGCCCCCGCGGATTGGCTGACCTGGTGGCTCGAAATCGCCTGGGTGATCCTGGGATTGCCGGTGGTCGTCTGGGTTGCCCGCACCCGCGGCATCACGGCGATGCTTGTTGTGCTTCTGATGTTGCACGCGATCGTCCTCGCGGTAGGTGCGCACTACACCTATGAGCATGTGCCGCTCGGCGAGTGGGTGCGGGCGTGGACGGGATCGGAGCGCAACAACTTCGATCGGCTTGGGCATCTGATGCAGGGGTTCGTGCCTGCGATCATCGCGCGGGAGTTGCTTCGGCGCACATCGCCGATCGCTCCGGGTGCGTGGCTCTGCATCCTGATGATTGCGCTTCCCGTGGCGTTCAGCAGTTGCTTCGAGATGATCGAGTGGTGTGCCGCCGTGCTGCTTGGGTCCTCGGCGGACGCGTACCTCGGATCGCAGGGCGATACATGGGACGCGCAGTGGGACATGTTCTGCGCGCTCATCGGCGCCACCGCGGCAACTCTCACGCTGTCCGCTGGGCATGAACGGCAAGTGGCGCAGCTGCTCCGCGCAAATCCGCCGTCGCACCATCAGGCGCCG
This sequence comes from Planctomycetia bacterium, assembly GCA_005799495.1. Lineage (GTDB taxonomy): Bacteria > Planctomycetota > Phycisphaerae > Phycisphaerales > SM1A02 > F1-60-MAGs104. Next base: position 42,154 of record SYGP01000017.1, read on the forward strand.
CGGTCGCGATAGTTCGGCGGCGCTGCCCAGCGCATCTTGGAAATCAGCTGGCGACCGTATGTCACGGCTGGATTGCCGATCAGTCGCGCCATCATCTCATGGCGTGCAACACGAATCGTGTCGCCAGGATGCAGGCGCATGTGAATCTGCCCATCGATGGCGAGGTTGGTTCCCTCGTTCGCCCGCTCGACATGCACCAAGACTTCGATGTGGCTTGGCAGGACAATCGGGCGGAACGCCAGGCTGTGCGCGCAGATCGGCGTCACGATGAGCGCCTCGACATCGGGATGCACGATGGGACCGCCAGCCGACACGTTGTATGCCGTCGACCCAATGGGGCTGGCGACGATCACGCCATCGCCCGCGATGTCCGGCCCCGTGTCCAGCCCAAAGTCCACGCGAAGTTCGATCATTCGGAAGGGAATGCCTGCGCTCACGACGGCATCGTTCACCGCGATCCCCGAATGCACGAGCTGCCCATCGGCACGATGAACTTCGACATCCATCACCATGCGGTGCCGGATGAGGGGCGTAGGGCTGAAGATCTGTTTCGCCTGCGACTCCAGCGATGCGACATCGAACTCCGCGAGGAAACCGAGCCGACCCGAATTGAGGCCGATCAGTGGGATGCCTCGCTCAAGGATTCGGCGGACCTGGGCGATGAGCGTTCCATCACCGCCCACCGCGACAAACCGCTCGAAGTCCAGTGCATCGGGAATGGGCGTGCTGTCCGCGGGCATCTCCGCGACAATCTCGCCGTGCGCGCGAAGGACGGCGCGAACGCGCTCGAGGAGCGCCGCCGCATCGGGAACATCGGGGGAGACAGCGAGCAGACTTCGCATCAGGACACGATTCCTTTCGTCAACCGCATGAAGGCGGTCTCCAGCGTGACGGGTTCGTGGGAGAAGCGCGCCACGCGGAATCCCTGCGTGATGAGTCGGCTGGGAATGTCGCTGACGACAAGCCCAGCGCGCGGATCGATCGATACATCGATTCGAGTGTTGCGGTCCTCGCGTTCGAGCGAGACCTTCACGATGCCCTTGACGTTTTGCAGCAGGGCAGCGGCATCTTCGGGTCGTTCATCCACCACGACATGCACGGTGCCGCCCGTTCCGGCCTTGGCGAGCATGTCGGAGATCTTGCCTGCATACACCAGCCTGCCCTGTTCGATGATGCCGACCGCCGTGCACAACTCCGCGAGCTCCGACAGGATGTGCGACGAGATCAGAATCGTCTTCCCCATGCGCCGCAACTCCTTCAGGAGCTCCCGCATCTCGATGCGTGCCCGCGGATCAAGACCGCTCGATGGCTCATCCATCAGCAGCACCTTCGGGTCATGCAGCAGCACCCGCGCCACGGAAAGCCGCTGTTGCATGCCTCGCGAAAGGCCGTTCACATCCGCTGCCCGCTTGGAAGTGAGGTCAGTCAGTTCGAGCACTTCGCCGATCACGCGTTGCCGCCGTTCGCCGTGAATGCCGTAGCACGCCGCGAAGAACTCGAGGTACTCGCTCACGAGCATGTCCTCATACGCACCGAGGAAGTCAGGCACATAGCCGATCACGGGTCGAATCAGATGATTCTGGTAGCCGATCACATGCCCATCGACGCGCGCCTCGCCCCAGGTGGGCTTCAGCAGCGTGGCCAGAATCTTGATGGTCGTCGTCTTGCCCGCGCCGTTGGGACCGATGAATCCGAAACAAGTCCCCTCATCGATCGTGAGGTTGAGATTGTCCAGCGCGATCAGTTCGCCGTACTTCTTGGTGAGGTTGACCGTTTCAATCATCGCCACGATGTCTCTCTTGCGACCACTTTATCGGCTCGGGGGAGGAGCAAACCGCGCGTCCACGGGAAGCGGGAACACGACGCGGACAAAGGTCAGTCCGGAGCTGGGGAGTGCACGCCCATTGAAGCGCAGCGGAACAGGACATTCCGCGCCACCGCTCGCGGGATCCGATGGATCGAGAAAGCCAGTCACGATGAGGCAGGGCGTCGAGAGCCAATGCGAGAGATCGATCTCTCGCGCCAGGATGCGTTCAAACCGAACGGGATTCTTGTTGGCTCCCCCGATGTAGTCCGGGGGCGGGAGCACCGAGCAGACGCCGAGCATCTCCAGGAATGTGCGGCGCTGCTCGGGCGACATCAGCGTTCCTCCTTGGTCGAGTCGGAAGCCGCGGTCGCTTGCCCACGGCTGCTGGTAGCGGACGCGCAGTGCCCGAGCCAGGTCACCGTCACGCTCATCCACCGCGATGGCACCACCCGGATACAGCTGCTGTGCAATCTCGATCGGCGTGTTCGGCTCCCATGTGGGCAGCATCACGAAGCGGCCGAAGCAAGGCAGATCGCCACTCGGTTCGATCAGCAGCGGATTCGCCTTCGACATGGCCGGCAGCGCGTGGCGAACAGGCGTGATGTGCAGCAGGCCCACTTGCGTCAGAGGGAAGGGGAGCGAATGCGAGATGATTCCCGACAGGGAAACCTTGGGCCACGCCCCAGCCACCACCGTTTGCACCAGTGGACGCGCCGGATCGGAAGCGCGAGGCAGTTCTCCCCACTCTTTCGGGATCGCACCGAGCCACTGCACCTCGAAGCTCGCGCTCGTGCCGCGCGCAGCGACATCGAGCTGCATCGGGGTATCGATCGGCTGCGGAATCCGCGCAGGATTCGGGAACGCACTCGGCACATCGGTTGGCGACTCCCACCCCTCGATGCGACCAGTCTTCGTAGCGTCGGGGGCGATCTCGACGGTGGTTCGGCCGTAGCCCGTGATGAGCGCGCTCACCCACGCCGTCGCGCGCACCAGCGGGAGGTCGTTCGACTGTTGACGATCAGCCGGAAGGCGAATCGCCGTGAGGACGGTCACATGCTGCGAGCTCCCTCGGCGGCTCTCCTGCAGCGTTCCCCACGCCAGCGTTCCACCTCCAAAAGCCACGGCCGCGATGACGAACAACAGCCACGAATGCCGCTCGCGGCCGAAGAGTCGCAAGACATAGAAACCCGCCGGACCTGCGACAAGCCAATAGCTCGCGAACAACAGGAATGCAGCGAGCAGTCCAACGGTCACCTCGCCCGACATGCTGATCGCACCTGCAATCAGGTTCCCGCGACCGAACTCCACCACCGTGGGCTGCTTCTCCACGAGCAGCTTCTGGTCCACCAAGGTGCGGAGGGTCTCCGCCGTGGGACTGTCGCCGCGGACACCCAGAATTGGATTCCAGAACACATCCGCTTCGGGCAGTCCGCCTGCCAGCAGCGCACGGCGATGCAGCGCGTTCACATCGAGTCCGAGCACCGTGATGCGCCCGGCGCCAAACGGACGGGTGATGCCGATGACCTTGCCGTCGATGGAACCCTTCCGGGGCGCAGCAAATCCCGTCGAGGAGACCCGCGGCGCGGGGAGCACGACAAGCCGATCCCACACGGATGCACCGGACGGTGCTTCGAAGAAAGTCACGGGCATGCCTGCCTTCTCATTGCTCAGGCGCGTCGCCTTGCTGATGGCCGGCAAGAGATCAGTGATGCGCGTCTCCTCGGTTCGTTCGCTCTTCCAATCCGGCATCAGATCGCTGAAGGGGTGTTTCGCTGCCTGCGCGGCAACGCCCCACGGATCGCTGCGCTCGGGCAGCACGATGACGAAAACGCCGCCGAGCGAAATCCACTCTCGCAGCGCCCGCGCAGCATCGGGGCTCAACGATTGCGGCGATCCCTCCGACCAGATGATCGCGGCGAACGATGCGAGTCCCTCCCAGCGGTCGGGGATTTCCTGCGGCGTGATGCCGCGAGCAATCTGCGTTGTCTCATTGCGAGTCGGCAGTTCCATCATGCCCGGCGGCGGCATGCCGAGTGCATCGAGTCCGAGCCGACCATTCCCGATGATGCCGATCAGGCCGCTCATGCGAGCGACGAAGCGAGTCGGTTTGGCGGCAGCGTTCGGCGCGATGCGCGCGCTTCCGAGTTCTGCGCCGCGCCGACCGTCCTTGTACTCCCAGGCGCGGACCGACGAGATCGATTCCATGGCGGACAACTCATCGGGCGAGTTCGGAACTCGCCCGTAAAGCCACACGCGCCGAGGTTGTCCTGGATCGCAGACCACCACGCGCGAATGCTGCGCCAGATCGCCGTTGTTGTTCGGCATTTCCCATGCGACTTCCACCGAGACGGGCTCCGGCGTGTCTGTCTGCAGGGAAAGCAGGACCGGGACGACATCCCCGCCGCGGAAGCATCCGCCTGCACCGAACTGATCGAGTGTGATGGTGACCTGTGCGCGCGCAGTCGCCGCGAAGGCCATCAGCGCAGCGCACGCGAGTCCGATCAGCGGGAGCGGCTGTCGAAACATCGCAGATCTCCTGGCCATGGTCAGTGGCGCATGCGGCCAACTTCACCCAGCAGCGCGGCATGGCTGCGGATCGCACCGACGAAGCACGCCACCTCGAACTTTTCGTTGGGCGAATGAACGCAATCATCGTCGAGACCAAATCCCATCAGCAGCGCTGGAACGCCAACGATCCGCTGCAGTGCACCCACGGCAGGGATGCTTCCACCCGATCCGATGAGCAGGGGCGGCTTGCCGTACACACGCTGCAGGGCGCGTTCCGCGGCGGCAAGGATCGGCGATGAGTCCGGCACGACGAAGGCGGGCGAGAGCCCATGCTCCGTGAATGTCGCCGTGCATCCTGCGGGCAGTCGCGACTCGAAGAACTCCCGCACGGATGTGCTGATGCGGTGCGGGTCTTGTGATCCGACCAGGCGGAACGACAACTTCGCCGTGGCATGCGCGGCGATGACCGTCTTTGCCCCCTTGCCTGTGTAGCCCCCGAAGATGCCGTTCACATCGCAGGTCGGTCGACTCCATGTTCGCTCGAGCAGGCTCCGCCCGCGTTCGCCGTAGCCATGGGCAAGGCCAATGCTGCCGAGGAACTCCCCCTCGTCGAAACCCATCGCACGCCACTGGTCGAGCACGCGGGGAGGCAACTCGGGAACGCCCTCGTAGAAGTTGGGCACTGTGATGCGGCGATCCGCGTCGTGAAGTTGCGTGATGATCGATGCAAGCACCTGCACGGGATTCGGGACGGCACCGCCGTACATGCCCGAGTGCAGGTCCTTGTCGGGTCCGTGCACGGTCACTTCGAGATAGACAAGTCCACGGAGACTTGTCGTGATCGCGGGCGTTTCGACATCCCACATGCCAGTATCCGAAACGACACAGGCATCCGCGCGGAGTTCATCTCGGTTCGCTTCGAGGAACGGCTCGAGACTTTCGCTGCCCGACTCTTCCTCGCCTTCGAGCAGCACGGTCACCGGGCAGGGCAGAGTGCCATGCACCTTGCTCCACCCCCGAAATGCCTCGATGAACGACATGACCTGTCCCTTGTCATCGACCGCACCGCGCGCCACGATCCGAGGCCCTCGCGGTCCCTCGACCACCACAGGGTCGAAGGGTCCGCTGTTCCAGAGTTCGACTGGATCGGGCGGCTGCACGTCGTAGTGCCCGTAGTACAGAAGCGTTGGTCCGTCGTACCCAGGTGGTCCCTCATGCTTGGCAACAACCATCGGGTGACCCTTGGCAGGCCGGACCGCGGCGTTCAATCCAGCCGCACGAAGCTGGTGGCAGGCCCACTCGGCAGCGCGCGCAACTTCCGCCTTCTGCGCGGGGTCCGCGCTGACGCTTGGGATGCGAAGAAAATCGCAGAGTCGATCGATGGCTGCGGGGCGTTCCGCATCGACCCACTCAAGCACGGCGTTGATGTCGTCGTGGGGCACTGGACCTCGGATGCTAATGGGGAGGCGGAACGCCGTGCAGGATCGGGCAGTTCATGGGAAGATGGAAGGAATGGATGGGTCACGAACTTCCGATGACACGGCACGCGCGCGGCGTGCACTTGGTCGCGTGCGAGAAGTCGACTGGCTCGCGATCGTCCCGTCGATGCGGATCCTCGGATCCGTCCCCGCTGGACTGCGCCCTGCGCGCCTTGCGATTGCCTTTGTGCTGCTCTTGACGGTGGTTGCCGCGGGACGAGTGTGGGATGGATTTGCGCAGCCCACTGCGTCGCCCGCGGGATTGTTGGCAGGTGCCATGCGTGAAGGGGCACTGGTCAGCGATCTCGAAGCCGTGCGAAGCGTGATCGTTCCCGAACTTCCTGCTGCGATGCGCGCGGCAGCAGCGACGGCGACGCTCGATGAACTGGAGGAGATGCTTGTCGAAGCGCAGGATGTGCGTGCGGTGGATGCAGGCGGAGCGGCACGGTTCGCCTCTCAGATGAGCATGATCGCTGCGGCGCGTCCGCAGCTTCCCTTCGAGTCCCTGCACGAGGCAGTCCGAGTGGAGACCTACCGCACCGCCGCAGCACTCCTGCAGTTTCAGTTCGGCGAAGCGGTCCGGGGGCTGCGTTCCCTTGCCGTCGACATTCCGTTGGCATCCTGGAGCGCTGCGCCTGCGTTCACGGGCTTCTTTGCGTTGACCTGCGTGGCAGTCCTTGGCTGGGGCGGCGGCTTGCTCTGCAGAATGTCCGCGGGCGATCTCGCGGGGCATTCCTGGACGGTCGCCGATGCGGGGGCGTTCATTCGTCCGCGCATCCCATCGCTCGTCTTCGCGCCGATCTTTGCCGGCGTGCTGGTGGGTGTGCTGCTGCTGCCGTCGCTGCTGATCGGTTGGCTGACGAGCGTGCCGTTCATCAACATGATCGCTGCGATGCTGATGCCCATCGCGCTCATCACTGCGATGCTCGCGGCCGTGGTGGCTGCTGCCGCGGTCATCGGCGCAGTCCTGCTTGCGCCTGCCGTTGCATGCGATGGATGTGATGCGGTCGAAAGCATCCAGCGAGCGGGTGCCTACATTCTCGCGCGCCCGCTGCATCTGCTGTGGTCGGCTTTGGTGTCGGCGGTTGCGCTTGCCCTTGCACTGCTCGCGGCGGACTTCGTCGTGTCTTGGAGTTGGGGCGCCATGATGGCGTCGATGAGTGTGGGTGGCGCTGACGATGTGGCGCGGAGCGCGGGCACGATGCGGCTACTCGAACCATTCCGCGATGGACCGGCGCTTGTGCTTGGATTCAGTGACGGCGTTGCGGCATCGTTCATCGACGTCTGGCGAACGGTGCTTGGTGTCGCGATCGGAGCAGTCATGCTGTCCGTGGGCTTCGCCTGTGCGACTCGCACCTATGTGCTGTTGCGCGCGAGCGCGGATGGCCAGGAGTGGTCGGACATGTGGATGGACGGGGAAATCCCGCTGCCCGATCGACCGTAAGGCGTTGAGTCGGCGAGGGAATGGCGACTCGCTTCGTCGTCGCTCGCGACAATCACCCACCAATCACTGATCAGTCACTGATCAATCGCTGATCAATCACCGCGAACCCAATCCGCCCTTGAGTTCGCGCTTGCCGCTGCCGAATTTGGCAAGCAGCTTGCGCATCTCGGGATCGGATTCGCGCGGCTCGATGGGCTCGCGTCCGCCGAATGCATCTCCACGCCCACGACCACGACCCTGACCTCCGCCACGCCCATCGCTTCCGCCGCTGCGAGCGGGCGCATCGATGAGCGCCTTGATCGACAAACTCACACGGCCACGCTGCGCGTCAGTCGACAGCACCTTCGCAGTCACCTCTGCGCCGATCTTGACCGCCTTCTCAGGGCTCGGAAGCCGCTCATGGGAGATCTCCGAGATGTGCACCAGTCCTTCCACGCCGGGTGCCACCTGAAGGAAGACGCCAAAGGGTGTCATGCGTGTGACGGTTCCAGTCACCGTACTGCCGACCGTGATCGTTCCAATGGCCTCGATCACGGGGTTCACCATCGCCTGCTTGCGGCTGAGGGTGATGCGCGGCGGTTTCGCCTCCCGATCGACGCGCAGTACGCGTACTTGGACGGTTTCGCCGACTTGCACCACATCGGCCGCCTTCGCGACCATCCCATGCGCGAGTTCGCTGATGGGAATCAGCCCGTCCACACCTCCGAGGTCCGCGAACGCACCAAAGGGCTGCAGTGAAACGATCGTTGCCGTGCGCTCCGCACCGACTTCGATTGCCTTCAGGACTTCATCGCGCTGCTCCGCGCGCCGGCGTTCCAACACGCGACGCCGACTCAGCAGCATGCGCTCCTTGTTGCGCCGAAGCTCAACGATCTCGCATTCGACCTTCTGCCCGAGGAAGATCGAGATGTCCTCAATGTGGCGCACGTCCACCTGCGAGGCGGGCATGAACGCATGATGATGCGCCACTTCCATGTCGAGTCCGCCAGCGTTCATGCCAACGCAACGCGCCTCCACAATGTGGCCAACCTTCAGATCGCTCCAGGGCGCCTTGCTTGCGGCACCCTCGCGAGCAAGGATCAACAGTCCTTCGAAGGGATCGAGGCGCTCGACGACAAAGTCCATCTCTTCGCCCGCCTTGGGTGGTTCGGCGAAGTGACCGAGCGGGCAGATGCCTTGGCTTTTCGGACCGAACTCCACATACACATCATTGCCGCGGATTTCCATGATCCGTCCGGTGCGGAGTTGGCGTCCCGCCGATGTTCGGCGGACCGCGGAGTTGGTGGTCGATCGGGCCGCTGGCTTGGAACCGCCCGTGGCTGCCAGAAGATCCTGATCACTCATCCCACCCATGGCTCGCTCGAGTTCGGCCTCGAGCGCCGAGTGAACGCTGGACGCCGAAGGCGGGGGATTCGATGCGGGGGGGTGACCCGGCAGATCGGGGTCCTGGGACTGCATTCGCATAGCGTAACGCATCTCGCCCTTGCATGAAGGCGTATACACTCTCGACCCCATCACCGTCGACCGAGTCCCGCACGACCCCACAACGGGAACGACCGAGAGAGACCCAAACGACCTATGGAAGCAAAGCACGCATGGGGCATCGAGGTAGGAGACTTTGCGCTCAAGGCAGTTCGCCTCCAGTTGACGGGTGATCAGGTCTCCGTGGTGGCCTTCGAAGTTATTCCCCACACCAAAGTTCTCTCGGATCCGTCGATTTCCGACCGTGCGGGCATGGTGCAGATCACGCTCGGAGCGTTCGTGCAGCAGCATGCGCAGGAACTCGCAACGGAGCCGATCGTGATGAGCCTGCCCAGCAGCATGGCCTTTGCGCGGTTTGCCACGATTCCGGCCGTTGACCCGAAGTCCCTGCGCAGCATGGTGGAGTACGAGGCCAAGCAGCAGATCCCATTCCCGATCGAGGAAGTGGAGTGGGACAGCCATGTGCTGCCCGCGGATGATCTTGGGCAGTGCGCCATCGGCATCTTCGCCGTCACGAAGGACCGCCTCCAGGAATTGCTTGCCCTTTATGCGGAGAACGGTCTGGAGCCAGATGTGCTGACGCTCAGTTCCGTGGCGGTATACAACGCGCTGCAGTACGACATGCAACTCGATGTCGGGAGCCCGAGTGTCGCGTGCCTCGACATTGGCACCGCGACATCGGACTTGATCGTCATGTCGGGGCCCAAGATGTGGATCCGCACCTTTGCGCTTGGCGGATCGCAGTTCACCCAGGCCATCGCAGATGCGTTCTCATCGCAGAACATCGATTATTCGCGGGCGGAAGCGGTGAAGGTGCAGCGCAACCCAAATGAGAAGACTCTGCGCGGACGGACGATGGCCATGCGCAGCATCACCTCGCAGCTGGTGGAGGAAGTGGGGCGTTCACGCGATTTCTTCCTGTCGGCGAACGATGGGGCAACGCTCGACCACATCATCGGCGTTGGATCGACACTCAAGATTTCAGGGCTGCGCACCAAGATCGCTGGAGACCTGCAACTGCGGGTGGAGCGGCTCGAGCGCTTCAAGCGCATTGAGGTGAGTGGCCCGGATCCCGTGCAGTTCGAGGAGAGGTCGATCAACCTCCTGACTGCCATCGGGTTGGGATTGCAGGGGCTCGGGTTGGCGAAGGTCCCCTTGAATCTCGCGCCGATTGCCCGCGTGCGGAGGAAGGTCTGGCAAGCCAAGACCCCATGGTTCGTTGCTGCTGCAGCGCTCCTGCTTCTTGCTTCGGTCAGCATGTTTGCGCGCGTGTTGCTCGACCGTGTCGCACTTTCGAGAGTCGATGGTGTCGTAGGACGGGCGGCGAGCACGGCGGGAATCGGAAAGCAACAGGTGAACTCGCTGCAGCAGGCGCAGCAGACCGCGGCCATTGGCGCATCCGATGCGAATGCGCTCGATTTGCTCGCCGGGCGGGATGTCTGGCCTTGGATCATTCACGACATGTTTGCGGCGCTTGAATCCACAAAGCCCCCAGTCGTTGAAACGGGAAGCGACCCAGAAGCGATACGCGCCATCGATCTGGGCAGGCGCCGACTGGTTCGTCTCGAAGACCTTTCCGGGGAATACAAGTTCGACCCGGCGAATCAGTCTCGCACGATCGAAGTGTCTGCGCGCATCAGACTGAGCGGACGAATCGGGGACAGCGATCGAGATCCCACGATGTTCCTCAACAACGAGAAGGAAGGTGTGCTTGCTTGGTTGCGCGCCAACAAGGATCGCCCTGAGGTTCCCTACGTCATCGACGCGGACACGCTGAATGTGCCCACATGGACCGAGGTCGTGGGCGGCAAGTTGTCGGAGCAGTTGCCGCCGAGCGGCGACTCGACCGGCGATGGAGGCTTTGGCTCTTCCGACGGCGGCGGCTTCGGTGGTATCGCAGCCGGCGGTGCGGGTGCAGGTCAGAGCGGTGGCGGTGCGCTGAAGAAGCGCAACCAAGGTCCCATCGAAGACAAAGGGGGCGGCTTTCGCGGCTCGCTTGGCAGCGGAGATGACGCGGCAACGGAGGAGTCCGCAGGAGAGTCGGAGGGCTCTGAAGGAAGTCGTTCGGGCGCTCGAAGGCGCACAAAGACACAGGTCACTGCGGTGGAGGGACTTCCAGAGGTGGATATGGCCAAGGACGCGCCCTTGCCTCAGGCGCCAGCCCTGATGGGCGAGAAGGACAAGGAGTTCGAGGGTGTGCTGAAGTTCCGATTGAAACTGCGCTCCACGGGCTCTCCGAGTGCTGGTGCGGAGGGGGCAGCCCAGTGAAACTCAAGCTGGATCTCAAAGGACTCCTTGGAAAGAAAAAGGGTTCGGCGCCGGAGATGGACGGCGTCGTGGTGGACGGAGAAAAGTCCGCGGGCGGAGAGAGTGCCAAGCGAGTTCTCGTCTGGATCAAGTCCAACGGGCTTGTCGTGACACTCGCGGTGGTTTCGATCGGCGCGCTGGTGTGCGCGTACCTGTTCAGCAGTGATATGGCTGCCGAAAATCAGAAAAGGGCGCAGGAAATGGCGCAGCAACTGGATGGGTTGCGGACGCTTGAGCGATCCAGCGTCACCATCACCATCCCTGGAAACGATCCCATTCAGTTCTCGGGAGTTGTCAGCAGGAAGATGGTTGAGGAAGTGCGTACTCGGATGACCTCGGGGGACGAGAAGCCGCAGAATGTGATGGCGCTCGCCGTGGCGCACAACCGCCGTGGTCGCGAGCCCGCCATGAATCTTCTCATTGCCTTGAAGGACCCGAAGGTTCAGCAGGTGCACTTTGAGATGTTCGAGGCTCTCAAGAAGCGATATGACGCCCTGCTGGCGGATTGCCGTGCAACACTGCCGCCCAGCGAAGATGATGTTCGTGCGGAACTGCGTCGCACCAAAGCGCGTTTCCTGCAGATGAATCAGAATGAAAAGGCGGGCGCTCCAGCCAAACAGGGGGATGGACAAACTTCCCCGCAGCCTGCCGGGCAGGCGACCGCGGGCGACGGCAAGGGCAAGGCGGTGTTCGATGCTGCGCTCCAGGCACAACTTCGAAGCGAGCTCCAGGCGCGGCGCCTCGGCGAGTACAGCAAGGCGGCTGCCGAGGGCGGTTTGTATTGTTCAGCGGAGGCGCTCGGCTTTGATCCCAACCCCGCCCGCAAAGCGACGCCTGAGGCTCGGCTCCTCGAACTGTGGCGGCGGCAGATGAAGTTCTGGGTAGCAGAGGATGTTGTGCAAGCATGCATGGCGGTCAACGGACAGCGGTCGATTCCGGATGCGCCGGTCAAACGAATTGTCGGGATCAACTTCCTGACGCTCGCTGGTGGAGACGAGGGTGAGCAGGGCGGATCGCTCTCTGACTCGGCACCACCTCCTCCTGCGGAACCGCCGCTCGAGGGAGCAGCCGAGGGAGAAGTGAGCAGTGCGGATGCGCTCTCCGGACAGCCCATCGACCTGCAGCTGCCCGTCACGCGCAACTACGAACAGAGCCTTTCGGGGTGGGCGACCAACCAACTCTTCGATGTCCATACCGCTGTGGTGCGCTGTGTGGTCGAGACCTCCAAGATTCCTGCGTTCATCAATGCTTTGGCCAGGCGCAACTTCGTTGTTGTCACGAATGTCCGTGTCGCGCCCGTCGATCCCTTCGCGGCAATGGCGGAGGGGTATTACTACGGAGCCAAGGAACCCGTTTCTCTCGTGACTTTGACGATCGACAGCGCGTGGTTGAGGCAATGGACGGGTCCTTTCATGCCGGAGCCCGTTCGGAAGAAACTCGGCACATCCGGCACCGTGCAGGGCGGGGATCCCCCCGCAGATGGCGGCGCGGCCGTCGATGGTGGCGCGGGATAAACAGACCGCCTCATCGGCTCGTGATCACACCTTCATGAACAGGAGATTCTGACGATGGCAGCCAAGAAGATCAGCTTTCTCGAGTTGCACTGGGAGAAGTTGCTCACAGGCGTGGGCGGCGCGGTGCTCGTTGGGGTGCTCGTCTGGGAACTGGTGCTGAGCGGCACGACCGTCAAGGTCGGGAGCGAGGCGCTCTCCATCGGTGACTTTGAGGACAAGTTGGCGAAGCAAGAGCAGGCGATCGAACGAAAGATCAATGCAGACCTGCCGGCGGATCTCGCGATTCCCCAGCGAAAGAGCGTGTCCTCCGCGGTTGAGTTTGCTGCGCAGCGCGATGCGGAACTGATTGCCGGCGATCTGCCTCGCAATCGTCCATGGTTTGGCAGCATGCTGACAGGTCTTGCTGGTGACCGCAACATCTGGTTCTACGAACCGAAGTTCATGGCGCCGAAGCCAGGGCGCGTCCTGGTGACCCGAGACGCGTTCGATGCTGCGGCGATCGCGAAAGAGGACTTGCAGGAGTTCGAGAAATCGTCCCCGAAGTTCGTGGAACGATTCCTCAAGTCGGAGTCGGCGGATGTGACTTGGGCGACTCCCACGGCAACGGTTTCGATGAAAGGGCTATGGGAGGAGTTGCAGAAAGAGTCGACATCCGATCGTCCTCCTCGCGAGCGGATCAAGATGCCTTGGACGAACGGGTCGGATGAAGGCGGGTTGGTGATTGTCGATGTGCTCTTTGAGCGCCGCCAAAGGAAGCCAGATGGATCGTGGGGGAACCCCATGCCGGTCACGCCCGTTGTGGGCGCACTCTCGTACCGCAGTGACATGGCATCCACTGAGATCCCACCCGGGTCCCTTCGCGATTCGTTGACGAAAGATCTTGCAGACATCGGCGCACAGATGGACATCCTGCAGCCTCCGCTTCTTCCGATGAAGGGCGGGTACTTCATCGAGCCATCTCCACTGAGTGGTGCGGCAGGAGCTCCCGTTGTCGACCCGGTTGTTGCGGCACGTCAGCGCGACGAACGAAAGATCGCGGCAGCCCGCGATCAGTTGGATCGCACGGCCAAGCAGTTGGAGGACAAAGGCGGTCGTCTCGATCCGCCGCCTCCTGGGTCGAAGGACGGAACGGGCGGCGGTACTGCACCACCGAAGGAGAAAGGCGGTGGTGGTCCGCCCGGCATGGGCGGCGGCGGGGGCTCCATGAAGAAGGAGAAGCGCGATGCCGATGGACAGGCGGCCAACAGCGCTGTGAGGATCGCCTTGACCAAGAAACTCGACAGGGAGAAGGCAAGTCTCAAGAAGTTGGAGGAGGCGTTTGCCTTGGCGTACCCAGAAGAGAAGTTCGCGGCGAAGAAGGAGGCGCCACCAGAGCCGCCCCTTCGCGACCGAGGGGATGTCGTGGTTTGGACGCACGACTTTGATGTGCAGGATGGCGCTACCTATCAGTACCGCGCAACGGTCGTGGTATTCAATCCGTTTTTCACGCGCCAGGACGTGCTTGTCAAGGAGCAGCAGTCTCTGGACCGAGGTGCGGGGATCGCATCCGCGGTATCGGGCTGGGGACCTGAGGTCACCATCGGTGATTCCACCGAGTTTTTCCTGACCCGCGGATCTGCCCGAGACGGCGTGGGTGGTCGGCGTGTGACGGTCGAGCTCTTCCGTTATATCGACGGCGTGGTCCGAACCACCAGCGAGGATGTGGTTGTGGGAGATCCTGTGGGAAAGAATGCCGCAGGAAAGAGCGGTGGAGGGGATTTTCGCACACAATATTATCTCGCGGATATATTCGATGATGGCGCGGATGGGCTTGTAGCAGTATTCGAATCTCGCTCGGCGACCGGACAGGCAGCCATCGAAATCCGCACCCTTGCGGACAAGGATTCCGAGCAGTACCGAGCGCTGCGGGACCTCTCGACCGCCGCATCGCCGAAAAAGGTCGCCGCGCGCGAGCCCAAGTGAGGCAGAAGCGCTTCTGCCATTTCTAAGTTGTTGCAGGTCAATGACTTATGGCATCGACTCATGTTGCGTTCGCAGCATGCCTCAAGGCGTGTAGCCACGCTCTTCTCCAGCGCTTCAGAGCGCTTGACAGCCTTGCGGGCTTTGGGTACGCTTTTCCTTCTGCGCTGTTCCACAACACGCAGCGGGCGAAAGCCCGGTTTGCAGGTTTGATTTGTTCGAAAGCATCTTTGACAATTGAGGATCTGATGTCGCATGCTGAGTGCGGTGTGTTGTTCAACCACATTCAGCAAGCATGTGAATCGAGTCAAGAATCCGGATGTGCGGAGCGTTCCAACGCAATGCACATCTGCGTGTTTTTTCGAGTTTTGTTAGTTTGAAATGAGCAGCTTGAAGGCTGGTCGCGTCCATCGGGCCTCGGTGCAAACCGGGATTCGGTAGGCGTGGCCAAGCTAGAAAGGGCACACGGTGGATGCCTTGGCGTCGAGAGGCGATGAAGGACGTAGGAACCTGCGATAAGCCCAGGGGAGTTGGTAACCAAACGCCGATCCTGGGATCTCCGAATGGGGCAACCCGACCCGCAAGGGTCACCTGCACCTGAATGTATAGGGTGCAGGAGCGAACGCAGCGAACTGAAACATCTCAGTAGCTGCAGGAAAGGAAAGCAAAAGCGACTCCGCAAGTAGCGCCGAGCGAACGCGGACCAAAGCGGCTACATGATGAATTGCCTGGAAAGGCAGACCAGAGAAGGTGATAGTCCTGTATTCATGAAACCGCCCAATGGCCTAGAGTAAGGTGAGACTCGTGAAATCTCGCCTGAACATGGGGGGACCACCCTC
>SYGP01000002.1 GCA_005799495.1 Planctomycetia bacterium
ACCACCACCGCCGCCACCCATCCCGCCACCACCGCCGCCCATTCCACCACCACCCCCACCACCACCGCCGCCGCCACCAAACCCCGCGCCTTGGTTGAGCGCGAAATCGAGGTTGAAGTTTGGTGCGTTGTCAAAGTACGGGACGGTGTACAGCAGGTCCTTGATCGGATAAAGCTTGGTCACAAGAGAGCCGCGGCGGGAGAGATTTTCACGCGTGCCAACCTCGAGAAAGCCGGGTCGAAGTTGCCAGGTACACGATGACTCCGCAGGCAGTTGGGCGAGCACATACTCCAGTGCGTCGAGCGCTGTGAGGCTCGGCAACTGCATCGTGATGGGCTCGTCCGGATCCATGCCGTCTGGGTTCTTGTCGCTTCGCCAGCGTGCAATCATGGCGACGTTGGTCGCCTCTGCAATGAACTTCAGCGCATCACGTGCAGGAGTCTCATCGAAGGTCACTGGTAGTCGCGTGTTCATCAGCGCGAAGAGCACATCCTGTGGCTCGCTTGCCAATGCGATGGGCTCTGATGGTGCACCTTGGCTCTGCGCCGTGACGGTTGGGGCAACCGCGTGGACTGTGATTCCACTTGTCGCGGTCTTCACCTTGGCCGCATCCACCTTCTTCTCCGCCGGGGGCGCTGTGGGAGACTTCCGCGGCGCGGGCGGATTCGTCTGGGCAGCGACCGAGCAAGCGCAAAGGACCGCAGCACCGGCAGTCCACAGCATTCGACTCACGATGCTTGGATCCGAAGAGAGAGCCATGGTGAATGCCTTGGGAGGGGATCTGGGCGACCGCGCCGTCATCATTCTACGGACGAGCAGCGCAAGAGCAGCGCCTTTTTGCTCTCTTCAAGGCAAATCAGCGACATGGCGTTTGCAGCAACGGCGATGCGGCTGTCCCACGGGGCAGTCCGCAGCGCACCGAGAGCACGGCTGCGGTCTGCCACGAGATAGCACGCCTCGTCATCAAAGGCCAGCTGCAGCAGAAAGCGAACAAGCAGGGCTTGTGAACTGCAGGCGCGTTCGACATCGCGATCGCTCGTCAATTCAGTACTGCCGAGCATCAGCGCAAGTCCGTGACCAGGACGTGCGCTCTGCGCGTTTGCACCGCGGCTGCTCTGACCCGTCAGTGCAAATGCGCCGTGCACATCGGGCGGCGGAGGATCCAACTGCGCGGCGGCAAGTCCAGTCGATCCAAGTTGCACCGAAAAGAGAGCATGACGCGCCGCATCCACCAGCGCTCGGTGATGAGAAGGAACGCCACCCAGGGCAAGGTCTGCTTCGAGCAGCCAGCCGAAGACTCCTACGAGAACGCCGCGCGGCGTGTTCTTCCAGCAGTTGTCCAGTGCAGCAGCGACTCGCTCGCGGGTGACCAAGGGATCGCCGCTGCGTTCACAGGAGGCAAGCGCAGCAAGAAGGACCGCCTGCTCGAGCGGGTCCCCCTCGACGGTGAGTGGGGGGGCGACTGCGTCATCGTTCGTCCTCGGCGCATCAGGATTCGGCGATGGAGAGCAGCGTGCAAGAAGCAAGTTCCGGTAGTCGAGCCGAAGCGCGGAGAGTTCTGGGCACTCGGACACTTCCTTCGGGAGCTCCGCGCACGCCATCACGATCCATGCAACGGCCTTCGGGTCCTGCCGCGGGTCGGATTCCACTTCATCCACGCGGCCGAGTGCACGGAGGATCTCCGCTGAAATGGTCGCCGCTCGCTGCGCCACGGGAGTGTTCGATGAGCGGGAAAACTTCGCGAGTGCGGCCGCTGCGAGCGCTTGTTCTGCTGGTCCTGCATACAGCGTCGCGTCCGCGCGTTCCGCCGGCAGATAGTCGCCTCGAAGTCCAAGCGCACGAAGGACCCCTTGCTGTTGTGATGGTTCATCTCTTCCTCCCGAGACGGGAGCGATCAGCGAGCGCTCAAACCATGCCACGATTCCCTCGGAGCATGCATCCATGTCGCGGATCAGTTGCGCTCCACGCTCGGAAGGCACGAGCCGCATGCCACGGTGCACGACGACAGGAGCGCTGCCAGCCGTTGGCTGCACAACACGCGTTGCGGCAAAGCGGTAGATCGCCACTCGTTCATCGGGCGGCAGTTGATCGAGATCGCGCGCAGGCAGTCCGACTTGAAGGGCCAACGACAGAAGCGTTTGATCGGGCGCACTGGCAGCGTTCAGGGCCTGCAGCACCCCAGGATGAGCGAGCGCCCACTCACTGCCGCGGCGCAAAGCCATGCCATCGAGCGCAGGTTGAACCTCTCGCGCAGCTTGCGCGAAGTTCGTGCCGAGCAGCGGTTCAAACTCACCCCCAACCTCCAGTTCAAGCGTCACGCGTTCCAACGGAATGGTCGTACCCGCTCTGCTCGGTGTGCTGCTCCAGCGACGCAGGGCATCGTCCATCGCCGTATTCAGAGCCGTGGCAACGGCGCCGGGTGATCTCGCGCTGCCCACGCCGATGACCTGTCCGTCGATGCGAAGCAGGATCGACGCAGAGTGCGAGTCATCTGGAAGGTCGGCAACCACGTTTTTTTTGCTGATTCCAGCGTCGAGCGCGGATCGGCAGGATTTCCATGCCGCGATTGCATAATCATCGGCTGGCGAGTCGGCTGCCACTTGGGATGTGTACAGAATGAGTTTGCAAATAAACGCTGCACTTGTGGACATCAAGCGAACTCGGTGCATAGTGCGGATTGTAGATCGGTCCCAAGTGGTTTGGTTCGATCTGCTCGTTCGGGTTTGAGAATGCCAATGTCACTTTCCCGTATTTTCAGAAGTGAGGTTTCGAAGCAGCCAGTCCTGCTGCTCACCATGTTGTCCTACTTGGCAATCCTCTGATTCGAACGCCATTTCTTGGCACTGCACCCCCCTTTCAAGGGGCGGCGGGGCGGATGGGGAGACTCGCCCGCGCACGAAGGTGTAGCGGGTGCCGGAAAGCGCGACGGCCTGCGATATTTCGCAGGCCGTCGTCGCTTTTGCAGTCCAAATCTCTGCACTCCACCCGCACTCAACTTGTCTCGACTCGCGCGACGAGTCGAGTTTGATCAAGCTCAGTCGAGTTTGATCTTGTCGGTACCGAGTGCTCCGTGGTCGTCCATGCCGCCGCGGGTTGGCTTCGGGCGCTTTGGAACAACGAACGAATCGTCCGCTGTGCCTGCGCCATCGCTTTTCCCACTGCCCGCATCGCCGGCGCCCCATTGTGCGCGCTTGAGGCTGAGGCCGATCTTTCGGTCGTCGGTGTCGACGCGCAGGATCTTGACATCGACTTCCTGACCAGGCTTCACCACATCGAGTGGGTTCTCGACCTTCTGATCGCTCAGCTCGGAGATGTGCAGCAGACCCTCGAGGCCGTCCTCGAGTTCCACAAACACGCCGAAGTTCGTGATCTTCGTGATCTTGCCCTTCACGATCATGCCGGGGCGGTAGGCGCCGGGGATCGCTTCGACCCACGGATCCTCGGTCAACTGCTTGATGCCGAGACCCACGCGCTGCTTTTCCTGGTCGACTTCGATCACCACGCACTTCACCTCGTCGCCCTTCTTGAAGAGCTCGTTCGGATGCGCGATCTTCTTCGTCCACGACATGTCGGAGATGTGCAGCAATCCGTCGATGCCGGACTCGATTTCGATGAATGCGCCGTAGTTGGCAAGGTTGCGCACCTTGCCAGTGATCACGGTACCGAGCGGATAGTGCTCGGCGACGAGATCCCACGGGTTGACCTCGCACTGCTTCATGCCGAGGGAGATCTCGAGCTTGTCCTTGTTGAAGTCAAGCACGACCACATCCGTCTCCTGATTGACCTGCACCAATTCGCTCGGATGGTTGATGCGGCGAGTCCAAGACATCTCGCTGACATGCACGAGACCTTCGATGCCGTCTTCCAGCCGCACGAACGCACCGTAGGACATGAGGCTGACGACCGAGCCGCGTACGCGCGCGCCAACCGGGTACTTCTTCTCGATTTCTTCCCATGGGCTCGGCTCGCGCTGCTTCAGTCCGAGCGCGATCTTCTCGCGCTCGCGGTCGATGTTCAGAACCTTCACTTCGACTTCCTGGCCGATCTTCACGACCTCGGATGGATGGTTCACACGGCCCCACGACATGTCGGTGACATGCAGCAGGCCGTCGAAGCCGCCGAGGTCGATGAATGCGCCGAAATCAGCGATATTCGTGACATGGCCCTTCACGATGTCGCCTTCCTTGATGCGAGTGAGCAGTGTCTTGCGCGCTTCTTCGCGCTCGACCTCGATGAGGCGGCGTCGGCTGATGACGATGTTGCGACGCTCCAGATCGATCTTCAGCACCAATGCACGCATGGTGCGTCCGACAAAGTCGCCCACATCTCCAGGGCGTCGGATGTCAACCTGCGATGCAGGAAGGAAGACGGGAACGCCAATGTCCACGAGCAGACCACCCTTGATCTTGCGGAGGCACTTGCCCTCGACGACATCGTTCTCCTTCTTGGTCGCCACGAGGGTTTCCCAACCTCGGATGCGATCGGCCTTGCGCTTGGAGAGCACGATGTTGCCCTCGGCGTCTTCCAGCTCTTCCAAGACCACTTCGACGGTGTCGCCAACGGACACGCCGCCCGAGTCCTCGAACTCTTCCTTGGAGATCTGCCCCTCACTCTTCAGCCCGACATCGACGATCACATAGTCGCCGCTGATCGACACGACGGTGCCCTTGAGGAGCGTGTCAGCGCCTCCGCCTGTCTTTGCTTTGTCTGCGGCAGCAGCGAGGTCGTTGACCGTTGCTTTCGTGCCAAGGGCGTCGCGGACCATCTGGTCAGCGATATCGAGGTCGAGTCCGATGTCTTGAATGAGGTTGTAGTCAACCATGGGGTGCGAGCTTTCGATGCGCGGGGAGGCACATTGCCATCCTCGCAAGGCGGAACCCTCGGGACGATCCCAAGAGCGAGCCGAGTAATGTATCAGATTTCCGCGGCGATTCGAGGGGGCAGATCCCTGCGCATGGCCCGAAAACCCAGCACCCCTGCGAGGTTCACCAACATGCACAGCAGGAAAAACCACGGTCCTGCCCCGAGGCGCGCGAGGGGGTCATACATGAGCACGGCGAGAAATGGCGCGATGGCTCCACGGATGCCGTTCAGGGTGACATGCACCGCCATGTACTCACTGTCCCGGTGTGCGGGTGCGAAATCATGGTGCCCGAGGTTCCACGCGAGCGATCCACCCGCGAACCCGATGCCCAGCATCACGCTCGACGCGTACATCAGCGTCATGGAATCCAACAGCGCAGCGAGCCAGATGGCACCTGATCCGAGCACGAAAGTCCAGCCGTGCACCGCACGGAATGCGACCACATGCTGCTTGGACAGCAGGCGTGACCAGATGGGAATCGCCAGCGGCATCACCACCAACGGGATCACGGTGGTGACCAGGATTCCCTCGAGGTAGGAGGTATGGAACTGATCGTTCAGGATGAGGACCTGCGGTGGTCCGACCATGAGACTGCCGAGTCCGAACACCGACATCCACCACATGAAGCGTGCGTACAGTCGATCATCTCGCAGCAGGTGCAGCAAGTGGCGCGGGTCGATGCGCGCAGCGCCCGAACCCGACTCCTGCTCCGCCAGTTGCAACCCACGCTGACCGCGCAGCCGCACCTTGCGCCAGATGCTGTTGGCAATCACGCCCGTGAGCGCCAGCGCGGGGAACAGGTAGCGGAAGCTGTCGGCGCGCAGGTCGAGCGCCGTACCGATCAGCAGCCCGGCGAGTGCCAGCACAAGTGACTGCACGGTGGCCATGCGCCCAGCGATGATGGCTCGGCTTGCACGCGGGTAGTTGTTTCGCCACACGACGGCGCGCACGGTGATGACTCCCGTCCAGGCGATGCGCGAGATCATCACGAGTGCGGTCAACAGCAAGAGCCCGAGGGTGTCGACGGGCACGAACGCCGCCAGAAGGACGCATGCGCACGTGAGCAGTTGCAGTCCGCTGATGAACGCGACTTTCGGCCTGCCATGTGCAAGTGCTGCCCAGACGAACGAACTGAGATTGGCGACATTCGGTGCCGCGCTCACGGCAGCGACTGCGTAGTCGACCGTCGTGGGATCGATGCCCTCGACGCCGGTGAACATCTTCTTCACCACGATCGCCATGGTGCCGCCTTCGAGCGCGCCAAGCATGAGAGGCATGAGCATGCCGGAGTACAGCTCGTGCGCATAGTTGGCGCGCAGCATGGTCGGCAGCGCGCGCGGGTGAAAATCGCCGACAAATGCGCCGAGGCGCTGGAAGAGCAGGGGAGGAGAGAACACGGTCATACGAACGCAACGCAAGGAGTGCGTTCGCGCATGGAAGCGTAGGAGGAAATCAGACTTCGCTCACCATGAATTGTTGTGTCGGATTGTCGGAGGGTTCGCCGAGCGGCTATCGTTTTCGCTTTCAGCGATCGGTCCTGTCGACGGAGGCCGGTTCGACATGCGCTCGAACCTTGCACGAACCCACGGGATCGCAGATCTGCGACGAAGATCAAGCCTCCGGCGATGGCGCCGAGTGGAAGATCGGGATCGTCGGACTTCGAACCCACCTGCGAGTTGGGTTCGAGGCTCATGAGCCGGCCCAGCCCCGCTTCGGCGCGGGCGCGAGTTCGCTCGGGCCGTCGGCAGGACCGATCGCTGATTTCCATCACGCGCGAAGAGCGGCGCGCAGCGCTTGCCAACTGCGCTCGAGCGAATCGGGGACGACGCGCACTTCACCGATGGTCGCCATGAAATTGGTATCGCCGCTCCAGCGTGGCACAACATGGACATGCAGATGCTCGGGCAGTCCGGCACCCGCGGCTCGCCCCTGATTGATGCCCACATTCACTCCCTGCGTATGGAGCGCGCGTTCAACCAATTCCACGGCGAAGTCAACGAGTTCCCACAGATGCGCCCGCTGCTGCGCCGAGTAGTCCTGCAGCGTGGGGCGTGCTTCGGCAAGCGCAACCAACATGTGACCGTTGGAGTAGGGGTAGCGGTTGAGCATGATCAGCCCGTGCGCATTTCGATGCACCAAGAAGTGCGCGTGGTCATTCGCGGAGTCCTCCCACGCCGCCCGCAGGAAGTTGCCGAGGTGCGGCGCGCCCGAGCTTTTCGCGTCGCTTTGACGCGCCTCAAGATCGCGCAGGTATGCCATGCGCCACGGAGCCCAGAGGTCATGATGCGCCATCGGGGGGGAGTGTAGAAGCGTCGTCAGCGTGCTCGCGCCCAGCGAAGCAGTTCGATGGGGGTCGGCGGTTTCCCTTGCATCAGGATGCCGATGCGGAAGATGCGCGCACCGAGCCACACGAGTCCGACTGCCCCTATCGCGTTGACAAGCAGTGCGGCACCAACCTGCCACGCGGGGATCCCTTCCACGGCGCCGGTCGTTCGCAGCACCATCACAAAGGGGCCGATGGGTGGGATGAAACTGAAGACCGTTGCAAGGATGCCCGTCGGATTCTCCGAAATGGGAAGCCACAGCATCATCGGCGTCATCATGAGAAGCATGACGGGCGTGACCAGCGTCTGAGCTTCGCGGAGGTCGTTCACGGCGCTGCCCACGGCCGCCATCATGGCTGCGCACATGAAGTATCCGAGCAGGAACCAAACGACGAAGAGGAGAAGCGTGGGAACATCGACAAGGTCTGTCATGGCAAGGAGCGTGAGCCCGACCAATCCTGCGACGCCGTACATGCCGAGCATCACCACACTCACCAGACTCTGGCCGAGGATTTTTCCCGCGAGCAGTTCGAGCGGACTCGTGGCGGACAGCAGCACTTCGACCACCTTGCTTGACTTCTCTTCGATGGTCGAAGTCAGCAGTTGATTCGCGCTGGAGAATGCCGCAATCCACATGAGGAACATGAATGCCCCGGGGAGGAGCATGCGAATCTCGAGGCGTTCTGTCGAGCGTTGCCCTTCGTTGCTCACTCGAGCGGTCGCTGCGCTGGGCGGATGGAGGAGCGCGCGAACCGCGGCCAGATCGCCGCCCGCTGCCGCGACACGGGCGGTGACGGTTGCCTCGCGTGCAACGCGTCCGATCATCGCCGTCGTCTTTGCCGGCGACGCCGTGGGAACGAGGACGCTGATGTCGACACCCGAAGGTGGCGCAGACTGCAGCAACGCAGCAGGAATCTCCACAAGCCCAAGGATCTCTCCCGATTGCACGCGAGCCTGCTCGCGCGTGAGATCCGCATCGAGCGCGAGGCGCATCACGGTGATGTCGACGGGCGGATCGTCTGGCATCGGCATGCTGCCGAAACCAACCGAGGGCAGCGAAGGTGGAAGCGTGTTGGCCGAAGGCGTCGCCACATCGCCTGCTGCGCGCATGACATCGAACGCCATGCGCATCTGGTCTGCCACCGATCCATCCTTGTCCGCGACCACGAGCGTTCCAACCACGGGAGGCGTTGTGCTTCCCACGAGCAGCGGTATCAGCGCACCGACGCCGATCAGGATGATGGGCAGCACGAGCGCGCCGAAGATGAAACTCTTGGTGAGCACTGTTTGCTTGAACTCACGAGCGGCGATGGTTCGCATGCGCCCCATTCGACTGGATGTCGAGCGGTGTTCGCTCGTCACGCGGCACCTCGGATGGGCATGCGCGCGTGCCCGCCATGAGCGTCCACGAGCCGCACGAAGACATCGTCGAGGGAGACGCGTGCCACTTCGATTCGTCGCGCAGGGACAGAGGCGGCGATGGCTGCGAGCGACGAAACCGCATCCGCCTGCGCATCAAGTGCAACATGAATGGTGCCTGCCTCGAGTCGCCAGTCCGCACTCGCAACGCCAGGCAGGTGTCTGAGCGCGGCGCAAGCCTTCTGGGGATCGGAGGCGGGTTCGAGTTCAATCGCGCGTGGAGAGAAGCGATCGAGCGCCTCACGGACTGTCGCGTCCAGGATCTTTTCACCACGGTTGATGAGCACCACGCGCTGGCACATCTGTTCCGCTTGTGACATCTGATGCGTGGAGAGAAAGATCGTCCGTCCCTCGCGGTGGAGCGCCTGGACGGTCTGAATGAGCACGCGTGCGTTCACAGGGTCGAGCCCTGAAAAGGGTTCGTCGAGCACGATGAGTTCAGGGTCGTGCAGCAGCGCAGCCACGAACTGCACTTTCTGCTGCATGCCCTTGCTCAGTTCTTGGCAGCGTTTCTGCGCAACCCCTGGCAGTTCGATCCGCTCCAGCCAGCCTGCGATCCGTGCGCGCAGTCCGTTGGAAGGCAGCCCCTTCAGTCGCCCGATGTAAAAGAGGAATTCCTCGACACGCATGCGGCGGTACACGCCGCGCTCCTCGGGCAGATAGCCGATGCGATCCTTCATGTCGAGCGCATCGCCACCGAGGACGCGCAGTTCACCCGCGTCGGGACGAATGAGCGACATCACCATGCGGATCAAGGTGCTCTTGCCCGCACCGTTGGGTCCAAGAAGTCCGACGAGGGCGCCGCGAGGCGCCACGAGATCGAGCGGACGGACCGCCTCCAAGTTGCCGTAGCGCTTGCACACGCCACGGATCTCGAGCGCTGCGGTCATGGAGTCCCTTGGGTGCTGCCCTTCGGTGCACTCTTCGGTGCGTCCTTCGAAGCGTCTTTCGGTGTTGCCTTCGGTGCTGCGCCCTTGCTTGTTCCCGCGCCGCCCTGAGTCAATGCTTGGATTTCCGCAGGAAGCGCGAACACGGACGGTTCGATGGGCGCAAAGCTCGCCTCCGTGATCGTCATGACTTGTTCCTGCCCCATCATGGAGTTGGTGGTCTTCTTGGGAATGGTCCGTCCATCGAATGTGCCGAAGTCGCTGAAGGTCGTGGTGACTTCAAACTCACCAAGGGCCGACTTGACCGTCGTGGATTGGCCCACCATGTGATGCTTGTCCTGCGCGTAGTAGCGGGTCGACCGGATGCCATCGCAGGTGAGCGTGACCTTCCAACACTTCGTGCCTGCGAATGTCGCTTCGCCATCCACGACAACGGAATCGCAATCCTTGGCGGGATCGATCGTCTTGTCGATGGCAAGGTCGCGAACCGTGCGGGCCAGCTCGTCCTTGTCCATGATGCTCGGTCCACGGAGTGGATCGACCGACCAGCCGACGGTGCCTCGCACTCCCTGAAGGATCTTGCCGAAACCTGGGATGTCCGTCTCGATGAGGAGTTGGTCGGGGTCGTTGCTTCGGGTCACGATCGTTCCCTTGAGCCCTTGTCCCGGCATTTCGAGCGTGCCCTTGAGCGTCTGCGACTTCTGGGAGCGGATGAGGTCCGCACCACCTGCCGCCCGCACCGCATTGGCGAAGATTTCCGCCGCTGGCGGCGCGGCTGCGGTTGCCGGCTTCGCTGCAGGCGCGTTGGATGGCGTCGGCACCGTGGCAGGGGCAGCCGGCTTGGGTTGTTGTTGCGCAAGCGCACTCAGCGGGCTGAGGAGGAGCGCGCAACTCAGCACGAGGAAGAATCGTTGACGAGCGCGCGATGGGTGGTGTTGCATGATGGTGTGTGTCCTGGGGATGCGTTTCACTTGGGGGTCGAATGAGCGGCGGTGTTTGGGTCGGATGGATGCGCGTGTGCGCGCTGTGCGGCGATCCAACGGAGCGCGTCTCGGAGCTCCGCCTCTGCATGAGAAGCGTAGTCGCCGGCGCTTGGCGCGCGACCCATGCGCTGACACACGCC
The DNA here is from genome assembly GCA_005799495.1 of Planctomycetia bacterium. Classification (GTDB taxonomy): domain Bacteria; phylum Planctomycetota; class Phycisphaerae; order Phycisphaerales; family SM1A02; genus F1-60-MAGs104. The sequence goes on from SYGP01000002.1 coordinate 10,618, forward strand.
GGTTCCCTCGATGGAAACGCCGCTCGGGGTGCGAAAATCCCCGATGGCGTGCAGGAGGATGTCGCCATTCTTGAGCGGATGCGTCGTCGCTGGAAGCGCGGCGCCGGCGGTGCAGTGACCGAAGACCTCGGCCCGTCCGATGTCCATGAGTCCGCCAGCGAACATTTCGCTCGTACTCCCCGAAAGACCATCGATCAGGATTGCCACGGGCGCGTCGATCGTTCCAACCTGCTCGCCACTGCCATTGACCAAGCGCGGATTCGACTGGAAGTCCATGCGCATCGAGCGACCCTGCATCTGGCCGAGCGAGGTGGGCGTCGCAAGCAGGTGTCCAGCCACACCACTCACCATCAGGGCGATGCCCCCTGGATTCCCGCGCAGGTCGATGACCAGCGCGTCGACATCGCGGAAGCCGAACAGTGCAGCATCGATCTGGGGTGCGAGGGCCGGCATCCAAATGGTGAAGGTCAGAAGTCCCACGCGTCCAACCTGTGCGGGGTCGACGCCCAAAGCGGCAATCTCCGCTGGATCCAAGACCCGCGCATTGCACGAAGCCGCCATCGGTGGGAGGTTCCCGAACGCGACGACCTCCCCCGGCGGCGCATCGAAAGTGAAGCGCGCCGTCTGTGCCACACCAGCGGTGTCCACGAAATCGATGCTCGGACTCATGCCTGGACGCCCCCCAAGGAACATGTTGACGATGCGGTCCCGCGTACTGCGCTCCAGTGCAGTGCGCGGCGGCGAAATCTCTGCAAGGAGATCGTCGACCGAGTCTCCTTCACTGCGGAGTACGCGCCAGCCAGGACGAATGCCGGCGTTGAACGCTGGGCTGCCCGGCAGCACGCGCGTCACGATCGGAGCGCCATCGAGCACCTGCACGGTCATGCCCGACCAACCCCCGACGGCAGATTCGCTGCCGGCAACGGCGTTGGGAAGGATCGCGAAGTGACTGTCGCCCAGCGTCTGCATCATGTCCTGCAGCGTGGCGCGGAATGACTCCAATGTCGTTGCAGCGATGGCGCGCTCCCGAAAGACCAGTCGGGCGTCGTTCCATGACCCCTGATTGATGGATGGATCAGGATGCGTATCCCGAATGATGGTCCACACCTGATCGAATGTGTCTGCCTGCAGCAACGCACTCGACTCTTCCGCGGGCGGATGCGTCAGCTGCCTCGCGGCATGGCTTGGCATCTGCGACTGCGATGCGCATCCGAGCGCGTGCGAGACGAGCAGCACAGCCACCGAACACACCAAGTGAAATGCAGCGCGTCGCATGTCAGGAGCGGGTCAGTGTAGGTCAACCAGGATCCCTTTCCTCCTCCACGGTGTCCGATTCATCCGTCTATCCGGATGAACGGTTGAATGAAGCGCGGCTCGCTGCTATTCTCTCCGCCATGCCGCGCACATTTCTCGCGAATCTCGATGCGCGAACGCTCGTCTTCGACGGCGCGATGGGTACATCCATCCACTCGTGCGCAGACTGCACGCCTGCTGACTACCTCGGTCGTGACAATTGCACCGACATCCTTGTCCGATCGAGACCAGATCTGATCCAGCGGATCCATGAGTCTTTCCTCGCGGCGGGAGCGGATGTGGTGGAGACGGATTCGTTCGGGTCCAACAAGCTCGTGGGCGCGGAGTTTGACTCGGAGATGGTGGCGTGGACACGAGACCTCAATGTGCGTGCCGCGCGGATCGCTCGCGCCGCGTGCGAGCGCTACGACGAGCCTGGGCGACCACGCTTCGTCGCGGGGTCGATCGGTCCTGGCACGAAGCTCATCACGCTCGGGCAGACGAAGTGGGAGCTGATGCTTGATTCGTACCGTGAGCAAGCGATGGGGCTCATCGAAGGCGGCGTGGACTGCCTCATGATCGAGACGTGCCAGGATTTGCTGCAGATCAAGTGCGCAGTCACCGCGTGCATCGAAGCGCTGCATGCATCGGGCAAGAGCGAGCGGGACGTCCCCATTCTCGTCTCGGTCACGATGGAGACCACGGGCACCATGCTGCTCGGCTCGGACATCCAGGCGGTCATGAACGCGCTCGCACCGCTTCCGATCGCATCGCTCGGACTCAACTGCGCAACGGGCCCCGTGGAGATGACGCCGCACCTGGCGGCGCTGAGCAAGGGCTGGAACAGGCCGTTTTCCGTGATTCCAAACGCGGGGCTTCCCGTATTGGTGGAGGGGCGTACGGAGTATCCGCTGCAGGCGGCGGACTTCGCGACTGCCATTCGGCGATTCACCGAGGAACTCGGCGCAGGGATCGTGGGTGGCTGTTGTGGAACGACCCCCTCACATATTGCGGCGCTGCGCGAGTTGGTCCCGTGGGGGACGCAGCGCCCTGCGCGCGCGCCAGCAGATGCGCCCGCGGCGTGCTCGAGCCTGTATGGGCAAGTCGAGTTCCGGCAGGAGAACTCGTTCCTCATCGTTGCCGAGCGGACGAACGCGAACGGTTCGAGGAAGTTCAAGACACTGCTGGATGCGGAGGACTGGGACGGACTCGTTGCCATGGGAAAGGAGGAACTCCAGGATGGCGCGCAGGTGCTGGATGTCTGCGTGGACTTCGTCGGGCGTGATGGCGTTCGGGACATGAGCGAGGTGGTTGCTCGCTTTGCGCGGCAGGTGAACGCACCGCTGATGATCGACTCGACGCAGGCGGATGTCATTGAGGCGGGGCTCCAGCATTCGCCGGGGCGATGCATCGTGAACTCGATCAACCTCGAGGACGGCGAGGAGCGGATGAACCGCATTTGCCCGCTTCTCAAGCGTTACGGTGCTGCTTGCGTGGCGTTGACGATCGACGAGGATCCGCAAGCGGGAATGGCAAAGACCGCCCAGCGCAAGTTGCAGATCGCGGAGCGCATCCACGATTTGTTCACGCGCAAGTGGGGGCTCGACGAGCGGGACCTGATGTGGGATCCCCTGACATTCACGATTGCAACGGGGAATGATGATGACCGCAGACTCGGCCTCGAGACGCTCGAGGGCATCCGCCTGATTGCCGAGCGATTCCCGCGCTGCTCGATCATTCTTGGGCTTTCCAACATCTCCTTCGGTCTGAAGCCAGCTGCGCGGGCAGTCCTGAACAGCGTGTTCTTGCATGAAGCGCGCTCGCGCGGACTCACGGCTGCCATCGTGCACATCTCCCGCATCATGCCCCAGTCGCGGATCGACCCCGAGCATTGGCAGGCTGCGCAGTGGCTCATCTTCGATCGCCGAGGGGATCGTCGTCCCGAGGGGCAGCCGGACAGTTTCGATCCACTGTTGCACTTCATCTCGCTCTTCCCCGATGGTGCCGCGGCCCCGCAGGTGGCGGCCCCCGAGACGCTTTCGCTCGAGGATCGCCTGCAGCGTCACATCATCGACGGGAACGATCGGAATCTCGAAGGAACGCTCGATGACGCTCTGCAGGTGCACTCGCCGCTCGCCATCATCAATGATCACCTGCTCGTTGGGATGAAGACGGTCGGCGAACTCTTCGGTGCAGGTCGCATGCAGTTGCCGTTCGTGCTGCAAAGTGCATCCGTGATGAAGAAGGCGGTCGCACACCTGCAGCCGCACATGGAGCGAGTCGGTGCTGACGCAAAGCCAAAGGGTTCCATCGTGCTGGCAACGGTCGCGGGGGATGTGCACGACATCGGAAAGAACCTCGTCGACATCATTCTTTCGAACAACGGCTTCAAGGTGCACAACATCGGCATCAAGCAAAGCCTGACGCAGATCGTGGACGCATGGCGCGCCACGGGTGCGGATGCCCTCGGCATGAGCGGACTGCTCGTGAAGAGCGTCACGGTCATGGAGGAGAACCTCCGTGAGATGAATCGCATGGAGATCGAGGTGCCGGTGCTGCTCGGTGGTGCCGCGCTCACGCGACACTACGCGGAGGGACACCTGCGCAAGGTCTATCGCGGAGCGGTGTATTACGGGCGCGATGCGTTCGAGGGGCTTGCCGTGTGCGAAGCCATGGCCAATGGAACGATCGCCACGATCGAGCAGGAGATCGATGGGCGAATCGCCAAGCGCGCAAGCGTGGAGGCACGCGTGAAAGCAACGGCACTTCGCGCAGCAGCGACGGCCGCAAACGACGGATCCTTGGAGAGCGGAACATCGGCAGGGGATGGTGCGGCGGCGTTCCCGGACACGACGGGCAGCGGAGGCGGCAGTGAGGCAGCGCTGCGGCAGGATCATGCAATCCCCGATCCGCCATTCTTCGGCTCGCGGCTCGCCGAGGGGATCGATCTCGACCTGATCTATCCGTTCATCAACAAGACGGCGCTCTTCCGTGGGCAGTGGGGGTTCCGCCGCGGCGACATGGATGACCGAGCCTATGAGCGGCATATCGCCGAGGATGTCGAACCGATTCTTGCGCGTCTCCGGGAAGAGTGCCGCCGCGAGAAGATCCTCCGACCGGGCGTGGTGTGGGGTTACTTCCCCTGCAACAGCGACGGCAACGATCTCATCGTCTACGACCCGGAAGAGCGGGACCGCGAAGTCGAGCGATTCAGCTTTCCGCGGCAGAAGTCAGGACGCAAGATCTGCATCAGCGACTTCTTCCGTCCGGTGTCGTCCGGTCAGAAGGATGTGCTGGGACTTTCGTGTGTGACGATGGGATCGGAAGCAAGCCACCGTGCGCGGGCGCTTTTCGAACGCAATCAGTACACGGAATACCTCTATCTGCATGGGATGGGCGTCGAGTGCGCCGAAGCGCTTGCGGAGATGTGGCACAAGCGTGTGCGCGCCGAACTCGGCTTTGCGCATGAGGATGATCCGCACGTGGAGCGGCTGTTCCAACAGCGTTATCGCGGAAGCCGCTATTCGTTCGGATACCCGGCATGTCCCGACATGGCGGATCAGGAAAAACTCTTCAGGCTTCTGCGTCCGGAACGGATCGGCTGCGTGCTGACGGAGAACTTCCAGATCGATCCCGAGCAGTCGACGAGCGCGATCTTGGTTCATCACCCGCAGGCGAAGTACTTCTCGACCTGACTTTCGGCCGAGAAACCTGCCATACTGCGCGCGCATGGATGCGCTCACCGTCATCGGGTTGGCAGCAATGGGCGGGAGCCTCGGATGCGTGCTTCGTGTGATCATGCGTGATGCGTGTGCTGCTGCGGGGATTTCGAAGTGGCAGGGGATCGCCATCATCAATGTGCTGGGGAGCGCTGGCGCTGGAGCGATGGCCGCGGCGCATGTTGCCGAGTGGTGGCAGGCGCTGTTGATTGTCGGGCTGTTCGGCGGATTCACCTCCTTCAGTGCCATGGCGCTCGACATCGTTGCGCTCTGGATCGCGAATCGACGCAAGTCTGCCCTCTTGCTCGGGCTCACGACGACCGTTGCCGCACCATTGGCGGCTGCAGGGGCCGGGGCGGCAGCGACGGCGGCGCTTCCTCCGATTGCACCGCGCAGAGGCTGGCAGCGCATGGCGGTGCTCGACGCACTGGTCATCATTGGGGGCGGCTCGGTGGGGTGTGCAGCGCGAGCAACTGTTGTCCTCGCTGCTGAACATCTGGCCTTCCCTGCTTGGAGCGCAACGACGACATGCAATGTCCTCGGCAGTGGACTTGCCGCAGCCGCGGCGCGGGCGTTGATCGCACAGGAGGAGAGCGGCAAGCCACTCGCGCATCCCGCGCTGCGCGCACATCTGGATCGCCTCATTCTGCTTGGATTCTGCGGAGGACTGACCACCGTGAGTAGTCTTGCCGTCGAGATGGCAGAGATGGCACGCGAGAGTTTGCTGCACGCTGCACTCCTCGGTGCGTGCAACGTCGTGGTGGGCTGCGTCGCAGCGGCGGGTGGGTGGTGGTTGGTCCGCCGGCGTTATCCGCTGCGGGAACGACTCGAACACGAGATCGAGGGGGCCGTGCGATGAGTGCCCCCGTGCCAAAGCGGGAGGAGATTCCGCTGCCCACGGCCCTGGCACCGATGGGCGCGGAGGCGATCCGCGCACTGTGGAAGCTGCGGCGCGACTTCTACGCACAGGCGCACCTGTACGAGGACATTCGCATTCGGGTGCACCGTGCGCTGTCTTGGATGGCAGCTGCGGAGTCGCGAGGACCGGACGCGCGCGACACGCAACTCTTGGAGTGGTGGGCGGCTGCGGGCTCGTTGTTCGCGCGTTGGAGCGCCGTTCTGCATGCGCCTCTGCCGATCCGTGAGGCGACGGATTCCTTCGCTCGGCAGGCGATCGAGTGGGACCGCGACGGGCTGTTGCGTGCGCTGTTGCCCGCGCTGCGCGATCGCGCTGGCCCCATGTGGACAGATCCCTATCTCGCCGCTGCTGCCGGCATGTACGGGGGATCAGGCGGGGAATCCGCAGTTCCAACCGACCCCACTTCGTTCCTCGCGGGATCACTCTGGCGCAGTGGGCTCACGGCACAGCAACTGGCCCTCGGCGCAGCGACCTACGCTGGTGCACAGAATCGGATCGCAGTCGATCGATCCGCGTGGCTGCTGCAGCAACTGCTGCCGGCACTCCTGCAGGTGATCATCGACCACGGATATGTGGACGACTGGGGACCCCTCTGTTCGCCGCCACGCGAGTGAAAGGTGCGGTCAGAGTTCGCCCAACAGTACGGCGAGCAGATCGATTGTCGATTCAAGATCGCTCTTGTCGATCATTTCGGTGACGGTGTGGATGTATCGAGTCCCAGGTCCGAGCGCGATGCAACGCGCTCCGCTGCCCGCGCGCTGGATCGCTCCCGCATCCTGGCCGCCTCGCGGAAGCACGGCCCGCTGGTGGGGAATGCGATGTCGTCGCGCCAGGGCCGAACACTGCTTGACGAGTTCCGAGTCGGAGATCATCGACGAGTCCTGCACCATGAGCGCGACGCCCAGTCCCTGCTTGGTCACACGCTGATTCTCTGGAACGCCTGGCGTGTCGCACGCCAAGTTCACATCGAGACCGATCCCCACCTGCGCACCTGCCGCGTTTGCGGCGACCTGAGCACCGCGCAGTCCGACTTCCTCCTGTGTCGTGAATGCCACAACGATCTCGCAGGTGTGTCCGCCGCGCGCTCGTGCGATCTGGCGGATCGCTTCGATCGCGACGAAGACGGCCATGCGATTGTCGAGTGCCTTCGAGACCACCTTCTTCGGCGTTTCCATGAATGGCTCATCCATCACCACCCAATCGCCGACTTGCACGTTCTTCCGCACCTCGGTGGCATCGATGCCGAGATCGATGAAGAACTCCTCCGTCCCAGGAACCTTGCTGCGATCCGCATCGCTCGAAATATGGATCGGCTTTCCGCCAGGATTCAGCACGCCGCGGAAGTCGCCGCGTTCGGTCACGAGGAGAACGCGCCGTGAGAAAAGGTTGCGCGGATCGAAGCCGCCCGCTGGATTCAGCCAAATGTTGCCCTGATCATCGACATGCCGAACATAGAAGCCGATTTCGTCCATGTGCGCCGCCACGAGCACGCGCTGCGGCGTCGTCCCGCGCTTCCGACGCGTGGGGCGGCGCGTGCAGATGAGCGAGCCCATCGAATCGACCTTCGTCGCATCGAAGAGGCCGCGAATCTCCCGTTGCACAAGCGCGCGCACACGCTCCTCATGACCAGGAACGCCAGGAGTCTCACACAGCCGCTTGAGCAGGTCGATCTTCATGCGGCGAGTCTATGATTTCTCCGTGAACGCGCAGTCCTTTCTCGCCGAGTCTCCGCTGCGAAGTCGCCACGATGCGGTTGCTGCGCGAGAGTCGGGGCGGCGAACGGCTGCCGTGAGCGCGGCGCGAGGCGAGGGTGCAGTGGGGCGGAAGTCCCATGTCGGCTGGATCCCGTGGGGACAATCGGCCGAGGTGCTTGCGGTGTGCGATAGTGTGGAGACTGAGTACGCCGCCATCCGCCGTGGTGCCGCGATCGTTGACCTGCCGCAGCGGGGCTCGGTCGAAGTGCGAGGAGCGGATCGCATCGACTTCCTGCAGCGCATGATCACGCAAGATGTCCGTGCACTCCAGCCAGGACGCAGCGTGCGTTCGTTCTGGCTCAACCGAAAGGGGCGTATCGAAGCGGACATGCTGCTGTTGGCGGTTGCCGATCGCATCATCATCGACCTGCCACGGGCCGTCGCCGCTTCGACGGTGGCTTCGCTCGGCGCGTTTGTCTTCAGCGAAGATGTCCAGATCGTCGATTGCAGTCCCTTCCTGTATCGCGTCGCCGTTCACGGACCGCAGGCGTTGGCGCTGCTTGCAGACTGTGCCGTCGAGTCCGCTGCACTCGACGCACTCGCGCGCGATGCAGCATGCGCAGAGGCGAAGATCGCGGGCGTTCCTGCGGTACTGACGCGATGCGACTCGCTTGGCACGGTCGGTATCGAAGTGTCGCTGGCGGCGACGGATGTCCCGCGTGTGTGGGACGCATGGACAAGCCTCCATGATGTGGCGGCTGGAGGCGTGCCACGCGCCCGTGTGTGTGGGTGGCTTGCGATGAACATCGCCCGCATCGAGGCCGGTGAACCGATGTTCGAGATTGACTTTGGCTCCGCAGCACTTCCGCACGAGACTGGTGTGATTGCATCTCGCGTGTCCATGACGAAGGGCTGCTATCTCGGGCAGGAAGTGGTCGCGCGCATGCAGAGCCTCGGCAAGCCGAAGCAAGTCGTGTGTGCACTCAGATTCGAAGAGGGGGGATTTCCGGTCGAGGGAACGCAGCTCTTCTCCGCGGGCGCCGATGGAGGTGCTGGCGATGAGGTGGGTGTCATCACGAGCAGTACGGTGAGTCCGATGCTGGGCTCTGTGGCAATCGGATTCGCGACGATTCGGCAGGCACAGACGGCCCCCGGTACGAGTTTGCGCGCGCTGTGTGATGGGCAGTTGGTGCACGCAACGGTTCAATCATTCCTGCGCTCCCTGCCCGAGGTGGGCGAAGGAAGCGTCGCATGACGCAGATCGCCACCGTCCAATCGGAGGGGAGCAGCGCATCACCTGTCGTTCCCGATGAGTGGGCGATCACGCCGGATGTGATGCTGTTCGCTGCGGCCGCCGTGCTGACGATCGCCGTCAGCATCTTCGCGGTCTGGCTGTTCCGCCGCGCAGCGCGGGAGGAGAGACGCTTGTGAATGGCGTGCGCATCACCGAAGTGGCTCCGCGCGATGGACTGCAGCACGAGCAGGCGCTGGTCCCGACTGATGTGAAGGTGGCATTCATCGATCAGTTGAGTGACTGCGGTGTGGATGAGATCGAGGTCTCGTCCTTCGTGCCTGCCAAGTGGATTCCACAGTTGGCCGACGCGAGTGAAGTGTTTGCCCGCATTCGCCGTGCGCCTGGCGTCGTGTACTCGGCGCTGGTGCCCAACGAGCGAGGACTCGATGCCGCGCTTGCGGCGCGCGCCGACAAGATTTCCGTCTTCGTCTCTGCGACCGAAGGGTTCAGTCAGCGGAACACCGCAGGCACGATTGCAGAGGTTCTGCTGCGCGTTCAACCCGTTGTTCGTCGCGCTCGCGAGGCGCACCGGTTGGTGCGCGGCTACATCAGTTGTGTGGTGCGCTGTCCATTCGACGGTCCGGTGCATCCCGACAAAGTCGCCGGTGTCGCAGCGCGGTTGCTGGAAATGGGTGTCGATGAGATCGATCTGGGTGACACGATTGGCGCCGCGGATCGCAGTGCGATCGACGCGCTCTACGAAGGCCTCGCCGGCGTGGTATCGGCGGGCGCGACCACACTTCACTTGCACGACACTTCGGGACGCGCAATCGAATGCGCGGTTCGCGCGGCAGAGCTCGGCGTTCGATCCTTCGATGCGAGCGCGGGGGGACTCGGAGGCTGCCCGTATGCGCCTGGATCTGCTGGAAATGTCGCAGCGGAGACGCTCGTGGATGCGCTTGCGGCGCGAGGATTCGCCTTGCGCGCACGCGCGGATCGACTTCATGCCGCGGGTCAGTGGATGCGCAGGGCCATTGGATCGTGCGAGCGGTAGCACGCCGCGATATCGGACGCCACGCGAGGGGATGGCATCGAGGAGTCCGATGGGGTATCCTTTTCGATCGGTTGCTCACGGGCGTTCCGTGAGTCCCAACACCCGTTGGGTCCATGACCGAGGTCCGAGCGTCCGTCACTCGACGCGCGAGACCTGCATCTGGGTGACGCAAGCCGCCGAGGTTCGTGCCTCGTCGCGCAAGGATTCCAGCATGAGCCAGTTTCAGGCACCTCCCGCTCCAGTCATTCGTCGCCAAAAGGATGCGAAGGGTCGCTCCTTCATCGATTACAAGCAGGTGGAGGAACTCCGCCGCGCCATGACCCAGAACGGAAAGATGCTCTCGCGAAAGCGCATGAACATGTCGGCAGGGGATCAGTCGCAGCTGGGCCAGGCCATCAAGCGCGCGCGCTTCATGGCGCTGCTGCCCTTCACGAACGCCGCGAACTGACGCTCGACCAGAGCCACCGCATCGCATGAACGGTTGCTGTCCACTGCCGAGCGGCAGTGCGCGGTTCGTCTGCGGTTCGTCGAAGCAGTGCGGTCACCGTCTGCAACATCCACTTGGTGCGCAGCCGTCGGAGTCCGTGATCGAGCGGATGCGCGCGCAAACCACGCATGAGCGAAGCGTGTGCGAGCCGAAGTTGCCCATGGTGCAGCGCATCGAGCGCGATGTTGTGCAGCGTGATCGCATCGGTACGGTCGATTCGCAACGCTTGCCGCGCTGCACGCCGCGCGCTGCGCGGATCGCCAGATTCGAACAGGGCTCGAACGAGCCGCTGACGGATCTGCAGATTCCGTGGGAACGCGCGGGCCGCGGCTCGCAGGATGATTGCCGCCGTGCGAAGTTCTCCGCACTCAATGGCAGTGCCGGATGCTCCGAGTGCGATCACCGCATCCTGAACGACGAACGAATCGGCGGGCAGGGCGCCCTTCCCGAAGAGCTCGCGCAGCCGGCGCGCAGCTTCCTCGCGCCGTCCGAGCTTCGCCAGCACTTCGATCAGCCGGAGACGGATCGACTGGTCCTGCGAACCAAGTGAGAGGACGAGGGTGTATGTCGCGCGAGCATTTTCAAGTTTGCCGCCACGAAGCGCGATGTCGCCAAGGGCCACATGGGCGCCGTGGTGGGCGGGCTCCAGTTCGAGTATGCGACGGTACTTTTCCTCCGCCTCGTTCGATCGCCCGAGCGACTCCAGTGCGCGACCGAGCGTGAGCAGCGCAGCCGTATCGCCGGGCTGCTCGCGGAGGGCCTGCATCAGCACTTGGAGTGAATTCTCTGCCTGACCGCTTTTCAACAGCGCCGCGCCGAGGCGGGCCTTCACGACGGGGAGGCGGGGAGCCTGTGCCACGGCCTCCCTGTAGCACCAGATGGCGCGTTCGAGCTTGCCCGCTCGTGCGAGCACATTCGCCATTTCGGCGAGGCACACGGGCATCTCCTTCAGCGTGTGCTGCGCGATGTAGTACACCGATTCCGCATCCTCGACGCGTCCAAGCATTCCAAGGGCATGGATACGCAGTGCGTAGGCAGGCTCGATGTTGCGATCGATGCGAGTCGCTCGCTCGCAGAACTTCAGCGCCCGTTCAAAGTGCCCGGCACGAATCGATCCTTGGGCCGCACCGACGAGCGCGGCGACATGATTGGGCACCAGTTCAAGCGTTCTTTCGTAGGAGGCCAGCGCATCGGCGTGTCGACCGAGCGCATCGAGCGTCACGGCAAGGTTGTGATGCCAATCGCCTCGCTCTGGATCCGCGGCGATGGCGCGCCGAAGTTCCCGAGCCGCCTCTTCCAACTCTCCAGCTTGGAAGAGTCCGCGGGCTCGTTCCACCCGCTGCTCGGCGCTCGGGAAGTTGTCTTCGTCCTCAGCCACTTCTTTGAGTGTAGCCCGTCACTGTTCTTTCTCGACTGAAAGTGCAAAAATGACCTTCAGGAGTCATTCGCGCCGCGCGCTGTACGGTCAGTACACCTCCAACATGCAGCGGTGGGTGGGACGAACGCGCCTCTTGATCTGCTCCTCCGTCCATTCGGCGGGATCGATTGCAGCGATGTCATCGTGCACTGTGAGGTAGCCGCTGCCGAGACCTGACATGGCAAGCGTGCGAAAGATCCCCACCTGCATTCCCGCCAGACCGCACGCATAGATCAGGCAGCGGCTTGTCTCGAGAAGCGGACGGAGTGTTTCGATGCGAGCGTCGATGAAATGATGCACATGAGGACCAAGCCCTGGTGCGGGCAGCGGCTCGCGGCTGATGACGGGGTGATAGGAGAAATTGGGGTGGCGCTGGGCAAGTTCGCAAAGCCAGCGGTCATACAGAAGATCGGTGCGGTATGGCGCACCCATCACCAAGTGGATTCGACTCTGAGAGGGACCCGTCCACTGCTCGCGCGCGGGCGTTCCTGCCGGAGGGCCGACGAGCAGTTCATGCAGCATGCCTCGGAAGGGGGCGATGCCCGTTCCCGTAGCGACAAAGAGATAGTCGTGGGCGGTCCGGTCGACGGGAAGGAGAAAGCGCTTTCCATTGGGTCCAGACACAGGGACTTCAGCGCCCACCCCCTGATCCGAAAGCCAGTTGCTGCATGTCCCAAGAATCAGCAGGTGTCCGTCGCCCTTCGCAGCGTCGTGCTCGTCGGCGCGCTCTTCGATCGACCGCTTGCATGTGGTGGAGATCACCCGACCACGCCCATCCTCGCCGTAACTCGGGCTTGCCAGCGAGTAGAGGCGCACCTTGTGCGGGCGCCCCTGGCTGTCCGAGCCGGGAACACACACGCCAAATGACTGTCCGGCAAGGCACTGTCCCTCGAGTGGTGTTCCAGACACATCGATGGAGATGTGCCGAACGAAACTCGCGGACTTGCCTCGGATGCATGATTCGCTCGACACGATTCGTCCGATGACGGGGCTGCCAGGAGCGACGAGATGCATGCGCGCATCGGGGAGTGCTGGATCGTGGAGATGCACCATCATTCCATCATCCTAGGGAGGGTGGCCGCGTGCGCACAGGGGAGCGGAACGCTCCGCGCAGAAAATGTGCGCTGAGCGTGGCAGGACAGCCGACACTCTTCGGTACGCCACGGTGCGTTTGTGCCCGTGGTCCTCCATCGCGGCCTGTCGTGTGCCATGGTGGAGGTGCTGGACATCGCACGCGGCGGTCAAGGAGGATCGCATGGACAAGTTCCGAATCCAAGGCGGACATCGTCTTTCAGGCAGGATCCGAGTCGAGGGTGCGAAGAACGCGGCGCTGCCACTCATGGCCGCTGCGTTGTTGACCGACGGCGAAGTCGTGCTCAACAACATCGCGAGCTTGGCGGACATCCTGAGTCTGCAGAAGCTGCTGATGACTCTCGGCGTCGACGTTCGTGTCAGCGACTCGTCCATCTCCATGCAGACGAAGGATCCGAACGCGATCGAGGCGCCCTATGAACTCGTGCGCACCATGCGTGCATCGATCTGTGTGCTCGGCCCGATGCTTGCACGGCGAAAGCGTGCGGTGATTTCGATGCCCGGCGGTTGTGCGTTTGGCGATCGCCCCGTCGATCTCCACCTGCGCGGCATGGAAAAGCTCGGTGCGCGCATCGAGATGCGAGGCGGCTACATCCATGCCTCCTGCGAACGACTGCAAGGCGCCACGGTCTTCCTCGGTGGTCCCTATGGATCGACCGTGCTCGGTACGGCGAATGTGATGAGTGCGGCCACGCTGGCGAAGGGACGGACGGTCATTGAGAGTGCTGCATGCGAGCCGGAGATCGTGGATTTGGCGGACCTGCTGAACGCCATGGGCGCCAAGATCCGCGGGGCGGGTGGCCCGCGCATCATCATCGATGGAGTGGAGGAACTCGGCGGTGCGGTGCATTCGGTCATGCCCGATCGCATCGTGGCAGGGACCTACGCGATCGCCTCGGCGATCACCAACGGCGAGATCATCATCGATGACTTCCCCTACGACGCACTGCTCGCGGTGGTCGATCGCCTGTCGCTCATCGGCGTCCATGTTCACAAGATCGAGCCCGACGCGGATGACCGCCGCTGCACGGTGCGCGTGACGAGTGAGCGACAGTTGCGGCCCACCGTGATCACAACCCAGCCGCATCCCGGATTCCCAACGGATCTTCAGGCACAGTTCATGGCACTGCTGTGCTTCGCAGCGGGAAACTCCGTGATCACCGAGAAGATCTACCCCGAACGCTTCCTGCATGTGCCCGAGCTCTCCCGCATGGGCGCGCAGTTGCTGCGCCATGGGCCGACGGTGGTGATCACCGGCGGCCATCGACTCATCGGCGCCGAAGTGATGGCAAGTGACCTGCGCGCGTCGGCGAGTCTCGTCCTCGCAGGACTTGCCGCGGAGGGAGAGACGGTCATCAACCGCGTTTATCACCTCGACCGTGGCTACAAGCGGATGGAAGAGACGCTGCGTTCTCTCGGCGCGCGGATCGAGCGCTTCCGTGATTCACCCGCGCCCGTGCAAGCCGGTGCCGGCATGGCGGCGGGTGCCATTCAGTCCATGCAGGAAGACGGCTGACGCGGTCGCGACATTGAGACTCGGCCGATCCCCTTGGTGCAGCAGTCCGCCACTGTCACGCATCGGAATGCGTGCGGTGACATCGCATAGGTCCTGCACTGCCTGTGGAACGCCGCTGCCTTCGGCGCCGAGCACGACGATGCGACGCGATGCCGACTCGATCGTGGAATGCCGCAGGGCCTGGTCGATCGGAACGGCCGACGGCGTGTCTTCCGCTGCGATCAGGGAGAATCCAACCTTTCGAAGCGCCAGAAGGTCTGATTCAAGCGTCAGGGTTTCAGCCCACGGCACGCTGAAGACACGCCCCGACGAGACGCGGATCGCCTTTCGGTGCAGCGGGTCGGAGGAGCCGCCGCCAAGCAAGATGCCGACGCCACCGAAGGAGCCAGCACTGCGAAAGAGTCCGCCAACGTTGTCGGTGTGCACGACGCCACAGGTGGCGATGAGATCTGCATCAGCCGGCAGCGCCTGAAGCAGCGTGGTGATTCCCACATGCTTGGGCCGAACGCCGAGCGCGAGCGCACCTTGATGCATGCGATAGCCCGCGAGTTCACTGAGCAGGCGTTCCTCGGCGACGAAGATGGTCAACGGATCTCGCACAGCGCATGCGGATGGAAGCGCATCGAGCAGCGGCCGCAGGGCAGCGACCGCATCGGGCGACAGCAGCAGCGATTCGACGTGAACGCGCGGCGCACAGGGAACGCCGTGCGCGGCAGCGTTCAGCGCATGCAGGAATCGGTGGATGATGCGCGGGCTCTCGACACAGAAGAGCCCATCACGCCCACGCAAATCCGCGTCGCGCACATCCCGGAATGCGGCGATGCGTGGATCGGCACGATCATCGATGCGCTGCTCGAGCAGCGTTGCCACTCAGTCCTCCGGCCTGCCGAGCAGCTCGTTCAGCAGCTCCTGCCCAGCGGATTTCTGCTTGGCTGATGCGGCTTCCATCCAGCGCCGCATGAGCGCAACCAGTTCGGGATACCGCTCCGTGACCTTGGGATCCTGCGTCAGGAGTTCCTGTGCGAAACTGACGGAGAGGGAGAGTTCGCCCGTGGAGCGGACCACTTCGTGCGCCGCCTTCAGGAAGCGCGCGCGTTCAGTCTTCTCCGCGAATGCGCCGCCGAGCAGTGTCCATGGCATGAAGGTGATCTCGCGCACAGTTCGCGTGAGTTGATCGCCCGTCATCTGCAGGTCGGCCTTCGCGTTCCCCGCCATGCCTTTGGAGTCATTCCAGATCGCCATCACCACGGCTGCATCGGCTTCAATGATCGCAAACTCGCGCTTGAGACGAGCGATCAAGTCGGAAAGTGGGGGCTCGACCTCCTCCTCCCACTTCTTTCGAAGCGCGGTCAGCTGTGTTCCACTGCTGTCGAGCTGCGCACGGATGCGTTGGATGGCGGGTTCAATCCGCTCCAGGTCCAAAGGACTTCCCTTGGCGAAAGTGCCCTCGATCTCGCTCCATCGCACGCGCGCGGCATCCCATCCATCGAGCAGCGCGTTGCCCTGTGCCGACCAGGCCTCCCAGTCACTCCGTCCATCGCGCCAGACGCTCTGGGTGGCTGCCGTGATGGGACTCCAGCGACTGGCGAAGTCGTCCTTCATCGCGCCTAGATCGAGAGCCCTCATCTGTTGGAAAAAGCCTTCGATCTGGATGCCACGAGTCTCGCCGAAGATCGATGCAATCAACCCCTTTTCGGGGGCAAGGGGGAGATCATCATTTCTGTCATGTGGACCAAACTGCATGTCACCCGATCTCGGCGGAAGGTCAATCACAAGAGTGGCATGGCCTCCCAGAGGATCAGTGCGCACACGGACCTTGGTCGTTCGCGGGATGAAGGTCCTCGCATCGATGGCCGAGGTGATGAGAAGGTCCTTCGCCACGCCGCCCGAAGCGCTGCGGGTTGCCTCGAGGGTGACATCCTCGACGCTCCCGATCACGAGCCCCGCCATCTCGATGGGTGATCCGCTTGTGATTCCTTGCAGGCCGCTGGAGAGGGGGAATCGCGCCTTCACGATCACCATCTTCGGCCCAAACAAATGGGGCGCTTGGGTGATGAGGGCGAACAGCACGGCAATCGCCGAGATGACGGCTACGCCGAGCCGCACCTCCTGCACCCGTGTCCACGGACGCGCCACCTGTTACCTCGCCTTGGACTCACCAGCCGGTGCAGGTGACATGAGCACGCTGTTGAGCTGTTGCTGTGCCTGCTCATACTTCGCCAGCGCATCGGTGACCATCATCTGAACGGACTCGCGGAACTTCGCATCGGTCTCATAGCGACCGGGATCGCGTTCCACGACGAGTCGGAGCGATTCACCCGCTGCCCGAAGGTCGCCTGCAGCGAGCACGAAACTGCGCGCGGCTTCGTAGAGATTCTCATGAGCCACCTGATCGCTGTTGGGCTGGTAGAGGATCTTCCACGGGCTGCGCCGAATCTCCATCGACGCAAGTTTCAGCTGTCCTGCGGTCGTACGCAGGTTGGAAAGCATCTCGGAAATGTCAGGGGATCGCTGCAGCAAGAGGTCATGAACGATGTCGATTGACTTCCCGAACCCATCCACCGAGGACTCCGCCTTTCGGAGTGCGCTGTCCACGAGAGGAACGGTTTCAGCGTTGATGTGCTTCAGGGCGTCATTCGCTGTGGCGCTCGCAGAATCAAGATTCGCGATCGTTGCGTCGAGCTTCGGTGCGTTGCGTTGCAGCAGCCCTTGCACATCACCCATGGAAGTGTCCAGCTTTCCCATCGCGCCTTGGGCAGAGGTGAGCGCACCGCCGATCTTCCCACGCCACTCGCTGTAGTCCGTTCGCAGGTCTGCGGCAATGGTGCTCGCGTTGTCGAGCATCGGTACCACCTTCGCGTCATAGTCCTTCGGCAGGCGCGCGAGGAGATCGCCGAAGTCGACAAGATCCTGGATGAGGGTGTCCGCCTTCGTCGCGTTGTACGGACCAAGAATTGCTGCAAGCACGCCGCTGCTCGGCATGGCAGTGATCAGGAAATCGCTGCCAGGCTCGATGAGCGGTTTCTCGCCTCCGAGCGATGTGAAATTGAGTGTCGCGGTGGAGCCAAGCAGCGTCATGATGCGCAGCACCGACGCATCCTGATAGACCTGCAGGCTCTTGTCGAGGTGGATGACGACGTGGAGCTCAACGAGTTCGCCGTCATCCCCAAGCTTTGGGATGATCGAGTCGACCTTGCCGCGCGAAAGTCCGCCCACCTGCACATCGGAACCCTTCGCGAGCCCTGTGATCCCATCCGTCACGGAGAAGCGAACCGTGTACCGGCTGTTGGATGCAAAGAGGTCCAACTTGGCAATGATGATCCAGACGAAGAAGAACAGCACGACTCCGCTGAGGATGAAGAAACCGCTCTTGATGGCTGCGCCCTGCATAGGGAAAGTAGGGTAGCTGATGCGGACGTCCCCGCGTGGATGGCGGGTGGCGAACCCGCGCAGGCTGTGGACTTTGTTGCGTTTAAGTACCGACGAGCGCCTCGTTTGTCGGGCTCCGCTTCAACGCGGCGAGCAACTGTTCGATCTGGACGGGTGGTGGCATGGTCATGAGCCGACGCCGAAGCGCGGTCACCGTCTTGAGTTCACGCTCGCTCATCAGCAGGTGCTCCTTGCGCGTTCCGCTCGCAGCAAGGTTGATGGCGGGGAACAGGCGCCGCTCCGCAATCGTCCTGTCCAGTATCAATTCCATGTTGCCTGGGCCCTTGAACTCCTCGAAGATGATCTGGTCGGCTCGACTGCCTGTATCGACGAGGCAACTGGCGATGATGGTCAGTGATCCACCCTGCTCGGCGCGCCGCGCTGCACCGAAAAGCTGCTTGGGGACTTCGAGCGCCTTGGAGTCCAGCCCACCCGACATCGTCCGACCGCTGGATCCGTAGCGACGGGAGTTGTTGAAAGCTCGCCCGAGCCGCGTGAGGGAATCGAGCAGCACCACGACATCGCGCCCCGCTTCGACCATGCGTCGCGCGCGTTCAATCGCCAGAATGCCCAGCGCCGTGTGGCGTTCCGTGTCCTGATCGTTGCTGGATGCGAGCACCTGAGCCGGCACATTCCGCTTGAAGTCGGTGACTTCCTCGGGGCGCTCGTCGATGAGCAGGGCCACGAGTTCCACATGCGGATGATTTCGCTTGATGCCGTAAGCGAGATTCTGAAGCAGGATGGTCTTGCCCGCCTTCGGCGGCGCCACGATCAGCCCGCGCGTGCCGAACCCGATGGGGCAGAACAGGTCGATCAGTCGGCACGCGGGAGGGCAGCCGGGGTACTCGAGGGTCATGCGCGGAGCCGGGTCCAGCGCCGTGAGTTCCGAAAACGGCGTTCGTTTGGCGAAGACTTCTGGGTCGAGTCCCTCCACCTCCACGATGCGTTCCACCTGATGCCGGCGACGGCGCCCGCGGCGCGTGCGCACTTCAACCTCGCTCACCTCCGCGACCACGCTCGAGCATGTGCGCAGGGAGAGTCGGCTTGCCAGACTCGGTTCGACGATCGGATCGTCGGGACCAGCGATCAAGCCATCCTGGAATTGTCTGATTCGACCCTCGGGCCCTGGGGCCATCTCGAGGATCCCTCGAACAGTCGTCATGCATTCGTCGACGGGGCAGAACACGCCATTCCGTCCGACGGGGGGAGTATGGCAGGCGTCATTCAGGGTGTCAAGGCGAATCGGAACCGAATGGCGTGTTGTCGAGGCTCGCGGCAATGTGTGCGGCGAGTCTCGCATTGGCTTTCAGCAGGGCAAGATTCGCCTCGACCATCTTCGATCCCTCTTCACATTCCGAGAGCCGCGCCAGCAGGAACGGCGTCAGCGCGGCGCCGCGTACACCCTCGGCACTGGCCTGCTCGAGCGCGCGTGCAAGGTGTCGTTCGGTCGACTCCGCATCCACTGCAAATGCTTCGGGGCACGGCTGCATGACAAGGATGCCGTGCATCGGATGGAGCTGCCAGTGCGCGCTTGCAATGCAGGCAACTTCCGCGGCGCTCTCGGCAGAATGGTGCAGGCGAAGTGACCGGTCGGGTGCGACCGTGAAACGAGGCAGGAACTCCGTCTGGAATCCGATCGTCGGAATGCCGAGCGTTTCGAGCACCTCCAGTGTCGCGGGCAAATCGAGCAAGATCTTCGCGCCCGCGCACACGACCAACACAGGCGAGAGCGCGAGCGAGAACATGTCCGAAGACAGATCCATCGAGCCGCTCCAGCCGCGGTGCACGCCACCGATGCCGCCGGTGGCGAACACGCGAATGCCCGCACGACTTGCGATGGTCGTTGTGGCTGCGACCGTCGTGCCTCCCGTCTGCCGCTTCGCGACCGCCACGCCGAGATCGCGCGCCGACAACTTCGTTGGCTTTGGTTCGCAGGCGAGTCGTTCCAGTTGTTCCGCGGAAAGTCCGACGCAGATGCTGCCATCGATGACCGCGATGGTCGCTGGCACCGCACCCGCGGTACGCACCACGCTTTCCATCGCGCGCGCTGCCGCCAGATTCGCGGGGATGCCTCGTTGCCACTCGGGGATCGCCTCGTGGAACTTGGCGGACATCTCCCGCGGCTCGCGCGGCAGCCCATGGGTCACAACCGTCGATTCGAGTGCAACCACAGGGCGTCCGCGCGCGATCGCGTCGGCGACTTCGCCAGAAACCTCCAACTTCTGCTTCTGCGCGAACATGAGCTAGCGGCGCCGCGTCGACAGGCGTCCGCCCAGTCGTCGCGGCGGTGGCTGCGTCGGCACGAGTCCACCCGGGAACGCGGCGGCGTTCTTGGCATCCGGTTGGTTGGCAAGCGGATCACGCGACTTGCTTTCCATGGACGCCTGCTTGCGCTGTGAGTCCAGTTCACGCTGCGCGCGGATGTCGCTTGGCACGGGGCCGGCTTCAAAATCTTCGTAACTCGCCACGGGGATCTCGATGTTGGCGAGACTCTCGATCGCCGTCAGCAGTTCGCCCTGATCTGGGCAGACGAACGACCACGCCACGCCATTTCGTCCCGCGCGCGCCGTCCGACCGATGCGGTGCACATACACCTCGGGGTCCTCCGGCAGGTCGTAGTTCACGACATGGGAGATGTCATCCACATCGAGCCCGCGTGACGCGAGGTCGCTGGCCACGAGTACCGACAGCTGACCCTCGCGAAGCTTCGTCATCACTTTGTCGCGCTTCGTCTGGTACATGTCCCCGTGCATCTGTTGTGCGTCGATCCCGTTCTTGGCGAGGAACGCGGTGACATCATCGACCGTGCGCTTCATGCGACAGAACACGAGTGTGAGTGCAGGCTCCTCCTTGCGCAGCAGGTGCAGCAGGAGGCGCCGTTTATCCCACCTTTCCACGGCAAAGTAGGACTGGCGGATCTGCGAGACGGTGAGGCTCGCGGCCACCGTGACGATCTTCTCAGGGTCGCGGAGATACTGCCTTGCGAGCCGCTCGATCTCCGGCGAGATCGTCGCGGAAACGAACACGGTCTGCGGGTGCTGCTTCATCGCGCCGAGGATGCGGCGAATGTCCTCGCGGAAACCGATGTCGAGCATGCGGTCGACCTCGTCGAGCACCGCGTAGCGGATGCCGTCGTAGGGCAGCAGTCCGCGCTGATGCATGTCCATGACACGGCCGGGCGTTCCCACAATGATGGCGGGCTTGCGTTGCAACTTCTGCGCTTGGCTGCTGATCGCCTGTCCACCGTAGACGGCCGCGACATGATGACCGCTGTGTCGCGCGAAGTCGTGGAGTTCCTTGGCGACTTGGATTGCCAGTTCGCGCGTGGGAACGAGGACAAGCACTGCGAGAGGCGCATCCTTGGGAATGATCTGCAGCGCCGGCAGTCCGAATGCCGCGGTTTTTCCTGTGCCCGTCTTGGCTTGCCCGAGGCAGTCCTTGCCCGAGAGCACCACGGGGATGAGTTGCGCCTGGATGTGGGTGGGATGCTCGAACCCGCGGTCGGCGAGCGCCTGGCAGATGTCCGCCGACAATCCCAGCGACCCGAAGGTGCGATCGTGCGCAAAGATGTCTTGGGAACGCCCAGCGCCCCGACTGGGCTCCTTCATGTCCTCATTCACGATCCTTCATGGTAGCCGAATCAGGCGGCCGATACAAACGGACGGAGCGCATGGATGCGGGCCAATAGTTCACTCTTCATTGATCTTGCCGCGCTCGACCGAAACACGCGTGCTCTCCGCCGCGCGATTGGCCCTGGCTGCTGCTTGTGCGCGGTCGTGAAGGCGGATGCGTACGGGCTGGGTGCGGCGCGTGTCGCGCGGCAACTCGAGGAGAGTGGGGCGGGCATGTTGGCCGTGTATTCCATCTCGCAGGCGGAGACGATCGCGCAGGCCGGGGTGACGCTGCCGCAACTGGTACTGATGCCCGAGCGCGACTTGGAAGTGGGCAGCGACGCACATCGCATGCTGCTCGCAGGGCGCTTGGCCCTGACGGTGCACGGTTCGTCCCACGCCCGTGAGCTGGCGGAATTGGCGGAACGCCTCGGTGGAGTCACGATTCCCGTTCATCTGGAGATCGATACGGGCATGTCGCGCGGCGGTGCCGCTGCCGAGGATGCTGCGCGCGCGCTCGCGTGCATTTCCGACGCTCGGCACCTGCGCCTCGCGGGAGTCTTCACCCATTTCACGGACAGCGCAGGTGATCACGCGCTCTCGATTTGGCAGGACGCGCAGTTCGAGCAGTTTCTGCGCGATCATGCGGCGGAACTCCGCTCGGACACGCTGGTGCATGCATCGAACTCGCACGCAATGCTGTCGGATGCGAGGCTCCATCATGGCATGGTTCGCGTGGGACTCGCGTGGACGGGGCTTGCGCAGTCGCGTGCAAGCGATGGATGCCCGATTCCGCTCGAGCCGATCGTTCGGTGGGAATCGCACGTCGTGCTGACCAAGGAAATCGAGTCGGGCGTTGCGGTCGGATACGGCTCTCGGTGGACGGCGCCACGGCGGACGCGTCTGGGACTCGTGCCTGTTGGCTACTTCGATGGTTATCCGATGTCGCCCGATGGACGGACGCGGAGCGTTCGCGTGCTGGCGGAAACGCCTGCGGGTCCGATCGTGCGATCGGTCGCGGTCCTCGGTGCGGTCAACATGGATCAGATCGTCATCGACCTGACGGAAGTTCCCGCCGTGATCGCCTATGGCAGTGGATTCATCGGCATGCGGGTGGAGGTGTACGGAAGCGATCCTGCCGAGGCGAACTTCCTGCCGGCCGTGGCGGAGGCCTCTGGTACGCATCCGTACGACCTTCTGTGCCGAATCAGCCCGCGCATCCCGCGCGTGCATGTGGGAGGCAGCGCGGTCGATCGCACAGTGGCAGAGCCAATCGCCGCGCGCTTGTCGCATGGTGCGATGAGCGCGTGATGCGACCTAGTCTGCTGGCATGGGCCGGCACGGTTCATTTTCCCTCTCGTGTGCGGCCAGCCTTGCGGCGCAACTCTCGTTCGTTCCCCCAGAGACTGCACGGCGGCAGATCATGGCGGTGCGCACGCTGCTTCCGCAGTTGGCGCCCGGCGCGCTGGTGGAGTGGGCGAGTGTGGTGCAGCGCATCACGGGCTTCGAGGTGGAGGGTGAAGAGCGGGGGCTGCAGGTGGTCGGCATGGCGCTTCGCCGCGACCTGTGTGAACTCGCGCTGCGTCTGAGTGCGCGTGCGCCGGAGTCGAACGGCTCTGCAATGACCCTTCGTCAGTTCCTGCGCGAGAGCGGCGCGAGTGTGCGAACGGTTCATCGCTGGCGAAGACTTGGGCTGCCCGCGTGCTGGATGCGCCGGAGCAGGACGCTTCCGTCCACAACGGAGATCGCGTTTCGCCGTGCGGACTGGGATGCGTTTCGCGCGGGCGTGCTCGGCGGGGCGTTCACGCCGAGCCCGAGAGTGCGCCGAACGGACGATGCGCGTGTTGCGCGGGTGCGGCGGCCGAAGCGGCAGAAGCGTGGTGTGCAGACGCGGCGCGTTCTTGCCGCGGCTCGACTCGGGGTTGGTGCGGCGTGGCTTGCGCGTGATCTTGGATGCAGCAGGCTCGCGGCGGATCGGCTGCTGCTCGGTGAGCGTGCTGCGCTCCTCTCGCGCCTCGCGAGCGAGTGGTTGCCGCCGCGATCCGCGATTCCGCCCACCTTCCGTCGGGACGATGCATCCGAGGTGATCCTTGGAGTCGCGAGCGTGCAGAGGGGCTTGCTTCCCGCTGCGCACCTCCGGCAGATGTCACATTGGTGCAGCATGCTGCGGGAAGCGCGCGTTGCCGATGCGCAGCGCGAAACAGCGGCGCAGGAGTCTGCACGGATGATCGCCGTTCGCTTTCTCCTGTGGCGTGCGCGGGAGGGTGTTCGTCGGCTGGATTCGCGCCGACCCTCTGCGATGTCGCTCGATCGCATCGAGACGGACCTGCGCTGGGCACGAGTGCTGCTTCGCACGCTGCTGGCCGAGGCGATTCCGGATTTGGCGAAGCGCCTCAGGCCCTCGCTCGGTGCGCAGCTGACGAACGATGCGGTCGCCGCCGAAGTGCTTGCGTGGAGCGCGAAGTCATTGGAGTCGGTGGTGCTGCAGTCGGATCTGCAGAAGGTCGCGGATGGTCGCATTCGTGTCGGGGCAGCAGTGGCGCTCGCAACGGAACGCCGTCTCGCTGCGGCGGATGTGGATTCGCCGCGCGGAAGGACACCGCGCCGCTCCGATGCCCTCGTGCGCGAGCCGATCGATCACACGCTCGCGTGGGCGATGATCGGTGCATCGACAGCACGAGTCGCCGCCGCGCTGCTTCGCCGCACGGCAATCGACGATGAGCGGGCGCAGCGCTGCTGCGGGTGTTGGTTGGAGCGCGCAGGCTGGGATGGAACGATGCCACGGACGATGCACGAGATCGCACGGCGCAGGCAGGGAAAGCCTGAGCAGATCGCTCGCTGGTGCAGCGAGTGGAATCAGCGCTTCGAGAACTGGAAGCGACGACGCGCGCCGGCTTGACCGTACTTCTTGCGCTCCACCTTGCGTGAATCACGCGTCAGGTAGGAGCCCGATCGAAGCACGGGCTCAAGAGCCTGGTCGTACGCAAAGAGCGAGCGAGCGAGCCCCATCACCACGGCACCCGCCTGCCCAGTGAATCCACCACCTGCAACGGTGACGGCCACATCCATCTTGCCCTTGAGCGAGCACTTTTCGATCAGCCCAAGCAGTGCACGCTGATCGCGATCTTCAACGAAGAACTCCTCCATCGGGCGCTCGTTCACAAGGAACTTTCCTGCGCCTGGGCGAACACGGACGCGGGCAGTCGCCGTCTTTCGGCGACCGGTTCCCCAGAACCAACCCTTCGCATCAGCGGTCCGCTTCAGCGAGAGGCGCGTGGTTCCTGCTGGACCCGATGCGGGAGCAGTACCTGTTGCGGCGGGGATGGAACCGATGTTCAGATTCGACATGGGGATCAGGCCTTGCTCTTGGTCGTGGTCTTGAGGACGGTGGGCTGCTGCGCCTGATGTTCATGCTCGGCGCCAGCGAACACACGGAGATTTCGGGTGATGCGGCGACCGAGCCGCCCGCGGGGAAGCATGCGGATGATCGCTTCGGTGACGAGCGTCGTGGGATCATCGCGCAGCAGGGTTTCGTAGTTGCGCACGCGCAGTCCGCCTGGGTAGCCGCTCCACTTCCGCAGCGTCTTCTGCTCCGCCTTCCGACCCGTCAGCACGATCTTCGAGGCGTTGGTGATGATGACGGAATCTCCGCAGAGCACATTCGGCGTGTAATCCGGGCGATGCTTGCCCATCAGAGCGGTTGCGACCTCGGTTGCGAGGCGACCGAGCACCTTGCCCTCGGCGTCCACGATGCGCCACGGGGATGCGGTCTGGCCGGCTTGACGAAATGTGGTCTGGCGAGGCATGACAGGCGTTCCTTTGAACCCGATTGGGAGCGCGAAGGCGCGCCAAATGGGGAAGGAAGATCGTACCGATCGGCAGGGAAGTGTCAAGGCTGACTGGGTACCTAGACTGGGCGGATGCTCTCCCGAACGCAGTCGATCGTGGTTGCCTGGGCAGTTATCGCCTGCTGCATCGCTGGATTTATCGCGCTCCATGCGCTCGGCAAGGAAGAGCCGAGCGCCGCGGACACTGCCAAGGGTCCAAACCAAGTGCTCGTTTCCGCTCGGGAGGAGATGGTCGGTCGATTCGTGCTTTTCGTGCAGCAGTTTGGTGGCAGTTTGGGGGCGCTCATGGAGCAGCAGATCGAGCCGCTGAGCCGCGAGTCGGCGGGCGCTTCATCCAACCTTTGCGCCGCGATCCTGCTCGCTCGAGTGGGTGCATCTTCGGCGCAGGCCGCGCAGGAGAATGGCGACCTTTCGCGCGCGATCGAGCAGACGCGTGCGTTGGTGGCGCGACTGCGTCAGGATCCTGAGGATGGACCGACCGGCACCTTGGCAGCTGCGGAGGCTGCCGAGCGTGTGATCGCACTTCTCCACATGCGCGCGGCGGCCAAGGCCGCAGCCGATGCGGGCGTGGAAGCCGCGGCGGTGTCCCCTGAAGATGCGCAGACCATTCGCGCATCGCTCGGTTGGTACGGACAGTTGTTGTTGTCGACATGGAGCCGAAACGATGTCTTCGAGGCAGGGCTGGTGAACGGTGCGTTCGTGCTTGGTGTTGCGCTGGCTAGCTTCGGTTGCGTCGTGATCGTGGCGGGGCTGGGCGGCGTGATCTGGCTGGGTGTGGTCGGGTACAGGGCTCTCTCTGGAAGTCTTGACGAACCGCTTCCCTCCCGGACGGTGAGCGGTGCTGCGCTGCCCTGGACCTTCGCGGCGTGGTTCGCGGGTACCACGCTTCTGTCGGTCATCGGCGCAGTGATCCTCGGTGCCGTGACATCACCTTCTGCAACGCCCGCGCTGCTGCTGCAAATGCTGATCATGCTGCTGCCTCTGACGGCGTGCGTGGTGCCCGTGGTGGCTGGGGTACCGTGGAGCATTGCGCGCCGTGAGATGGGCTTGCACGCAGGAGCGGGGTGGCTTCGCGAAGTGGGTTACGGATTCGTGGCATATGCCACGGCGATCCCGATGCTCGTGGTTGGTGGCGTGCTCGCGTTCCTGCTTGCGCTGCTGATGCCTGGCCAACTCGAGCAGGCGTCGCATCCCATCCAGAAGGAACTCTTCGAGGGCGGGTTTCAGGAGCGGGTCATGCTGTTCATCATTGCCGCCGTCCTCGCGCCTGTCGTGGAAGAGATCGTGTTTCGTGGCGTTCTCTTCATGCATCTGCGCGAACTGTCGAAGCGTTGGGGTCGCTGGATCGCCTTCGGTGTGTCGGCGCTCGCATCAAGCCTCATCTTCGCGGCGATTCATCCTCAAGGGGTGGTCTTCGTCCCCGTCCTCGGTGCGCTCGCTGTGGCGTTCTGCCTGGCACGCGAGATGCGCGGCAGTCTCTTGTCGTGCATGGTGGCGCATGGCGTCAACAATGCGCTGATCGTCAGCCTGAATATCGCGATGAGCGCGTGAGGCGATGGGCGAGAAGCGGGGGAGCGCGGCGCGCAGTTGCCGTTCACTCGAGTTCGATGGTCCAGTAGGCCTCGTCGAGGAAGGCCTTCCAACTCTGGTACTTCGGGCTGCCGAGCCGCACCGCGATCGCAGGATTGCGCTTGGGGCGTACCGCTGGGCGGATGAGGTGCATCCGAGCCTGCACGGGGGTACGCCCACCTTTGCGCGCATTGCACTTCACGCAGGCGCACACCAAGTTCGACCAGGAGTTGTCGCCACCTTGCACACGCGGCACCACATGGTCGAGCGTGAGCTCGCGCGTGGAGAAGTGCTTGCCGCAGTACTGGCATTGGTTTCCATCGCGCGCATAGATGTTGCGGCGGTTCAACTTGACTTGCTCGCGAGGGATTCGGTCGTAGCCGAGCAGCCGAATGACCTTCGGCACGGCAAGCACGAGCCGCGTCGTGGCGACCCAGTCATGTTGCTCCGACTCATGTGCACGCTGATACTCCGATGCTTCCGCCCAGCTGTGCAGGTCGTAGGAGACATAGTTGCCATCTTCGATGGCGATGATCTCAGCAACCTGATTGGCCAGAAGCGTGAAGGCACGCCGACCGCTGACGACGCGGAGAGCCGTGTACACCTTGTTGAGGACGAGAACTTTCGAGTCGAGTCCGCTGGCGAATGCCGTCACGCAAGTACCTCCGGCGCCTTTCTCCTGCAGCCGAGCGCCTGTGCTCCATAGGTTAGCGGTGGAACGCCTGTTTGGGATCAGGCCGGCAGCGGATCTTCCGGAATGCACACGGGGATGTGTGGCGGGACATGCTCGTTCAGAAGGCGTTCAACCTGCGCGTGGGGCATCCGTCCGCTGCCCCATGGGAGAAGGCGCACTTCGGTGCCTCCATCATCGTGTTGCAGGAGGTCGATGTCCTGCAGGATGCAGAGGATGCAGCGGGGACCGAGCATGGTGAACGCGCGCAGCAGATGGTCCTCGAGATCGCGCAGCATGGATGGGGCGATGAGCGCGGCGGGATGCAGCACGCTGCCAATCCCGTTGGCCCCGTACTGGTGCCACAGCCGCATCTGCCCCGAGAGATCGCTCAGCAGTTGCGTGTGATGCGGCAACACCGCACAGCGGACTGCGCTTGGGTCGTTGCCTGCGTTTCGCGCTGCGTGTTCCGCCGCACGCGCATCCGCCCAGCGGTGGAACGCCTCCTGACCTGCGCGCATCCAGTTGCGCGGGTCGGGAGTGAAGGGGTGCGGAGCGAGTGACCCGCTCCAACAGAGCCACGGCGTGGAAGCACCCGCCACCGAGGGCGGAAGGTGCCACTCGGGTGACTGCGGATTCCCCGGCACGAGCGCAAAACTCGGCAGATCCGCAGGCGGAGCAGTCTCGGCGAGGGCGCGAGATATCTTCGCGCGCGGATGAGGCGACTGCGGAGCGTTCACGGAAGTTGAACCACGATTCGAGAGCTGCTGCGTCGGATCACTCGGCTGCGCCATCGGAGCGCGTCTCCTTGAGACGGCGCGCCTTGCCGGTGAGTCCTCGCAGGTAGTACAGCTTCGATCGACGCACCACGGCGCCGCGCAGCACTTCGATCTTTGCCACGCGCTTGCTGTGCACGGGGAAGATGCGCTCGACGCCTTCGTTGGCGACGATGCGTCGCACGGTGATGACGCGATTCACGCCGCGACCCTTCGCGGCGATCAGGATGCCTTGGAACACTTGGATGCGTTCCTTGTCACCTTCGACGATGCGGTAGTGCACATCGATGGTGTCGCCGATGCGCAGGGTTGGGATTTCGGAGGCGGGCTTCAGATGCGTGGCCTCCACGCTCTCCATGATGGCAGTGCGATTCATGAGTCAGTTCCTTTGCGGGCGTGATGTGCCCGCGGACATGTGGCCCGCGCAGCATGGTGCGGATCGCCGAACGGCGGTCGCATCCAGGCCAGTGGAGCGCTGCAACATTGAGGCCTCGTCCTCAAGAGGTTGCCCATGGAGTGAAACGAGGTCAGGACGGCGTGTGCGCGTCCTGTGTTCGCTCTCGGATCGGCGCCACGAGGCGATGGCCTGGTGGTCGCCGGAGAGCAAGACTTCTGGAACAGTTCGTTCGCGCCAGACGCGCGGACGGGTGTAGTGCGGGCAGTCGAGCAGCGGTTGCCCGTGGTCATCGGTGATCGAAAAGGAATCCTCCGCAGCGCTTGCGTCGTGCCCGAGCGCGCCCGGCAGCAGACGCGCGACCGCATCGACAAGCAGGAGCGCAGGAAGTTCGCCGCCCGACACGACGAAGTCGCCGATGGACACCTCCTCGAACTCCAGCGCATCAATCGCGCGTTGATCGACGCCCTCGTAGTGTCCGCAGAGGAGCATCAGCCGTTCCGTGGAGGCGAGGGCGTTCACGAGCGGTTGGGTCATCGGTTGTCCAGCCGGCGCCAGCAGGATTCTTCGCGCCCGCCGCGCATCGAGCGCTTCCACCGCTTCCACTGCCGCAGCGAGAGGCTCGCACATGAACACCATGCCGGGACCGCCTCCGAAGGGGCGATCGTCGACCTTGCGGTGCGGCAGTTCCGCCCATTGACGGATGTCATGGACATGGACCGACAGCAGACCATCGCTGATGGCGCGACCGAGGATGCTGCTGCTGAGCGCAGCGGGGAACACCTCGGGGAAAAGCGAGAGGATGTCGATGCGTGGAGCCATCGGACGCCTCGGGGTGAGTTGGGATCAGCTCTTCGCCTCGCCCGTCGCTGGCGCCTTCTTTGGCGCGTTGCGACGCGCTTCAAACCGGTTCGCGGCCATCGATGCGATGCCCTTCGATCCGACCGTTGCTGGAAGTCCAGCTCGCTTCAGCAGCGACACAACGGTCTCCGAGGGCTGAGCACCGACGCCGAGCCAGTGTGCAATCCGTTCGGAGTGCAGTTCCCACTGCTTGCCTTCGGGTGCAGTTGGGCTGAACCAACCGAGTTCCTCGATGACACGACCGTCGCTCGGAGAGCGCTTGTCAGCAGCTGAAAGTCGGAAGAAGGGCGAGTGAGTACGCCCGAAACGCTTGAGTCGAAGGACCACCATGGGAAACTCCTGTGTCATGCCTCCCGCGGTCGGCGCGTCGTCCGCTTGGACGCCGCCGTCCGGGCTCGCCGTGGGACTCGCGGGTGGAACCGTACGAGCCGTGCGACGAGCCTTGGGGTGGCTGGTTGCGAATGGAAAAGCATAGCAGAAGCACTGCTACCCTCCAAGCGATGAGCGGATGGTGGATTGCGGATCTCTGGCAGCGAGGCGAATCGGTTCTGCTGGTCAGTTGGCTCTTCTGGGTGATCGCTTCCATCGTGTTGCATGAGCTTGGACATGGTTATGCGGCACTGTGGCAGGGTGACACGACGCCGCGCGACAGCGGGCACATCACGATCAATCCCATTGTTCACATGGGGTGGTTCAGCCTGATCGCTCTGCTCCTGCTCGGCATCGCTTGGGGATTGATGCCGGTGAATCCCGCTCGATTTCGGCGTGGTCGACTTGGATGGGCTTTGGTGGCTGCCGCCGGACCCGCGGTCAATCTTCTGCTGAGTGCCGTGTGCGTCGTCGGCTGTGCACTCGTGGTGTGCTTTTCAACCTTCGCAGAACCGCTGCGCGGCAACCTCACCGAGTTCTTTCTGATGGGAGCCTGGCTGAACCTCTATCTGATGTGCTTCAACCTGCTGCCGATGCCGCCGCTCGATGGTTCGGTGATTCTCGCAGGATTGTCCGCGTCCGCGCGGCGTTTCTATTCGCAGCCTGCCGTCCAGCAGTTCGGTTTGATCATTCTGTTCGTCGTGCTGTTCTCGGGCGGGCTCACCACGCCACTGGTCGGGGCGTTGCAGCGGATGGCTGTCTTCGCGGTCGGGTATGTGTCGGTGCTGCTCGGCGGTCCACCCGCCTCGTGATGAGTGCCTCGGTCGACGGTGCGCTGTTGAACTTGGTTCAGGAGCCGACGCGCGTTCGCGCATCGTGCACGATGTGCCCATCGACGAGCGTGCAGATCACCCGCGGCGGGGCGCGAAGCCAGTCGCACGCAAGGGGATTTCGATCGAGCACCACCATGTCCGCGTGGGAGCCGCGCGCGAGTGTGCCGATGCCATCCCAGTTTTCGAGGCATCGCGCCGCATCGATCGTGTAGCCATCGATCGCTTCTGTCGGGGTCAAGGACTGATCGGTGCCCTGCAATGCGCCACTGCGCGTGATGCCCGTGATGGCACAGCGCATGCCTTCGATCGGCGATGCGGACACGATCGGCCAATCCGATCCCAAGGCGAGGCAGGCTCCAGCTTCGAGGAAGTCACGGAAACGGAAGACTCGGTTCATCCGACGGGCTCCGAGCCGTTCAAGCGCGACGGACGCATCGCCAAACTTGTGCAGCGGCTGCATGCTCACGCGCCGCCCTCCAAAGCGCCGTCGCGACGGAGGATCGACGGTCTGTGCGTGTTCCAATCGAACGCGCCGCTGCGGATCGCAGCGTTCCGCGCAGGCGAGTGTCTCAGCGAGGGCACGGTCGCCGATCGCATGCACCGACGGCGAGAAGTCTGCAGCGAGCACCTCTCGCATCCACGCTTCGAGCGTTCCCTCGAGTGCGTGTTCGACGAGAGAGCCGCTGCCCGCGGCGTTCTCGTACGGTTCGATCATCGCTGCCGTCGCGGCTCCGAGCGTGCCGTCAGCGAATGACTTGAAGCCGATCACGCGAAGTGATTCGCTTCGCGCGATGCGCCGTGCGCGGTCGAATGGCAGTGGACTCGTTCGGTCGAGCACCGTGACGGCGACGCGCACGCCGAGCGCCGCGTCATTCCGAAGGGGGTCGATCAGCTCTTCGACCTGCTGCAGATACTCCATCGCACCGACAGCGGTGACCCCCAGCGAGAGCAGGTGGCGACAGCCTTGCTGCAGCGCGCGCCGTTGCACATCGATCGGCGGCGAGGGGATGCGAGGGATGAGCAGCCGCCACGCAGCTTGTTCGAGCAGCAGTCCAGTGGGTTGTCCCTCGGCGCCTCGAACGACGGTTCCGCCCGCGATGGCGCGCGACAGGTCGAGCTCTGCCAGCGCGGCGCGGTTGCAGAGCGCGACGTGTTGATCGCACCGCCATGCAACGGCAGGGCGGTTCTCGGCGGTTTCGAGCCATGAGGCATCGGGTTGGTCGCCGCCCCAGAGGGATTCGTCCCAGCCGAACGCCTCGAGCCATTGGCCGCTCGGCAGCAGCGCGTGTCTTTGCGCGATGCGTTCCATGAAGTCCGTGCGCGAAGTGGTGCCAGCGAGATCGAGACGGGTCAGCGACAGCGAGCCGAGCGTGAGGTGCAGGTGCGCGTCGATGAGCCCCGGCAGGATCCACCCACCGCTGAAATGGATGTCCGCGCCGGAAGCGTCATCGTGCAAGTGGCGCACGCGTGTATCGGCGGTATCCACTGCGCGACGCCACGGATGACGGCGGTCTCCGGTCCAGATCCCGTCGGCGTGGATTCGCATCGGGGCACGAGGGTACGGTGATTCGCGTGGGCAGCCTTTGCCTGCATACGATCATCACCATGATGGCACGGCAGCAACACTGGCGGCATTGGCGCAGCGCGCTCGGTCCCTCGATGCGATGCATCGGTGCATGCGCCGTGCTGCTGATGTGCAGCGTCGGTTGCGAGCGTGCACCCGCGCCGAAGCCGCCGACGCCGATCGTGCCGAGTGCAAGGAACCCGCGTTCACCCCAAGGCAGTGAAGCGCCGCCCGTGGGGTCGGTGGGGGGGAGTGTCCGAGTTTCCAGCGCGACGAGTGATCCCAAGTTGATCGAGATTGGGGGGCTCGTGATGCCCAAGCCCGTGACATGGCAGTGGCAGGCACCCACGGTGCAGTTCCGTGCGCTGCAGTACGCCGTACCCACGAAGGCAGAAGGGGCAAGCGATGCGGAGTTGGTGTTCAGCGTGTTTGCCGCAGGAGACGGCGGACCCATGGACGCGAATGTCAAGCGTTGGATCTCGCAGTTCCGTGCGGAGGATGGTTCGGCGGCCGAAGCGATCATCTCGGATTCGACGGTGAACGGGATTGCGGTGAAGACGATCGAGTTGGCTGGGCTCTATCAGGGCATGGGGCAGGCTGCGCCGCGACCTGGCATTCGTCAGCTCGGTGCGATCCTTCGAACGGCTCAGGGAACAGTGTTCATCCGGCTTGTCGGCCCGGATGCGACGGTGGAGTCTTGGCGGCGTGATTTTGACGCGATGATCGCGGGCGTTCGCCCGCAGTCCTGACGCCACTCAGCGCAGACGAATCTGGCTGAGATCGCTGGTTGGGCGCGGCCAGTCCAGCTGCAGCTCGGTGAGCGTGCGCAGCAGGACCTCACTGACAAGCAGATTGCGGAACCACTTCCGATTGGCGGGAACGACCATCCATGGGGCGTGTTCGGTCGTCGTCTCGGTCAGCATCGACTCGAACACCTCTTGGTAGCGCGACCAGCGCTGTCGTTCATTCATGTCGTTGATGGAGAACTTCCACCGCTTGGTCGGGTCGTCGAGACGCTCGTGCAGCCGCTGGAGTTGCTCGTCCTTCGTGATGGTGAGGAAGAACTTGAGGACGATGGTGCCTTCATCGGTCAGCATGCGCTCGAACTCCCGGATGTGACGGCAGCGCTTGGCGTGAGTCTCGGCATCCATCGTTCCATGCACATGCCCCACGATGATGTCCTCGTAGTGGCTTCGGTTGAAGACGGCGATGTCACCCTTCGCTGGGCAGCGCGAGTGAACGCGCCAGAGGTAGTCGTGCGCGGACTCCGCCTCGGATGGTTTCTTGAATGAGTGAACGATCACACCCTGCGGATTCAGCGCCGTGATGACTCGGCGGATCACCCCGTCCTTGCCTGCACTGTCGATGCCTTGGAGCACGATCAGCAGCGCGCGCGAACGGTTCGCCCAGAACTTCATTTGCAGTTCGTCGAGTGCGGCGAGATTGCTTGCGAGTTGAGCCTCGCCCGCCGCCTTCTCCAAGCCCCCATGCTCTTCGCAGTCCCAGTCGCTGAGCGAGGGCTTCGCACCTGGCTTCACCCAAAAGGGCGCAATGTCCAAGTGGCTCATGATCGGCTCATGATCGGCTCATCGAGCCTCTCGGCGAAGTCGCGCGTCACTGCTTCGCAAAGTGGGCGTTCACTTGGTTCCAGTTGACGACATCCCACCAGGCGGCGAGGTAGTCGGCGCGGCGATTCTGGTAGTTCAAGTAGTACGCGTGCTCCCACACATCGACGCCAAGCAGCGGGCGTCCTGCCACATCGACGAATCCCTTCATCAGCGGGTTGTCCTGATTGGGTGTGGAGCCGATGGCGAGCGATCCGTCACCCTTGCGCACGAGCCACGCCCAGCCCGATCCGAATCGCTTCATCCCCGCTTCGGCAAAGGCCTTCTTGAACGCATCGATTCCGCCGAAGGCGCTGTTGATCGCCGCGGAGAGTTCGGCGCTCGGAGTCCCTCCCGAACCTTTGGGTGACATGATGTTCCAGAAGAACGAGTGGTTCCAGTGTCCGCCACCATTGTTGCGCACGCCTGCACGGATGGTTTCAGGAATGGATCCCATCTGCATGCAGATTTCATCGAGCGACCACTTTGCGTAGTCGCTCTGACCCTCGAGCGCCTTGTTCAGATTGTCGACATAGGCCTGATGATGCTTCGTGCGGTGAATGTTCATCGTCTTCTGGTCGATGGACGGTTCGAGCGCGTTCTCCGCATAGGGCAGGTCGGGCAAGGTGAATGGCATGGTGTTTTCCTTCTTCGTCGGGGGGGTGCGCGAGTGAGGGGCGCTCTGGACGCCGCTCACCAGACTCGAGACTCCAGCCGTGGAAAGTAACGCAGAAGCACCGAGACCTGCAAGGAACGACCGCCGAGTCGGGCCATCGGGATGGCCGAGGTGGCGTGGATCGGTTTCGCTTGACGTGCCTTCCATCGGGAGAGGCAATGGTAGGCGGGCGCAGCGCACGCTACGGGCAGCGCCCAACGGAGCCGCATACGCTGATCGATCATGCGCCCCGTGCAGCGTGTTCTCGATGCCGCAACCAACCGCGCTCTCGAAGCTGCGCGGGTGCTCGAGGATGTCGCGCGCTTCCTGCTCGATGATGCGGAGATGGCTGAGGCGTTCAAGCGCGTTCGGCATGGGATCGCGGCTGCGGTCGATGGCGCTTCGCACGCAGCACGCATTGGTGCTCGCGATGTGGAGCGGGATGTCGGCGTTCCCATCGAGGGTGAACGCGAGGCGGTTCGTCGCGGGATCGCGGATGTGGTGCGCGCGAATGGTTCGCGGCTGGGTGAGGCACTTCGCACGCTGGAGGAGATGCTGAAGACAACAGGGGACGATGCATGGAGCCGTGTGGAGTCGCTCCGCTATCAGGGATATTCGATGATTGCCCTGTTGCTCGAGCGCCTGCGTCCCCTGACCGTGCGCCAGTGGGGAGTGTGCCTCGTGCTGACGGAGTCGATCTGTACGCGCCCCTGGCAGGAGGTGGTGGATGGCGCACTCGAGGGCGGTGTTGCGTGCATTCAGCTGCGGGAGAAGGGGTGGGCGACGGGCGCGTTGCTCGCGCGCGCAGATGCGCTCCTTGCGAGTGCAGCGAAGTTCGGTGCGAGCGTGATCATCAATGACCGCATCGATGTGGCGATTGCCGCAGGGGCGCACGGCGTGCATCTCGGGCAAGATGACCTTCCCCTTCGCGCGGCGCGGCGGCTGGCGGGTGGCACGCTGATCATCGGTGCCACCGTGCACGATCCATCGGAGGCGGATGCAGCTGTCGCCGCGGGCGCCGACTACTGCGGCGTCGGCGCGATGTTCGACACAGCCGTCAAGCCCGAGCGCAGGCCGGCAGGGCCCGCGTGGCTGCGGGCGTTCGTGGAACGCCATCCGCGCATGCCGCATCTGGCAATCGGCGGCATCACTGCCGCGCAGGCTGCGGAACTTCGTGCCGCGGGCTGCCGTGGCATTGCGGTGTCTTCCGCACTCTGCCGGGCAGCGGATCCGAAGTCCGTCGCACGCGAACTGACGGCGCTCTTCCCATGCCCGCGCGAGTGACGGCTGCGCGACTTGAGTTGCTCGGCACTGGCACGAGCTCAGGTGTTCCCGTGATCGCCTGCGACTGCGCAACATGCGTTTCCGATGACCCGCGTGACCGCCGCCTGCGAACAAGTGCCGCGCTGCGTTTTACCGATCCGCAGGGACAGGATCGCATTTGGCTGATCGATGTTTCGCCTGATCACCGCGAGCAAGCGCTGCGAAGCAGGATTTCGCGCTGTGATGCGATCTTGATTACCCACGCGCACATGGATCACATCGCGGGGCTCGACGAGGTGCGCCGCTACAACTCGCTGATGCGCGCGCCGATCGAGGTCTTCGCCGATACCGAGACGATGACAGATGTGGAGCGTGTCTTTCGCTACATCTTCCGTCGACAGACGAATGCGAATGACTCGTTCGTGGCAGACCTGATTCCCCACCGAGTGACTCCGAGCGTTGCAGTCGAGCGCCACGGCCTTCGCATGCGACCGTTCACGATGCTGCATGGTCGGGTTCCAGTCCTCGCCTGGCGCATTGAGGCGGTCGACGGCGGCGATGGCGGGGGACTGCTGCCGCTGGCGTATTGCACCGATGTGTCTGCAGTGCCACCGGAGGCGTTTCAGTGGCTCACGGGGCTGCAAACGCTGGTGCTCGACATGCTTCGATTTCGTGCGCATCCGACTCACTTCACGGTGGATGAGGCGGTCTCCGTCGCGGCGCAACTCGCCGCGAAGCGAACGGTGTTCGTTCACATGACCCATGACATCCGCCATGCGGAATTGGCGCCGCGACTGCCGGCCGGGATGGCACTGGGGTTCGACGGCATGCAGTTGCCGGCATGAGCCCGCTCAGTGCTACTATCCGCCGCTCCCCATGGCACAGATCCGTGAAATCAAGAAGCGCATGGTCGCCGTCAAGACGATCCAGCGCATCACCAAGACGATGCAGATGATCGCGACGGCGAAGTTCACCGCCGCGCTTCAGCGTTCCAAGGCGACGCGCCCTTACACCGACCGCATTCGCCAACTCGTGGGCGAGGTCTCGTCGGCAGCGGGCGAGGTGGAGAATCCGCTGCTCGGTGGGGCACGCAAGTCGGGGCGCGAACTCGTGTTGGTTGTCACGAGCGATCGCGGTCTGTGCGGTGCCTACAACGGGAGTGTGCTTCGACGCGCGATGCAGGAGATCCGCGCGCGCCGTGGCGAGAAGCGCGACTTGGTGATCGAGACCGTGGGAAAGAAGGCGAGTTCGTTCTTCAAGTTCCAGCGGATCGATGTCGCGGAGCGGCACAGCTTTGGCGACAAGCCCGCATTCGATGCCGTGGCAAGCGTGGCGCAGCGTTACATGGACGACTTCACTGCAGGGAAGATCGATGCCGTCCATGTGGTGTTCATGCGGTTCATCTCCGCAGCGAAGCAGGTCCCGGATGTCATGCAGCTGTTGCCGCTCAGCCTTGATTCGGAGGCCGGAGCAGCGAATGCGGCGAACTCGCCAGCGTCGACCAAGGGCGCGTCGACGGTGTACGAGTTCGCGCCGAGCGCGCCTGCCCTGCTCGATGAACTGCTGCCGAAGTCGGTGAAGGTGTCGCTGTTCCAAGCGCTGAACGACGCCATCGTGAGCGAGAATGTGATGCGCATGGTTGCGATGAAGGCTGCCACTGACAACGCGGGTGGGCTTGGGCGAACACTCAAGCGGAACTACAACCGCGCGCGGCAGGCGAAGATCACCACGGAACTCACGGAGATCATTGCTGGCGCTGCGGCGCTCGAGTGAGTTTGACTGCGTGCGCGGCGTACGTCGCGCTCATCGCACTGGCGCGTCGGGAAGCTCTGGCGCGGTCGTGGGAACGCCCGTGGCGACATCATTGCCGGCCTTCTCCCATGCCTTGAGACCTCCCTCGAGCGTGTAGACGCGGCTGAAGCCGAGTTCGAGCAGGCGCTTGCTGGCTGCCTTCGCGAGCACATCGTTGTAGTCGCTGTCGTACACCACCACGGCAGTGTCCTCGCCGAGCACGCCCTTTGCCTCGAGCGTCATGTCCTCGAATGGAAGGCTGATCGCGCCTGCAATGTGCTTCTGCGCATAGAGCTCGCGACTGCGTGGATCACAGAACACGCTCTTGGTTCGGCGTCCGAACACGCCTGTGGGCTCATTCATGGTCCGCAGCGCGTCATAGGCGGTGACATAGACCAAGTCCTTGTCGCTCGTCTTCCGGTCGCATGCATTCTGCTGCAGGGCAAGCAAGAGGATGGACACGCCGATGCACGCGCGGAGGACTCTGGCGGCAGGCGTCGGATGTGCCACGATGCAGTATCGTGAGGTTTCCATGAGCTGGTGGAAGCTTCCGTGCATTCGCGCAGTCTATGCAGGGCTCGGCATTGTTCTTCTTGGGCTGCCCGCCGCTGCGCTACGGGAGCAGACGCCTCCATCGCGGATGGCGGAGCCTGTGAAGATGGAAGTGCTCTCCGCGCTCGCCCGAATGTCGGATGGAAGTGATGCGTTGGTGGTGCGTTTTACGATGGAGCCTCAGTGGCACATGTACTGGAGTAACCCTGGAGACTCCGGAGCCGCGACCTGCGTGACCGCGGCGCTGCCGCGAGGTTGGACGGGAGGCGCACCGCGCTTGCCGCGCCCCCAGATTCTTGGATCGGCGGATGAACGCAACTATGGATACGAAAGGACCTTCGATGTGCTCGTGCCGGTCGTCGCACCAGTGGGAAGTGAGCCGCCGTCGATCTCCGTGCGCGTTCACGCGGACTGGATGGTGTGCAAGGATCGGTGCCAGGTGGGGAAGGCAAGTGTGTCGGTGGAAGTGAGCACGGAAGCCGTTCCGTATTCGCCGGCGCTGCATCGCAGCTATCCGCTGAAGCTTCCGCCGTGCGTGCGCACCCAGATGGAGGAGTCGCCGGGCGAGCGAGTGCTGCTCCTGACCTTTGCGTCCGCGGCCATTCCGCAGCGCCCCGTGCGGTTCGTGCCCGATGCGGTCGCGGGAGTTGAGTGGGTTGGGGGCACGGGACCTTTCTCCGCCGTCGAACGCGGACGCGAGATGACGCTGCGCCTACCATTCCGGGTGAATGCCAGGGATGCGGTGGACGGTCCGCCGCGCCTTCGCGGACTTCTGCTTTCGGGCGACCGCGAGGGGGATCCGGCGTATCAGTTCGATGTGTTGCCGTCGGATGTTGCGACGGTCGGCAGGTAGACATCAGAGGTCGAGACATCAGGGCGAAGAGCCCAAGAAATCCGCGGACGGATAGTCCGCACTTACAGGAGCCCCCATGCGATTCACCACAGCCATCCTCACTGTTGCCACTCTCACTTGCAGCGCCCTGCTCGGAGCTGCCCAGCAGGGCGATCCTCATGCAGGTCACGATCATTCCAAGCACACCCACGACAAGGCCGAGATTGCGCATGCAGCGCCCGCCTTCAGCTTGAAGGGCGTGGACGGGAAGACCTACTCGCTGGCGGATTACAAGGGCAAGGTCGTGGTGCTGGAGTGGTTCTGTTCGTCCTGCCCCGCCAGCGGGCGCGGCGAGGGTTCCTTCTGGGGAAGTGGCAAGGCAGCGGCAACGGTCGAAGGTCTGCGCAAGGCAGATCCCGATGCCATGTACTTCGCCGTGAACTCGACGAAGGATGGCTACAACGGGATGAGCAATGCGGAAGAGGGCACCGCCAGCGCCGAGGTGATGTCGAAGGCGGGTGCGTCCGTTCCAGTGCTGCTCGACGCGGATGGAAAGGTGGGCAAGGCCTACGGCGCGAAGACCACGCCGCATGTGTTCATCATTGCCGCCGATGGCAATGTGGCCTACATCGGAGCTCCCGTGAGCAAGGATGGCAAGACCAATTATGTGGTGAACGCCGTGACTGCACTGAAGGCCGGAAAGCCCGTCGAGCCCGCCACAACGAAGAACGAGGGCTGCGGCGTCAAGTACGCCAAGCAGTGATCTTCATCGGTCCGCTCCCTGATCCTGTTCAGCAGTCAGCCGATGCCTGGCGTTAGCCGGGCAGGCTGACTGGCATGATCACATAGGTCAGATCCTCGCCGACCTTGAAGACACCCGGTCGATTGGGAGCCTTCATCTCGACGGCGATCTCCGAACTGTCCGCAATGCGCAGGACATCGGTGACATAGCCAGGGTTGAAGGCGATGTCGATCTCCTTCCCTTCCCATTTGCGCATGGCAACGCGAACCTCCGCCTCGCCCATCTCAGCGGCGCGCGAGGAGATCGTGAGCGTCTTGTCGGCGAAGGAGAACTTCACGCCCTTGCTTTCCTCGTTCGTCAGCAGCGCGGCGCGCTTGACGGCCGCCGCGAGTTCCGCGGTATCGAAGCTGGCGCGGCGATCGTGCTCTTTCGGGATCACATCGTCGAAGGGCGGAAATGTGCCCTCGATCAGGCTTGAAATGACCGTGGCTGTTTCGCCCACTTCGAAGCGGATGCGGTTGCGGTTTCGGCTGATGCGCACCGCAGTGTCGGGGTCATCGAGCAGGCGGTTGAGGACCTGCAATGTCTTCGTCGGGATGATGCATGCGGAATCGCCATCCGCGGATCCCGTGCATTCGCCCTGCACGAGTGCGAGGCGACGACCATCGGTCGCGACCATGCGGAGGCGCCGCCCTTTTCTTTCGAGCAGCACGCCGTTGAATGCGTACCGCGAATTGTCCGCAGCCGTCGCAAACGCAGAGCGACCGATCATCCGCCGCAGGTGACCCGCTGCGATCTCGAACTCGGGAGCCGATGCCTCGGCATCGGTTTCCGCCGGAAACTCTCGTGGGTCGTATCCGAACACGCGGAACTTGGCGTCCTCGCTTCGGACGGTGGCGATCTGCTTGTCCATCTCGATCGCGAGCGTCGAGTCGTCGCACGATCGGACGATCTGCGAGAGCTTGTCCGCGGGCACCAAAGCGTCGCCATCGGAGTGCACCTCGACGCTCGACAGCGTGAGCGACAGCCGAAGATCCTGATCGGTGGCGCTGAGCCGAAGCGTCCCATCCCGGGCCGTCAACTTGACGCACAAGAGCACTGGCACGGTGGTTCGTGAGAGCACCACGCTCGAGGCAAGCGTCAGTGCGTCGACGAGCGCAGAGCGGTCACAGACGATCTTCAAGGCATCTTGGGTTGCTGCGGGCATGCACGGAATATATCGGTTCTTCTGAAGGGAATCCGCTGCCTATCCTTTGGGCATGTTGCACACGATTGTGCGCTGGATCCGCAAGGTCTATCCCGGGGTGGTCTTCGGCGGGTACCTGATTGCATTCATTCTTGCGTTCACCATGGTGTTCATGCTCCCCATCGGTGCGCTCGGCATGGTGTTCCTTGCCGTGATGGCGCTGATACCGGTGGTGGCATTGCTGGCGGTGGTCAAGGCGGTGGAACGGCCGCTCGCGCACCGGAAGCTGCGGCGGGGGAAGTGTCCTGCCTGCGAGGCGTCGTCGGTCGTTCCAAGGGATTTGCGCGACGGGAACGGCGGAACGGGTTTCGCGTGCGGCGCATGCGGAGCGCTGTTCACTGCGCGTGGCGCGGACATCGAAGTGGATGCGGAGATAAGCGCGGCAGCGAACTAACGCTCAGGCGCGACGGGGTGCGGTGCCTTCGGTGACGCGTTGCCTGACTGCACATGGGCAAGGACATCGCTGACCACGCGACGAAGCTCGGACTTGCCGTAGTAGATCGTCACCTCGCCTGCGGGCATGACTTCGATGACCATCGGGCTGCCAGCGCTGCAGATCGCGATGCCATGTCGCGGCGCAGAACCTGCCGTCAGGACAGCAAGCGCAAGGTCACGCAGAATGTGAAAGTCGGCCGGCAGGAAGACCAACGCATCACGCGTATTCAGCTCCACCGTGGCAGCGCTGTCGATCGCACGCCATTTCTCGTTTGCTGCCATGGGCTCTGCAACGGCCTCAAAGAGTTCACGCCAATGTCCGACGGGAATCACATTCGCCTGCGTGAGGTGCAACTTGTGGATGATCGCCTCGATGCTGGTGGCGAGTACCGCACGCGTGAGCCTTGGGATGTCGGCAGGGAGTTTTGCCGCATGGGCATGATCCGATGCAGCGATGTCCATGCAGCCACTGCGGTCGCCATCGGAGATGGACAGTCGAAGCTCCTCCGCCGTTCG
Organism: Planctomycetia bacterium; assembly: GCA_005799495.1. Taxonomy (GTDB): domain Bacteria; phylum Planctomycetota; class Phycisphaerae; order Phycisphaerales; family SM1A02; genus F1-60-MAGs104. Next base: position 52,603 of record SYGP01000002.1, read on the forward strand.
CGAAGCCACTTCGACCCCGATGGGCTTGAGCAACCGCCACGCTTCTTCGAATGAAACAAATTCCACGGCTGGATCCTGTTCGTGGAACGATACCGTGGCGAGTCGATCTGTAGCATCGCCTGTGTGAAGACGGTCCTTTTTGTTTGCACAGGAAATACATGCCGTTCACCCATGGCGGAGGCGATCGCCCGAGCCGAGATCGAGTCTGGCCGCATGGGGGGCGATCAGGGGAGGATCTTCACGGTCTCGGCGGGAACATCCGCGATGGATGGACATCCCTGTTCGGGTGAGGCGATCGATGCACTGCGCCGCATCGGCGTCGAACACGAGGGGAGGAGCAAGCGTCTGACGGCGCAGATGATCCGTGCGGCAGACCTGGTGTTTGGGATGACCGCGGGACATGTGTCTGCGGCGCGCAGCCTCGTGGCAGGCGAGCCAGAGCAGTCCGCGAAGATTCACCCGCTGGATCCGAAATCCGATGTGGACGATCCGATCGGGCTCGGGCACGCGTCGTATGACCGGCTTGCGCGGCAGTTCCGCGACTTGATCCCGAAGCGGCTTGCGGAGATGCTGCCGGCATGAGTTCGTCTCCCAAGGGTCTGATCGCGATCGGCAGCGACCATCGTGGGTCGGCGATCGCCGTTGCGATCGAGCAGCAGCTGAGGCTGGACGGCTTTGATGTGGCGCTGCTCAGTGAAACGACTGGCTCACCGACGGACTATCCCGACATTGCGTGGCGTGTTTCTCAGACGATTGTCACCGGGAAGGCATCTCGCGGGATCCTGATCTGCGGCACCGGAATCGGAATGGCAATCGCAGCCAACAAGGTGCAGGGCATTCGCGCCGCACTCGCGCTCGATGAGCTGAGCGCGCAACTCTCCCGGACGCACAATGATGCGAATGTGCTCTGCCTTTCCGCGGACCTGCTCGGGCAGACGCTCGTGAAGCGGATCGTCGATGTCTGGATGAAGTCCGCATACGAAGGCGGTCGCCACGCACGACGGCTCGCGAAGATCACGCGCATCGAGCAGGGCGAAGACCCAAAGGGTTGAACGCGGCTCGCGCGCGATCCAGTTCCGCTGTTCAACTGCGCGCGGCGATCAGGCGGAGCAGCAGCCGCACGCCCCATCCCGTCGGACCACTGCCCGACAGATCGTTCGGCGTTTCGGCTGAAGCGACGCCCGCGATGTCGATGTGCGCCCAGGGGACCGTTGGCGGAACGAAGTGGGAGAGGAATGCCGCGCCTTGAATGGGATGTGCCATGCGGGCGGGGTTGCTGTTGATGAGATCGGCGTGCTGGCCGCGCATGTAGTCGCGGTGTGCGGGCCAGAGCGGCAGTCGCCACACGGCTTCCGCGCTGTTGTCGGCGGCGCGTTCCACTTCGCGCGCAAGCCGATCGTCACTGCTGAAGTAGCCGGCGCTGAAGTGCCCGAGCGCCACGACCACACCGCCCGTGAGCGTGGCGACATCGATGACCGCGCTGGGGTTGAAGGTCTTGCAGCCCCAGCTGAGCGCATCCGCAAGCACGAGCCTTCCCTCGGCGTCGGTGTTGGTGACCTCCACCGTCACGCCGTTGTGCATGCGGATGATGTCGTCGGGGCGGTACGAATCGCCGGCCACCATGTTTTCCGCCACGGCAAGGATCGCCGTCACACGGACCGCGGGGCGCAACTGAGCGACGGCGTGCATCACGCCCAGCACGGCGGCGCCGCCGCACTTGTCGTACTTCATGCCCTTCATGCCGTTGTTCACCTTCAGCGAGTAGCCGCCCGTGTCGTAGGTGATCGTCTTGCCGACGAGCAGCAGATGCGAGTCGCGCGCGCCGCGTGCACGCCGCGGCGGGTTCCACTCGAGTGTGACGAGGCATGGTGGACGCGCAGAACCCTGCCCCACGGAAAGCAGCCCGCCCATGCCGAGTTGGCGCGCTCGCGCAGCGTCGATGCGGCGGACCCGGAGTGCACCGCGACCAATGCGCGCGGCTTCCGCCGCAATCCACTGCGGATGCGCGATGTTGGGCGGGGTTGCAGCAATGGCGCGGGCCACATTCACACCTGCCGCCACCACGAGACCCTCGTTCATCCCATCGCGAAAGTCGCGTCGATCCGACCAGATGCGAAGCGCGTTCAGCCTTGGTTCGCGGCGTGAGGCGGTGCCATCGAGTCGATCGAACCGCCAGGTGCCGATCGACAGCCCCTCGGCAACGGCGCTTCCCGCTTCGAACTCGCCGATGGAACGCACCCCGCCCGTCCAATCGGGCTGCAGGCAAATGGCCGTCGCACGCATCTTGACCAGCGCGCGCCCCAGCTTCGCAGCCACCGTCCGCAGTCTCTGGAGGTCGAACCCGTCGCGCGCTCCGAGCCCGAGCAGCAGCGTTCGATCATCTGCAGCATGAACGCTGCCTGCCTCGCCCGTGCAGGCGCCGATCCGAAGCGCGTGTTGAGCTCCTTCGTGCGCGTGCAGCTCGGTTGGGAGGCGAGGGGCGCTCTTGCCCGCTGCTGCGAAGATGGGGAACACACGAAGGGAACGCGCCGCATCGGCAACTTGAATGGACTTGTGCATGGGCGCGGATCGTAGGGGCGCACCTTCGGTGAGCGGTGCCCGATCCGTATCCTTGCACGATGGCTGGTTCGACGGTGATTGTGGTGGGCGGCGGTCATGCCGGCGTGGAAGCTGCATGGGCCGCAGCGAGCGCGCTGGCAGCGAAATCCACGGACGCGGCGCGCGTGCTGCTGGTCACCATGGATGCGTCGACCATCGGTGCGATGAGTTGCAATCCGGCGATCGGTGGGCTGGCGAAGGGGCAGATGGTGCGCGAGATCGATGCGCTCGGCGGTGTGATGGGACGCGCAACGGATGCCACGGGGATTCTCTTTCGCGTCCTCAATGCGTCGAAGGGACAGGCGGTGCGCGGGCCGCGCGCACAGTGCGACCGCCATCACTATCAGGCCGAGGTTCAGCGGCTGCTTTCCACGCGCGCAAGGGACTCGGTGCCGATCATCGTGGTCGAAGGTCTGGTGGAGGCCGTGGAGGCGCACCCCAACACGGGAGAGTCCTGCGGTATTCGCGCTTTGGTCCTGCGCAGTGGAGCAAGCGTGCTGCGCGTCGATGAGGCGGCGCTCGAGTGGAACGCCACCGCGGTCGAGCGCATGTGGCAGGGCGAGCGTGGCGCTGGAGTGTTCCCGCGCATGCCCTACGGGCCTGGTGCGGAGCGGCGACCGCTCGAGCAAGCGCTCTCGGGTGCTTCACCCTCGGACGGCGGATCGCTGCGAGTCGAGACCGATGCGGTGGTGCTCACCACGGGCACATTCATGCGGGCGCTCATGCACACGGGTGAACGCAGCGTGGAAGGTGGACGCGTGGGCGAGGGGAGTGCCGTGGGAATCTCGGGTGCGCTTCGGGCGCTCGGATTCGAACTGGGTCGCCTCAAGACGGGAACGCCGCCGCGGCTGGCACGGGCGTCGATCGATTGGCAGTCCCTGGTGGCGCAGTGGGGCGATGAGCCGCCGCTGCCATTCAGTGCCGGTACGCCGCAGATGCTGCTCGCTCGGCGTTTTCCCGCACTACCACAGGTGGAGTGCCGCGAGACACACACCACGGCGGCGATTCACGAAGTGGTTCGTGGCAATCTGCACCGAGCGCCGATGTATGCGGGCTTGATGGAAGCGGAGTCAGGTCCGCGGTACTGCCCAAGCCTCGAAGACAAGGTGGTGCGCTTCGCGCAGCGCGAGAGCCATCATGTGTTCCTCGAGCCGGAGTCGCTTGCGACGGACGACATCTACTGCAATGGCATCTCCACATCGCTTCCAGCGGAAGTGCAGGAGCAGATCGTTCGTGGCATTCCCGGCTGCGAACGCGCGCAGGCGAAGCGGTGGGGCTATGCAGTCGAGTACGACATGGTCTGGCCGCATCAGATCGATTCGACTGGCGAGACGAAGCGCGTTCGCAGCCTGTTTCTTGCGGGTCAGATCAATGGGACGAGTGGTTACGAGGAAGCGGCTGCGCAGGGACTCGTGGCCGGGTTGAACGCGGCTCGCCGAGTGTGCGGCTTGGATGAAGTTCGCATCGAGCGTTCCCAGGCGTATCTCGGTGTGCTGATGGATGATCTGGTCACGCGGCAGCCGCGTGAGCCGTATCGCATGTTCACGAGCCGCGCGGAGCATCGCTTGCTCCTTCGTGCGGACAATGCAGAGGATCGTCTGACGGCATCGGGTGTCGCGTGGGGTCTGGTATGCGAGCAGCGCCGCCGCTGGAATGAAGAGCGCGCATCGGCACTCGCGGAACTGCGCAAGCGTCTGTCGGTGGCTGTTGCTCCGCCGCACTTCGGTTCGGGCAAGCGGTTGGCCGAGGTGGCGCGCAGGCCGGAAGTGACGGCCGATGCGTTGGTGGAGTTGCTAGCCGCCGTCGAACGCGCGCCCGCTGCGCCGCGCGCGGTGATGGACCGTGCAATCACGGACCTCCGGTATGAGTGCTACCTGCCGCGGCAGCGCACGGAACTTCGGCGTGCGAGTGCTGGTGAGAACCTGCCGATTCCTTCGCAACTGGATGTGCGCACGGTGGCCGGACTCTCTGCGGAGGCGCGCGAAGTGCTCGGTCGATTCTCGCCGCGCACCCTCGGGCAGGCAGGTCGACTTGCCGGCATGTCGCCCGCCGATGTGTCGATTCTGGAGATCGCGATTCGCCGCATGCGCCAAGCGCTCTGAAGGCTCCGCCGAGTCTGACTAGGCTGATGCGCATGCAGTCCGTACCAAATCATGACGAGGGAGGATCGCCGCGCCAATCGCAATCGAACTGCGCGAAGATCGTTTGCACGCTCGGACCTGCAACGCGGGACGCATCCGTCATGGAACGGTTGATCGAGCACGGCATGGATGTCGCGCGTCTCAACTTTTCCCATGGAACGCACGCGGACCATCAGCAACTGATCGATGCAGTACGCACGGTATCGCGACGCATGGGACGACCGATCGCGCTGATGCAGGACTTGAGTGGCCCGAAGTTGCGCCTCGGAGAGGTCTCTGCGGCTGCCGCCACCCTTGTGGATGGGAGTGAAGTGTCGCTCGGCGGCGGATCGGGGTTCCAAGGCTTACCGCACTTGCCCTGTGCGTATGAGGCGTTGGCGAGGGATGTGCGCTCGGGGAACGCGCTGCTGCTCGATGATGGGAAGGTGCGCCTCCGGGTGAAGGAAGTGCGCGGCGAAGATGTGCTGTGCATCGTCGAGCATGGCGGTGTGATTCGTTCGCGGGTCGGGATGCATCTGCCTGGGGTGCATGTCTCGGCGCCCTCGCTCTCGGCGAAGGACATCGATGATCTCGCCTTTGGACTTGCAGCAGGCGTCGATCTGGTGGCACTGTCGTTCGTTCGAAGTGCCGATGACCTTCACGACCTGAGGCGACGCGTGCAGCGGTTGAGTGATGGGCGCTTCGTCGCCATCGTGGCGAAGATCGAGAAGCCAGAGGCCATCGCGGCGCTCGATGCAATCGTCAGTGCGTCCGACGCGGTGATGGTGGCGCGGGGTGATCTTGGCATTGAGATGCCACCCGCCGAGGTTCCGATGCTGCAGAAGCGGATCGTGCGCACCAGCAACGCGATGGGCAAGCCCGTGATCGTCGCCACGCAGCTGCTCGAGTCGATGACGACGAGCCCGCGTCCGACGCGTGCGGAGGCGAGCGATGTGGCAAATGCCGTGCTCGATGGCGCTGATGCGGTGATGTTGAGCGGCGAGACATCGATCGGACAGTTTCCTGTGGAGGCTGTGGAGGCGATGGATGCGATCATTCGCAGTGCAGAGCGCGGAAGAGGCGATCGACTGGATTCACTCGAGGTGGAAGGCACTGCCGTTGGTCGGGATGCCGATGCGATGGCGCGTGCCGCATGCATGCTCGCGCGAGAGATGCAGCCCGCGGCGATCGTGGCGGTGACGGACGGTGGGCGCACTGCCCTGCGGTTGGCGCGGTGGCGCCCGATGAGCAGGATCATTGCATGCTCCGCCAATGAGAGTACGGTGCGGCAATTGTCCCTCGCGTGGGGCGTTCGCGGACTCTTGGTCCAGCACGAGCCTTCGATGGGGCATCCTTCTGCGCAGGAAGTGTGTGCAGGACTCCTGCGCAGGGGCATGGTGCGCCGCGGTGACCTCGTGCTGCTGCTCGAGGGCGAGGCTGGACCGAGTCGATGCGGCCCCGTGCTTCGCGCCGTGCGTGTCGAGGGGGATCATCCAGTCGGTGGATGAGCCGCGATGCGTTCAAGCGGTGGAACGACCACTGCTAGACTGTCGTCCTCGTCGGGCGGATTGTCCACCCGCGTCTGCCGCCGTAGCTCAATTGGTAGAGCACATGATTTGTAATCTTGAGGTTGTCGGTTCAAGTCCGATCGGCGGCTTTTTCGGCGCGTGGCTGTTGCGCTGCGAGAGGTTCATGTGGGGGCAACATTGACCATCCGAGGGCGTGTGGGGTTGTGGCTCGTTGCGGCAGTGTTGCTGTCGACATTCGGAATGTCCATCGTCGGATCCGCGATTACGCGGCGAGTCGTGCGGGAGGGCATCGAAGAGCGTGCGCGCGCGCTTGCCGGAACTGTCGCCGCGCGAATCTCGGCCGCGGAAGTCGGGGCACTTCCGCAGGGCGAGGGGGCGCTGAACGACCCTGCGTTCCTCCGTATCGAGGATCGTCTGCATTCCGTGGTGGAGGCCAATGCCAACGAGTCAAGTCCTGTCCGCTTCTGTTACCTCCTGGTGCCGACGCGCTCGGGTGCCGCGAGCGGCTGGGATTTCGCGGTGGATGGCGAACCGCGCAGCAGCCCCGCATGGGATCCGCCAGGTCGACCCTTTGTGCTGTCTGAGGTGTCGACTCAGAAATCACCTCTGGGCACGACCGCTTCCGATCGGACTGCGGTCGGCGCGGTGATTCCTCGAGGCCCATCTGCGGTCTTCATTGAAGACTCGGGCGGACAGTGGGTTTCTGGTTACGCGCCAATCCGCACGAGTCGTGGTGATGTGGTCGCACTGTTGGTCGTGGACATTCCATACGCTGGTTACCTCGCCGTCGTGGATCGATTGCTGGTGGCGTCGCTTGCCGCATCCGCGGCGATTTCGCTGCTGGTGTTCGCGGGCGCTTCGCTTGGCGTGAGTCGGCTGCTTGCACCCATTCAGCATGTGCGGGCATTCATCGCGGATGTGAGCGAAGGCCGCATCGACAAGCGGCTCGCTGCACCACCGTCGCCAGAGTATTCCGCGCTGTACCGCGAGCTGAATTCGATGGCGGACACACTGCAGAAGCGTGAGGAGTTCGCGCGGCAGAATCTGCAGCTCGTTCGGGATGTGTCCAAGCAGCAGGAGCGGCTGAAGTCGATCGCAGAGGTCGACGAGAGCCTCCATCAGATCCAGGACATCGACATCCTGATCGAGCGCATCCTTGCTGAGGCGCGTGAGCTGACCCGCTGTGACGCGGGCAGCGTCATGCTGCGTGATGGTGATGATTTGATCCTGTCCTTTGTGCAGAATGACACGCTCACGAAGCGGCTGGAGAAGGGGAAGTCCGTTGTCGTGAAGTCGCTGCGGATCCCCGTGCATGGGCGCAGCATTGCTGGATACGCCGCGACAAGTGGACGAACGGTCGTGATCGACGATGCCTACTCGATTCCTGCGGACAAGCCGTACGCGTTCAATGAGGAGGTGGACCGGAAGTCGGGGTATCGAACGCGTTCCATGCTGAGCGTGCCGCTGCGCTCGTCGGCGGGGCGCAACATCGGCGTGCTGCAGCTCCTGAATCCGCTGAACGAAGATGGCACCAACCGCGTTGGCTTCTCACCTGAGGATCTGGAGAGCATCGCGCACTTCGCATCCGCTGCAACCGTCGCACTGGAACGCGCCGCGTTGACGCGTTCGATCGTGCTCCGGATGATCAGCATGGCGGAGATGCGCGATCCGAGCGAAACCGGCGCGCATGTCAATCGAGTGGCCGGCTACTCGGTGATCCTGTATGAGCAGTGGGCGCGTCGCCACGCACTGCCCGAAGATCGCATCGAGCGTGAGCGAGATCTGTTGCGCATCGTGGCGATGCTCCACGATGTGGGCAAGGTGGGCATCCCAGATGCAATCCTGAAGAAACCGGGTCGGCTCACGGCGGAGGAGTATGCAGTGATGAAGACGCACACGATCGTGGGGGCGCGTTTGTTCGGTGATCGGGACTCGGCACTCGATCAGTCCGCGATCGATGTCGCGCTTCATCACCATGAGCGTTGGGATGGGGGCGGATATCCAGGCGATGTGTCCGTGGGCGACGACCAGAAGGGTGGCGCTTCAGCCCGCGGCGGTGAGGGCGCGCGGATGTCGGGTGACGCGATCCCGCTGTTCGCTCGGATCGTGGCGGTTGCCGATGTGTTCGATGCGCTCTCGTCGAAGCGGAAGTACAAGGAGTCCTGGCCGGAAGAGCGCGTTCTCACGGAGATGAAGGCAAACGCCGGAACGCAGTTCGATCCCGAGCTGGTGGACATCCTGGTGGAACGCATCGACGAGATTCGTGCCGTGTCTTCCCGCTACGAGAATGATCCAGAGCCGGCGCCGCCACCCACGGTGGTGGGCGGCAGCGTGCAGCCTGCGCAGCAGGTCCTGCCTCCGACAGGCGATCCTGCCCCTCCACAGATCCATCCCTCCTAACATCGCGACCGCTCGGCATGGCAGTCTCAAGGAGATTTCTGGGTTGGTGCGAGGAGCATGGTCCCGCCCATGTGGCTATGCGCGCCCTGCTCAACGGTTCGCCTCGCGGCGTGGATGGCGGCTGCGATTTGTCGCGAACGCTTGTGGTGACTGCGACCGGGCGTTCGCGCCGTCTGCTCAACCTTTGCCTCGCGGAAGCAGCCGATGAACTCGGCTGTCCGCTGATTCCGCCTGCCCTGTGTGCCGTGGCTTCCCTTGCCGCGCGCGTGCTCCTTGCAGACCGGTCGTGCCGTCCGATCGAAGGGATCGAGTGGATGCTGCTGATGCACGAGGCGCTCCGCCGTCTCCCCACAGGCGCAAAGGCACTGCTCATGCCGCAGGTGGCGCAGGGCGAGACTGCCGAGAGTCCGATGGTGCTCGGTCGGATTGCCTCAGCGCTCGACGATGTGACCCAGCAGTTGTTGCAGTCTGGACGATCGGCAGCGGAAGTGGCGCAATTGCCCTGCGTTTCGCCTTTGTTGGCGGACCGCTGGAATGCGCTGCATGCGTTCCATGGCCAGTGCGATGTGGTTGCACGCGAACTATCGCAAGGACAGGGTGTGGAGCTGCTGACGCCGTGGCAGTGGAGCGACCACTTGATGCGGCGCGCGAAGGATGGTCGGGTGGCGTTTGAGCGCGTCCTGCTGCTCGGCGTGCTCGATCTCACTCCAATGAACAGGCGTGTCGTGGAGTCTCTTGCACAAGCTGGCTGTGCAGTGGAAGCATGGATCGTCGCGCCATGTTCACCGCCGTGGAACGAAGGCGCATTCGATGCGCTCGGTTGTGTTTCGAGCGAAGCTGCTGGCCTTGCGCCTGAGATACCGGAGGCAGCCATCGAACCAGCGGAGGATGCGCTCGATCAGTGCGACGCCGCACTCGCGCGCTTCAGTGTGATGTGTGCGGAGTTGGCGAAGATGCCTGGCGGGGAGAGTGCGCTCGCGGACGCCGCAGCGCAACCTGTGGTGGTGTCCTGCGATCCCGAACTGACGCCGCTGCTTCAGGCGGTTGCGCTCCGCCACGGGCGTTCCGTCCATGCAGGATCCGGAACGCCCTTCGCACTCACGCTTCCCGGGTCTCTCCTTCGCGCCACCGCGCAACTTCACGCGCAGTGCACGCCTGCAACACTTGCGCAGTTTCTCGCGCTGCCGGCGGTCTTGCACGCGCTGCAGGAAGAAATGTCCGATGATCCGCGGGCGATTCTCGATCGACTGCGCTCGGATCATCTGCTCCACAGTGTGAGCGATCTTGCGGAGGTGGGAGAGAAGCACTCCGCCGCGAGAGGCGCGAAGCTTGTCGCAGCGCTGCGCGCCATCGGTGGCGATGTGTTGCCGCAGGGACTTGGAAGTCCTGCAGCCGTACCGAGATCGGTTGGGGACACCGTGAACGCTCTGATGGCATGGATGGCACGCATGCTCCGCGGAAGCCTTGGTGATCCAGTGCAAGTGGCGGCGCACGCGGAAGTGCAGTCGGCGGCCGAGTCGCTTGTGCGCAGTGCGTTCAAGGACAGTGTTCTTCCGATTGGAACGATCCTCGCCGTCCTGCAACAGCAGATGGATGCGAGAGAAGTTCCTGTCGCTCCCACGGGAACGGAAATCGAGGCGATCGGCTGGTTGGACGCACTCTTCGAGCCTTCGCGTCGGATGGTGCTGCTCGGGCTGCGTGAGGGAACCGTTCCGTCGCAACCACAGCCCGATGGTTGGTTGACCGATCCCATTCGTCAGGCGATTGGATTGCCTGGACGCTCGGCTCGGCTGCACCGCGATGCCGTGTTGCTCGCGGCCGTGTTTGCGCGCGTGCCGACGCTGTCCGTCATCGGAGGGATGGTCGACTCCCGCGGCGAGCCGTTTCGCCCGAGTCGGCTGCTCTTTCCCCGTGGCGCGGAAGCGCAGGCCAAACGCATCCTGCGCCTCTATGCACCGGTCGAGGAAGAGCGCGTGCGGATACGCCTCGCCGATGGCAACTCCAGCGGCTTTCACCTCGTACCGCAGGCAGAGGACTTCCGTGAGTGCACGGTTCCAGATGCGATGTCAGTGACGAGTTGTGAGGGGTATCTCGCGGGGGCGTACGAGTTCTGGATCAAGAATGTCCTCAAACTCAACGAGCCGCTGGTGTTCTCGGATCTCATGCAGCCTCGGCACTTTGGCGTGCTGCTGCATCAGGTCCTTCGGCGACTGGCAGGTCCCACTCCTCAGGATGGATCGGAAGCGGCATGGATGAATGTCTTGGAGAACGAACTTGACCTCGTCCTTCGCGAGCATTTTGGAAGGAACCCTGCACCCGCGATCGCCATCCAGCGAACTGCGGCGGTCGCGCGCGTGCGGAGTGCACTCCGGTGGCACCTGGATCAGGCGCGTGAGGGCTGGGAGATCCGTGCATCGGAGTGGTCGTTTCCACGGGATGAAGCGTTGATGGTGGACGGCGTGCCGACCCAAGTGCAAGGACGAGTGGACCGTATTGATGTGAATCTGCAGACACGCCGGTGGCGTGTGATTGACTACAAGTTTGGAGACAGCGCGTTCAAGATCGCACGTATGTTCACGAAGAAGAGTGGAGTATGGAAGGATCCGCAGATTCCGCTGTATGTCCATCTCGTGCCGCGTTCATTCCCGGAACTTGCTCCACTGGCGCTGAGTGGACATGTGCTCACTGTGGACGCCACGGGTGCGACAACGTTGATGGAAGTCGTGCACGATGCAAGTGTGGCGCATGCTGGAGTCGAAGTGATGGAGTCGATGATCCGTCAGGTTCGTGCCGGCGTCTTTGGGGCACCTGCGGACTTCAAGCCCGATCGAGTCATGGGTTGGCGGCAGCGAGATGCCTTCAGCAGTCTGCTGCGGCGCGTGGCGGGTGGCGGTGATGTCGACTCCGACTCGGCCGATGACGGCGAGGGTGGGGTGGATGAAGGCACGGACACGGAGGGGGGCACCGCATGATTGAGCGGTATCTCGCCAACGCGGGAAGTGGAAAGACTTACGCGCTCTCAGGCGCGTGGCTGCGTGTCGCGCACGAGGGTGTGATCGCTGGGGATGTGGATCGGCTGACGACCATCCTCGCGACCACCTTTACGCGTGCTGCCGCGCGGGACATCCTGGCGAAGATCCTTGTCAGGCTCGCGGAGGGCGTTCTGTCAGCCGAAAAACGCAGTGAACTGGCGCAGTCGATCTTCGGCACCACTGCGGGAGTGAGGGTCGAAGCAGAGCAGTTGCTCGAGGCGGTGATTGCTCGCATCGACCGAGTGGAAGTCAGGACGCTCGACTCACTGCTGATGCGCATGGCGCGCGCCTATGCCCTCGAGCTGGGGATTGGAACGCACCTCGCGCCGCTCAACGAAGCGGCAACGGGGCAGGTCCTGCGAGAGTCGCTCGTGCGTGTCATCAGCGAGCCTGCGAACGACCCTGCAGCGATGCTTCGCCTGCTGCGATCCGGCGAGGATCGGATCGACGCGATCGAGCGGACATTTTCCTCCGCTCGCGCCCTCCTGAGCGCATGGCAAGACAGTGGCGGGAGCGGTGATCCGATCGCGGCAGTGCCCGAGTGTTGGCTCGGACCTGACTGCGTGCGCCGTATCGCGCTCGACAAGGCGCGTGCATGTGTTCGCAGCGCACGCCTCGGTCTGGAGCAGCTGGGCGAGAGGCACAAGCGCATCAAGGACTATGTGTCGACCGGCCAGTTCGCGCATTTGGCGGAGGCCGTCGAGCGCGGGCCACTGCCAGTGCGCACCTGCAAGGAACAACTCGATGGGGGAGCGCTCAAGGTTGTTGCGGAGGGCAAGGGCTCCTTTTATGGAAAGGAGATGACAAAGGAACTCGTTGCGGAACTCCAGGTCATCGTGGATTGGCTGCGCGGGGAAGTACAGCATGCCAGTCTGCTTGGGCATCAGGAAGCAGCACGACTGGCGGCCTTGCTCGTCACGGGCGAGCAGGATGCGCTGCGACAGCGCGGTGCCTGCACATTTGAATCCATCACGCGGTCAATCGCGGGCGGCATGAACGATGAATGCATGGCCGAGATCCTCCTGCGGCTGGATCAACAGATCCATCATCTTCTGCTGGATGAGTTTCAGGACACAAGCCTGTCGCAGTGGCAGGCGCTTGAGCCGTTGGCCATCAATCTCGCTGCGGGTGGAGACGAACCGCGTTCCATCCTGGCTGTGGGCGATATCAAGCAGTCGATCTATGGCTGGCGCAGCGGTGATCCGCGACTGCTGCGCGGCTTGCCATCGCTGCTGAGCGAGGGAGCGGCGGCTGATGTGCGGGAGCGGCTGTTGACAACCAGTTGGCGAAGCGCCCCCATCGTTCTCGAAGCGGTGGACGAAGTCTTCCAGAGTCTGCAGGCGCCTCATCACCCACTCCGATCTTCCTCAGGAAAGAGATTCAGCCAGAACTTCGTGCAGGCGCTCGATTCCTGGCTCGAGGTCTATCAGCCTCACCAGGCGACGCCGAGGAACCAGCAACTGCATGGCACCGTCTCCCTCGCGGTGCAGAAGACTCGCGCGGAGCGTCTCGACGCATGCGCGCGGAAGGCAGTGGACCTCTGGAAACGCAGTCATGGAGCGCTCCGCATCGCCGTGATCCACGAGAGAAACAAGGATGCGAGCGAGGTGGCTGAACGCATCCGCGCCATCCAGGGTTCCCCGGGATGCTCTTTGCGGGCGAAGGGGAGTCTCCGGGACAGTCCTGTCGTCTTGGCGTTCCTCGATGCGATCCGATTCGCCGCGCATCCAACGGATTGCACGGCGTTCTTGAGTGTGCTCATGTCGCCTCTGCGAGATGTGTGGGATGTGGGCATCGACAGCGCGCACCCCTGGCCTGAGAAGCGTGGACTGGCAGCGAATGCGTCGAAGAAACTGCTGCAGAAGTTCGCGGGTGAGACCGTGGCCGCCACGCTGAATGGCTGGCGCGTGGAGATTGCCCGCCGCGGTCTGCTTGCCGAGAGCGATCGCCGTCGTCTCGATCGTGCGTTGCATGTCATTGCCCGCGAGGAGCGGTCAGGCATGACGCTTGATGAGGTCGTGGAGGCAGTTGAGCAGGAAGATTGTCGCGATGTGGAGGGTCAGCCGATCGAGTCCATCACCATCCATCAGGCGAAGGGACTCGAGTGGGACATCGTGATTTTCGGAACAACCGCACGGCAGGTGGGTTCACGAAATGGAACGCAGCCTGTGGCGGTCGAGCGCAACATTCCCTATCGCGGCGTCGGGCATGACCGTGTGGCACCTGTGGTCCAGGGCATCAGTCGGGATGGGGCGGTGGGTCAAGTGAATGACTCCGCAGAACGATTCGCGATCCAGGACAAGCTCAGCGCTCTGTATGTCGCACTGACGCGCGCCAAGCGCGGACTGTTCGTCATGGTCGATCAAAAAACGCCCACGAAGGACGAGGATCACTGCAACGCAACCCATGGGTCGATCGTGCTGGAGGCGCTCCAGCGCAGTCAGATTCTCGCGCGCGCAGGAGACGAGTCGTGGATCGACAACCCTCGTGCGGCGCCGAAGGCGGATGCGAGCGGCTTTGCACCGCCGCTTCCCGCTGCTCCGCGAACGCCGCGGCGCGGTCTTGCTGCAGAGAGCGCTTCGCAGCGATCGGCAACAACGCAACGCGTCGAGGGGGCGGAAGTCGTCGCGCCGGGACCTGCACAGCAGTCGGCGCTCGACCGCGGCAAACTTGCGCATGCCGTGTGCGAGCAACTGGAGTGGAGCGATGGTTGGCAGCCCGATGCGGATGCCATCGCCCGAGGAATCGATCCCAGCATCACTTATTCCACCACGGCTTCCATCGCGGACTGCGTCCGCGACACGATCGCGCAGCTTCAGGCGCCAGCCATCATGCGGGCCCTCGCCCGTCCGGAAGGGAATGCCATTGCGCTTCGGGAGCGCAGGTTCCTGGCGCTTGATGGAAGTGGTCGCGTTCAGGAAGGAGTGATTGACCGCTTGGTGCTGCGAGGCAAAGTGGGTGCATGGGAGCACATGCAAGTGGTGGATTTCAAGACGGATCAGCCTCCACTCCACGCCACGGAGCGCGAGCTGGACATCTGGATCCAAGAGCGCGTCGAGCATCACAAGCCGCAACTGGATGCGTATCGAAGCGCGATGGCTCGGGAGTACCGCGTGCCACCTGAGCGGTGTGACGTGCTCTTGATTCTGCTTGCGTGCGGGCGTGCAGTCGTCGCATGAACTTCTATGATGCGGGCCACGATGCTTGCTCTTGTCGCGTGTGTTGCTCTTGTCACGGCTCAGGCGGCGGGCGAAGCGCAGCCCAGATTGCAGGTCGTCGTGGCGAGCGATGTCACCGCCGATCTTGCCGCAGCAGTGGGCGGAGATGCGATTGAAGTTGTCCGGGTCGGCGGGCTCGGCGGCGATCCGCATCATGCAGAACCCACCCCAACGGACGCCGCCAAGGTGGCGCGCGCGGGACTGGTGATCGTGTTTGGTCTCGGACTGGATGCGGACTTGAAGAAGATGCACGCCACATCAGGCAGCACAGCTGGGCTGCTGCTCTTGGCGGATGGGCTGGGTCGGGAAGGACCGTCTTGTGATCATCCCGACCACAACCATGCGCATGCGCATGGCGTATCGGCAGAGGGCAACATCGACCCGCATGCGTGGCATGATCCGATCAAGGTGATCACCATGACCGATCGTCTGCAACAGGCACTTGCTGAACGCTGCCCCGTTCGGACTGCGGAGTTCAAGGAGCGAGCAGATGCTTTTCGGGGAGAGCTTCGTGAACTCGATCGCTGGACGCAGGAGCAGGTGGCCAAGATCCCGGCGGATCGCCGCACCGTCGTGACGACCCATGAGGCGCTCGGTCACTGGGGTGCCCGGTATGGGGTTCGCGTGATAGGCATCGAAATGACGGGAGATGAGGTGGACACGAGTCCCACGCGCATTCTTGAACTTGTCGCCTCCGTGCGTGCGTCGGGTGCCCGCGTGATCTTCGGTGATGTCGCTCATCGATCCCGGACAGCGGAAGTTGTTGCACGCGAGTCTGGCACGCGGCTCATGGAGATGCTGCGACTGGATGGGCTGATGCGATCCACGGAGCGAGGGGGCCATGCGTACGTTGCCACGATGCGTGGGAACACCGAGGCGATTGTCAAGGCGCTGCAGCCGTGAAGGACACGGCGCTCTCGTATGGAGGCCGCCATCTGCATGCGCCCGATCCGGGCGCGCCCGCGTTGGCGCTAGAGGGCGTTGTGGCGGGTCACTCTGGTGCGTCGCCGATCCTGCAGGACGTCTCCTTTGCGCTGCCCGTCGGCAAGCGGTTCGCGCTCGTGGGACCGAACGGCTCGGGCAAGAGCACATTGCTGAAGACGGTTGCCGGACTCCTGCCAGTGCGCGGGGGAAACATCCGTGTCTTTGGACTGCGCGTGGGCGCGTGTCATCATCGGACGTCCTATGTTCCGCAGCGCCAGTCGATCAACTGGGACTTTCCCGTGGATGTTCGGCGATTCACGCTTGCCGGAAGGTTCGTTCACACGGGATGGTTGCGCCGACCCGCAGCCGAGTGCCAGCGCGTCGTGGATGAGGTGCTCGCATCGCTTGGGCTCACGGAGATCGCGCGCCGTCCGATTGGCGAGTTGTCTGGTGGTCAACAGCAGCGGTTGCTGCTTGCGCGTGCAGCTGCACAGGAGTCCGATCTGTTGTTGCTCGATGAGCCCCTCAATGCAGTGGATGCAGCGTCACGAGTGCTCGTGGGTGCGCTGCTCGATCGGCTGCAGCGCGCCGGCAAATCGATGATCGTGTCGACGCACGATGTGGGAACGCACGATTTCCCCTTCGATGAAGTGCTGTCGATCGAGGATGGCACGGTTGTTGGAGGCACTCGATGAACTGGCTGTTCGAACCGTGGTCGCACGGCTTCATGCGCGACGCGCTCGCGGCAGGGCTCGCCGCAGGCGTGGCGTGCGGCGTCCTCGGCGTGTTCGTCGTGTTTCGTCGAATGGCGTTCGTAGGCGAGGCCATGTCCCACACGACCCTGCCTGGGCTGGTGATCGCGCAGGCAAAGGGCTTCAGCCTGATGGCGGGAGCGCTCGCGAGCAATCTGGTGACGGCCCTCGGAATCGCCATGCTTTCGTCGCAGACATCGCGTCGTCGCGGCATTCGGGATGATGCGGCGATCGGCGTCGTCTTCACCGGCATGTTCGCGCTCGGGGTGGTGCTGACAGCACGCATCGGATCGTGGCGCGATCTTTCGCACTTGCTGCTGGGCAATCTGCTGTCGGTTGCGCAGGGCGACCTGGTCCTGATGGTGTGTGCCGCACTGGCGGTGCTCGTGATCATCGGTTCCCTGTTCAAGGAGATGGAATTGGCCTCGTACGACTCGACCTACGCGGACCTCATCGGCATCCGTTCACAACGGCTGCATGCATTGCTGCTGGTGCTGATCGCGCTGGCAGTGGTGTCCGGCGTGCAGGTGGTCGGCGTGGTGTTGACAAGCGCACTCCTCGTGACGCCGGCTGCGACCGCGGCACTGTTGACGCGGCGGATGGTGCCGATGCTCTGGCTTTCGGTGGCTGCAGCGACGACGGCCGTGGTGGGGGGGCTGTTGCTGTCGTATCACGCCTCGTTGCCGAGTGGCGCGACGATCGTCCTGATGGCGGTGCTGCTGTTCATTGCTGCTTGGGTCGGGCGCCGCACACAGCTTGGGTGATCGCCATCAGGTCGGGTGACTCGCGGCAGTGAGGGGTGCAGCCAAGTTGATCGCCGCGGCCTCGTCGAGGAACTCGACCCGCCCCGTTTTGATGTCGTACATGCCGCCCACGAGCATGACTTCACCAGTGACGAGCATCTGCGAGATGGTCGGACTGTTGTCATGGATCCACCGCATGGCGTTCCGCACATTGATCGCGGCAACGCGATCGACGAACGCTTCATTCGACGCATCGCGTCGGTCCTTCACGGTTGTCTCCATGTGCACTGCTTCCGAGATCGGATCGGTGATCGAGGGAAGATTCGTCAGTCCCGTCGCCTCGACTGGATCCAGTCCTTTCGCCACGAAATCGCACGCCGCCTTCACGGCGCCGCAGCGGGTGTGTCCAAGGACGAGAATGAGCCGTGCGCCAGCCACCTTGCACGCGAACTCGATGCTGCCGACGGCCTTGGGGCTCGCCACATTGCCTGCAAGGCGCGCGATGAACATGTCGCCGATGCCTGCATCGAAGATGAGTTCGACCGGCGCTCGCGAATCGATGCAGCCAAGCACCACGGCCAGCGGGTGCTGGCCAGCGGCGGTCTGATCCACCTGCCGCATCAGATCGCGGTTCAGCCGCTGTCCCGAGACGAAACGCTCGTTGCCCTCCTTCAAGCTCTGCAGCACCTGGAGGGGAGTGACCGAGGACTGCACCTCGCGTGTGCTGACATCGACATACTGCACCTGATCCTTCAGGTCGTAGCGATTCTTGAAGCCGAGCATGCTGACAATGATGCCCTTCCGCGGTGCGGTTTCCTCCGTGAATTCGCGGATGATGGCGACCATATCGGAGTCGAGGTAGTCGACAAGGCGCGCATCGATGATGACCTGCTCCCCGCGCTTGAACGAGGCGAGTGTGTTCAGCAGCGCAGCGCGGTTGAGGAAGGTTGCCTGTCCGACGAGTTCAATGCGGTGCACGATGCCGTGGACATGCGCTTCCTTCAGCACGCGATATCCGTGCTTCATGTTGCCCACCAGCACCAGGAACAGGCTGACCGACAGCCCGATCAGCACACCCTTCAGGAGATCGGTTCCCACGATCGCTGCAACCGTGATCACGAACGGAATGAACTGGGTCGTGCCTTGACGCCACACGCCGCGGATCGTCTGCGGACTCGCCAGCTTCCAGCCGGTCGCGACGAGCACAGCAGCGAGCGCAGCCTTCGGGATCGTGTTGAGCAGGGTCGGGATGAGGAGCACGGTTCCAAGCAGCAGCAGCCCGTGCGTGACGGCTGAAAGCCGCGTCTGCGCACCTGCGTTGGCGTTCACCGAACTTCGGACGATGACGGATGTCATGGGCAGTCCACCCACGAGGCCCGACAGCGTGTTGCCGACACCTTGCGCGAGCAACTCGCGATTCGGTGGTGCAGATCGTCGCTGCGGGTCGAGTTTCTCAGTGGCTTCCAAGTTGAGCAGCGTCTCGAGCGATGCAACGACCGCCAAGGTGACCGCCGCAACAAGGACGGCTGGTTCAAAGGCGCGGGAGAAATCGGGCAGCGTGATGAGGTCGCCCCACGGCACGCCGTCCTTCCCGGCGACAGGCACATTGACGAGATGCGAATCGACGATTGCCCACGACGAACCCGACTTCGCGAGGGCAAGGCTCGTGACCGTGCCGAACAACACGGCAATCAGGGCACTCGGCACGGTCTTCTTGAATGGCGTTCGATCCCAAACGACCGCAAGCATGAGGGATGAGATCCCGACGAGCGCCGCGCCAGGCAAGAGATTGGAGAACGCACTCGCGAGCGCAGTGAAGGTGTTCTGCCCATCCGGCTCAACGAAAGCCTCAGCACCTTCGGGCTCGATGTCGTATCCGATCAGGTGAGGAATCTGCTTGAGGATGATGATGATGCCGATGGCGGCGAGCAATCCCTTGATGACGCTCGACGGGAAGTAGTTCGCGAGGCCGCCGGCGCGCGCGGCGCCAAGGAGAACTTGAATGACCCCAGCAATGGCCGTTGCCATCAGGAACGCCTCGAACGATCCGAGGCTTTGGATTTGCGCGAGGACAATGGCGGTCAGACCTGCCGCCGGACCTGACACGCTGATGTGCGAGCCGCTGAGCAGCCCGACCACGATTCCTCCGATGATGCCAGCCACGAGACCGGCGAAGGGGGGGGCGCCCGATGCCTGGGCGATGCCAAGGCAAAGGGGCAGCGCAACCAAGAACACTGGGAGGCTGGCAATCAAATCCCTGGACCTCGATGTGCCGTCGTTTGAGAGCGAGGGGGTGGGCGCAGTCATCATGGGAGCCACCTTACGCCAGTCAATTCCGATTGGTTGTCCGAAACATGTTTTTTCCCTTTGGGTCGCCCATGCCCTGTGCCCCACAGCCTCAGTCGCGCGCCAGAATCGCCATTTCATGGGTCGAACGTGGCGACAATAGACTCGAGGCAATATGAGCAGTTCAGCCAAGGGGACCCCCGAGTCAGTCCGCATCATCTTTTCGATGCTCGGGGTGTCGAAATCGATCAACCGCAAGGACATCCTGAAGGACATCTCCCTCAGTTTTTATCACGGCGCAAAGATCGGGGTTCTCGGACTGAACGGAAGCGGCAAGTCAACGCTGCTGCGCATCATCGCGGGGGAGGACAAGGAATTCGAGGGGACGATCGAGCGGTCCCCCGGATTCGCAGTTGGTTTCCTCGAGCAAGAACCGCTCGCGCATGAAGGGCGCAGCGTGCTCGAGGTGGTGCGAGAAGGCGCGCAGGCCACCTTCGATCTGCTTCGCGAGTTCGATGAGGTCAATGGCAAGTTCGGCGAGGAGATGAGCACGGAAGAGATGGAGCGGTTGATCCAACGGCAGGGGCGTATCCAAGAGCAACTCGATGCGTTGGATGCTTGGACGATCGACAACCAGATCGAGATGGCGATGGATGCACTTCGGTGCCCGCCCGCGGATCAGACGCTCGATACGGTTTCGGGCGGCGAGCGCCGCCGGGTTGCACTCACTCGTCTCTTGATGCAGAAGCCCGACATTCTCCTGCTCGATGAACCGACCAATCATCTCGATGCGGAGAGTGTCGGCTGGCTGGAACAGTATCTCGCGCGTTATCCCGGCACGGTGATCGCGGTCACGCATGATCGATACTTCCTCGACAATGTCGCAGGTTGGATTCTCGAACTCGACCGTGGCATGGGCATTCCGTACCGCGGCAACTACACGCAGTGGCTCGAGCAGAAGCAGAAGCGACTTGCCGTGGAAGAGCGGCAGGCGAGCATGCGGCAGAAGTCGCTGGCGCGCGAGCTCGAGTGGATCCGCCAGAACCCCAAGGGGCGCCAGGCCAAGAGCAAGGCGCGAATCAGCAACTACGAACGAATGCTCAGCGACGAGCAGTCGCGAGTCAAGGCGGCGGAGATCGAGATCTTCATTCCGCCTGGTCCGCGGTTGGGCAATGTCGTTGTCCACGCCAAGGAGGTCTGCAAGTCTTTCGGCGATCGACTGCTTCTCGACCGTGTGTCGTTCGAGATACCGGCAGGTGCCGTGGTCGGGGTGATCGGGCCGAACGGCGCGGGAAAGACCACGCTGTTCAAGATGATTCTCGGCGCGGAGAAACCCGATGCCGGCACATTCACCGTCGGCGAGACGGTGCACCTTGGGTACATCGAACAACTTCGCGACAGCCTGCAGTCGACGGACAGCATCTGGCAGGCGATCTCGGGCGGTTCGGAGGAGTTGATGCTTGGACCAGTCAAGGTCAACAGCCGCGCCTATGTGGCGCGTTTCGGATTCAGTGGCACTGAGCAGCAGAAGCAGGTGGGGTCGCTCTCGGGCGGTGAACGCAACCGAGTCCACCTCGCGCGCATGCTGCGCCAGAGCAACAATGTGATCCTCTTCGACGAGCCGACCAACGACCTTGATGTGAACACGATGCGTGCGCTCGAGGAGGCGATCGAGAATTACGGCGGCACCGCCGTCATCATCAGCCATGATAGGTGGTTCATCGATCGAGTCGCCACCCACATCCTTGCATTCGAGGGTGACAGCCAAGTCTTCTTCTTCCCCGGGAACTACTCGGAATACGAGGCGGACCGGGTGCGCCGGCTCGGGGCGGTGGCCGCACCGACGCGCATGAAGTACCGAAAACTCACGCGAGCGTGATCACGACCGCGTGAGATCGCAGCCGTTGGAGCTGCAGAGCTGCGGGCGTCAGCGCTTCACTTCCAGTCGAGACCTTCGGGCAACGACCCAAGATTCTCGAAACCATCCTCGGTCACGACAACCATGTCCTCGATACGGATGCCGCCCATGCGTGGGTGGTACAGGCCGGGCTCGACCGTCACCACATCGCCCACCACAAGTGCAGGTCCCTTCGCTGCGAGCAGTGGGGGTTCGTGAACCTCCAGTCCGATGCCATGTCCCGTCCCGTGAGTCATTCGCGCATCATCCCAGCTTTCACTGGGTGCGGGCAGCCCCATGCGGAATCCTGCTGCGTTCATCTCGCGGGTGGTGGCGGCGTGGACCTGCTCGCCCGTTACGCCCGCGCGTATGGCTGTCAACGCAGATCGCTTGGCAGCAACAACGGCGGCATGCATGCGAGCGACTTCCGCCGAAACGGTGCCGTGCACCACTGTGCGCGTGCAGTCACCGTGATACAGGGTGTGCCGCTGCCTCGGAAAGATGTCGATGATCACTGGCTCGCCCGTGCGAAGGACTCCATGCCCATGCGCGTGACAGTCACTCGCCATCGGCCCTCCTGCCACGATCGACTCTGGATTTTGATAGCCGCGCGCAAGCAGGAAAGCGTCGATCGCACTTCGCACACGCTCGGACGTGAGCGGTTCTTGGGCATGCAGGAGCGTGCCATCCGCACGTGCCTGCGAGCGCGCAATGAGTTCGCAGGCGAGTCGCACGGCTGCCTCCGTATCGGACTGGCACTGCGCCAGCCAGGCAATCTCCTGAGCATCCTTCGCGCGTCGGCGAGCAACGGATGTGTCGAGATCACAGGTGACATCCAGTCCGGCCTCCACGAGCGCGTGCCAGAACACAGAGGGTGTGGAGCGATCGATTCGCACGCTGCGGACACCATGTCGGCGAAGGCACTCCGCCGCAGCTTGGGCTGTGGCAGTTTCGCGGTTGCCCGACAGTCCGTCCCGGGGCGCGAAATCCGAAGGCGCATGAAATGCGTTTGCACGCGCAGTGGCTCGTGCACGATCCAGTTCGATGTCGCGGATCAGCAGAACGCGGTGCGCTTCGCCGCTGCTGCGCTGCAGGGTGACCAACGCGGCGGGATCGCCCACGCTGAATCGGATCTCGTGATAGAGGGTTGCGCTGAGGGCTGGAATTCCGCCGCACAGTGCTGCGACGGGCTCAAAGCCGCTCGACACTTCAGTCGGATTCACGATCCGTCGCCCGCTCGAGGGACTTGTCTTCTTGCACGTCTGCCGCCTCGGATGACTCCCGCTCCGCCGCCTCGCAGAGGCGGATGAGGGTCATGTGGAGTCCCTCGTGGTCCGGCACGGAATCGATGAGCGACATCCCATGGTCCACTTGCCGAACCGCATCAAGCCCGCCGTCAATCATGCCGACCGCGGCATCGCCCAGCAACTCGAGTGCTCGGAGGAACCACTGCTTGGATGGCTTGTCCGGATGCTCTGGAGGTGCGATCCGTGCACGCACCGTGATGAGCCCGATGGCAACAATGGGAACCAAGCCGAGTTGCGTGGTGGGCTCACGGCAGAGGATGAGCGCTGGCACCTCGCGTCGAAGTGCAGTCAGGCGGATCCGACGCGCATCCGCACCGACATGCGGCGGCTCGAGCATGTGCAGTCCCTGCGTCACCAGGTGATCTTCGGTCAACTCGCCACGAATCCAACTGACCTTCGCCTTGTTCCCCGCGATCTGCATGCGCTGGCGGCGCGACTCGAGCAGCGGCATGAGAATGCGTCGCATGCGCCCGAAGTCAGAAGCTTGGTGAGACACCTCGAGCGCACGCTGCGCCACGCGTTCCGCCTCGAACCAATGCCCCGCTTGGAGGGCGGTTTGCGCTTTCTCCATCAACTCATCGACTCGGGTTGCCTTGGCTGGGCTCAACATGACGCTCTCACTGTACCCGCGGGGGATTTGGGGTGGGAGGGGGAATGAAGGGGAGCGAAAATCGCGGGGGAGATCGACCTCAGGCGCGTGCCGGGCGGGCGGCTCGCTTGTTGTCCTTGCGGGCGGTCTCGAGCGAGCGACCATTCAGTCCGTTGTTGACGGCTTCGATGGACTCGGCGAGGCGGCGGAGTGCCTTCGATGTCGGGTAGTCGCGCAGGAGCCCAGTGATCTTGGTCGTACCGTCGCCGCCCTTGGCGCGGTAAATCCGCTTGTACGCCTCCTTCACCGCTTCCAGTTCGCTCTCGGGCATGCCGACGCGGCTCATCATGACGGCGTTGTAGCCGCGGATCACCGCAGGGCTGCCCTCGACGAGCATGAACGGCGGAATGTCCTTCGAGACGCGCGACATCGCGCCGACAAAGCCGCAGTAGCCAACGCGCACGAAGTGATGCAGGCCGGCACCGCCACCGATGTTGGCGTGATCATCCACATGGACATGTCCCGCGAGCATCGCGTTGTTGGCGAAGATGCAGTGGTTGCCGATGATGGTGTCGTGTGCGATGTGCACATTTCCCATGACCAGGTTGTGCGATCCGAGGCGCGTCACGCCGCCGCCGTTTCCTGTCCCTCGGTGGATGGTGGCGTGTTCGCGGATGGTGTTGAAGTCACCCATCTCAAGCCATGTCGGTTCGCCATGGAACTTGAGATCCTGCGGGTCGCCTCCGACGATCGCATACGGATGAATCGTGTTTCCACGCCCCATGCGCGTCATGGCGGTGACATGCACATGACTGCGCAGCACGCAATCCTCGCCGATGTGCACGCGCGGACCGATGGTGCAGTACGCGCCGATGGTGACGGATGCCGCGATCTCCGCGGTGGGATCGATGATTGCTGTGGGGTGAATCCTGTCCATCATTCGAACTCCGGATCGATCATCATGAAGCGAATCTGCGCTTCCGCCGCCAGTTTTCCTTGAACCCATGCGCGACAGCGTACGGCAGCGCTTCGGGCGCTTGCACGGAGGGTTTCCGCCTCCATGACGAGCTGGTCACCCGGCGTGACGGCCTTGCGCAGTTTCACCTTGTCGAGCGAGAGCAGCACGGCGACCTTGCCGGTGTGCTCGAGCGTCTGGGAAAGGAGCAGTCCGCCGAGTTGCCCCATCGCCTCGACGATGAGCACGCCAGGCATGATCGGCGTGCCCGGATAGTGACCAGGGAAGAATGGCTCGTTGATCGACACATTCTTGATGCCAACGGCACGGCGGTTGCCTTCGATCTCGACGACGCGGTCGATCAGCAGCATCGGGTAGCGGTGCGGCATGATGCGTGCGATGGCTCGCGCATCGAGCACGCGACCCGTCTCCACCAGACGGAGCCGCGCGGCAGCTTCCACTTGCTGGCGGATGCGGCGCGCCAACCGTCGATTCAGGTCATGCCCCGATCGCTGTGCAACGATCTTGCCTTGGATCGCCACTCCAGAGAGTGCGAGGTCGCCGATGACATCGAGCACCTTGTGCCGAACACACTCATCCGCGAATCGGAAGGCGTTCTCCATCGGTCCATCTTCGCCAATGACGAGCGCATCGCGTGGCGTCAGGTGGCGGCACATGCCCGCCGCCCAGAGTGCTTCCGCTTCCGCCCGCAGCGAGAAGGTGCGCGCCGGAGCGATCTGCGATGCATAGTCGTCGCGCGCGAGATCAAACGAGCAGTTTTGCCGCCCGATGTGTCGCGAGACGCTCGAGTAATCGAGTTCGTAGGAAACCCGCATGCCGGGCTCATCCGAAGGCAGGGCGGCGATCATCGAATCCTCTTCTTCGAGCACGATCGGTTCGGTGATGCGGTGTTCATGCCGCGGTGCATCCTGCTCCACCGTGCCCACCGATCGCAGCGGCTCCAAGAACGGCAGCGCCGAGCCATCGCCGCAGGGCACTTCGGGGCCGCGCATCCGCAGCAGCACATTGTCAATGCCGAGTCCCACAAGCGCACTGAGACAGTGTTCGACCGTATCGATGCTGGCTTCGCCGACGCGCAGGGTGGAACGCCGCGGACGCGACACAGCGTGATCAATCAGTGCGGGCAACAGGACCGGCGGGGTGAGATCGATCCGCTCGAAAGCGATGCCCGATCCTGGTGGTGCAGGAACGAACTCGACCTCCGCGTCGACGCCGAAGAGCAAGCCCTTCCCGCGAACGATGGTCGGCGCAGCAATCGTGCGCTGCGGCCGCGTGTTCGGCATGGCCCCGCGTGCGGACTTGGACAGCGAGCGCGCAGGTGCCGTTGGAGGCCCTTCGGTGGTGGCGTTGAACTCGGGTGGCATCGAGGTCATGGCACAGTGGGCGTGTCAACCTTCCTTCGCCGACGCACGCGCTGCCTTTGACTGTTCCACCAGCCGCTGCAGATCCTTGGAGAGTGGCGAAATCTTCTGCAGCGCCAGCACATGGCGCATCTCCACCTTGATTTCGCGAGCAGGCATGCCGCCCCAGATCTCACCTGCGGGCACATCGTGCATGAGCGCTGTGCGCGCGGCGAGCTGCGCTCCATTGCCGACATTCCTGTGATCGGCGATGCCGCTGGCGGCACCGATGCGAACCCAGTCGCCGATGGTGCAGGAGCCTGCGATGCCACTGAGACCTGCGATCACGGTGGAATGCCCAATCTGGACATTGTGGCCGATTTGGCAGTGATTGTCGATCTTCGTGCCGCGTCCCACGCGAGTGCTGCCGAACGTGCCGCGGTCGATGCATGTGCAGCTGCCGACCTCGACACCGTCTTCCAGCACGACGTTCCCGAGGTGGGGAATGCGGAGCAGTCCCTTGCCACTCGGGCAGGGACGGTAGCCGAACCCTTCCGTGCCGATCACCGCACCCGCGTGAATGATCGCATCGCTGCCGATTTCGCATCGTTCACGAATGACCGCGTTGGCGTGGACAACGGTTCGCGCACCGATGTGCACCCCTGCATACACACGCGCACCGGCGTGGAACACCGCGTTCGCACCGATCTTGCAACCTCGCGCGATCCACACGGAAGGACCGACGGAAACGCTCGGGTCCAGGGCTGCTGTTTCGACGCACGCGGTCGGGTGGATACCGACGGGCGGCGTTTCAGGGGGTGGGGCGAATGACTCGAGCAGCGAGATCATCGCGATCTCCGCTTGGGCAACGCGGATCAGCGTGCGCGTGGATGGGTCGTGCCCCGAGACTTCGACTCCCTCCGATACGAGCGCAACACGCGCGCGGCATTCCGGCCAAAGCCGAGCGTAGTTCGCGTCGGCGATGTAGGTCGCGTCGTCCTCGCGAGCGCCTCGCAGATCGCCGACCCCGCGCACGACAAGGTTGCCGCGACCCTCGAGGGTTCCACCCACCTTGATTGCGATCTCCTGTGCGGTCAACACCATCGCGTTCAGCCCTTGGTTGCCGCTGCCGCGGGGGCTGCCGCGGGGGCAGGCGCTGCCGACGGATTCGCTGCACGGAAGTCGGCGTTCATCCGTTCGATCAGCAAGTCGGTGATGTCGAGCGCGGGGTTGCTGAACAGCAGTCGCCGACCGTTGATCTGCGCCATGGTGCCCTGCACATCCGAGGGAGTGATGGTTGGGATGGTGTCGTCGAGCAGGATGTAATCGATCTTGTGTTCCTTCGAGAGGGTCGCGCACGTGCTGCGGATCGCGGCATAGGTTTCGCGGAGCGTGTTCGCTTGCTCCGACTGCATCTTCAGTTCAGCGAAGTTCTGCAGCGCAGAGAGATCGCCCGCCTTCAGGATGACCTTGCCTTGCGCCTCGTTGTGTGCGGGCGATCCGACCTGATAGCTGTCAAGATCCTCTTGCAAACCGCGGATGTCATCATTCATGGAAGTGAGCCGCTTCTCGAGCGAGTCCTTCACCGCAAGGCTCTTGGACTCGTACGCCTTGATCTGATCGAGCGATCGGTAGACCTTCTCAAGATCCACGGATGCGATGACGGCGGGCGCCGTCGGAAATCCTGCTGCAAGCGTGAGCAGTGCGCCGAGTGCGATGCTGGCGATGATCCATGCGGACTGTTTCATGTCAAGGTGCTCCAGAGTCGAATGCGAGAGGCGGGCGCATGCGCGCGGAATGCGCGTCGAAGGTGCGATCAGGGCTTGGTGGGAGACGTGGAAGGGGTGCCAGGCGTTGCTCGGGCGTTGTTCATGCGGAGGATGAGTTTCTCCGTGAGGTCGTCGGCCTTCGAAGCATAAAGCACTCGGCGGCGAGCGATCTGGTCGAAGACCTGCTGTGCGAGCGAGGCTTGGCTTCGGCGATCACGCTGGAACTCCGCCGTGCCGTCGTAGACAAGGACATACTGGTAGCCCTCAGACTGCGCCAACTTGTCGCCCTCCGAAACGATGAGGCGGTAGAGCGATTCCCACCGAAGCGCCTGTTCGCGGTCGACTTCCTGCTGCTTGACGGTCGCCCACTCCTTCAACTGCAACTGCTCCAACGCCAGTTCATCTCGCAACTTCTGCCGCTCGATTGGATCGGTGATTGCGTCGGACTCTCGTGCGCGCGTCTCCAACTGTTCCTTGCGCGTCTTCAGTTCCTGCTCAAACTTGTTGCCCATCTGCGTCAACTCGATTTCCATCTCGCCGCGCTGCTGAATCTTGTCCAATATGCGCCGAATATCGACATTGGCGACCGCGGACGGAGCGGCGGCCAAACGCACCGCCGTGTAGGCAGAACTGGCAGCGACCACAAGGAGTCCGCCGACGAGCGCGAGGACCGCGAGCGGGGACCGATAGGAATGCGGAATCATTCGGGAGAGTGTACGGGACTGCGCCGCGACGCCACAGCGCGCCGCGATCAGAAGGGCAGTTCCGCCGTAAAACTGAAGACTTCTGTTTGATCGGTGGTGTACTTCACCACGGGGACGGCAAAGTCGAACGCCAGCGGCGCCTGTCCGAGCTGCGGGATGTAAAGCCGCACACCGCCACCAACGGACACGCGGTAGGGGTTCAGCGTCAGACTGTCCGTGGCCGTTCCACTGTCGCAGAACGCAACGGCCGTGACGAACTTGTCGAAGACGGGAACCTCGTACTGCGCTCCGGCGAAGAAGCGGAAGATGCCTCCGATCGGATCGCCGTTGGGGAGTCCGTCAGGGGTACCTGTGGTCGTGGTGGGATAGATCGTCGCTGGGGTCGGTGGATCTGCTCCGATCGCCTCGCCACTGAGCGGGCTCACGGATCGGAAAACAAAGCCGCGGAGTGAGCGACCGCCGAGGTAGAAGCGCTCGGCGACAGGGGCACTGCTGTTGTAGAGGTAGCCCGCGCTGGTGTTCATCCTGAGAACGCTCTTGCGACCGAAGAAATCCTCGGCGAGCGGCAGCCAGGTCGTCCAACTCACCGCCGTCAGCGGGTACTGATAAGGACCGCCAAACAACCCGAAGTAAGCCAGATCCGCCTCGAATCGCGTCCCGCGGCTGGGACGCTGGATGTTGTCGACATTCGTTCGGGCGATGGAGACGCCGATCGAATTGATGAACGCGGGGCCGCGTTGTTCGTACACCACGACAGGAGTGGAGGATGCGAAGTTCGTCAGTGTCACCGACTGCAGTGTGGTGCGGATCGAACCGACCCACATTTCGCCGAACTGTCGGGAGAGCGCGAACGATCCGGCGATGCGGTCTTCGTTGAAGCCGACATAGACGCGGTTTCGATAGAGCAGGCTTGTACCGAAACCAATGTCCGAGTCGAGCAGGTTCGGCTCACCGAAACTGATGGAGTAGTTGGAGACATCAATACCGGGCGAAATCGCCAGCGAGAACGACTGCCCCGCGCCGCGGAACGCGCGCCCGTTGAGGAGTTCATCGAGCGTCTGGGGGGTATCGGCAATGTCGAAGTTGCGTTGATTCAACGAGACCGTCCCGAAGAATCCTGTGTCAGTGCCGACGCCAACGCCAAAGTTGACGCTGCCCGTGTTTCGCTCCTTCACTTCCACGAGCACATCGCGAGTGGTCGTGTCTGGGGCGTCCGCAGCAGGGATTTGAGGCGTGACGGTCGCCGAACTGAAGAGCCCAGTCTCTTCGAGTCGAATCTTGGCGCTCTCGACTTCGAGCCCGTCGAGTGGTCGTCCTGGCTGGATGCGGAGTGCGCGCCGCACGACATTGTCCTTCGTGAGGTAATTCCCCTGAATCCGCACGAGTCCGGTGCGCACGGCGGTGGACTCGCGCACCGAGACCACCATGTCGACTTCCGGTTCCTCGCCGATGCGAATCCAGGTCTGATCGACGCGCGCGTCGACATGCCCCATGACTTCATAGGCGCGCTTGAGTGCTTCAACGGAACTGGCGAGTTTGTCCTCGGTGAATGCGTCGCCGGGGCGGATCGTCATGAGGCCAAGCAACTGCTCCGCGTGAATCACGCGCGGCTTGCCCTCTGCCGTACCGTCGGCTGCTTCGATCGAAACGGAGCGAAGCCGGTATTGGCGCCCCTCCGAGATGAGGAACACCACCTTCGCTTCCTTGCCGTTGTCGGAAATCTCGACGCGCTTGTCGACGCGCACATCGATGAAGCCGCGGTCCTTGTAGAACTTGTCGAGCGCAGCCACATCGTCGATCAGTTGGCTCTCGTCGAGGTTCCCCATCGAAAAGATGAAGACCCATGGCTTGGTCTTGATCTGCGCCCCCAGTTGATTCGTGTCGAAACGCTGGTTGCCCGAGAATACGATCTCGCGGATCCGCACGCGCGGTCCTTCCACGATACGGAAGATGAGGATGCCCGTTTCCACCAGGCGCGATTCATCGACCTCGACATCGACGAGGTAGTTGCCCTTGCTGCGGTAGAGATTGCGGATCTTCTCCACGGCGCGTTCCAGCAGGAAGTCATCGCGCGGACCGCCTGGATAGAGGGAGATCACGCCGCGGAGTTCCTGATCGGACACGACTTTGTTGCCGACGACCTGAATGTCGCGCACGATGGGCTGTTCCACCAGGATGTAGCGAACGCGCACCGTTCCATCGTCGAGCAGTTCCGCGTCGGCACTGACTGCATCGAAGTGTCCGAGGCGGTAGAGGGTGGCGATGTCATCCTTCACGGCCGATGCATCGAAGGGCTGCCCAGCCGCCACGCGCATGTTGTTGCGGATCTCCTGCTCGGTGACACGATTGAGTCCTTGCAGGACGACTTCGGTGATGGGGCGGTCGGCAAGCGATTCGTCGTCGATGGCGAGCGTGACACGGGAACTCGCATCGGGCGCTTCGGCACGTGTGGGGACAGCCGCGACCCACGCAGCCGCGCAGACGACCCAGAATGCCGTGTGGAGTCGAGCATGGCGCCACGCCCTCATTCCCGTCAAGGCTACCCGTGACGGGTGCGTTCGTCCGCGGATCGTCGCGAGGTGCGCTGCCTTCTCTGAACGCGCCACCCGACTGCCGACGCTAGCCTTTCGGCCATGACGACCGCCTCACTGCAGCGCACAGCGCTTCACTCGTTCCATCTCGAGCACGGCGCCAAGATGGTGGATTTTGCCGGCTGGGAAATGCCCCTGCTGTACTCATCGATCATCGAAGAGCATCGCCATTGCCGCACGGCAGCTGGGTTCTTTGATGTGTCGCACATGGGCAGACTGCGCTTCTCCGGTCGGCACGCGCGAAAGTTCCTCGACCATGTGTGCACGAGGCAAGTGCTCGGCATGGAAGTGGGGCAGTGTCGCTATGGACTCGTGTGCAACGAGCAAGGCGGTTGTCTCGATGATGTGATCATCTCCTGCTTCGACGAAGCGGAGTACCTGATGGTGTGCAACGCCTCGAACCGCGCCAAACTTCTGGCCCACTTCGCGGCGGTGAAGGGTGACATGGCGTTCAAGTTGGAGGATCAGACCGAATCAACCGCAATGGTGGCGCTGCAAGGGCCGAAGGCGATGGACGTCATCAGCACGCTGTCGAGCGAGATTCCGAAACTCAAGCGCTACCGCTTCGTGCAGAAGAGCCTCATCGTCGTGAAAATGATCGTCAGCCGCACCGGATACACGGGCGAGGACGGCGTCGAGGTGATCCTCGGGAGCACCATGGCACGGATGGCGCTCGGCATGTTCCTGAAGGATGCCAAGGAAGGAACAAGCATCATCAAGCCCGTTGGACTTGGAGCGCGTGACTCGCTTCGCATGGAAGCGGGCATGCCGCTGTATGGGCACGAGATCGATGAGCAGACCGATCCGATTTCCGCGGGACTTGCGTTCGCCGTGAAGCTCGACAAGGGAGAGGGTGACGAACGTGTCGGCAGCTTCATCGGTCAACATGCGCTGCAGCGGATCGCGCGCGACGGACCGACGCGGAAGTTGGTCGGGCTTGGCCTTGAAGGCCGTCGCAGCGCA
This sequence comes from Planctomycetia bacterium, assembly GCA_005799495.1. GTDB lineage: Bacteria > Planctomycetota > Phycisphaerae > Phycisphaerales > SM1A02 > F1-60-MAGs104. Next base: position 84,341 of record SYGP01000002.1, read on the forward strand.
CGCCAGGGGATGGAAGTACGGCGTGACGGCACGGTCGTTGGTCGGGTGACGAGCGGCTGTCTTTCTCCGACCTTGGATCGTCCAATCGCGATGGCATATGTCGATGCGGCGCTCGCTGATGTCGGCAGCGAAGTGGAAGTGGATCTGCGAGGAATGACCGTTGCAGCCCGCGTCGAACCACTTCCGTTCTATCGGAAGAGTTGAGGCGTCGAGCAGGGGAGTACGGCGACTGCGGGTCCTCGATGAGGTCCTGCGTTCAGGGCTTGCGCGGACGTGGCGTGGAGGGCGAGCCTTGGCCGCCACTGCGGGTGGCAGCACTCTTGCTCGAAAGCAGGTCGGGAATCGACGGCACCTTCCGATGCTGGGATCCGGCAGCCGAGAATCCAGCAGGGCCCGACTGGTCCCCAGAATTGCTCCCAGTGTTCCTCGCACTGGTCTTGAAGATCAGTGACAGCGCCTGATTGCTTTCGAGTTGGCGACCGAGGCGACCGAGGACTTCGACTTCGATCTGACGAACACGCTCGCGAGTCAGTCCGACGCGTTGCCCCACTTCGCTCAGTGTGAGGGGTTCTGCGCCGTCGAGGCCGAAACGCATGCGAAGCACCTCTGCCTCGCGGCGATCGATCGTGTCGAGCAGGTTCACGATGACGCGGAGGATCTCATCGTCTTCCGCCGCCTTCGTCGGGTTCTTGGATGTCGTGTCCTCAAAGAGATCGCTCGCCGATGTGACTTCGCCGTCGGCGCCCGTGACCGTGACTTGATTGGGCGTGTTGTAGGCGCGCAGCGCTCGCCGGATGACATGCAGCTTCGCCAGCGGCACCTGCATCTCCTTCGCGAGTTCCGACATCGTGGGTGGATGGCCGAGTTTCTCCTCGAGGGCCTTCGATACGGCCTTGCACCGTCCGATCAGTTCCACCATGTAGGCGGGAATGTGGATTGGTTGCGAGGCGTTGATGAGCGTTCGCTTGATCGCCTGCTTGATCCACCACGACGCGTAGGTGGAGAATCGCGCGCCTTGCGCGGGATCGAACCCCTCGACGGCGCGGATGAGTCCGACATTGCCCTCTTCGATCAGGTCGGGCAGCGTGATGCCGCGGTTGAGATAGCCCTTGGCGATGGCGATCACCAGTCGGAGGTTCGAGGTGATGAGCCGCTCCTTCGCCGCGGGACAGCCGTCATTGATGATGCTCCACCCGAGTGTTCGTTCTTCTTGAGGAGTGAGCAGAGCCACGTGACTGATCTCACGCACATACATCTGCATCTCAGTCTGAACTTCTGACTTCGCCACGCACACCTCTCCGCTGCGATGCTCCGAACTTCGCCAACACGACGCTAGCGACTCTCTCCGTCGGGACCTACCATTTTGCCCATGATTGGTCCGGAAGGCAACCCCTCCGACGACATTCGTGAAATCCTCATGAGGTGGCCGTGGCATGGGGAGGGTCACCGGGCTCGGCTGTTTGTGGGGGCGGATGGCCTGGAACGGCTTCAGGTGCGCCTGGAGGTGGGGTTGCTGCAGTTTGAGGGGGTGGGGCGTCCGGATGGGGGGCGCCCAAATGGATTTGATTCGGTCTGGGACGCCGCCCGCGAGCGGGGGGGGCAGGTGGGACCCGATGCGGCCGATGCCCTGCGGCAAGAGGCGCAGTTGTTTCATCAGCGCGCAAGTGCTTGGTTTCTGCTTGGGGCGTTCGACCGCGCAGCGGCCGACTGTGCGCGCAACGCTTCGGCCATGCAGTGGCTTGTGGAGAACGCGCTGCCCGAGATCGATCCCACGCCGCTGCAGTCGATTCACTTGGCGGCGATCCTGCTGCAGGCGCGCGCGGAGGCAACGGGATGCGCGCGGCGCGGCGACACGCAGGGCGCGCTCGCGGCGATCGACCGCGCGCTCGGGCGCATCCAGCACTTCCAACGAGAGGGCGATGCTGGATCAACCGAAGCGGCGATGCTGCGCGCGCTTCGCGATGCGTTCATCCCCAAGCTGCCGTCGAGCCAGCGCGCCGATCTCGAGCAGCGCCTGCGCGAAGCAGTGCGCCGCGAGAACTTCGCGCTCGCATCGATCCTGCGCGATGAACTGCGGCAGATCAGCGAGTGACGGGTTGCGTGCGCGCGATGGACGCCATCGCTGCGCGCTCGGTCTCGAGGATGTCTGCACCGCTGAGGGGACCGCCGAGCGCTGCATCTACTGCGCGAAGTCGCGCGATCGACGCGAGGACTGGCTCGCCGCCGCGCCCCGATTCTTCGGCAATCCGCAGCTGAACGCTCTGCGCGAGCCACCAGGCGGATGATCCATCGGGCGCAATCGCCTCGAGCGCTCGCGCCGCACTCATGGCGTGGGTGCGTCGCTCATCGCGGAGATCCTGGAGTCCTTGCCGAACGGCATCTCGGTAGGCGAGCGACAACGCTTCGACGAGTCGACGCTGGTCGTCCACCGCCTTCGGATTCGCAAGCGCGATGGCCTCGGCGCGCGCGATGGCGTTCTCCCACTCCTGAGCGAGCAGCGCTGCATCCGCCGCGAGACGATCGAATGCAGCTGCGAGCGCTTGCGGAGATCCATCTCCGCTGCGAGTGGCGACGAGCGCTTCCCACGCTTGAGCGGCGGCGAGCGCTCGCCGCGCGCACTGCACCGACAGCGGACTGCCTTGCAGCGTGGCCGCGCCCGCGAGTTCCACCTGTCGCCTCATGAAGTTGGTGACCGCGGTGAGCGCGGCTGGCGTTCGTGCATCGAGCAGGGAGTCCGGCAACAGCGCGAGTTCGGCCGTCATGATTCGCGCAGGTTCTGCCGCGTGGATCGCAGCGCGTTCGAGGCGCAGGCGCAGGATGCGCTGTGCATCGAACTTGCTCCAAGATGCCCACTGCTCGCTCGAAGGCAGGGCAGTCGCACGGGTTGCCTGCGCGGCGCTCGGTGCGAGGAAGTCGGCGGCCGTTCGTGCCATCTCCGCCGTTGCGCTGACCCGATTGCCAGCGTCGAGACCTGCGCGGCGGGCGGCAGCATCCAAGTCCGTCAGCCGCTGCGCAGCGTTCGCCGCCTGCTGCGCGAACGATGCACGCTCCTCGGGCGCAGCTGCCACCGACTGCTGAAGAAGTCGGCGCACCTGAATCGCCTCGAGTTGTGCCAGGGATGCCGGTCGCGTGGGCAGCTCCGGGAAACGGTTGATCGCCAAGCCGAGCGTCTCCTCGAGTTGCGTCTCGCGGCCCGCAGGGTCTGCTCGGTCGAGCGCGAGCTCGATATCGAGCGCTGCCTGCATCGCGGGGAGGGAGACAGGTTCCTGCGATGCGGCGAGTGCAAGAGCGCGGTACGCATCTGCAGCCTCGGGCCACATTCGCGCAGTCACCACCGCGTCCGCGATCGTTTCGAGCGCAGCGACCTGGGCCGTGGCGTTGCGCGTCTGGGTCGCGTGTGGGGCGAGGCGAGCGAGCGCGGCGCGGTCTGCTGGATTCGACAGCAGCGCCTCGCGCGCAAGGGCGACCTCCGCAAGAGCAGGCAGATCGCCATACACCGGTTGTCCGCGCGCGGCGCCGGCGATGCGCTCGAGCACTGCGCGTCGAACGCCCGCGCGCTCCGATGCCTGGGCGCGGTCGAGCGTGTCGATCCACGGACGCAGCGTCAATTCCGTGGTCGGTGACTTGCCGAGCGTTCCTCGGGTGCGCACGATCGCATCCGCCACGAGCAACCGAAGTGGCGTCGAGAGACCTTGCACGGCATGCAGTGCGGTGAGTTGTCGGATCGCCTCCTCACCGCGGCGTTCGTTCACCAAGCAGTCGCAACTGAGGATGCGCGCAAGAACCGTCAGCGTCGGATCCCGCGCACTGATGATGCGTGCGGCGGCGTATCGAGCGGCATCGCACTGCGCCGCCACCGCAGCAGCCGCGACCTCCGCCAGATCGGCTTCCGGGCGGAGGCGAGGGGGAAGTTGCGGGCGCAGCGCGGCGATCTCGCGCAGGAGCGCGGCACCTTTCTCGGGTCGCTCTCGACTTGTCGCTGCCGAATCGCTGCTGCGCTCGATGGCAAGCAGCATCGCGCGAACGGCGGCGCGAAGAAAGGGCCGTCGTGCGCGCGCATCACGGTCGATGCGCTGCGCAAGCGGCGTTCCAGCGGGAACGCTGTCGGGGGGCAGCGACGCGGCGCGCGCGTCGGCTGTATCGAGCAGCACCAGGACGCGATCGAGCGCCGCCCTCGCCCTCGGGACGAGCGCAGATCCGGAGGAGCCTGCAATCGCATCGGCGCCGCCATCGGCACCAAAGAACGCAAGCGAGAGCTCGTCCTCCGCTGCATCGCCGAGCCAGAGCACCGTGAAGGGATCGTGCGTATCGCGTGCCACCAGCTCGGTGCGTTTCGCACGCAATCGATCGAGCGCTTGGAGACGCTCGGGCAGCGAGAGCGAATCGGTACGGAGGGTGGCACGCTCGCGGGCAATCGAGCGGAGCATCGCCTCGGTCGACTGCGGATCGCGCATGGGTTCCGTACGGTCGAGATCATCGAGCGCACGCAGCAGCGCGAGATCGCCCACGCCTCGGAGAAAGTCATCCTCCGCCAGCCGCTGCGCTGCACTGTCCGGTGGCGCGGACTGCGCCACGGCGGCAGCGCCCGCCAGATTCCCGAGCAGGAACGCCAGCGCAGCAGCGATGGCACGGCCCAGAGGCGCTCGCTGCCGGTCAGGCACCTTCATGTGCCACTCCGCGCGAAGCCGATATTGCGAAAGCCGGCGCGCACGGCCGCATTGAACGCGTCGACGGCGTCCTGCCAGCCGCAGTCGCTCGCGGGCTCGATGAGCACGGGGTGGTCCGCCACGAAGAGGCCCGCGTTCGCTGCATCGGGAGCCGTGCTTCGCCGAACGCGAGTGAGTGCCGCTGCCAACGCGTCGAACGATGGGGGGCGTTCACGCAGTCCATCCGCGTGGAGATCGATCGGCACACCATCGCCCGCCCGCGCGCCGACACGGATCACGAGTGGGCGTTCCTGCAGTGCAAGCGGATCCGCGGTCCGTCCCCGCTGCGGCAAGTCCAATGTGTAGACGGCTTCGTTGCGCTCAAAGCGCACCGTGCAGACGAAGAACACCAGCAGCAGGAAGACGACATCGATCATCGGAGTCATGGCAAGCCGCACGCGAATGCCGCCGATGGCGCGGGTCGCTGTCACGGCGTGCCGCCTTCCGCCTGCAGCGCGCAGACACGGATCGTGACTCGCGTTCCGACTTGCGCCGCCGCAGCGGTGATCGCATCGATGGCGGGTTCGACCGTGCGATACGCGAGTGAGCGATCCGCGCGAATGTCCACTGGCATCGCAGGCTCGCTGCGCAGGCGCTGTGCGATCGACGATGCAAGGCGGTCGAGCCCAGACGCGTCCGCTGCGAAGCGCTCGCCTCCGAGCGTGAGGACCGCGCCGCCCTCCTCGGAGAGCACATTCACCGCGATTCGGCGCGAGGCACCGGCAGGAGTCGCGGCGATGTCCGCCGGCGCCGGCAGGGGGATCGCGGGGAGCTGCTCACCGCTCATTCGCGCGACCAGTACAAAGAAGACGATCAGCAGGAACGCCAAGTCGATCAGCGGCGTGAGATCCGCATCGACCGGTGAGTTGCGTGCGAGCGCGCGCTTCACCGAGCCACGCTCCCCACTTCCGGTGCATCCTTCGCGGCGTGCAGGACGCTCTCGAGCGCGCTCGCGAGTGCTGCGTCGACACGGTTGCGCAGAAGCGCATAGGCGAGCAGTGCGGGGACGGCGACCACAAGTCCCCAGAATGTCGTCACGAGCGCCGTGCCGATTCCGCCTGCAAGCAGGGCAGGGTCCGCCTGTCCGCCCGACGCAGCGACGGATTGGAACGCAACGATCATGCCGTAGACAGTGCCAAAGAGTCCGATCATCGGGCTGATCTGCGCGAGCACATGCAAGGGTTCGAGCGTCCGGAATCGACGGGCGGCACACTCCACCGCGGCGCGTTCGGCGGCATCCACGAGTTCACCCCGGCCACGCACCCACGCTTCGCTCGCCGCGCGCGCGATGCGACCCGCATCACACGGAAGCACGGCAGCTTCGTCGAGTGCTGCGCGTCCAGCCTTGTCGCCGCGGAATGCCGCGAGTGCCTGCGGCGGGGCGATCGCTGCCATGCGGTGGGCGAGCAGGCCCGAGATGATCATGCCAACACTCACGAGACTCATCGCGATGAGGATCCAGATGATCGCGCTGCCGATCCACTCCGTCCGAACGGATCCATCCGGCATCGTGCTCGCCGAATAGAAAAAGATGCGGGCTGCATCGAGGGAGCCGAGCAGCGGGGGGGCGAGCGTCAGGCAAGGGACGGAGGAGAAGGGGGCAAGCAAGACGGTGGAAAGTGTGACTGTCATCATGGGTTCGCTTCCGTGGGCTGTGCGGGCGTGGTCGGTGCGTCGGGATCGCGCGCGATGGATTCGGCACGCTCCTGCAGCGAGCCAAGTCCGAAGGCACGTGCGCCATGCGCTGCGGCAACGGCGAGTCGCCGTGCGGAGCGGGCATCGTGATCGTGGTGGAGGGAAATCTCCGCTGCGGCGAGCAGCGCGGCGGGCGATGCCTCATGCAGCGGGTAGGCGAGTCCAATGCGCAGGAGCGCCACGCGTGCCGCGGCGATGTCGCCAGACTTCGCGCGTTCCACGGCGTCCGCGACGCCGCGCGTCAGATCATCGTCGATCGCAGGCGATGCATCCCCCGTCGCGCGCAAATCGTTCAAGCGCGGCAGGAACCGATAGGAACCTGCCAACCCATGCTCGCGTGCGACGAGTTCCATCGCTCCGAGCGGCTCCTGCTGCATCAGATGGATGCATGCAAACACGACGGGGCGCCGGCCTGAACGCGCGTCGCGTGGATTCAGCGCATCGAGTTCTGCAAGAAGCACATCCCGATCGCGCGTCGTGTCTCCCGCGCCGAGCAGGCCTGCGCTGACGATCACCACCGTATCCGGCTTGAGTGCCAAGGCGGCACGGACCGCGCGCGTCGGATTGCTTCCGCCCGATGGGATGATCTTGTCGATCAGCCACGCCTTCAGTTGATCGCGACCTCGCTGACCGAGCGTTGCCCCGGCGCGGCGCAGCGGATCGCCATCTGGCAGGAACGCATCACCCGCCTGAAAGGGAATGACGGCGAACTGCTGCTCCTCGCTGAGCCGGCCGATCGCCTCCATGACGGCATCGACCGCGGCGGGATAGGAGCCGATCATCGATCCAGATGCATCGAGAAGGAAAACCATGCGCCGGACGGCGGGCAGTCGAATGCCCGCCATCGCGAACATCGTGGATGGAGTCTGCAGTGGACGCGCCACCATCGGCAGCGTCGCGGTGAGCGTGTCGCGCTGCAACTCCGCAGAGGACTGCATGCGGGCGGCCGTGTCGCGCGCGGACTGCACGGCGATCGCTGCGGTTGCTGCGGACTCTCGTGTCGGCAGGACGACCGCTGGCACCGCCGGCGGTTGCGGAGCAGGCTTCTCGGCAGGCGGACTCTCGAACAGGAACGCTGCGCCATCCTCGAGCATCGGGTGCGTGCGTTCGGTGGGGAGGAGGGCAACCCCGGCCGAGAGCAGGAGCAGCGCAAGCAGTCCATGCGCCGCGATGGACATCGCCCACGACACGGCGGTTCGTCCTCGCATGCATCACTCCTTGTCTGCGGCCCGGCCATCGCCGCCCGCTTTCCGTCCGCCGCCGCCTCTGTTGCCCGCGCCTTTGGCACTGCGTGCGCCGCCGCCGCCGCCGCCGAGCAGCGCATCCACGCTGAGCGCACCAGCGCCGAGCAGCAGCAGGTTTGCACACAAGATGAAGAGCGCGAGGTGCGCGCCCGCGTGCACAAGCACCGTCCCATCGAGCGGCCAGTCGCTGCCGCGAAGCGCGGGCAGGCAGTCCAACCAGAATGCAGTTGCGCTCAGCAGCGCGAGCAGCGCAGCAAAAAGCCGCGTGAACACACCCACGCCGACGAACACGCTGCCACCGAGCAGCAGAAGCGCCGTCTCCCAGCCTGCGAGCGCAGGTGCCGGCAGCCCAGATTGGGCGGCGGTCAACGAGACTCGGTAGAGCGCGCGACCTTCACGCAGCGGCGCGCCTGCAGCGGTCGCGGGCGTCGGCGAAGCCGGAGCGTCAGCCGAGTTGCCGGGGAGCGTGGCACGCACCCGTGAAAAGTCCACGCCAGCCGTGGTGATGCCGAGCTCCTGCAGCCGCGCCGCATCCGCAGGCGGGAATGACACGGTCGAAAACGCCAGCCGCCAACCGAGCGGAAGCAGTACGGCCACGATGAGCAGACGCGTCAGCAGCGGCATCACCCTCGTGGCAGCGGTCTGCGCAAAGCCCATGCGTATCATCGTACGAAGCACGCGTGCACCGCGGGTGTGGCGGAATTGGCAGACGCGCTGGATTTAGGTTCCAGTGGGGCAACCCGTACAGGTTCAAGTCCTGTCACCCGCATCGTGCCGCGCTAGCCTTCCCGCGAATGAGCGACTGGAACTCCGACTCGTGGCGCGCGCGCCCCGCGCAGCAGCAGGTGCTGTGGCCGGATCGCGCAGAACTCGACCGCGTCATTGCGGAAATCCGCGGACTCCCGCCGCTCGTCACGAGTGGCGAGATTGCAGGGCTGAAGTCGCAGCTTGCGGAGGCCGCATCTGGTGATCGGTTCCTGCTTCACGGCGGAGACTGCGCGGAGAGCTTTGCCGACTGCAACTCCTCCCGCATCGCCAGTCAACTGAAGATCCTGCTCCAGATGAGTCTCGTGCTCACCCATGCCTCGCGCAAGCGCGTCGTTCGCATCGGGCGTTTCGCGGGGCAATACGCGAAGCCGCGGTCGAGCGATTCTGAGACTCGCGGCGGCACGCAGCTGCCCTCGTTCCGTGGCGACAATGTGAATCGCCCGGAGTTCACCGCCGAGGCTCGCCGCCCCGAACCGCGACTGCTGCTGCGCGGCTACGCGCGCTCGGCGATGACGCTGAACTTCATCCGTGCGCTCGTGGATGGAGGCTTCGCGGATCTGCACCATCCTGAGCAGTGGAACCTCGACTGGGTCAGCCACTCTCCGCGCGCCGCGGAGTACAAGCGCATGGTCGACTCCATCGGCGAGGGACTGCGCTTCATGGAAACGCTCGCGGGCGTTCGAGTGCATCAGTTGCAGCGCGTCGACTTCTACACGAGCCACGAATGCCTGCTGCTCGAACTGGAGTCCGCGCAGACGCGAACCGTCCCGCGCCGCGATGGCGTGTGGAATCTGTCGACGCACTTCCCCTGGTTGGGCGCGCGCACCTCGCAGGTCGATGGCGCACATGTCGAGTACTTGCGCGGCATCGCGAATCCGATCGCCGTAAAGGTCGCGCCCAGCACCACTCCCGAGCAGTTGACGCAGCTCTGCGAGCGGCTCGATCCGCACCACGAACCTGGTCGACTCACGCTCATCCACCGACTGGGCGCGCGGCAGGTCGGTGAACTGCTCCCGCCGCTGTTGCGTGCGGTGGCCGCGACCAAGCGCCGGGTGCTGTGGGTGTGCGATCCGATGCATGGCAACACGGAAGTCCTTTCGGTGACGGGCACGGATGGGCAGCAGGTGCCCGTGAAGACCCGCGCGTTCGAACACATCCTCAGCGAACTCGAGGAATCGTTCGACCTGCATCGGCGCGAGGGAACCAATCTCGGTGGCGTGCACTTCGAGATGACGGGTGAGAACGTCACCGAATGCACGGGTGGCGCGCGCGGACTCGCGGGATGCGATCTGCTTCGCTCCTACCAGACGGCGCTCGATCCGCGCCTGAACTACGAGCAGGCACTCGAGATGGCGTTGCTGGTCGCTCGCCGCATGTGAACGCGCCCGTTCGGACGCGGTTATCCTCCGCCGCCCATGCCAGGATCTTCCAGACGCGTGCTGATCACCGGTATGGGACCGGTGTCGGGCTTCGGCATCGGCATCGATGCGCTCTGGGATGGACTCTGCAGCGGCGCGACGGCGATCCGCCCGATCACTGCATGGGATGCATCGGGATTCATCAGCACGGTGGCAGCCACGATCGCGCCTGAGCAACTCGATATCCGTGCGATCGTTCCCAAGAGCTATCGCAAGGCGACGAAGGTGATGGCACGCGACATCGAGATCGCCGTGGCAGCTGCTGCGAGCGCCGTGCACTCGGCGGGCCTGGTGACGCGCGGCACCGCGGAGGGTGCAACGCCGACCATTCCCCCTGCGCGTGTGGGATGCCAGATCGGTGCTGGATTGATCCCGGCCGACTCCGACGAGTTGGCAGCTGCGATGCAGTCCTGTCAGACCGCGGATGGTTCGTTCGACTGTGGAGAGTGGGGGCGCACCGGCATGAACAACCTCACGCCGCTCTGGCTGCTCAAGTACCTGCCCAACATGCTCGCGTGCCATGTCACGATCATTCATGATTGCCAGGGACCATCGAACACGATCACCTGCGCGGAGGCGTCGGGTGGACTGTCGATCGGCGAGAGCATGCGCGTGATTCGCCGCGGCGATGCGGATGCGTGCCTCTCGGGTGGAGCCGAGAGCAAGGTCAACTACATGGGACTGTTGCGACAGACCTTCGCGCAGCGACTCGCGGGTGTCCCCGTGGGCGGCGATGGTGCAGCGGCGGTCCGTCCGTTTGATCCAACGGCCGATGGAACGGTGCTGGGCGAGGGCGGCGGTCTGCTCGTGGTGGAGAGCGCCGAGAGTGCGAGATCGCGCGGTGCAACGGCGTGGGCGGAACTTCGCGGCTTTGCCGCAACGCAGTGCCGCTGCGATGACACGGTGGGCGCGGACCTCTCCAACGCAGGAGAGGACATCGCTGCAGCGGTCGAGGGTGCGCTGCAGCAGGCGGGCGTTCGTGCGGAAGAAGTGGATGCAGTGGTGCCGATGGGTAGCGGCATCGCGGGAGTCGATGCCGCAGAAGCGCACGCCGTCCGGCAGATCTTCGGCGGCCGCGCGGCATCGCTGCCGCTCATCACGGTCGCCCCGCAAGTTGGGATCGTGGGGGCTGGCACGAGCGCTCTCGCGGCGTGCGTCGCAGCGCGGTGCCTGCGTGAGCAGCGATTGCCTGCGCGACTTTCGACGAGCGGTTCCGCGAAGCTCGGCGTGGACGCGGATGCGCGAGGCGCCATTGCTGCGCCGCTCCGCAATGTCGTCGTCACCACCACTGGGCTCGGCGGACAGAGCGCTGCCATGGTGCTCGGGAGGATCGCATGAACGCCACAAGCCGAAGCGATGCCGAGCGCGTGGTGGTCACCGGCATGGGTTGGGTCACGCCTCTCGGGCACGATCTTGAGACGGTGTGGTCCGCCCTGATGCGCGGTGCATGCGGCATGGCACCCATCACGCGCTTCGATGCGCGCACATTCCCCACGACGTTTGCGGCGGAAGTGAAGGACTTCGATGTGCGACCGTTCGTTCGTGACATCACCATGCACGCGAATGCGGGCATCAACTCGCAGTTTGCCCTCGGTGCGGCAGCACAGGCGTGGAAGCAGGCGCAGTTGCATCAGACGCCGCCCGCGAACGCGCGGCGCGTGGGCATCTACCTCGGCGCGGGCGAGGGGGTCATCGACACGATGAACTACCTCGCCGCGAACATCCGTTCGTGGGATGCGGCGAAGGGACGCACGGATGGCGCGGCCTGGGCGAAGCTCGGTCACTCGCTCCTGCAGGCGGCGCGCGAGATTGAGCAGGAGCCGAACATGCCGCTCGCACACATTGCGCGCGAGTTCGATGTGCGTGGGCCGACATCCAACTGTCTCACCGCGTGCGCCGCGAGCACGCAGGCGATCGGCGAGGCGTGCAGCATTCTGCGCGGCGGCGAGGCGGATGTCATGATCGCCGGCGGAGCGCACACCATGATCCATGTGCTCGGGGTGACGGGTTTCAATCGGTTGACCGCACTCAGCACGAGCACAGGCGACCCGACGAAAGCCAGTCGTCCATTCGACATGACTCGAGGCGGATTCGTGATGGGTGAGGGTGCGGGGATGCTCATTCTCGAAACGCTTGCGCATGCACGGCGCCGCAGCGCGAAGCCACTCGCGGAAGTGATCGGGTTCGGGTCGAGCGCCGACTCCTACCGCATCACGGACATCGAACCAGAGGGGCGGGGTGCGGCGGCCGCCATGCTGCAGGCGCTTGGGCAGGCGGGCATCGATCCGCACGCGCGCGGTGGAGATGGACGTCCGCTCGTTCACTACATCAGCGCGCACGGAACGGGAACCAAGGAGAATGACTCCATCGAGTCGCTCGCCGTGAAACGCGTGTTCGGCGATCTTGCAAAGGAAGTGCCGATGAGTTCGGTCAAGAGCATGCTCGGCCACCTCATCGCGGCTGCAGGTGCCGTGGAGTTCATCACCTGCGTGATGGCGATCGAGCGAGGCATGTTGCCTCCCACCATCAACTACTCGACCCCGGACCCCGAGTGCGATCTCGACTATGTGCCCAACACGCCGCGCGCTTCGGTGGTGCGCACATGCCTCTCCAACTCCTTCGGCTTTGGCGGGCAGAACGACACCGTGTGCGTGACGGCCTTCGAGGGCTGAGGTGCGCGGCCCCCGGTTGCGGCGCTCAGGTGTGTTCCTGCTCGTGGCAGGTGGCGCGCTGCTGTTCCTCGCCACGGCAGGTTTCGTCCTCGCATCGCTGCCTCCGCGCGGTTGGCAGGACCCCCTTCAGATCGCGGCCGATCCAACGAGCGCCGATCGGGCGCGGAACCTCGAGCAGGGCCTTGCCGCTGCCATCTCACGCATCCGCGAGCCCGGTGCGCGATGGGCGATTCGCATTCATGCGAATGACGTGAACGCTTGGCTGGCCGTTCGGCTGCCGCAGTGGCGTTCCCATGATCCGTCCTTCGTCTGGCCGCTCGAGGGCGTGGCGGCAGAAGTGCGCTGCGATGCGGGTTGCATGACGCTGCTGCTGCAGACAGGTGGGCGCATCTTCAGTTGTGATGTGGTGCCGAGTGTGCAGGATGGCGCCGTCCAACTGCGACCGGCCTCCGGTGCGATCGGGCGGCTGCCCGTTCCATCGGGCGGAGCAATCGCTTGGCGCTTCCTCGAGGGCGAGACCGCCGCGCAAAGGCGGCTGCCCGCGCTTCACAGGCTCGCGGATGGGCGGTCGGTCGAAATCTGCGCGGTCGATGTGGTCGATGGCGCCATCGAGATCGAATGCATCACGCGACCCGCTGCCTCGCCTGCCGACGGTCGCTAGGATGCGCCTCCGATCGGCGCAGCATTCGCTTTCCCACGCGTCCACTCATCATGCCTCACCTGACCATCAACGGCGTTCCACTCGAGTTCACCAAGGGCCAATCGATCATTGATGTGGCTTTGCAGGGCGGCATTGAGATTCCGCACTACTGCTACCACCCTGGACTCTCCGTTCCAGCGAACTGCCGCATCTGTCTGGCGGAGATCAGTCAGCCGAACCCGAAGACGGGACAGCTGGAGAAAATCCCGAAGCTGATGCCGACCTGCCACACGCCTGCCGCGGAGGGGATGGTCGTCACCACCGAGAGTCCCAAGGCGGTCGCGAACCAGAAAGCGGTGATGGAGTTCCTGCTCATCAATCATCCCGTCGATTGCGCCGTGTGCGACCAAGCGGGTGAGTGCCATCTGCAGGACTACTCCTATGAGTACGGACGCAGCCATTCGCGCTTCCAAGAAGACAAGATCAAGAACCCGAAGAAGGATGTCGGCGAGCATGTGCTGCTGTACAGCGACCGCTGCATCATGTGCACGCGCTGCGTGCGATTCACCAAGGAAGTGACGCAGACCCACGAACTGATGGTGGATGGGCGCGGCGGCACCGAGATGATCGATGTCTTCCCTGGCAAGGGGCTCGACAACGAGCTGTCGGGCAATGTCGTGGATCTCTGCCCCGTCGGCGCACTGCTCGACAAGGATTTCCTTTTCCAGCAGCGCGTGTGGTTCCTGAAGAAGACGCCATCCATCGATGGCATCACGGCAAGCGGCGACAACATCTCCGTCGAGCACAACGAGGGAACGGTCTACCGCGTGAAGCCGCGAACGAACCTCGAAGTGAACCAGTGGTGGATCACCGATGAGGTCCGTTACGGCTGGAAGTTCGTGCACAGCGAGCAGCGACTGACGATGCCATCGGTGCGTGGAACGCCAGCGTTCGACCGTGAAGATCCGCGCGCAGCGTGGCAGACTTCGCTTGCCCGCGCGGTGGAAGTCCTGCAGGCTGGCGCGCGCGGAGGGCGTCTGGCGGTGCTGATCTCGCCGATGCTCTCCTGCGAGGACGCGTTCCTGCTCGGTCGATTCGTGCTGGGGCTTGACCCATCCGCCGTCCTGGGAGTGGGCCCCATTCCGCGCAGCGGACAGGATCGCACGCTCACGGGCGGTTTCACCATTCATTCGGAGAAGGCACCGAACGCCCGCGGCGTGCGGCGCGTGCTCGAGGCGCTCGCAGCATCGCAGCCAGCGCGCAAGTTGCCGGCGGGGGTGGCGCAGGTCACGGATGCCGACGGATTCGTCGCCGCGCTCACAACGGCGGGCGCCGGCACCGTGCTCGTGACGGGCAACTACCCAAGCGCGTGGGTCACCGAACCGATGGGTGCTGCGCTCGCAACGCGGCGCGTCGTGCTGATCGACACGCTGCCGACACGCGTGAACGCGCACGCCGAAGTGATGCTTCCCTCGTCCACATGGATTGAGAAGGCCGGCTCCTTCGAGAACGCCCGCGGTCGCCTGCAGTCGTTCGAGCGTGCGATCCTGCCGATCGACTTCGCCAAGAGCGAATCGCAAATCGCCCTGGAACTCGCCGCACTCGCCGGGCAGCCCGCCGCCGATGCCTTCGATGCCGCCCGCACGCGGGCGCAGATGGCCTTGGTGACAGGACTCGAGGCGTTCGCATCGCAGGTGTTCCATCCGCCCGTTTCGGCGGGACGTGCAAGCGACATGGTCACGGTCGATCTCTGACGCGCGGCGTTTTCGCCGCAGCACGAGGCGTTCCCTTTCATGCAGCGAGCACAGCACGCAGACTTTCATCATCTCGACGGATTCGAGCGGGTTCAGCGCGTCTGGTCGCTGGCATGGCCGACCGTGGTGACCATGTCGAGTTACACCGTGATGCAGTTTGTCGACAGCCTCATGGTGTCGCAACTCGGGGAGCTCGAACTTGCTGCGCAGGGCAATGGCGGCGTGTGGGCGTGGACGGCGATGGCGTTCCTTTACGGTGTGATCACGCTCGTCAATACATTCGTCTCACAGTGCGTCGGGCGCGGCGAGTCGAAGCGCGCGGCGGGCTATGCGTGGTGCGGCGTTTGGTTTGCGGTGATCAGTTGGGGGTTGCTCCTGCTGCCGATGGCCATCTGGGGGCTGCCGATGGCGTTCGAGGCGATGGGGCATGAGCGCGCGCTCATCGAGCTCGAGATCGCGTATGGACGCGTGCTGCTGTTTAGTGCAGCCGTGAATCTCGCAGGAAAGGCGATCACCAACTTCTTCTTCGGCATCGGTCGACCCAAGGTGATCACCGTCTCTGCCATCGCGGGAAACATCGTGAATGTGATCTGCAATTATGTTCTGATCTACGGGGATTCTGGACTGCCTGCGCTCGGGTGGCCAGGGGTGCCCGGGGTGGCACCGATGGGAGTGCAGGGTGCGGCGATCGCCACGGTGATCGGCACATGCGTCGAGTGTGCAATCCCGGCGTTCGTCTTCCTTGGTCCGCAAATGGCGCGGGAGTACGGCACACGATCGGCGTGGCGCATCGATGTGGGCGGCATTCGAGACTTGCTGCGCGTCGGTTGGCCCGCAAGTTTTCAACAGGGCAACGAGATGTTGTGCTGGGCCATCTTCATGACCGCGCTCATCGGTCGATTCGGCACGGAGCATCTCGCCGCAGGTTGGATCGTGCTGCGGTACATGCATCTGTCGTTCATGCCTGCTGTCGGATTTTCAGTGGCAACCACGACCCTCGTTGGGCAGTTCATCGGTGCGCGCGAACCCGACCTCGCTGCAAAGGCTGCGCATACTTCACTCTGGATGGGCATCGTGTACATGTCGATCTGGGGTGCGCTCATGCTGCTGTTGCGCGAGCCGATGATGCGCGTCTTTCTCGGCGGAGCCGGCAGTGAAGGCGATGCAGATCGCATCGTGGCGATCGGATCTTCCGTGATGATTCTCGCGGCCGTCTTCCAGGCGTTCGATGGCCTCGGCATCGTCTACTTCGGCGCGCTCAGGGGCGCCGGCGACACGCTCTGGCCTGGGCTCCTGACTGCAGTGCTCAGTTGGACGCTGATCGTGGGTGGCGGTTGGGGTTTCGCGGTGGCGTTCCCGGAGTGGGGCTCCTGGGGACCGTGGGCGGGCGCCACCCTCTACATCCTTGCGCTCGGCGCGGCGCTGGCGTGGCGCTTCGAGCGAGGCGCGTGGCGCACCCTGCAACTGCACATGAGCGCACGCGGCGTCGAAGAAGATGCTGCGTCGCGCGGTCAGAACCCGCTATGATGTTCGGTCCGAGGCGTCTGCGAGCCGCCAACACTCCTTCCACTGCAGAGAAGACTTTGACCACCATGACCACATCCACCACCTTGCCGCTTCATGCGGGCGATGCTGCCAAGGCCAAGCCACATCTCGATCGTGCGCGGCAATGCGAGTCAGCGGGCGACCGCGACGCGGCAGTCGAGGCCTACCGCGCTGCACTTACCGAGCATCACGCCGTGGACACCGTTTTCTCGCTCGCTCGATTGCTCGACCGTATCGGCGAGGACGACGAGGCGATCGAGCTGTACGAGCGCATCTGCTTCGGGAAGAAGCCGCCGGTGAACGCGCTCATCAATCTGGCCATCCTGTATGAGGACTTGAACGAACTCTCGCGCGCGGAGCGTTGCCTGCGTCGCATCGTGGATGAGCACCCGACCCATCCGAGGGCGCGCATGTACCTGAAGGATGTCATGGGTGTGACCGAGATGACGATCGATGCGGATGCTCGGCAGCAGGAGCTTCGCAAGAACGCGATCCTCAATACGCCCATCACCGACTTCGAACTCAGCGGTCGTGCGCGCAACTGCCTGAAGAAGGTGGACATCCGCACGCTTGGCGACTTGCTGCGAATCACCGAAGCGGAACTGCTAGCGTTCAAGAACTTCGGCGAGTCGAGCATCAGCGAGATCAAGGCGATGCTCGCCGCGCGCGGTCTGCGGCTCGGACAGGCACTCGAAGGCGGCCACGATCAGGCGTTCCGCCGCGAGTACCTCGACTATCTGAAGACACAGCATGACGAAGCCGTGCTGGCGATCTCGGTTTCAACCCTCGAGCTGAGCGTCCGTGCGAAGAAAGCCATCTCGCTTCTGGAGGCGCGCACGCTGGGCGAACTGGCGTGCCGCACCGAGGCGGAGCTGATGGGACTGAAGAACTTCGGACTGACAAGTCTCGATGAGATCAAGTTGCAGCTCGCGAACCATGGGCTGTCGCTCCGTCCGCTCGAGTGATCCGTGCCAAGGCGCGCACCTCTGATGCCCTGGCTCCGCGCCTGCATCGGACTGAGCGCACTGCTGATCGCTGCATGTTCATCGCCAGAGCCCGTGCGGCCTGTGGCGCCGGCGCGCCCCGTGTCGAGTGAACGCTCCGCCGTGGCGCAGGGATCCCCCGAGCCATCCGCCCCGGCAGAGCAACCCACGGTCACGCCGCCTTCCGCGCCGCCGAAGCCGCTGCCACCCAAACCTCTTCCAGCGCCGCCCACAACGGAGCCCCGAGTAGCCATCCGCCTCGCATCAGTGCCTCGGTCGCAGGCGATCGCATTGAAGTCGGCGGGCAAGGTGCGAGTGCTGCAAGACGGCGATCCGATTTCGTCGGCGTGGACCGTGGAAGGAGAGCTGTCCGTGCGCGCAGTGCAAGGTGGATGGAAGGTGTCGCGATCTGGTGGCGGCGCCGCGGGAAGCGAACGCACTTTCGCGAGTGGACCGCTGTGGATTGAGCCGCTCAGCAAGGCGGGTGAGATCCGCTGGAACGACCGCGACTGGCCAGGCGAGATGAGCGTGTACGACACCGAGGATGGGATTGACCTCGTCATGAGCGTCGGCATGGAGTCCTACCTGCCGGGCGTGATCGCCAAGGAGCTGTATCCATCGTGGACGCCCGCGGCCTACCGCGCACAGGCGATCGCCGCGCGCAGCTATGCGACGGTGGAGTCCGACCGCTGGGAGGGGCGGCGCCACTATGACATGGTGGCGGGTCAGCTGAGTCAGGCTTGGATCGGTGCGACCGACAATGCAAAGGCAAACGACGCCGTGCGACAAACGCGCGGCCAGGTTCTCGTCGAGTCTGGAAGCGTTGTGCCCGCGTACTACTCCAGCGCGTGCGGAGGTCGACCCGCGAACGCACTCGGGACGGTGACAGACAATCCGCACCACGACATTGCCAGCGTTTCCACGGGTGACGGCGCTGCGCGAAAGGAGGGATGTTGTGGCGGTTCCCCGGTCGCGTCGTGGAAGGTGGTGATTCCCGTGTCGGCGATCGTGACGCGACTGCGTGCGTGGGGCGCGGCACATGGACGCGCCGAATTGGCGAAGTTGGATGGACTCGTCCGCGTGGAAGCGGCGGATCGGAACGCGGCCGGACGACCGATCGCCATGCGTCTGCGACCTGCGCGGGGTGCGGATCTTCTGCTCGAGGCGGAGGACTTCCGCCGCGCGATCAATGCGGCGGGTGATGGGAAGAGCAGCATCAAGTCGTGCGACTGCGATGTCGTCATCAAGGGCGGCAATGCAACGATCACTGGCCGCGGCTTTGGACATGGCGTCGGGATGTGCCAGCACGGAGCGGAAGCGATGGGACGCGCGGGACGCGACGAGCGCGCGATCCTCGGGCGCTACTATCCGAAAGCGTCCATCGTTCGGGCGTGGAGGTGACCCATGTTCACGGGACTCGTTCCATCCACCGGCACGATCACGGATCTCACACGGTCCGAGGCAGGTCTTCGTATCGCCGTGGAGTGTCCGACCATCGTCGCGCGCGTGCAGGTCGGGGATTCCGTTGCCGTGCATGGCATCTGCCTGACCGTGGCGTCACTCGATGGCGGCGTGCTGCACTTCGATGCGATCCCGCAGACGATTGAACGAACGACGCTGGGCGGATGGCAGCGGGGAAAGCGTGTGCATCTCGAACCTGCGCTCCGATTGGGCGATCCGCTCGGCGGACATTGGGTACAGGGGCATGTGGAGGGCACGGCACAGGTGGATTCCGTCGACCGCACCGATGGTCAATGGCGTGTTCGGATCGCCGTGGACAGCACCGCCGAGCAGCGATGGGACGATGTGATTTGCGCACAGGGTTCGATCGCGGTGGACGGCGTCTCACTCACGATTGCCGCGTGCGGCAGCGGCTTCTTCGAAGTGGCGCTGATCCCGCACACGATCCACTGCACTGCGCTCGGCGCACTGCGCGCGGGCGATCGAGTCAATCTCGAGGCGGATCCGCTGGCGCGTCTTGTGGCGCGTGCCGTTGCACAGCAGCTCGCGCGCCGCTGACCTCACGGCCTCCACGCGCTGCACAGCAGCGTCACATCGTCCACGAGCGGGAACACATTGCGCTCCTCTTCGAGGCGACCCGTGATCGCATCGACGAATGCCTGCGGATCGTCGAGCGATGCGAACTCGTTGAAGACCTGCAAGTAGCGGCGGTTGGGAAGCCGTGGCGAGGATGCGGCCTGACCCTGCTCGGGGAACGCTTGTTCGAATCCGTCGGAGTACAGCAGCACCTTGTCGCCCGGTTGGAGTTGGATGTTCGCCTGCGAGAAGTGTTCATCCTTGAATACACCGAGCAAGCCCCCGTGCGTTTCGACGGGCTCGAACAGTCCTCCTCGGCGCGCGTGCAGCAAGGGCAGGTGTCCGGCAGAAGAGACGCTGAGCGCATGTGTTCGCGTATCGATCACCGCATAGATCGCAGTGGCAAAGCGCGTCATCCGCGTGGAGCGCTGCAGCATCTCTTCGTTGATGCGCACGAGTGACTCGGAGGGTGGCAGGACTCGATACGAGTCCTCTCCGATCTCCTTCACCTGCAGACTTCGCGCAATGACGAGGGTGAGCAGCGCCGCAGGCATGCCGTGACCGACCGCATCCGTGACGAACAGGCCGAGATGATGCTCATCGATGCGAACGCCGTTGTAGATGTCGCCGGAGACGAACGCGGCGGGGCGCCAGAGAGCGGCACTCGACATGCCGCCGAGCGTCGGCAATGTGCGCGGCAGGAACTCCTGTTGCACGGAGGCCGCGAGTTGGAGTTCGCCGTGAAGCGTTTCCATCTCGCGGCGAAGTCCGCCTGAGAAGCGCATGGCCGTTGCGGCATCGAGCTGCAGCAGCCGCACATCACGCTGCCGCGCCACCAAGGCGCGAAGTGCCACAGCGAGATGATCCGGTCCATCGTCGGCGTCGAGAGCGAAGGAGATGCCGGGCGGAAGACGCGTGGGTGGCGCCCCCGCACAGAGCGCGACAATCGGCAGCATGGATGCGATCGCCTCCGCCACGGCGGTTGATCCAAGCACTTCCTCGGAGGGCGAACCAACCACCACCAATGCGTGCGATTCGCGAACCGCCATCGCGATCCGTGCGGGATCGGGATCGGACAGCGCCTTCGCTTCCATTCCGAAGCGTGCAACGAGCGTGCGCGCCACCTGTGCGTGGGCATCGTTCGCCTGATGCGTCACGACCGCAATCTTCGGCGGACCCGAATCAACTTCGCTGTCTACATGCGTTGTCGGCACCTGAGCGGGGATGGTACGAAGTACGATCCAACGCATGGTGAAGCGATTGAGTGATGCCGAGGTGCAGTCCCGCATGCCGTCCATTGCCGCGTGGAAACGCACGGGCGACCTGATCGAACGGGAGTTTGCCTTCCCGGACTTCGTGGCTGCAATGCGATTCGTCCACCGCGTGGCAGAGGAGGCGGAACGCACGCAGCATCATCCGGACATTCATGTCCTCTACAACCGCGTTCGTCTGGGCTACTCCACGCATGACGCGGGTGGACTGAGCGAGCGCGACTTCACCGCGGCGATTGCCGTGGACCGTCTCCTCGCCGGGTGACGAGGCAGGCGTGAGCCCGCAGGTTTGGCCTGGTGGGCGGCGAGGTCCTCGTCACACCACGTTGCTTCAGACTTGGGCGAGCTTGCCTGGCGTGACGCGCGCGCTTCGCGGCCGACGGCGACTTGTGTCGTCGGCATCTTCATGGTGTCGCGCAATGTGGCCTCGTTTCCCACACGCGTGTCTCAGGAAACCGTGCAGCGCACGAGGACCACGTTCAAGAAGGCGCAGAACCGAGTTGACAGGTGCGCTGTTGTCAGCGGCGGCAAACGCATTGATGATCGCGGCGAACAGGGCCTGCTGGTTGAGCTGAAGCGACGCAGGGGGCGGAAGTGAGTGGGGCGGTTCGCTAAGCTCCGCGAGTGCCGTTCGAATCGCCCTCCTATCGGCGAATCCGTCGAGTCAACGGGCTACCGGTTGAAGGGCTGTATGACAGCCTGATTGACGCGCGCGTGTCGGAGTTGCTGGAGTCCGCACGTCGGGCGGGATTCGAGGTGGCGACGCGGCCCATGAGGGGTCGAGATGCGCGACTTGTCGCAAGAGAGCTCGCAGTGTCGCTTCTGGAGTCTCTTGAGGCGCGGCTGAGTGTTGATCGCGAAGCCACGCAGTCAGACATCGAGCTCGCCAATCGGTTGCTCGCCTTCATCGGAGACGGATCTGATGGCGAAGCTGGTCGAGCGACTTTAATCCAGCCGCAGGTGCTCGAGCGCATCGGCCCCAAGCACGGCGATCAGCCGCCAGATCTTTCTGACCACGGTCTTCTGACGGGCAGGGAAGGCACTGAGAGCCTCCTGCTTCAGTTGAAACGAGAGCTAGCAACATGCGATCGTGTGGACTGGCTGGTGTCGTTCATCAAGCTCAGCGCTGTGAAGTTGCTACAGAGCGATGTGACGGCATTCCTGGAGCGTGGCGGCTCGATGCGCGTGGTGACGACCGCGTACATGGGCGCAACAGACCCAAAGGCACTGGACGTCCTCGCTTCGGTATCAAGGCAGCATCACGGGCGGCTTCGGATCCGCTTCTCAACTGAAACCGACTCAACCCGACTGCATGCCAAGGCCTACATCCATGCGCGCAGCAGTGGATTCGGCAGCGCATACGTTGGATCTGCGAATCTGTCGCGGCCAGCACTCACCGAAGGCCTTGAATGGACCGTTCGGCTGTCTCAGGTCGCTTCGCCAGGCTTGTGGACCAAGATCGAAGAGACGTTTGAGCAGTGGTGGGGCGACCCTGAGTTCACCGAGTACGGCCTCGCAGAGGACCACCCGACTCACCAACAGTTCAGGGACTTGGTGGCGCGCGAATCGGGTGCCCTCGCAGGGGCGGCTCCTCAGGCTGTCTCGCTTCCTCTATTTGACCTAGAACCCAAGCCGTTCCAGCAGGCCATCCTCGACAGGATCGAGGTTGATCGTTCGCTCGGACGGCGGCGGCATCTGGTCGTTGCGGCGACGGGAACCGGAAAGACGATGATTGCGGCCTTCGACTATCGCCGGTTCGAAGCCGACTTTGTTGCCCGCGAGGGACGCCGTCCAAAGCTGCTGTACATCGCGCATTCAGAGCGCATCCTGCGTCAGGCCAGGGTCATGTTCGGCCAAGTCCTGCGTGATCTCAACTTCGGTGGGTTCTTGGTGGGCGGAGAGAACGATTGGCCGTGTCAAGCGCTGTTCGCCTCGATCCAGTCGTGGTCGGCCCGTGTGCATGACGGCTCCATATCCCCAGCTGACTTCGACTATGTCGTCGTCGACGAAGCCCATCACGGGGAAGCGCCGACGTGGTGTGCGCTTCTTGATTCCCTCGATCCTGCTTCGCTGCTCGGCCTGACTGCGACGCCTGAGCGGGCTGATGAATCCGATGTGACGCGGCACTTCGAGTCTCGTGTGACGGCCGAGATTCGACTCCCCGATGCAATCGCCCGTCGATTGCTCGTGCCGTTTCGATACTTTGGGATCACGGATGACATTGATCTCCGTGAGGTCGGCTGGTCGAGCCAACGCGGCTACGTCATGTCTGCCGTCGAGAGTCGATACATCCTCGCTGGTCAATCGTGGGTGAGTGGGGTGAGCGCCGCGATTGACAACTATGTTGCCAACCCCTCGCGCATGCGTGCGATCGGATTCTGTAGTGGGGTGAAACATGCGCGTGACATGGCCAGCGTTTTTGAGAGGTGGCGCGCAACTGCAGAGAGTCAAGGTCGTTTTGGACTTCGTGCCGAGTCACTTGATGGATCAGATGACCTTGCGCGACGTGACGAGGTGATTGGTCGGTTGCGGCGCGGGGAGACGCAGCTTGTTTTCGTTGCGGACCTGTTCAATGAAGGGGTTGACATCCCTGAGGTTGACACGGTGCTGTTCATGCGGCCCACAAATAGTCTGACCGTGTTCCTTCAACAGCTTGGTCGTGGGCTTCGACTGTCGCCCGGATCGGGCAAGGACTGTTTGACGGTGTTGGACTTTGTGGGGCAACACCGGCAGGAGTATCGGTTCGACCAGCGGCTGAGGGCGCTGCTGGCTGATCCAGGGGTCTCCATTGAGGGTCAAGTGAGAAGCGGCTTCTCGGCGTTGCCTGCCGGTTGCTCGGTGACGTTAGAACGCGTTGCGCAAGAGCGCGTGATCGCCAGCATTCGCTCGGCAATTCGTGGCCTTACCGCGAAGTGGGTGGAAGACATCAGGTTCCAGCGTGAGCAACTTGGGCGCCATCCTTCGCTTCGGGAGTTTCTTGACTGGCGCCAGCTTGATCCGCGCGAGCTGTACTCCGGGCAAGGTGGAAAGCGGACGTGGTATGCGCTTCGGCAGGCGGTGGCGGGCGACGGCAGTACGGGTGCACTCAGCTCCGTCTCGCCATTTCTGGCGGGGCTCGGCGCGCTCGCAGCCATGCGCGACAATGCCGTTGCATCGTTTGGTGTGAAGCTCCTGAAGGAGCTCGAGCATTCTGATCCGCGGACCGTGGTGGCTGGTCTATCCCAGAGCGACCGGTTGCGCAGCGACATGGTGTGTGTTGGCTTTGCGGATGCCGTGAAGCGCAAGCGGGGGCTGGATCGCCCTGCCAGTGTGTTCGACGTCCTTGGCGAGTTGAGAGAGAACGTAGTGCTTCGCACGGAGTGCCAAGACCTGCTCGATGCCAGTGTGGCGAATGCAGTCCAACCTCGTCTTGCGCTTGCCGAGAGCGCGAGGGCCCCCGTGCCGCTTTCTGTGCACGGGTGCTATACGCGATCACAAATCCTTGCCGCATTCGGTTGGCCGTCGGTCTGGTCAACGACGCATCAGTCGGGCGTGCTGTGGATTCCGTCTCACTCGGCCTATCTGATGTTCGTGACGCTTGACAAAGACGAAGCGGGGTTCACAGAACGTACGCGATATCGCGACTATGCGGTCAGCCCAGCGGTGTTCCACTGGCAAAGTCCTGCTGCAACCCACGCTGGTACGAAGGACGGTCAGCGGATCCATGGTGCCAAAGAGGGGCACGGAACGATGTGGCTCTTCGTGCGGCAGAGCCGGGATGACGAGTTCGGTTCATCTCCGTTCTGCTTCATGGGTGCCTTCCGCCCCACCGAGCTGCAGGGGGAACGACCCATCAGTGTCACCGGTGAACTCGCCGTGCCCTTGCCGCCAGCTTGGTTCGAGATTGCTTCGCGAGCGCGTTAGTCGGTGGGAATGCAATCAGCGCATCGAGAGAGTGTGCGCCAGTCGCGCCAGCCCCTCCGGCCTCCACTCAAGATTCGCCTCCTCGGCAATCCGCGCGAGGTCATCGGAATGGTCCCGATTCCGCGCTATCCAACGCTTCACCTCTTCCGCCGTCGGCAAGCGATCTCCCTTCGCGAGGTTTGTGCGCTTGCTGGCCAGCACAAGGTTGCCGACCGAGTTGTTGCGGGTCAGGCTCCAGGGCAGCACATGGTCGACCTCGGCCGTGCGTTCAGTGATACGGACGCCCGAATAAAAACAGCAACCGTTCTGTAACACCAGCATTGGTTTCACCACAACTCGAAGGCTGACTCGGTCAACGCCGAACAAGTGTTCGCGAAGCGCATCACTGCCTCGTACTTGCGGGTTGCGTTGTTCTATCCACGCCGTCCACCGTGCCTGGATCGTGTCGGTGAGCAAGCCGTGGAAGCGACGCAGAGCGGCCGCCACGCCGGGATACAGCTCCAGTTCATCACGGCCGATCGGCGTTCGGTAGAGGAATGGCGTGGCCCCCGGCTGCAACCGGCGCAGCACGTCTTTCTTCAGAAGGACCAGCAACATCGGTGTGTAGTCAAGCCGGCGGTGCACCGGTGATCTGCCGCCACGGCGACCGCGTCCTGCCGATCGGCAGCTTGCCACGAGCTGCACCACCGCGGCGGGCCCACCGGTGCTCTGGCGTAACGAAATCGGGTTGCGCGCACTGGGCGCCTGGAAGGGAATGACCTGCTGCCAGTAGAGATCCATCACGCGTTCGGCCAGCCGGGAGATCGGCACCCGCTGTTCCTGTGCCGGCATCTCAAGCGCAAGATCACACAACGCATGCAGCACCGCGAACTTGTAGGTCGTGGTGTACCGGCTGTCGCGCAGCAGCTCCTGCAATCGCTCGAGCAGCATGAGATGCCGCCCGGCCGCGGTGCGGGGTGATGCTTGAAGTGAGCCCATGTGCCGCCGCACCATCGCCCCGCAGGCTAGTCGCGCTCCACACCCACCTCGCCCTTGACAAGCGTGCGCTGCGGTATATCTTCCTTCCAGCATTCCGATCTCCGGCAGTCCTCTGAGAGCCGGATCGCAACCGAGCCACGCATCGCGCGTGCGTCACGGTGCGGAGGACACCCCGAAAGGGGCATGCGGCGCGGTGCGCAAAATCGCTTCAAACGAAGCATTTTTCGCTCATCACGCAACACGCCCGCGGGGCCCGCCACCAAGGCGGCCGCCGCGTGGATCGCATCCTGCGATCACACGACTCAGCGTCCGCCTTGATTCGGTCGCGGCCCGCGACGGTCGCGCACTTCTGCGCGCCCGCCCGCGCGCTACGACCATTCATCGGCGGTCCACCCCGCGCCGGATGTTGAGCGGCGATGGTCGCCGCGCGGACCTTCGAGGTGTCCAACCGTCGGCATGCGTTGGAGCCATCCATGGCCACGCATCGAACCGTCCTTCGTTCACTGGGCATCGTGGGCTACGACCACCTCGAGCCCGTCATCCTCGCCGCACTCGCCACGCAGACGCCGCTCCTGCTCATCGGTGCGCACGGCACTGCCAAGAGCCTGCTGCTCACGCGGCTCGCGCAGGCGCTCGGCCTGGCCTGGCGCCACTACAACGCCAGCCTCGTCAACTACGACGACCTGATCGGCTACCCACTTCCCGATGCCGACGGCACGCTGAAGTTCGTTCAGACGCCCGCGTCCATCTGGGGAGCACAGGCCGTCTTCATCGACGAGCTCAGCCGCGCGCGCCCCGACATGCTCAACCGGCTCTTTCCCATCATCCACGAACGCGTGGTGCAGGGGATGCCGCTCGATGCGCTGCGCCACCGATGGGCGGCCATGAACCCGCCCACGCGGCAGGACGATGCGGTGGCAGGCCAGGACTACCTCGGCAGCGAAGCGCTCGACCCGGCGCTGGCCGACCGCTTCGGCTTCGTGATCACCGTGCCCGCCTGGGCGCAGCTCACCGAGACTGACCAGGCCGCCGTCATCACCAGCCAAGACACCCAGCCCGATGACGCAGCCCGCCGCGCCGTGCAGGAGGCGATCGCCCTCATCGAACGCGAGATCCCGCTTGTGCTCGAGTACGCCGGCAGCGCGATCACCGACGTGGTGCGCGAGGTGATCCGCCACGCCGCCACGCTCGGCGCGCCGCTGTCGGGGCGGCGCGCTGCCATGCTCTACCGCAACATCGCCGCCGTGCACGCTGCGCGGCTCGCCGCCCAACCGGCGGCGGACATCGTCGAATCGAGCTGGATCGCCGTCAGCGCCAGCATTCCACAGCGCGCGCAGGGGATCGCGGTCGACGACTCGCGCCTGATGGTGGCGCACTCCGCTGCATGGAAGCTCGCGCGGCTCTCGGCAGGCGACCCGCGCCGAGCGCTGGCGACCGAACCCGATCCAACTCGTCGTGCCATCCGCGCCGCCGCCATGCCGCAACTGAGCTTGCATGAGCGCTCCGCGTATGTCGCCGATGCGCTCGCACACCTGCCTGCCGGTGGCCGGCACGCGCTCGCGCACTGGCTTGTCGAGCAGGGGCTGGCCGCCGGCCTGATGACTGCGGTCGCCGATCAATGCGGCGAGCTCTACGCGCTCGTCGCGAGCAGGCAGGATGTTGCGACCGCGCTCTCGTCGGGTTCGCAGGAGTACAAGGCCTGGCGCAGCATCATGGCCGCGATCGAGGAGCACGCCGGCGCCCAAGCGGACCACGACCTGCTGGGCAACCTGCTCGCGGGGCTCTTCGCCAAGGGACAGCTCGTGCGCGCGGTCGACACAGACGCCGTGCTCGCATCCTGGAAGGAGATCCGCACGCTGCTGGCCGAGCGACCCGCGCTCGCGGCAGCCGATGCTGCACCGGCCGTCGCCACGGCTCGGCGCGCCCGCAAGCGCCCGCACGCCGCAGGGGCGCAGCAATGAGGCCCACCCTCGAGTCCGCTTCGGGCGCGCTCCCCACGCCGGTCCTGCACAACATGAGCTGCCGCCCAGACGCGACGGCTCAGTACAGCGGTCGCGATGCGTGCCAGCGCCTGCGCTTCTGGGTGGACGCCATGCCCCCGAACGTCGCGACCTGGCGCGAGGTGTGCAAGGCCTTCGTCGTCGCGTGTGCGTCGGCAGACGACGGCTACACGCGGCTCGCTGCCGCCGCCGCGCGGCCGTGCCCGGCGCTGGTCCGCCTGCCGCCGGTCGCAGGTGTCCTGCGCAACGCAGCAGGGGATGCGCTCGCCGGCCTGACTGACGACCCGGACGTGGTGCTCGCCGTGCTCGCGCGTGCGTCGAGCCATGTCTTCCTGCGCGGCGGCGCACCCACCGTGACCACCGACCGCTTCCGTCTTCCCGTGACCCTCATCATCCCAACCTCCTGGAGCCTCACGCCATGACCCTTCACGCCTCGATCGCCGACAGCCTGATCAACGCCTTCCCGTCCGCATCGCACGGCCTGCCGGCCTTGCTGCAACTCTCCGAAATCGTCGAGTCGACCGCCGTGCCCACCGCTGCGGTCGAGTGCACGCGCCGCCCGCGGATGCTCATCAACCCCGAGTTCGTGGCCAAGCACGCGAACACACCCGAGAAGCTCGCGATGCTCGTGA